>NZ_WKKH01000005.1 GCF_009674725.1 Pedobacter petrophilus | reverse complement strand
ATGTTCTTCTCCTGGAGGTAGATATTCAACATCTTACCTTCTTTATCTACTTTGGTTAACTCGAAATAATCCAGAATGCCTTCTGGCAATAATAAACTGATTAGGGTTTCTGCGGCTTGGCTCAAAATGAAATACGTTTGGTTTACTAAAGCAAAAGAAACAAATTATTTCTTTTCCCCCAAGAATTCCGCTTGATCCCAAATCACTTTGATTTTTCCTTCCTCAACTTCGTTTTTGCATAGAAAATCGGGGATAATAGCCAGGCCTTTTCCGCCAGATAAACACCGCACAATAGAGTTTAAATTTGGAACGATGTAGTTTGGTCTGAAATCAGCATGTTTTCCAAAGTTTAATTGCCAGAAGCGCAGCAAGTGTTCCATATCTCCAGCCGTACCATACCATTTTTGTTTCTTCAGCCAGATTTCCATTTCAGCTAAATCCTTCATTTTCACCAGTGATTTAAATGGCTCATCGTCGGTATCAATGCCGCCAACCAATACAATAGTTTCTGATGAAAATGCTTCGTGTTCAATGTTGGGCGAACTTCCTCTTTGTGGTGTGATAATGAGATCGAGGATGCCTTTATCTAATTGATCAAGCATTTCAGGATATTCGCCAAAACGGATAATCACGTTAAAAGGCAGAGAAGAAATATATTGTTCCAGTGTAATCTGAAAAGTTTCAAAACACATTCCGATGCTAATGGTCGGTGTATGTTTTTCAGTACTTTTTTGAAAATGCTTTTCAGCATCTTCTAACTTAAGCAGTGGCTCAATAATAAAATTATAAAGTGCCTTTCCTTTTTCCGTCGGAAGCATCTTTCTTCCGGTTCGTTCAAATAACTTGTAGCCAACATAGCTCTCTAACGAGCTTAAGTGCAAACTTACACCGGGCTGCGAAATAAATAAACTTCCTGCAGCACCCGTTAAAGTGCCGGTCTTATAAATCGCCTTAAAACTTCTGTACCATTCCAGGTTAACCATAGTATTATAATTCTGATACAAAGCTATGAATTAACTTGTTTTAATAATAGCAATTCTTGAGGTAATTTTGGGCAATCAATAAAGATAAAATAGAAATGACAAAAATATTCATCATAAACGGTGGCCAGAAATTTGGTCATTCAGGAGGTAAATTCAATAAAACCATCTCCCTGGCAACGGCAGATTTCTTTTCAGAACTGACTGAATTTGAGGTCAAAACCACTAATATTAATGACAATTATAATCCGGAAGAAGAAGTTGCTAAATATGTTTGGGCTGATGTTGTGATTTACCATACACCCATCTGGTGGTTTCAGTTGCCTCACGGTTTTAAAAAATATATCGATGTGGTTTTTACCGAAGGACATAAAAAAGGAATTTATATTAATGATGGCCGCAAAGCTGATAATCCAACCAGAAATTATGGTACAGGAGGCATGTTGCATGGAAGAAAATATATGGTAACTTCATCATGGAATGCCCCAAAAGAAGCCTTTACTTTACCAGGTGAGTTTTTTATGCAAACCAGTGTAGACGATGGACCACTATTTGGTTTCCACAGGATGAATGCCTTTATCGGGATGGAGCGCTTAGGTGGAATGCATTTTCATGATATTGAAAAAAACGCCAACGTGGAGAGAGATTTAGAACTTTACCGGTTACATTTAACACAAACATTTTTAAACACCGAAATATATGAGCATCTATCTAACAGCAATACTTAAAAGTAAGCCCGAAAAGAAAGAAGAGTTGAGAACACTTTTGCTTAATATGGTTTCTCAATCCAGAAAAGAGGAAGCCTGCATTCAATATGATTTGAATGAAGTAACTGATCAGGATATTTTTATTTTTCAAGAAGAATGGGCCGATGAATCAGGTTTGGACCTCCATAATAAGCAGGAATATCTTTTAGATTTTGTTGCAAAATCCAGCCAGCTTACAACAGAAATCGTCATTCATAAAACAGCTAAAATAGCCTAATTATTGTTAAGTCAATGCACACATCTTAATACCTTGTTCAAATTAAGTATGGATAGCTGGCGCCGGAAAATTAGTTTTATTGGGGTAATTGATACAAAGTTAATTTGTTCATTTCCCAATAATTCTTGCGATTCCTGATCAGGGGCGTCCAAATAAAGTAACCCAATAGTTCCTGCTGAAGCCAATGCCAATTTCGGTACTATTGCCATCCATTATGGCTTTGCAATGGCTCACGCTGTTTTTCCAGGCATTAATTACCTGATCTGAATGGGTATAACCCTTTCCTAAATTCTCTCCCTTAACATTTCCCTTATAGCCGGCCTGCATTGCCCTTTCTTCTGGTGTAGTACCTTCGGGTGATATATGTGCAAAATAACTTCGTTGATCCACGTCTTTTGCATGGGCCATTGCGGCATTATCCAGTAAGGCACTTGGTTGGAGTGGGGGCACGGGAGGCATATAATCTGTTCCGCAATTACAGCCCGACTGCCTTAATAAGTTGATCTCTTGGAGCAGGAGATTCAGGTCGTTTTGCGGCTGCAAAGTCTCTGACTTTTTACAGCTTAGCAATAACACAAAGAATACCAGGAATCTAAATATTAGTTTCATTTATGGAATTTTACTGAGAAGGAGGTAGCAAACACTACCTCCTATGTTTTTCATATCTGATGAGGTTTAAAAAGCTCTCTCCCTGCCCATATAAACGTTCTTGATATGATATAACGTATTCCCAGACGGACCCGGAGAACCACTATCGCGTTCCATTTGCATGTTAACAATTAGCCACATGGCCTTGTTAACCGAATTACTCATTACATGTCTGGCTACCCAGGTATTGTCGATATAATAATGACATTCTACATCAGTGGCGTTTATCTTATTATACCAGCATTTGTAGTTATGGAATGATCCGGCGTTAGAAACGTTCGTTAATTTATTTTCCCAGCTGCCGTCGTAAGTGTTCTGCCAATTGGTAGCACTTCCTTTAAATTCCATAATATCGCTTTCCGGTGGCCATGAATTAACGCCCGTAATCCAGAAAGCAGGCCAGGTTCCCCGTGCAGTAGGTACTGCAAAATCGCCTGAGATCGTATAACTAGGAAACTGATCATTAATAAGCACCTGTTGTTTGGCATAGCAAGCGCCAGAGTTATACCATATGGCTACATTTGTAAAACCATTAGCGGTACTATTGCCCGGTGAACTGGCTAAACGGGTAGCTGTGATGGTCATTGCCCCGCCACTTAATGAAATCTGGTTATGATTTGTGGAGCTTCCTACCATGCGTGCAGATCCATTATGGTCTGTACCCCACGGATAATTGTAATTCCATTTAGCCTCAAAGTTTGCGTAACTGGCGAATGAGTCGCCATCTATTAATGTTTCCCAGGCCTTAACACTTCCGGCTTCTGCCTCAATTTCTTTGTCTTTTTTGCACGATAAAAATGCCACAGACAGGCAAATGAATAGCACAGTTGATTTGAATGTTTTTTGATTACTCATTTCTTTGTTTTTAGGTTGATATTTGGTTAATTTTTAAGGTAATAATCATTTCTGTTTTGTATAACTCTCCTTTCTTTAGGGCTTATATATAAGTGATTATGGATTAAAAAGATGTTTATTTATCAACCGGACGTTACGTGCAGAATAAATTTCTTAAATGGAAAGTTTGCACATTTCCACAACTGGCTGATGCTTTTCATAAGAATTTGGTTAGATTATAAATCTCAAAATGCTAACTTATTTTTGAATGCTTAGTTAGTATCGATTGTATCAAATATAGCGATATCTTAATCTGTAAAGCAGGGGCTAAATGGTAAATATAAAGGGGTAAAATGATTTATTTTCGTTTGAAAGTCTCAAATCCAGTGGCTTAGTATTATTTTTTTTATCATCCTTTCAAAATAGTATTGTAATAACCACAGATAGCAGCATTTAAAAATACTTCGATTGATTTATTTTTAAATGATTATCATTTAATAAGATAAATAGGAATAAAAAGCCATTTATTATAGGTATTTGAAGACTAAGAATGTAATCGTTTATAGAAGGATAGTTAAGATGGAGAAAATAATATTGCACAAAAAAACCGATCAATATTTAGCATTTTCAGATGAAATTTAAGCAACTAAGCCAAATTTCTCTTCGCTAAATAATGATCGGTATAATGTTTTTAGAAGCCTGGGTGCTTAATCTAAAAGTGTCCAGGTTTTTCTAGCCTGCACCTGTTGTACAACTTGCTGCTCGGCAACAACTATATTTTCTTTGCGTTGACCAATGTACTCTAATCCGCTCAACTTATTCCAGAGCGCAACCAATACACTTAAGAAATCATTCACGGTAACCATAGACTGATTAATCTGTTTATGATCGTAAACAAGTTCTATCGTTCTAGCTAAAAGCTCCTCAAAGTTTCCGGGCGTTACATCTTTCCATTCGTAAAAATATTTAAGTAACTCCTCGCGCTCTTTGGGGTCTATTAATTTAACAGCAGTAAAAAAGATATGTGCTAAACTGGAGAAATAACCAACCAACACCGTTGGCGATTCCCTGTACGCAACATTCCTGTATTCATAAAAAATCCCTGCTACGAAATCCACTATCTTTTCAGAGATCAACCTGATGTTTTTACCTAAGGGGGTGATGTTATCCCTGCCGCTGGTTTTATCAATAATTTTAAATGATGCCAGTTGCAAATCATTTAATAAGGTATTAAATGATTCATAATAGCGGATTAATGCCGGATGACTGGTAATGGTAGAACTTGGCGGGATATAACTATTATTAATCGTTAACCTTCCGTTTTCATGATAAACCTGGCCTATCGTTAAGAAATAATTATCAGGCATTTGACTGGCAATCTCCGTTTCCGGTAAAACTACAATGCTGTATGCCTTAGCCAGTTCAGGATAGCGCAACGGACTTTCTTCAGGATCTGGCGTGCCAGCTGGTACCCTGGTAAAAGGATTCACAACCAGCAGAATATAGTAATTGCGTGGCTCTGACTGACCAAAATAATGGCTATGCATTAAATTATCCATCGCATCGCTTTGCAGTATATCAATATGAACACCTTCAGGAGTAAGAGCATTACAATACTTCACTCTTATTTCAATATGATTGGTGGCCTTCTCCACAATCTCAATATCGTGTGAACTGTTGTAGCCTACAACTGGCGGTAAAAAGCCATAATTGCTGTTATGAATGTTAAGAGATATGGCGTCCCTAACAAAATCCTGTAGATAAAGGTCGTTGGCGGTGAAATGACTACTGGATAGTTTCATTCCATTAATCCAGTTGATCGACTTATGTTTTAGCGGCTTAATCATAGTAAGATTTTTTAGAGGTTAAATAAAGATACCACTTTCTCCTACTTCGTTAGGTTTGTTAACGTTTTCGGTTACTCGTTTTGCATAAATGGTCATTTTTTCTGAAATGCCGTTTTCAGTGATATCTAAATCCGGATCTATAAAAATATTTCGTTTAAAGAATGATGTTTTAATAAAGAATATCCACCGGTAACCATCTTGATCCTCATCTCTGAACTCAACAGGGTTTTTACCGAACTTAAGGTTATAGTCATCAATAAATTTATGAAACCAGATTCCGAAATTCATATTTTCCGGTGCCTTAACCTTTACTTTTAACGGCTCCGGATCACTGCTTTTTTTATAAAGCTCCAGCTCTAAAACCAATAGTTTATTAAAGTCTACGTGGTCCATATTAATATCCAATGGCGTTGAAGGATATTTCCAGATTTTGTAGATTTCGGAGGGGATACTAAGTAGAGCAACATAAGCCCACCAGAATATAAGCGGTACAAAGAACCAGGTAATACTGCCAGCGCCCCACCAGCCAAAACGAACATTACTTAGCCAGTTAAAGGCCAGCTGATATAAATACACCGATAATATAGCCGAAACTAAAGTGGCGAAAAAGATAAATAGCTTGCGCTCGAGTAGCTCTTTGGGATAGTATTTTGTTAGTAAATAAACAAATATAGTACCTGTTAAAATATAAAATATACAGCAAATAATATAACCCCAGGGCATAAAATTAAAGTTTAGAAAACCCAGAAAACCAGGGATTGCTAAAATAATGCCGATGACAAGAACACTTACAATAAGTCGTTTGTTATTGAGGAACTGATTTTTTTTGTTAATGATAGAAAATATTGCCGTTGAAACAATAAAAATCAGCGGAAATAGTAGAAAGCGAATAAAAAAAGATTTAACGTCCATTAATTTTTTTAGATGTGATGTGTTACAAATATAGTATCTTTAGTATTTGGTTGTAATGCTAATTTGTTCTATAATATTAATTTAACCCTTAACAAACAAGCGGGCTGAAAGTTTAGATGAAAAAAGAAACTTTAATTCATAACGAACTCTTTACAGATTATAAGGCGGTGGCCCATGCTGCCGACTTAATCGAACGTGAGGTAATTGATGCAGATCGGATAGAAATTATCCCTTTGGGTGCAGATAAACGCGCATTCACTAAGGATATTGAGCATAGCGCCGGTTATTATTCTGAAAAAAGGCGGCACGATCGTATCCGGATCAGTACCAATAGGGAAAGTTTGTACGATATGTTGCCGGAAGGGCTTTTCCACAGGCCTCCAACAGGCAGCGCCGGAATGGATGAAGAATCCATGATTAAGGACATAAGGGATAGGAGAGAAGAAGAAAAACAGGCCCGGTTATTCTTTACACCGTTTGATGCAGAAATCAACCATGTAAGAATCATGACAGAGCTGTACGAAAATAAGCTCGATAAAAAAACAACTTATTCCGATCTAAGCCGGATTTTCGAATTTGGCTGGGATGAATTTAATCTCTTAAATAAAGAACAAAGCATTATCTGGATGCACTTACTGCCAGAAATTCAACAAAAAAGAAACGATATCAGCTTCGTATCTAAAGTGCTTACTGCTTTGTTTAACCTGCCCATTCTATTGGTGAATGCTACTGTCCATGTTGCCCCCGAAAAAATTGCAGATGACCTTCAGATGCAACTTGGGAGCAGTGCCCTGGGTATTGATACCATTATAGGAGACAGTTTCACCCCCGATAATGAGGCGTATCACATTAATATCGGGCCAACTACTCCACAAGAACTCGTTAAATTTATACCTGGTCAGCAGAATAGGGCTATTTTAGACATGGCCATTAGCTATCTAATGCCTATTGATACCGAAGTGACGGTAGAATTGCTCACCGCAACCGAATTACAGGAAACCCTCCTTACTGCAGATGGGGAAAGCGCTTACCTCGGTTACACAGTTTACATCTAAATCATCCTATAAACCGATGGTTTCAACATCATCCGGTAATGTATATTCATGGTGCTTCTGAGTTTTAATTTCGCCAGCGTTAAACTTAATAACTCTTCCCAATCCTGAATGCTGAGTTTTTGATTTTCTGCAGGCTCAATAATGATATCTGTTGTTTTAATGAAACCAGCATTCGGCTTATTATCCATCATAATTCCTTTGGCTAAAGTAATGCCATTGAGTTTTTGCCCCAATTCGTAACGGCAAAAATTAATTACATCAGCTTTGGTGATAATTCTATCGGCTGTTGTTAACCCGTATTTATAAGCCTGCACCCTGTTGCTCGCATTTAATTTCGTCCGGCCGCCTTTCGTCTGGCTTAAGAAAAAGATGCTTTCCGCGTTTACTTTATTATTTTCATATACAACCAATCTGCTCCCTGCATTAATATGGTTGGCTTCTTCGGCCTGAGTAACCCAAATGTCTACAAATAAAATGTCGGCATCGTCAATTGGTTTTAACAGGATGTAACTCGGCAACTCCTTAATGTCTTTGAGGGCAGAACGGCTCTTCTGTTCAATTAAGGCAATGTTTTGTTCTAAATTTTTTAAAATAGTGCTTAAAAAATCAGGTCCGTAGGCAGAAAATGCAGCCTTCTCGTCTCGCAAAAGCTCAAAAAGGTAATCAACCAATTCCTTGGCATTCCTGGTGTCAAAACGTTCAGTTCCGCCGTATCTAATTGAAAATGAGCCATCACCTTTTTCATTTTCATTGGTATATGGAATTTCATTATAGCTGTTGCCATGATTATCTTTCAGGTTTTCTATGGCCAACATTTGATCCGATTCTTCTGTCTTAATCGGGATAATGTTATTCATAATCTTTAGCCTGTGCTTAATCTGGGTTAACCTCTTATTCACTACAGGGAAAGCATTAATGTAAATATGAAGCTCATTCAGCATTTCCTGATTAATGGCAGCAGGGAAAATCACTTTAAGCCATCTAACCTTTTTATCAATCTGATTTATTCCGGCAGGTTGAAAGATATCGGCTAAAGCAGCCGGCAATTCTGGCTCATTATTGATATTAAAATCATTCAGGTCACCCAGGGTGATAAAGCGGTTGCTGTAAAACTGTAATAGATCAGCCTTAATTAAGTTCAGCAATTGTTTATGATGAAAGGGAGCCTCGGTTTTACCAGTTAAAGGCTCATCCATGAAACGTTCGGTGTACGCACCCAGCTCATTATCCTTATAAAACCACTTTCCTAAAGACAGAAGATCATAAGTGTTTTCTGGGACTGAATAATTTTTCCAGTCGAAAAACAAGTTAAGCTTATTAAAATCCATCCAGTTTTTTATGCCGGTTAGACCAATGTAAATGGTATTTTTTTCTACAGCAAAACCAGGAAGCGTATTCAGTACAGGTTGCTTATTTGATTTATCAACACTGAAAAGTGTATTTCCGGTGGCTATATATTTTATGGCAGCGTTATGAACCTTAACCGTGTGCAAGGGGCCGAAGAAAATGTCGCTTTTTTTGGCTTTGTCGTTTTCCTGCGGAATGTTTTTCTTAAACGCAAACTGGGTATATGGCGAAAGGTAATCTTCCTCTTCTATAGGTCTTGCGTGCATAATGGCGTGCGCCGGTAAGGAAGAGGTGAGGTGATCAGGTGCTAAAATCCTGCTGATTTTATCGAAGATTCTGTTCTCTAAATTTTTAACATCATTGGCAACGTTAAAAAGCTCATTGCTCAAAGCCTCAATGATCAATTTTACCAGCGGATCGAAATCATTTGTATCTTTAATGTTCCAGAAATCTTCGGCATTCTTTAAAATTCTATTTCGGATTTCATCTTTTGATGAATAAAAAACTGGTTTCATGTGTAGAATAATTGAGGCGTTTTAAATTAAGTTGAAAGTGGACTTAGGAATAATGCTGTATTAAAAAAATATTTTTCTCCTGTGGTTTTTATTAGTGCTCTAACGGTAATATCAACTTTCTTTTTAATCTCGGTTATCTTACGTAAAGGATATACATTTTCTACCTCTGTGATCCGAACTTCCACGGCAATGTTATCTATTCTAAATTCATAGTCTGAGATCGATTTCAGCAGTGATTTGCGGAATTTTTCTTCCCAGAGGCTTTCGCTCACAATCAACTCGAAGTCCAGGTCCCAGATCTCACACCCAAAATCATTCCGGTAACGGTGTTCGCCATAACGGGTAAAGATGATCAGTTCTATGTGGTTCGAAATCGATTTCCCAAGGTCAGTTGGCTGAAGCCCAGTCCCTGAAAATATGGCGTTAAATCTGAAGGGTTTATTGAAAAAATTTTCAGACATAAGAATTTGGCTTAAAGTTTGTTAAAAGTAAAATAAATTAATTCTCTTTTATAACCAAACACAAAATATTAAAAATTGTTATTGCAAAAGTACATGTGTATTTTTAAGTGATGTTGATTGTCGGATTAATTATCGTACCATTACTAAGTGAAACATTAAAGCTCTATGAAACCCATTAACGCCGTCGAAATCAGAAGTTCTTATACGAAGTTTATCCTGAACTTTTTATTTTTAACCCTTTTCTCCATTTTCTGTATTTATCTCTTTTTTGCTGCTTCTGATTATGAATATGCCTTACTGGATAAAAAGGTGAAAGAGGCAGAGAAACTATCTTACCTGAGAAAAGACATCAATACCAATTTTGACCTTATTCAGGTTCGGTTCAAAGAACTTACGCAATACAGGGATTATAATGCAAATGAAATGAGTAAGCAAGGCATTTTGCTTGGCGATATTCAAACGGCTAATAACCGGATTAAAGACCTGATCTCTAGAAAAACCGAAGATAGTCCAAGTTTTGACTTGTATGGAAAACTGAACAACAATGTTGGCGCAATGGCCGATTTGCAGGATTCGCTTATTAAATCAAGAGGGGATATCCAGAGGTACAAAGAGCAAATAAACGACTGTCAGCGGGCTAATCAGTCTGCAGCGAATAGAATCAGAAACGGTAGATACGGCAGATAATTAAAATATTATGATTAAATTAAGCATTAAAGAAAGACGTGAGCAGTTCTTGTTTTTCATTGCGCTGTTTGTTTTTACTGTCGGGCTTTTAAGCTTCGGCATATTTTACAGCAATAAATCAAGATACGAAATCTCAAAGGAAGAACTCGAGGTTAAAATTAATGAAAATGAAGTGTTCGAAAACATGGTGAAAGAAACCATGCCTACAATAGATACTACCTTTAAACAAATTACCCGTTATAACCCAAATGTACAGGCGGTGTTTTTAAAAAATGATATCCAGCTATCATTAGGGTCTATTAAAGCCGCATTTGATCGCAAAGCATCGGATTCCCGCTACAAGATTTTTGTTCAGACCTCTCAATTATACGATAGGCTGTTTTATGATAGACAAGAACAAAACAGAAACATTACTGACATTGAATTACATAAGAGACAATTAGACGACTGCATTACCAACAGGAGGCAATTGCAACAAACCATCTCTTCAAGATAAACCTCTAAACAAAATATAAAAAACGCTACCTATGTCCGATTCAAACACCAAGCAAGTTAATTCAAATTCGCAAGGCTATGTTATTTTATACATCCTATTAGCTGTGCTTCTTTTAACAGGCCTCATCTTTTTATTCAAGAGTTCTTTGTTCGAAAAAAGAGCAATTGAGGCGAGAATTTTAAAAGACGAAATCTACTTAAACGAAGATTTAGTTTTTACAGATAATACGCCAAAAGCTTCTAAATGGCTTTGGGAATTTGGTAATGGCGAAAGAGCCACAACAAAAACAGGATCCTATCACTACACAAAGCCAGATACCTATATTGTACGTCTTACTGTTGATGGTGAATTACGTCAGGAGTTTCCAATTACAGTTAGAGATACGGTAAGGACTGCAATTGTAGACAGTGTGCTTACCATCAGCGGGCCAACAGCCGGTTTAGTAAATGAAGAAATACGATTGGAAGGAGACGGAGAAGGTAAGGATTTTGAATGGTCTTTTGGTGAAACCGGACGCGTAGATGTTAAAGGCAAAACAGCGTTGTACACTTACCGTGCTCCCGGAAAATACGTTGTTCGCCTCAGATCAGATAAAGCACGTAAACCTGCTTATTTAACCATTTTAATTACCGATCCTAACGCAGAAATTGTTGAAGATTTTGTTGCACCCGGCGATGGTGAACGCAAAACCATTGATGATATCAGGGCCAGGTTGCAGGCAATTGCCAATGGCGCAGACTTTAATTCTAATTACTACTATCTCGTTAACAAATACATGTGTAACAACGAAAAGGTAACTGTAAACGTAGAAATGAACGGGAAGAAAAAGCAGACCGATATTTATTCTTATTGTATGGGCTTAACCTTTGGAGGTGAGATAGCGGTAGACGAAGCGCAACTAACCATTAAGCCAAATTCTACCTGTGCCAGTTTATTAAATATTAAACAACATTCAGGAACCGCACAGCCGGCAACAACAGCAGCAGCTGATGCAACGGCTAAAACAAAATAGATTAACATCTTAACCTCATCTAAAACCATTATGAAAAAATATTATGCCTTAACCATCCTGTTTTTAGGAATATCCTTTGCCTATGCACAGTCGCCGGCATCGTTTGGCAAAAAAGTAAAATATATGCCTAAAGCCTATGAAAGGCCTGCAGAAGCCATCAATGTAAATGACAATACCAGCAATAGCAGTTTACCATGGATTGTTTTTTCAGATCGTGAAGATAATTACACCACAACCGCTCCGGGTGGAAGTTTGATCATGAAAAAAATTGGTTTTATGGAGCCTTTTTATGTTTCTAAAGCAGAAAATGGCTATCTGAAACTAATCAAATACAAAGCAGGGATGATCAGAGGGAGAAAGATTAGCGATAAAAAAAGTGCAATTAGTTATGGTTGGATTTCAAAATCGAAATTACTGCTTTGGCAGCGTGCATTTTCTAATCAGAAAACTGGCTATGCAGAAAAGTCGATTGGAATTGTCAATGGCAAAAATGCATTAACAGAGCCGAAATTCTATTTTGATACTACCGATTCAATTTTAGTTTATAATACTCCGGAGCTAAAAGACAGGCGCACAAAAGTTAGGCTGCATGAAATTTCTTACATCTACAAAAAATCTGAAGATGGGAAAAAATATTTAATTGGCTCTGATGATCAACTTGTTGCAGATACAGCTTTAAAAAGCATCTATGGTTGGGTGTCTTCAGAAGTAGTTCACAATTGGGGAGACAGATTATACATCACTTCTGCTAAGCCAGGAAACGAAGATAGTGATGACTCTACTGCAACCGCTATTAAAAGTGGTACAGATAAGGGAACCGCCTTCGTTGTAGATCCGTTATTGCCAAGAGAAAATTTAATTTTAAAAAGTGTACCTGTAGTTTCTGATGATGAAGGTTCATATAGTGTTGGCATTGCAGCAGACGTTTATAATAAAAAAGATAATAAAATCTTAACCATCAATGGAGCTTCACTTTCTTATCAGGATTACTTAAAGCTCCGTAAAAATAAAAATAAAATTAATGTGTTGTTTGTTGTCGATGGAGGAAGTTCGATGACCAAATACCTTTCAGGAATGACCAACACTATATCTTCTTTCGAAAATATAATGACCGATTTTGGGAAAGGATCCAATGTAAGTTATGGTGGCGTAGTTTATCGCGGCGAAGCCGGATGTGCATTACAAGGAATTTTTGTTAGTCCTATTCAAAACGACTATAGAAAACTGATGTCTTTCTTATCCAATCAAGCTAAAAACACCCTTAGGTGTAATGGAGAAATTGCTGAAGGACCAGTATTCGAAGCTTTAAAAGCTGGTTTAAGCCAGTTTAAAGCAAAGAAAAATGAAACCAATTTAATTATATTGGTAGGGAGCACCGGGAATATAGGTGGTACAAACAACTACCTGATTAACGAATTAAGCGAGCAGGTTGCTCAGGCGGATGCCAGGATTTTAGCGCTCCAGGTATACAGCGATTTTAACCAGTCGTTTAATGATTTTGTTATCCAGTCACGTAAATTGGTTTCGGAATCGGCTATCCGCGCAGCAGAATATAGAAAAAATACAATGGTTAAAGGAGAAGGGTTAAAAAGCTTCCAGCCTTACAATACGAGCCTGCAAGATTCAATTTCCTACTACTTAGATTATCCTAAAAATAGCTTAATTCAAGGTGGGGTAGTTTTTCCAACCAAAGGCGCTGTAAATTCCAACCAAAGCATGACGATTGCTTTACGCCGTTTTGTAAAAGAAACGAATATGGATATTTACAATCAGATCAGTTCTCTGGATAGTGCATTTCGTTTAACCGGTATTTCACGTAAAAATCTTTCGGCAGAGGTAGAAGGACAGCTACCAGCTCCGGTTGATGCAGAAGTTGCAGATCGCATGCCGCATAATGCCTTCAAATATTATAGTACAGCAAACGTATCCGCAGAGGTTGTTAAAAATCATCCGTCAACATTACAGTATGCAATTGTTCTTAATAACATGGAATACAAACAGATTGTTGATGTTTTCTCGATCATGTTAGGACAAAATCTTCAGGCTGATCAATCCTCTTTCAGAAGCAAATTGGTTAAAAACTATGTTAAAATGCCAAAGCAGTTATTGGGAATGAAAACATCTTCGGGTGATATAAAGGCGATGACGTTGGCCAACTACATTAAACTGGTTACAGGTTTACCTTTAAACAATGAATTCCTTTCAAAATACAAAGTTGGAGATTTGAAGAGTACATCAAAAATGCCACTCGATCAGTTTGAAAGCTATATTAAATTATTAAATCAATCCGTAGAACAAATAAAGAGAGCTACTCAGATTGAGCAACAGTTTCTATCAAACGGAAAAATATACTATTACATCACCGAAAATAATTTTAACCCGGCAGTATTGCCAAAAACCAATTAAGGGATATGGCAATTACAAATTTGAGTGAATCGGTAAAAACAGCCCTGCACATCGCGCAGTCGTTAGCCAAAGAATATAGAAATGAAGTTTTTACCGCTGCGCATCTGCTAAAGGGCTTGATGCATAAAGATGTTGGCTTAAGATCATTTGTTACTTCTATTGGGAAGGATGAGGAGTACATTAGCGAGTGGGCAGAGGTTCGGATAGAGGAGCAGGCAAAATCTGCAAGCTTAAGTGATACCGTTAGTGGTGCGCCAGAAATTGCTGTAGTTTTTGAAGAAGCAGATAACGTACGTATTAAATTAGGACTTGATTTAATTACTCCGGTTTGTGTGCTTACTGCATTGGCAAAGCCCGGAATCGGTTTTCAACCAGATCAATTGAAGTCTTTCCCTATAAAAGAGAGAGAAATTTTAGACCTTTATGTAAAAGACGAAGAAATTTCCAGAGCACTTTCACCGGATAAAACAACGGCTGGAGGTGAAAATAAAAGTACAGGAAATGCCTTATATAAATACTGCATAGATCGTTTGCAGATGGTTCGTGATGCGAAAACTGATCCGATTATAGGTCGCGATAAGGAAACACGGATGATGATGGAGATCCTTTGCCGGAGAACCAAACCAAATGTAATCCTTACGGGAGATGCAGGGGTAGGTAAAACGGCTTTGGTTGATGGATTCGCAATTGATATTGTGAACCAGAATGTGCCAGACAGCTTAAAGGCGGTTCAGCTTTTCGAGCTTGATCTGGGATCGCTCATTGCAGGCGCATCTTACAAAGGTGAAATAGAAGACCGTTTAAAAAACATTATCAAAGAAGTTAAGCAGTTTGAAAAAGCAGTACTCTTTATTGATGAAATTCATACGTTGTTAGATAGTAAAGGTCCATTGGGTGCGGGTATCGGCAATTTGCTAAAACCAGAGTTAGCCCGTGGAGAAATAACGGTGATTGGCGCAACTACGATAGATGAATACCGCAAAATTATCGAACCAGAACAAGCTTTTAGCAGGCGTTTTGAAGTGCTTCAGGTAAATGAACCGAATGAAGAAAGTACGATAAAAATGTTGCAAAAACTGTCAGTAAAGTATGAAGAACACCATACTTTGAGCATTGAGCCCGATGCTTTGGGCGAATGTGTACGCCTGGCTAAACGCTACATGAAAGATAGAAGACTCCCGGATTCTGCCTTTGATTTATTGGACAGGACTATGGCCGCCATGAAAATGATGAATGATACTTCTAACCAGGTTATTGATAGTTTAGAAGCAGATCTGGAGGCATTAAATACCAGTGAAGGGCAATCAGAAGCAGATCAGTTTGCAGATTATAAATGGTTATTTTCTTTACTTCAGGCTAAATTAAGCCCGGTTCTTTTGGGCCGTTTAACTGATGAAACCCAAACAGATGCCTTTGAAACGGCAGATGAATATAAAGCATATATCAACAGCAGTCTTCAGGAACTAAAGAAATATGCTGCGGAAAAAAGTGATAGAATTACCAAGCAGGATATTGCTTCAATAGTTGCCTATAAAACAGGTATTCCGATGGGTAAGTTACAGGCAGGCGAGAAAGAAAAATTGCTTAACATGGAGCAATACCTGAAAAAACGTGTGGTAGGGCAAGATCAGGCACTTAAAGCAGTTTCTGATGCAATTTTAGAATCCCGAAGCGGATTAAATAAAAAAGGTCAGCCCATTGGATCGTTCTTTTTATTAGGTCCAACCGGAACAGGTAAAACTGAATTAGCAAAATCTATAGCAGAATTTTTGTTTAATGATGAAAAGGCAATGATCAGGTTTGACATGTCTGAATTTAAGGAAGAACATAGCGCCGCTTTACTTTATGGTGCGCCTCCGGGTTATGTAGGTTATGAAGAAGGTGGTTTGCTGGTGAATAAAATCAGGCAGCAACCTTATTCTGTTTTGCTGTTTGATGAAATTGAAAAAGCGCACCCTTCAGTTTTCGATACCTTTCTGCAAATCCTGGATGAAGGCCACATGCATGATCGTTTAGGGAAAGAAGGCGATTTTAGTAATTCGCTTATTCTTTTCACTTCAAACATTGGGAGCGAGTGGATTGCCGAACAAATTGGAAAAGGAGTTATTCCTGTGTCAAACCAATTAATGGAAGTAATGGCCGGGCACTTCCGTCCTGAATTTTTAGCCAGAATTTCTGAAATAGTTCCGTTTGCGCCGATAAATGAAAGTAATGTGGTACGCATTTTTGAAATCCAGTTAAGCAGTCTGGTTCAGTCACTAAACAAAATGGGTATCGAATTTGAAATTGCAGAAGATGCAAAGAAAATGATTGCTTTGGATGGCTTTACACCTAAATATGGTGCAAGGCAATTATCAGCAGTCATTCGAAACCTTCTACGCCGCCCGATCTCCAAATACATTATTTCCGGAGAGCTAAAGAAAGGATCAAAGATTCATGTGAGCAAACATCCCGAAGAGGATAAATTAGAATGGAATATTATTCATCCTGAGGCCGCAATATTGGAACAAAAATTGAGTTAAAATGTTAACTATTATATTATTAGAAGAATATAACCTTAAACCTAAAACCACATACTATGTTTAATTATGAAATTGGAGGAAACGAGCGAAAAATAGATACCTCGGAATCTTTCGCAGAAATTGCCCACAATAAAACGCTTTTTGTACAAAAATTAACAGATAACGAACCTATCAAACCCGAAAAAGTTGAAGGATTAAAAACGGTTAAGGAAGTTTTTGAACACTACAAGCCAAATGTTAAAGTAGCGTTCGAAAAACAAGATGGTTCTACTGTTGGAGAGACCATTAATTTTAATGATTTGAGTGATTTTGGCGTAAAAAATATCATCAATCAAAGTAATTACCTAACGAATGTGAACATCGAAAGAGAAATGTCTTTGAATGTAATCAAACAATTAAAATCGAATAAAACATTAAAAGCTACGCTTGATGATGAAGAAACTAAAACCGCTTTCATTAGTGCTTTGAAAAACTTCGTAGATGAATTGGAGCAAAATAAATAATCTAAAACGCTAAGAAAACATGTCAAATCCTCAAGAATTAAACGCAGAACAAAATATATCTCAGGCAGGTTTTAAATCTGCCGAAGGGAAAACCGTAGAAAAAACCACGCTTAAAGATAACTTAGAAAAATTAGCCAGAGTAGGTGGTTTCGATTTATTGGAAACTACTGTTGACGGACTTCAAAATCTAAACCCTGAAAGAAAAGCAAGAAAGCAAATCTTTTTAACGGGAGATGAGAAAAAGAAAGAGCGTGAAGAGTTGAAAAAGAAAATTCAACTTTGGATTGATGTACTTGAATCTTCTTCATCAGTAGCTGATATGGTAGAAAAAAGCACTGAAAAACTTAATGCTGCTGAAGAAAATTTAAATAAAAACATTGGAACGGCACTGGAAAGTTCAAGAGAACTGGAGCAGGCTTATAGATCAGTTCATTTGTTCTATAAGAATACGGAATCTGATAAGCTGAAAAATGTTGTGCTTTTAAATGCATCAATGGATCAGATTAAAGATCTTGATAACCCACGTTTCATTGATTATGTTGATGATGAACTAAAGCAAAATTATGATCGCTTAGATTTACGTAAAAATTATTCCTTAATGGTGGTTCCGGGTTACATGGGATCAAATAAGGTTTTAGAACGTTGGGGTAAGATTGCACACAGCAATAAAGCCATGTTGGTAACAGATTTTGCCGATTTAGATCAGCCAGATGATGTTTTAGATCTTTTTACAGCAGCTAATTTTACCGGTGCAGATGCATTTCGTTCAAACGTCATCATGACTTGTAACTGGCTTGTAGGTAGAGGTAAAGTTGCTGAAGTGGGTGAGGAAGATGATTTAACTGTTCCTGGATCAGCAGCCTTAGCAGGAAAGATGTATTACACCCTAATGTCTCAGGTTACGGCCGGTAAAAAACATGGTGCTATAAATGAAGTAGATGGCGTTAAGTTTGATCTAAAGAAAAGTGAAATTTCCCATTTGGAAAGAGTTGGTTTAGTACCCATGGTAAACGAGTACGGAAAAGTAATGGCCTTTTCTGCAAAAACGTTGTTCAATGGCGATAATATCGGCTTGCAAACCTATTCAGTTGTAAGGGTATTTGATTACATCACCAAAGTGTTATTCGATTTCTTAAACAGAAGGGCTTTTGAAAACTGGACTTCTAAAACAGAGCAGGATTTAAGAGGTCAGATTGTGAAGTTTTTAGATGGCATCCAGGGAGCTGATCGTTTAATTGAAAGGTTTAAAATCATGCGTTTTGAACGTGATGAACAGCAAAAAGATAGAATTCATTTAGATATTCACATAACCCCATATTTTCCGGCAAAAAGCTTTGTAGTGAAACTAGACGGACACAAGGGTGAAGACGAAAGTACAACCTGGGCATCCGAATATAATCAACAGTAATATAAGCAGTTTAGTTAGCAATTAAACATAATGGCGTTCAATCGAATGCATTAAATATAAATGGAAACCTGATCATTGATCAGGTTTTTTTGTTTTGATGCATCAGGTTAACAAAAACTTTATAGTTTTGTAACATCTACCGCCTCAAAAGCTAAATACCATAATAAATGAAGCAAGTACTTATCCTGAATGGGGATATAGAAAAGACGGTATCCACAAATTTTTTGATCAATGCCTATAAAAGCGGTGCTGAAAGTTCGGGCGCTACGGTTAGAGAAATTGCCATTATTGACCTGATCTTTAATTCTAACAAGCTTTTTAACAACCGGCAAATTGCCGAACTGGAACCTGATTTGCAAAAAGCCTTAAATGCCATCAGGCAGAGTAATCATATTGTTTTATTCTGTCCGGTTTATGTAGATCACATCCCCGCAAAAGTTAAAGGATTTTTTGACCGTCTGTTTATGCCTGACCAAATTTTCATGACGCAAAATCAGAATATCAATAATAATTTTAGCGGCAGGTCTGCAAGAATTGTTTCTATATTGGATGAAGCTACCTTTAAAGAATGGAAAGCCAATAAAAAAACCACTTACCTTGCGATTAAAAAAGCTGTTTTTGAGAAATGCAAGATGAGCCCGGTACTTACCAATACCATTGGCGAATTACACTCTCTGGAAAATCATTATAGTCAGAAATGGGTTGCTAAGATGGAAAAATTTGGCATACAAATAATTTAAATTTTAGGATTACGCATGCCCTAAAGTGCTACATATTGTAGCGAATTACTACAATAACTAGCATTTGCTTTTTAAATATTGTCTGTCTACATAGAAAATATTCATGTAATTTATTAACATTTTCTTACTTAATTTTTACGCTTAACTTATCCTATAACAGTGTTTTTCCATCTGTAAAATTATTTTATGCAGTATTTATATTTCGCTCATCAGCCATTTAATTAACTGTTGGCTTGATATTTGGGTTAAGTTCAATAGCGTAGCATCAGCTACATAACCAAAATTTCACCTTTAAATTTAAACACTATGGCTTTCAAAGCTAGATTGAATTTTGCAGGCAAGGAGTACGATGTACTTCACTGCGCCTACTCATTAAATCGCGATGTAGATGCTAAAGGAAGACCATCTTCCGGAGTTTACGGCGGTACCATCGATATTGAGATCGAATCAACAGAAGATACCTCAATAATCGAAGCGATGGTAAATAACCAATACAAACCTATCACAGGAACCCTTCTGATTAAAAAAACAGAAGAAGATGCCAAAATGAAAGAAGTTGATTTCGAAGACGGCTATATTGTTAAATATTCTGAAGGGATTAATATTGTAGGTGATCATCCGATGACACTAAAGTTCCAGATTTCAGCTAGAAAGTTGAAACTTGGTAATGCGGAGCATTTAAACGACTGGCCTAAAGCCTAAAGAGTTGAGGGTAGACAGGTAAAGTTAATAAAACGCCATTCGCCCTGCTTCTTTAACAAAATTCATTCATTTAAAAACATTAACAAAATTTATCATGGCATTTAAAACCAGATTAACATTAGGTTCAAAAGAGTTTGATGTATTACAGTGCAGTTTTTCATTAAATAGAGATGTAGACGCTAAAGGCCGTCCATCATCAGGTGTTTACGGTGGTACTATTAACATTGAAATCGAATCTACAGAAGATACTTCTGTAATCGAATCAATGGTTAACAATCAATACAAACCACAATCAGGAACAATTACCTTCAAAAAAGGTGAGGAAGATTCTAAAATGAAAGAACTTACTTTCGAAGATGGTTACATTGTTCAGTATAGCGAAGGTATTGCAGTAAATGACAATACGCCAATGACATTAACTTTTGTGGTATCAGCAAGAAAACTCAAACTGGGTAATGCAGAACATGAAAACGACTGGCCTAAAGCTTAGTTAGTTTTATAACTATAAAATCTATAAAAGCGATTGGTTCTGCCAGTCGCTTTTTTCTATCAGAAATTATTTCAAATAAACCGCTCATCTAAATTTAGTCGTTTAAATAAGGTATATCAATTGATCATATCACAAAAAAACTTTATCTGCAATTAGCAAGCTAAAACTGTAGCTAAAGTAATAATTTAAACGTTTATAGTTGGGCAACATTGGCATAAACCAACATTATTTAAACCAAGCGCGGTTAATTGAATTGTTCTTAAAATGAACGCCGCCTGCCATTCTGAATAAAGTTTCAAGTAACCGTTGAGCCACTGATTTTATAATCAATATGGAAAAGAAACTCATTACAGAGATTAACATAGAAGACAAGGAAATTACCCATTTCGCTTCCTTTAGTCTTAAACAAGCTTTTAATGAACATCATTATTTTGAGCTCCGTTTCAATCATGATCAAATGGGTGCGCCAGGACTAATCAGCTTAGACGATAGTCGCGATTTTGTTGGAAAAACCCTGACTGCATCTTTTGGACATTCACAAGAAGGAATGCAGAATTTCACTGGTTTAGTTTCTAAAGTTGAACTCTCGCAGAGTCACGGCTACCATGGAATTATCATTGTAAGTGGTTATAGTCCTACTATTTTGATTGATCGCGGGCCGGATTTAGGATCCTATTTAGATAAAGATTTAAATGAGATCGTAAAGTTGGCAACCAAAGATACGCCTGCAAATGATTTAAAAGTAGTAGCAAATGCTTCCAGAAATTCGGCGATAGATTATATTATCCAATACAAAGAAAGCGATTTCGCTTTTCTTAACCGCCTTTCTGCAGAATACCATGAGTGGTTTTTCTATGATGGAAGGCAACTCAATTTTGGTAAACCGGATATTCAGAATGAAATTTCGCTGTTTTATGGAAGAGATGTCCAGGAAATGCAATATGCAATGGAAATTAACCCCATTAAAAATAAACGTTTCGCTTATAATCCCAAACAGGATGAAATGCTTCAGAGCGAAAGCAGTGGGAAAGTGAATGGAACACCAGATTTATCGCACGCCATTAAAGCATCAAATCTCACTTTTAGCAAAACCTTTAACCAGCCTTCCCTAATTCGGGTAGACAATGGGAACGATATTAAAAATCTGGTAGATAACGAAGAGAAAGCGAATACCAGTGAGCTTTTAAAAGTTACAGCCAAAGGTGATAATGCCGAACTGAGTATTGGAAGCATTGCGGAGATTACCATGAGCCTTCGCAAAGAGCTGGCATTTACTTCTGAGAGTTTAGGCAAATTTTTAATTACCAGTATCAATCATCATATCAACGAAAACGGGAAGTATAATAATACTTTCGAGGGAAAAATAGCGACTACAGAACGTATTCTGGTTAAAAATTTCGAACGCCCGCAGCCCGATATGCAGCTGGCTGATGTAATTGATAATAACGATCCTCAGGGCCAGGGACGTATTAAAGTGAAATTTAAATGGGAATGTTTAACCAACGATGTAACGGAGTGGCTTCGCGTAGTTACCCCAAGTGCGGGCGTTGGCGAACGCGGCAATAACCGTGGCTATTTCGCCATTCCGGAAATCGAAGATCAGGTGATGATTGCTTTCGAGGAAGGAAATATTGCCCGTCCGGTAGTGATGGGTAGTGTTTACCACAGCTCGAGTGTAGACAGCAGCCCTTTGATTAAAAATCACCTGAAAAGCATCATCACCAGAAGCGGGCATTTGCTGGAATTTGATGATAGTGAGGGTACACAAGGCATTAAGCTTACTGATATGCATCAGAATATCATCTATATCGATACCAAGGGCAATAATATTACCATCACAGCACTAGAAAACATGACGCTTAATTGCAAGAACATGCAGATTAATGTACAGGAGAATATGGATACCAGCGTGGGAATGAATAAATCAGACAGCATTACCATGAACCATAACGAAAGCGTAGGAATGATAAAAAATTTATCTGTTGGAGGTAACTTTATGACGAATGTTATAGGAAAGATGGTTGAATTTATCAAAGGAAATAAGGAAAGTCAGGTAGAACAAGATAGGATAAAGAACAGTAACGGGAAAATCGTTACGCAGAGCCAGGGAACCAATGAATTTCATTCTGAAAAGGAAGTACAAAACAATTCTGCGGAGAAATCTTTAAACTATTAGTGATGAGTAAAATAACAATTGTTGAAGGCGATCTTATGGAGTTTACAGGGGGGAACGATTTATCGTATGCAAAAAAGGAAATTATTAACAGTGGAAGTGAGGTAGTACAGGTAGGTAAAGAGAATGGGGTAAGTTATGGAACGAATAAAGCGGCTCCACATATAGAATTTGATACAGGTATTGATGTTATTGTAGAATTTGAGCCGTTAAGTGGCTATGACGGAGAATTTGGATTTGACTGGCTAAGATGTGATGATGCCGGTAGCATTTTAAAAATCCAAACAGTAGATGTTAGTAATTTGGAATATGTTTTTGATGATTCAAAATTAGAATATACAGCTGTAGCAACTGCACCTGTTCTAAAAGATAAAATAAAAAGAGAGTATGAAAAAATACCTTTAAAGCTGCCTTATTATGCGCCGTGGTTAAGTGTTTTACCTAAGCAGGGACAAATTAAAATTAATATGCTTTGTAAACCGGTAACAACAGGGGAGGATGTTTCAAAATCTACCATATCATTCAGAAAAAATGATTTTTACCAGGTAACTATTGATGGACAAACCAATGAAAATATAAAATATAAACCTGATGGAAATCCAAAAGAAATAACTATTAATTGTCTAAAACCAGCGCCTAACACAAATATTCTTGCCTTTGATGAAAACAATAAAGTAATCGGACAAATAATCGCAAAAGATAATACCAAAACTTATAAACTGCCCATAAGGTTGGTTTGTGTGGTAAAAGATTCATCAACAAAAGAAACCGAAATAACAAAGTTAATTTCTGATTTTGGAACAAATGGAATTGAGGATTATCTGAATAAGAATTCACTAAATCAAGCTCAAATAGAAGTTTCTGTAGAAGTGGATAGCAAATATAGAATTGCTTTTGATGAAAATTTATGGAATGGTACATTTTATAATAGAGCAGGGAACTATTTTACAAATAGAAAAGATCCTGCTGGCGGAAAAGTAAAATATATCAATGATGACGGAGAAGAACAAGAAAATGCAGAATATGAACATATTTTAGACAAATTTTTAAGGGATTATAAAACTGCGTTTGAAGCTGATGGCAAAAAATTTAAAGGGATATTATTGTTTATTACAAATATTAATAAAGATCCCCATGATCAGGAAGGTGGTGTAAGTAGAACTATGCCGGTTAATTTTAGAGAAGCAATTGTTTTTGGATCTAATTTAAAAGATAAGTCTTCTTATGCGCACGAAATTGCGCACGCATTAGGATTGGAACATTATTTTTGGAGAGATGCTAAGTATCGAATTGATTTAGAGAAATTAAAAACAGGATTAACAAGCAATAGGGCAATTACCGCTGACAATAAAAGAATTCAAAAAAATAATGAAGAAGCTTTAAAGGCAAATAAAAGTAATATTAAAATTAGACAACAGGAAATAGATAAGTGGACAATTGAAAAGAAAAAACCGACATATCCATATAAAACAGAAGCTGAGGCAAGAATTAAAGTCTTAGAATCCGAGAATGAAAAAACAAGAACAATAAATAAGGATATTCAAAAGAAAATTGATGACGGAGAAGATAATATCAAAAAAGGTGAAAAGCATATTAAACAGACTGAAAATAATATAAAAGTATATAAGAATAATAGATATAAATTTAAAGAAAAATCAACTTTAAATATAATGGATTATTCATCTAAAGTAAATATTTATACTAAATGGCAGTGGCAATTAATGCAAGACGACGTAAAATCTTATTATGGATCATCAATTGAAAATAATAAAATATGAAAATAATTGTTTCTTTCCTATTTAGCATATTTCTGCTATTTAACTCTTGTGCCCAACAAAAATTTGAGAAACCTCCAAAACCTAATAGTATGAAATTAAAAGATATTAAACCAACTGATTTGCAGAAAGGACATATAATATTAAGTTTAGGGGAATTAAAGCAAAATAAAGATAGTTTGTATTGTTGGGAAACTGAGGATAAATCCAACATCATTGATGGTAAAATTACATTGTATAGTAACAGTATTGCAAAAGGCGACAATGCAAGTGTCACTGAACGCCTTTATGCGGAAGGAGCGTTTTTAGAAGGAAAATATCAGGGGATTTGGAAGTACTACGATGAAAATGGAAAAGTTATAAAAAAAGAAAAATGGGAAAATGGAAAATTAGTTTATAGAAAAGAGTATAAGTAAATATAGAAAAAAAATCAACTAGAAATTAGTGACTATTCCACTAAAACCAAAAACTACACTCAATGGCAAATTACGAAAAATGATGTGAAGTCATATTATGGAAGTTTTGTAGGAAACAAATGAAAATAAGTATGAAATATTTAATTCTATTTTTATTAGTTACATGTATTTCTTGTGCACAACAAAGAAGTGTTGATAAACCGCCTACTTTTCCTCCAAAAAAAGGAATTAAAAAGCCTAAAAAATTGCCAAGATTATTTAATTACTTAGAATTGGGAGATTTACAAAAAAACAAAGACAGTTTATATTGCTGGAAAATAGATAATGAGTGTAATATCCTTGATGGAAAAACAACACTTTTTAATTACTATCAAAGCTCAGGTGATGATAATCCTAAGCTTGTTCCTTATAATTACGCAGAAGGAGAGTGTTTAAAAGGAAAATATCAGGGGATTTAGAAATATTATGATAAAAATGGAAAAATAATAAATAAAGAAAAATGGGATAATGGTAAACTCATTTATAAGAAGGCATACAAATAGATCATTGTTCTAAGGTGCATTTCTTTGGAATGGAAAATAATAAAACAATAAATGATGAATCTGGCACCAAAAAGATGTAGAATTACTAAAGAGACTACTCTAGAAGAGCTTTGTGTTGCCTTTAACCTAACAAAAGAACAGTTAAGGAAATATCATAATATTTATTGTCCAAAACAAGATTATATAGGCGATGGTATTCCAAAACATGTAGAAATTATTTTTCTTCCGCCTGATGAAAAAGACCTAAGAGAAAGGATATTTAATCCTGATGGTGGCAATTATATTTTGTACGTAAGTGAAAATACATTAGAATATAATAAGCCTTACAAAAAGAGATATGGGATTGTTCAAAATGTTTTTCATAATGATGAGCATCAAACCAAGCTTCATTATGAGATAGAACTGAACAGAACCAATTCAAAACTGGAAATTGTTAGGCTTCCGGTTTACGTAAATGACCAAAGGCCTGATTTGATGATGGAACAGATTGCAGATAAAATTGGCGGAATCCTCTATCCTTTGGTATTGCAAATTAATGATAACGGAACAATAAGGGCAGTTTTATCCAATAATGAAATCCAGAATAGGTGGAAACAGCTAAAACCCGAACTGCAGGATTATTACGAAGGACCAATTGCCGAAGGTTTGTTCAAAATAACTGAAGAACAGCTTAAAAATGCTGCTATAAGCTTAAAAAAAATTAAGGATAGTATTTTTTACGCTATATTTTTTTTCCCGTTGTACGATACTTTTAACAATGAAAAAAAGCTAACTTTTCAAATGGAGCTATCAATTTTTGCTGAGAAACCAAAACTTTTGTATGAAGTAACCTTGGTATTGGATCCGGAAATATCAAAAAGCCAAAAGTTTATCATTAAAGCCAGTGGAAAATGTATTGATGACAAGATTATTGAAGAAATAGAAAACGGAGAACAGATTTCCGAAGGAGCTAAAGTAATAGAAAGCCATTTTAATTTTATTTATAAGCTAAATACCAAAGACAACAGTATATTTTCAATTTACGGAGAAGTAGAAGTTAAGCTGGCCAGGTTTAATAAAAGAATAACATTCGAATGTTATGAGCAATTTAATTAAATAAAAAATACCAAAGATGAGTGGAAAACATTTAGTTTGCCAAGGGGCAACCTGCAAGTGCAACTTTGGAACAACGCCCGATAAGTTGATGGTGAAAACCCAGAGCAAGCGATACGTAAATGATGAAGCTGGAAGTAAAAAGCTGACTGCTACCCATGTAGATATTGGTTCAACTTTTGAGAAAAATACCTTTGGCAGTTGCGCCAAAATGAATAACAAGCCATGTACAGCCGTAGTTACACAATGGAGCGGATATTACGAAAAAATTACCCTCGAAGATAATAATGGTAAAGCGCTGTTGGAAGACAGCAAGGCAACCTGCCCTATTGGCGGACAAGATTGTATCACAATTATCAAACATGGCCAAACGGCAGAAGTAAGCCAGCAAAGTGTGAAAGATGCGGATAAGGAAGTTTTAGCAGAGTTATGTCCTTTTATTGATTTTGAAAAAGAAGAAGATGGTGAAGAAGATGAAAGTTTGGTAAAATTATAAATTATGAAGATGATTATTACAGGAACTACGCGGCCACTTACCAATACCAGTTATGTATACATAATATCTGATGCCTCAGGAAAAATAACTGCAAAGGAGTGGAAGATAGCATACAACGGAAAAATTCTTAAGACCAATACCAGTGGCAGTTTTAAATTCCATACCAGCCTGGCAGGCAAAACGGTAAAACTGATAGCTGTGGTTTTGCAACATGGCAAAGAAGTTGAAAATGCGATAAGCTTATTTATATTGGCAGGAACGCCCAGGATACTTTCTGTTGAATGGCAGGATTATACTGGTAAAGCCATAGGGAACAAAAAAATAGGTTACCTAGATAAGATACAATTGGTGATAAAAACAACTAATATTCCTAAAGGAGATACATTAGAAGTTACAGTTTACGAAGATGA
This sequence comes from Pedobacter petrophilus, assembly GCF_009674725.1. Classification (GTDB taxonomy): domain Bacteria; phylum Bacteroidota; class Bacteroidia; order Sphingobacteriales; family Sphingobacteriaceae; genus Pedobacter; species Pedobacter petrophilus. Next base: position 190,579 of record NZ_WKKH01000005.1, on the reverse strand, counting down.
AAACGTCAGAGACAGGTTTGTTGCAGGTCCAATAACAACATCTGCCATTAATGAAAAAGGTTATGCCTTTCTTTATTTCAATCAGCTTCGTTTATATCAAACCAAGCTAAATAATCAAGATTGGGTAGATGAAAGTGAACATGAATTTTATGTAAAAATAAAATACAAAAACCACATTTCTCAAACCGAAGAAAGCATACAGTTGGTTATACAGAATGAACTCACCCAACGCATCGATAAACCTAAGCCTACCAATAATCCTGTGGTGGTTGGAAAAACAGAGTCTGTGGCTAAACCTAAAAAGATTGCTATTAATTTCACTTTTGGGGTCTTTTTAGATGGTACCCTTAACAATATGTACAATACAGAATTAAGGAAAAAAGCGGAAGGGAAATCACAAGCTGAAACAACCGGGCTTTCTGGTGGAGTTAACGCAACCCAGGTTTATAAAGATCATGGAGATGCTGATGATATGGAGAGCAGTTATGAAAATGACCTTTCTAATCCGGCTATTTTGTTTAAGAATTATAAAAAAAACGAAAGTCAAAAACAATTTAAGATTTATACAGAGGGAATGGGAACCAATACGGCACCCAAATCTCAAGAGGTTATACTAACTACAAAAGATTATAAAGATGATGATGTAATGCAAGGGCCTGCTTTCGGGGTCGGTAGTGCAGGAATCATGGATAGAGTACGAAAATCTATTAAAGATGTTGTAACACAAATCAAAAGTACGCTAAGTCAACAACCTAATTCTTCTACAGGAACTATAATTTTTGATGTATTTGGTTTTAGTCGTGGTGCGGCCGCAGCCAGACATTTCGTTCATGTAATTACGCACGGGGCTTATGCCGCTAAAACCGCAGCATGGAAAGAAGGTGTATCCGTAGAAGATAAATTCGGGTACGATTTAGATGATTCTTATGCTTACAAAACGATGCCTGCATATGGATATTTAGGACAATTACTTACAGAAGCAAAAATTATGGATGAACAGATGAAAGTGGTTATCCGTTTTGTAGGGATCTATGATACCGTGCCACACTATGGCTTGTTCCAGTGGAATGACATAAAGCAGTTAGGCTTGGATGATGTTAACAAAGCCAATTATGTGGTACACATGGTGGCCGGCGATGAGCACAGGGCCAACTTTAGTTTAGTAGACATCTCATCTGTAACTAAAACACCTGTAGGCAGTGGTAAAAAAGGAGGAATAGAATTGCGCTTTCCGGGGGTACATTGCGATGTAGGTGGTGCTTATGAAGAAGGAAGGCCAGATAATCCGAAACGGATTGATGCTACGATATTAAAAAGCAGCTTAGAACCCTTAAGAGAAGAATTAATACAACAAGGCTGGTTTCATCCAGATGAACTGACTATTATTCAAGACTCGATATTCCGTCCTACTGTTAATAATTATAGATTGGAAGGCAACAGAAAGAAAGTCAGCAACCAATACAGTTATGTTCCTTTACATATTATGACGGAGTTTTGCGGGAAAAAAGAAGTTCCAATAAATGAAACTAAATTATATGAATTCAAAAACTTTAAAGAAAACTGGATAAACGGAAATGTAAAGTTTTTGGAAGCCATAAAGTCAAGATTACAAGATTACAGTTTCAATGGGACATCACCGTTTGTATATGTAGCACCTAAAACCTATGTAGAACCTCCTATTGTGTATGCTGCCAATAGTCCGGATGCTTCTATATATATTGCAGAAAGAAACCGCCGTGAAATGGAGGGCCAAGCAAAAATGAATGCAGAGGCCGATAAAAAGAATGAATATATTAAATTTTTACGCAACCATTATCTGCACTGGAATTCTAGCTACGGCCAGGGCGCCTTGGATACTGTAGTGCAGAAAAACTATCCGAATAAAGAAAACGGGAAAAGAAAAAGATACGTACGATAATGAAAACAATATTAATCACCCTGTTATGCAGTTTATTGCTACTGCATAGTTGTACTAGAAACAAAGCTATGGATGCAGAAAATAAAGAAAATTTCCCCTATATGGTTACCTTTTCAGCAGCAACAGATTTTCCTTCGGAAGTTCATGAAGGTTTTTTAGCAGATGAAAAAAAACAACTCATTTGTGGTGTTCCGAAAGCGGGAACTGAAGAAGGGCCATGGCAATCAGATGGCGCGGAGGCTGGAATGGGAGCGGATGTTATCCCCGCTCATCTGGATTTAACTTATGTAAGCTATGCTGAAAAGAAATTTTGGAGGGTAGACGCTGAGTTGCCCAAAACAAAGATTTTAGAAGCATTCAGAAAAGGTTTTATCTTTAAAGGAACTCCCGATGAAAAAGGAAATCAGCCAATGGTTCACGAAACATTTGGCAGGATAACCATTGGTGCTGCACCGGGAGGTGTAATTGTAGTTTGGCTTTCTAAAATACATCATAGAATAGAAATATGCCGTTTGCAGGCAAAAGAAGTGGTTGTAGATGTTAATGATTTTTATGATAATCCTCATAAACGCACTCAAAAAGAATTCTTCGATGAACTTTATAAAATATCTGTTTCCGACAGTATGAAAACTGATATTGCTAAAAACGGTATTCCTTACGGCCTCTGGGATAAATACCGGGAAAAATTTAGATATAGATTTTTATTGCGCCCTTATGATGAAAAGGATCATTTTACTTTCCAATCCCAACAGTATTTCAATGGAGAGGCTAACTTGTTCTACCCACCCCATTTTGATAAGAATGAATACATTATTGCATCATTACCTTATATTTTAAATGCCGGTTTTACAATCTATAACGCTGAAATTCATTTTGATTATGAGGAGACGTCAAAAATTTTTAAAACCTTACAGGAGAAATATCCTAAAGAACTGATAGATATAGTACTAACGCCCACTTTTCAATATAATAAAATAAAAGTTAGCGTGAAATGCAGAGATATAGAAATTCCACTGGTTAGAGCTAAAGTAAAACAAATATGGGGTGGCTAACAGAATATAGAGACATTCTTTTGTCTTCTTGCTAAGTTGCAACAAAGTTTCTTATTTCTGGATTGAAACGCTTACTGGTAAGGAGTTATCTCTTGAAGTAATAGACTTAAACATAAAAGGATAGGGCTGCGAAGGATTGGATCGCCATCATGCTTTCGATTGGTACAAAAACTAGCTTTGTCTGAAAATTTGTTCCAAAAAGTAATAATCTTCCCTAAAATGCTACAATACTTTGAGTTGTTGCATGTAGTAAAAATAAGACCGAAATTAATTTCAAAAAAAATACACTTTTTTTCTTGGCCATAATCTGCGTTTTCTATAGCGTGAACCAGGATTTTTAAATTTTATTGACTCTGTTATTCTTTATATATGAGTGAGATACACAATAATTGGCGTAATATTTGGTTTATACTTAATGTAGCGAAGGCTACGAAAAAACCAAATTTTTCACCTTTAAATTTAGAAACTATGGCTTTCAAAGCTAGATTAAATTTTGCAGGCAAGGAGTACGATGTACTTCATTGTGCCTATGCGTTAAACCGCGATGTAGATGCTAAAGGAAGACCATCTTCCGGAGTTTACGGCGGCACCATCGACATTGAGATCGAGTCAACCGAAGACACCTCAATAATCGAAGCGATGGTTAATAACCAGTACAAACCCATTACCGGAACCCTTTTAATTAAGAAATCTGAAGAAGATGCCAAAATGAAAGAAGTCGATTTTGAAGATGGTTACATTGTAAAGTATTCCGAAGGAATCAACATCATTGGCGATCATCCGATGACACTAAAATTTCAGATTTCAGCCAGAAAGCTGAAACTCGGAAATGCAGAGCATTTAAACGATTGGCCTAAAGCGTAGTTGGAGTAGAGGACAGAAAGGTTGGAGGTTTAAGGGTTGTAGGGCATAAGGTAATTAAACACCAAGCATAACCCCCATAATCTCCCCAACGCCAACCTCAAAGCGCCACGTTCCAAATTATTCATCTTTTAATTAAAAACTTACAACAATGGCATTTAAAACCAGATTAACATTAGGTTCAAAGGAATTTGATGTTCTGCAGTGCAGCTTTTCATTAAACAGAGATGTAGACGCGAAAGGCCGTCCATCCTCAGGCGTATATGGTGGGACCATTAACATTGAAATCGAATCAACAGAAGATACTTCGGTAATCGAATCAATGGTAAATAACCAATATAAACCACAGGCAGGAACAATTACTTTCAAAAAAGGCGAAGAAGATGCCAAAATGAAAGAACTTACTTTCGAAGATGGTTATATCATTCAATATAGTGAAGGGATTGCCGTAAATGACAATACTCCAATGACCCTTACTTTCGTAGTTTCAGCCCGTAAACTCAAATTGGGTAATGCAGAACATGAAAATGACTGGCCAAAAGCCTAATTTTATATACACTTCAGGCAGCAGGTTCCGCTACTGCCTGAAGTAGTTACATTGCAAATACTATTTCGCGCATTGCAATTGCTTATTGTATTACTGTTTACCTATGAAAAAAACGAAGACAATAAAAATAGTTAAGCCATCTCAGCCCACAGATCTCGAATACATTAAGATGTTTGATGACTGTGTTATTGATCCAACTAAAACAGGAACAATTGATAAGGTAATAGATGATCATATCACCTCTAATAGAAATCGTTATACCGATATTTCTAATGATGTTGCCGGGAACTTATTGATAAAACCGATAGCGTCTGCTTTTGGGTCTAACTCAATATTTCAACCTGCGCTATTTTCTGATCAGCTTAAGCCGGCAAGTACGCTTTTCAGTGGTTTTCAAACCAACTCTTTTGAAAATTCATTCAATAACGTTGTAATGGGGTCGTCCAAAATCCCATGGTATTTTATTGCATGTGCACACTACCTGGAATGTAGTTTCGATTTTAAAAAGCATTTGCATAATGGAGATCCGTTATCTGGCTATACCATTCGAGTACCGGCAAATAGGCCGAAAGTTGGTCACGGGCCACCTTTTACTTTCGAAGAAAGTGCAGTTGATGCCCTGAAACTCATGAAATTTAATGAAATAACAAATTGGAACTTACCAACTGTTTTACGCAAACTGGAAGCTTATAATGGATTTGGTTATTTCAAATACCACAGTATAAATTCGCCGTATTTATGGAGTTATTCCAATCAGTATGAGAAAGGGAAATATGTTGCTGATGGGAAGTTTGACGCAGAATCGGTATCAAAACAAATGGGAGCAGCGGTAATATTAAAAAGAATGGAGCAGCGTATTTTAATCTATATACCAAGGCACTAAAATATGAAAGCAGTTAGAATTTTAAACATATTAATTGTCTTGCCTTTCTTAATCTGTTGCACTACTGAAAATGGACAAAGCCAGGCTAAAGAAAATTACGCAAGTGATAAGCCTGTAAAAATTTCGGTATCGAAAGAAATTCCTAAAAATGTAAATGACGAACAGGAGTTTAGGAAGCTGCTTGAAAATTTAAAGGGCAACCTTAAAAATAAGAACTTAAATAAGGTTGTTTCATTGTTGAATTTTCCATTCTATACCAGCCATAAAGAAGTGGCTAATGGTGTAGGTATTCCTATAGACCCAATCGGTGCGGCAGAATTTAATAATTATAAAACCACCATCTTTAATGCAGATGTTTTAAGAATTTTACCTCAATGTAAAGAAGATAATCTCTCCGAAATTGATAATAAAACAGATGAGATTTATTATCAGTCACTGAGGAAACTAACAGATTCAGGTAGTAAAATGTACGAAGTTTACATGCAATATCCGGAAGCAAATACCCAGGCTGAAAGTTACTTTAGCTTCATTTTTGGTAAAGTTAACGGCAAATTTAAAATGCTTTCTACCTATGGAAAGTGGCCTGTTAAGTAGTCGCTATTGTTTTGATTTGTATCTGAATGGTTTCCCTTGATGAATAAAAAATAGACTAGACTTTATTTCTCCTTGCTGTAAATGAAGAACCTGCAGATGCAACTACCACACAACCTACTGCAATACATTCCGTAACCGAAAGGTATTCCTGCAAAAAAACAAAAGCAGCTACTGATGCCATTGCAGGTTCCAGACTCATCAGTATACTAAATGTTTTGGCGGGTAATTGCTTCAGTGCTCCAATCTCTAATGTGAAGGGAATTGCACTCGAGAGTAAAGCAAGTGCGGCTCCCAGTCCCAATAATTTTGCATCTAAATGGTGTAAACCACCGCTTAAAATGCCAAACGGTAAAATAATAATTGTAGCAATCAACATTCCAACCGAAACAGCCTCTCCACCTTTCATAATTTTTGATATTCTCCCGCCCAGTATAATATAAGCTGCCCAGAATACACCAGCAAGTAATGCCAATAAAACTCCGGAAATATCCAGCCCCTTGCTATTCCAGGGTGCAATTAAAGCAATACCAATAACAGATAGGGTAACCCAAATGAAATCTATTGTTCGCCTGGACCCAAAAATTGCCAGAATTAGTGGGCCAACAAATTCAAGGGTTACGCCTAAGCCAACGGGAATCCGTGATATGGCCAGATAAAAAACCATATTCATCATTCCTAAAGAAACGCCATATAAAATCACATATTTCCATTGCCTGGCATTTAGCTTTAACATATTGGGGCGGAAAGCAATCAACAGAATTACAGCAGATAAACCAATTCTGAGCGATGCCGTAGCCGCTGCACCTATTTCAGGGAAGAGCCCTTTAGCAATTGCTGCGCCACATTGTACGCTTATAATGGCAATTATAACTGCCGGAATGGGTGGGATATTTAATTTAATTTTCATTCATCTCGGAAACGAGGCGCGAAAGTACATATTTCTAAGAGTAGAAATAGCGAGAAGTATTTTTATGGCGATTCTGTTATAAACCAAAAAAGGCATGGATTTAATCCATGCCTTTTAAATAACTTTTGTTTTATTAGCAAAACAGCTCTTGCTCATCCCTATTTTCAGTTGGGATTTTTTTAAGGAAATCGTCAAAGCCAGAACCAATATTGTCTGAATAAATGCCATATGCATCTAACATATATCCAATATTTTTATCTGAATCTTCAACCAGATACAAAACAGAATTGTCTCCAGGATCAGAATCACCTTCAAAACGATAGGTTTTTACAATTGTCAAATCCTCAGGCTTATAAATTTTGTCGAGCGATTTACTTTGCATCTTACCGTGATCGGTCATCTTCAATTCATTATCTTTTCCTTTCAGTCTTAATTTCTCTAAAATCTGACTTAAAGTATTCATTGCAATTGGATGTTCCATAGTTATATGATTTTACGTACTTAATAAACACCTAATGGTTGAAATGGTTTTTGTGTGTTTCGCTTAATGTCAAACTAAATGATTATCAATCTGTTTCCTAATTAACTAAATTTAAATTGTATGAAAAAATATCTTCTGGGCATGGCCATTGCCGGCATCGCATTAATGAGTGCTTGCTCACAAAAAGAAACAGAACTTGCGTCTGCTAACCTTTCTGAAACTGCAGACCCATCAAAAAGCATTGGAACAGTTAAGTTTTATGGACTGAGTGATGGTAAAATAAAAATGGATTTAAAATTAAAATTCGCAGCCAGAGCGGATAGCAATGTAGCAGTTCATTTTCATGAGCATGGCGATTGCGGGGATATGGGAGAAAATACCCACGGACACTGGAATCCAACAAAAGAAGATCATGGAAAATGGGATTCTGGCGCTTTTCATAGTGGAGACATTGGAAACATCAAGCTTGATTCAAAAGGTGAAGGAGAAGTATCCATTACTACGGATAGGTGGAGTGTGCAAGATGGCGACGTAAAAAATATTATAGGAAGAGGAATTATTGTTCATGACGGAACAGATGATTACAAAACACAGCCGACCGGAAATTCTGGTCCAAGAGTAGGTTGCGGAGTGATTGAATCTGCAAAATAAAATTTAAAAATTATTTTGAGGCGGTTAGGATTTAATCGCCTTTTTTATGCAATTTGGTTTAGGTTGTCATCATGTTTTAAAACCTAAAATATGGCAACATTAAACGAAGCTTCAAGCGGCAAGGCCGTGAAAGGCAGAACCAAAAAAACAGCACCAAGAGTAGACCTGACTGCTATGGTTGATCTCATGTTTTTATTAACAACATTTTTTATGCTTACTACATCACTCAGTAACCTAAATGCTGCCGACGTAGCAAAGCCAGATCATTGTGAAGCCTGTAGTATGGATTATCCTGCTTCCAGAACAATGACAGTTTTACTTGGAAAAGACCATCAGGCAGTTGAGTACATGGGTACAGCACAAGATGCGAAAATGAACATGACTGCTGTAAAAGATATTCAAAAAGCGATTAATGCCAACCAGGCTAAAGTGGCCAGGGCCAATCACAACAATGCTTCAAAGTATATGCTGGTAATCATTAAACCAACAGCTACCTCCAGATTTCAGGATTATGTAGATTTGATTGATGAAATGAAAATAGCTGGTATTAAATCATACACTATTGATGATGAGAACATCTTACCTGAAGAAATCAGTTTCTTAAAGACCAACAAATTGTAGTCTACAAATAAAAAGGGCTTTGCAGTATTTGCAAAGCCCTTTTATTAATGATGGAAGATTTTATAGTTGGAAAGCAGACTTCACTTTATCTACAAAATCCAATTTTTCCCAGGTAAATAATTCAACCGTAACGGTTTTTTCTTCACCATTCGGTGTTCTGAAAGTTTTAGTTACCGTTTCCGGAGTTCTACCCATGTGCCCATAAGCAGCTGTTTCGCTATAAATTGGATTTCTCAATTTTAAACGTTGTTCGATAAAATAAGGGCGCATGTCAAAAAGAGACTCCACTATTTTAGCAATCTCACCATCAGTTTTACCTACTTTGCCCGTTCCATAAGTATTGATATAAATACCCATTGGCTTTGCAACACCAATAGCGTAAGATACCTGAACTAAAATTTCATCAGCAATGCCGGCAGCCACTAAATTCTTTGCAATGTGGCGGGTAGCATATGCAGCGCTTCTATCTACCTTACTTGGATCTTTACCAGAGAAGGCACCACCACCGTGTGCACCTTTTCCACCGTAAGTATCAACAATAATTTTTCTGCCAGTTAAACCAGTGTCGCCATGTGGCCCGCCGATTACGAATTTACCAGTTGGATTAATGTGGTATTCAATTTTATCGTTGAATAAATGAGCATATTGTGGATTACTCCTAATAATTCTTGGAATCAAAATCTCTACTAAATCGGTTTTGATTTTTGCAAGCATGGTAGCTTCTTCATCAAAATCATCATGTTGGGTTGAGATTACAATTGCATCAATGCGAACGGGTTTATTATAGTCATCGTATTCTAAAGTAACCTGGCTTTTCGCATCCGGACGCAGATATTTAATTTCGTCGTTTTCGCGTCTTAAAACAGCAAGTTCCTGTAATAATTTGTGAGAAAGATTCAAAGCCAGCGGCATGTAGTCTTCGGTTTCGTTCGTAGCATAACCAAACATCATTCCCTGATCACCCGCACCTTGTTCCTCTTTATTGCTTCTGTCTACACCTTGATTGATATCCTGAGACTGTTCATGTATGGCCGATAAAATACCACAAGAGTTAGCCTCAAACATATATTCACTTTTAGTGTAACCAATTTTCTTAATTACATCACGGGCAATTTGCTGTACATCTAAATAAGTTTTAGATTTTACTTCACCAGCTAAAATTACCTGTCCGGTAGTTACTAAAGTTTCGCAGGCCACTTTTGATTCCGGATCAAAAGCTAAAAAATTATCAATTAACGCATCCGAAATTTGATCGGCAATTTTGTCTGGGTGGCCTTCAGATACAGATTCTGATGTAAATAAATACGACATCTATTAAATTTTAATGATAAATAAACATTTATAAAGCGCCAACGACCCCTGGAAACAGGTTGTAAATGATTGGAGGAGGTATTAGCACTTTTTTTTAAGTGGTTGCAATCCGTTCCGAATATGTTCGGAATAGCAAATCGGTCCACTATAATAATGCGACAAAATTAGCATATTTTCTTTATTTCGAAAATTATAGATTATTTTGTACCCTCATTCTTTACGTTTTGCACACAAAGCTCAATATACTTTTTATCATCAACCCAATTTCCGGTGGAAAAGGGAAATTACGGATTCCGGATTTTATCGATAAATATCTCGATAAAGAAAAATTTAATGCAAAATTTGTATTTACGGAATATGTTGGCCATGCCTCAGAATTGGCTGATGAAGCAGCAAATAAAAATTTCGATATTATTATTGCCGCAGGAGGCGATGGAACCATAAATGAAGTGGCTACAAAGGTGCTTCAGCATAATAAAATTCTGGGGATTCTGCCCTTGGGTTCAGGAAACGGCCTTGCCCGGTTTCTTCAGGTTCCGAAAAATCTTCGATATGCCATTTTAACGATCAACCGCTTAAAAACGGAGAAAATAGACACAGCGACGTTCAATAACAAGAGCTTTTTTAATTTGGCCGGAATGGGTTTTGATGCTCATTTAAGTGCGGTGTTCTCCAGTGATAAGAAGAGAGGATTAGCCGGCTATGTAAAACTTGGGTTAAAGGAAGTATTTGGCTATCGTGCTCAAAAATATATTATCAATATTGATGGAAAAGAAATTTCCAGAGCAGCTTTTGCTGTTACTGTAGCCAATTCTTCACAATATGGTAATGATGTTTTTATTGCGCCCGGAGCTTCTGTTAAGGATGGTTTGCTGGATGTTTGTATCATCAAACCCTTTAGTTTACTGAAGCTGCCAATGTTGGGCTACGTAATGCTCAAAGGGAAGGCAGAAACATCAGAGATGATTGAAATTATTAAAGGAAAAAATATTCTGATTACCAGGGAAAAGGCAGGTGCTGTTCATGTAGACGGCGAACCTTTGCAAATGGGCATAACCATAGAAGCCTCGATTAATCCGCTATCGTTATCCGTTATCGTACCTTAGATTATTTCTGATTCACAATTTCCTTTATCTTTGGATTATGAAACCTAAAAAAAATAGCTTGAGCGATCTGGGAGGAATTATGTTTTCAACAAATCCTGATTTCGAATATCATGAAGAGGTTGATGATACTGTCACCTCACCAAATAATCATCAGGATTTAAGGGTAATGCTGGATAAGAAGAACCGGGGCGGAAAAGCAGTTACCTTAATTACAGGTTTTAAAGGACGAACAGAAGATCTCGACATTCTGGGGAAAATGCTTAAAACCAAATGCGGTGTTGGCGGTTCCGTAAAAGAAGGCGAAATTATGATTCAGGGAGATGTTCGGGATAAGGTAATGGCTATTCTTCAAAAAGACGGTTACAAGGTTAAAAAAGCTGGCGGTTAATTCACTTCTCAGTTTCCACACTCACATAAAGTATAACAGAAGCAACTTTGGAAGCAAATTCAAAGTTGTCTTTCAGCTCCCAATACTTAAATATAAGCTATTAAGTATTCTTCTTCCGCTATCTCAGCGATGTATTAATTTTCAATTCCTGATCATAGATAACAAATTACAGTTGATGAAAGAAACTTCTCTTTCAATTAAAGGCTTAGTGTATTTTTTCTGTTTTTTTATTTTTTCTATAATGAATATAACTATTTGAATTTCAATTAGATATTTATAGTGTATTTGCTACAATATGTAAATATTTTGGCTTAAATGTTGGTTTTTCTGATAGATAACTGTTTAACTTTGCCTCACTAACTAAATATTATTTATGAGCAAAAAGAAATTACAGGCACCAGATTTAGGCTATCTAAATCTGGGAGGAAATGTTATTGTTAAGTATCAATTATCTCCTATGGAGTTAATTGATGAAGCTTTACTAAATAAAGAAGGCGTACTGTCTTCCTCAGGAGCTTTGGCGGTAGATACCGGAAAGTTCACAGGCCGATCGCCGAAAGATAGGTTCATTGTTTACGATGATATTACGGGGGATACCGTTTGTTGGGGTGATGTCAATATCAAAATCAATCCGGAAAAATTTAATCATTTGTTCAATAAGCTGACTACTTATCTTTCGGATAAAAAAATCTATGTCCGTGATTCTTCAGCTTGTGCTGATTCTGCTCATGCCATTTCGATTAGGGTGATTACCGAAACAGCTTATCAAAACCTCTTTGCAAATAATCTTTTTCTCCGCCCTGAACGAGAAAGTTTAGGGCAGCAGCCCGAATGGACGATTATGGCAGCACCCGGTTTTTTGGCGAATCCTGCTACTGATGGTACAAGACAAGAAAACTTTTCCATCATTAATTTTTCCAGTAAAATGATCCTCATTGGAGGGACAGGTTATACCGGGGAAATTAAAAAAGGCATCTTCTCTGTTTTGAATTTTGTTCTTCCGTTATATAAGAATGTCCTACCCATGCATTGCGCTGCGAATGTTGGGAAAGATGGAGATACGGCTATCTTTTTTGGACTATCAGGCACGGGTAAAACAACCTTGTCTGCGGATGCTGAACGTAATTTAATAGGGGATGATGAACACGGTTGGGGCGATGCTTCGGTTTTTAATTTTGAAGGAGGATGTTATGCGAAATGTGTGGGGCTGACTGAAGAAAATGAGCCTCAGATATTTAAGGCCATCAAATTTGGCGCTTTATTGGAAAACATTAATTTCTTGCCGGGAACTCAACAGGTAGACTATAAAAATGTTGATAAAACAGAAAACACAAGGGTAGCTTATCCGATTGAATTTATCGATAATGCAGTTTTACCTTCAATAGCATCGGTTCCAAAAAACATTTTCTTTTTAACTGCTGATGCATTTGGCGTATTGCCGCCAATTTCAAAGCTAGATGTTGAGCAGGCAATGTTTCATTTTCTAAGCGGTTATACGGCTAAAGTAGCGGGCACTGAAGCCGGAATTACAGCGCCTCAACTCACCTTTTCTGCCTGTTTTGGAAAAGCATTTCTGCCGTTGCACCCATCTGTATATGCTAAAATGTTAGGCGAAAAAATGAAAAAACATGAGGTAAATGTATGGCTTGTAAATACGGGCTGGAGCGGCGGACCTTATGGTATTGGTAAACGAATGAAATTAAGTTTTACCAGAGCGATGATTAAAGCAGCTTTAACCGGAGGTCTGGATCATCAGCATTATAAAAAGCATCATGTTTTTAAATTAATGATTCCTTTACATTGCCCTAATGTTCCGGATGAAATATTAGACCCATCAAAAATGTGGAGTAATCAGGAAGAGTACTTTATAAAAGCATATGAACTGGCGCATGCGTTTGAAGAAAATTTTAAACAATTTGAGCAAGCCAAAGTGTCAAAAGTACACGAACAAGCGTTAAATTGTGTTAAATGAGCCTTAAAATGCATTTTTTGGCCGAAAAATTTGCAATTAGATTTTATTTTAGTTTTTATTGTGAAAGAATTGCCTCCGGCTGAGGCAATTTTTTTGTTATACATACCGTATGTTTACCGGAAACTAAATCTTAAGTAACGATTTAATTGTTTATTGATTTATTAATTTGTAATTTAAAATCAATTTATAAATTTGTTTTTCGCAACAAAATCAGATCAAATCCGTTGTGTGTAGTACAAAAGTTAAACAGCTAAAAAATTAAAAACAAGAACTAAAACTAAAAATTAAAAAAAAATGGCAAACGCACCAAAACCAACAACTGTTAAAAAAGAGAGCTCTTCAAGTGCATCTAATGTTTTCGCAACATTGGTTATTCCTATTTGTATCGTAATTGGCTTTATTATCTGGAGATTCGTATTAGGTGATCCTTCAAACTTTATTGACAACAACAACGAGAACTTACCATTACCAAACAATTATCCAGGTACTGCTTTTAAAGGTGGTCCAATCGTGGCAATCTTAATCGGATTGTTATTAACTACTATCGTTTTCTCTATCGAGCGTTTAATCGTAATTGGTAAAGCAAGCGGAAAATCTAGCTTAGATACTTTCATTATCAAAGTAAAAGGTTTATTAAATTCAGGAAATATCGAAGCTGCTAAAGCGGAATGCGACAAACAACAAGGATCTGTTGCTAACGTAATTAAATCAGGTTTGAAAAAATACAGTGAGGTTGAAGCTGACACTAATCTGGATGTAGAGCAATCAATCGTTGCTATCCAAAAAGAGGTTGAAGAAGCTACTGCTTTAGAAATGCCAATGTTAGAGCAAAACTTAACCATCATTGCTACTTTAGTATCAATTGGTACTTTGATCGGTCTATTGGGTACAGTAACAGGTATGATCCGTGCTTTCGCCGGTTTAGCAAACTCTGGTGCTCCAGATCAATCAGCATTAGCGGTAGGTATCTCTGAGGCGTTAATTAACACAATGACCGGTATCGGTGTGTCTACATTAGCGATTATCATGTACAACATATTAACTTCTAAAATTGATAAGTTAACTTATGCAATTGATGAGGCTGGATTCAGCATCGTTCAAACTTACGCTAGTTCGCATAAATAATAATTTGAAAAAATTTTTACCGGCTTTATGGAAAACCGGGAAAAAGATCATCATTATTAAAATTAGCAAGAAATATTATGCCTAGAATTAAAGTTAAAAGAACCAGTACGGTAACAGATATGACAGCCATGTGCGATGTTGCAGCTCTGTTACTGACGTTCTTCATATTAACTGCTACGGCGAAACAACCAGAACCATTAGCGGTATCTACACCTTCATCTACGTATGAATTTAAGGTGCCAGCTGAGAACAATGCAACATTAACCATTGGGCAGGGTAAGGTTTTCTTCGAAGTGGCAGGCCAAAAAGTTAAGGCTAGAACCTTAGAATTAATTGGTCAGCAGTATAAAATCAACTTTACGCCACAGGAAATTAAAGATTTTTCATTAGTTGGATCATTCGGCGTTCCGGTTTCAAGTCTAAAATCATTTTTAGCATTGGATGGCGGTGAGCGAATGAAACCAGGTGTTCAAGGTGGTATTCCTACGGATTCAACTGACAACCAGTTAAATTCATGGGTTTTGCAAGCTCGTACTGCAACAGCTGAGGTTAATCAACAACCAATGCGTGTAAGTATCAAAGGAGATTCAAAACAAGAGTATCCTGTAGTGAAGAAAATTATTGATGTATTGCAGAAGCAAAAAGTAAACAAGTTCTTATTGGTTACTAATGCTGAAGCTAGAAAAAAATAAGAAATGGCAGAATTAAACACAGGCGGGAAGAAAGCCACGCCAAGAGTCGATATGACGCCGATGGTAGATTTGATGTTTCTTTTGGTAACGTTCTTTATCTTAACCACAACGATTTCTACGCCGCAAGCAATGGATATTGTAAAGCCAGATAAGGACGATAACAATAAGGATAACAGATTGGAGTTGAAAGCCTCTAAAACCATGACTATTTTATTAGGTAAAAATGATAAGGTAGCCTGGTATATGGGAGAAGCTGGTGCAACAGCTCCAACGTTTGAAAATTTGTCTCAGGTTGAAAAAGCGATTATCGATAACAGAAAAGTTGCTGACGCGTCAGGAGTGAAAGGTGATTTCGTAGTGTTGGTTAAGCCAACCAGCGGATCTAATTTCAAAAACTTTGTAGATATCATGGATGAATTGGAAATATTAAAGGTTAAAGTTCGTCAGATTGATGATGACAATATCCTTGATAATGAAAAAGAAGCCATGAAAGCTCAGGGTATTTTATAATTTGTTAAATCAGTAATCATGTCAAAATTAGATATTTTAAGAAAGGAGTGGATTGAAGTAGTTTTTGCTGAAAAGAACAAAAGCTACGGAGCCTACCAATTGCGTAAAAGCAATGGAGCCAATACCACACGGGCATTAATTATTGGTTCGATATTATTTTTAGCGCTTTTCTTTGCTCCAAAAATTTATGGTCTTATTAAAGGCTCAATGGATGAAACAGAACAAGTAGAAAAAGCGCAGGAGGTAATTATTGCGCCACCGCCACCAGTAAATCCAGAAACACCACCACCACCACCGGTAGAGCCACCACCACCAAAAGTGGATCAGGTAAAAATGCCACCTCCAATCGTAAAGCCAGATGAGCAGGTACGTGATGAGGAACCACCAACAGTTGAAAAATTGAAAGAGGCAGATCCTGGTCAAAGAGATATTAAAGGTGACCCTACTGCGGATATCGTAATTGCTGAACCAGTTGGTGAAGGTCCGAAAAGAGAAGCTGCTGTTGCGGTAGATGATAACAAGGTTTATGACTTCGTTAGTATTGAAAAACAACCAGAATATCCGGGAGGTATCGCTAAGTTTTACAAATACTTAGGTGGAGCAATTAAATACCCGCCAATGGCACAAGAAAACAACGTACAGGGTAAAGTGTTTTTATCTTTCGTAGTTGAAAAAGATGGTAAATTAACAGATATCCAGGTTACCCGAGGTTTGGGTAGTGGAACTGATGAAGAAGCTATCCGTGTATTGAAAGCTAGTCCACGCTGGAACCCAGGTATCCAAAATGGTAAGCCGGTAAGGGTAAAGTATAACATCAACGTTAACTTTACATTGAACTAATAGTAAATGTTAAATTTTGATATTTTTAAGCAAAAATCGCCTAAACAGCGGTTTTTGCTCATTTTAGGCCTAGTCACCTTTGTGTTGTATTTAGTAATGGGACTAGCTTTTATATTCTGGGCACCTCTGGCAATACGATTCAATTTTATACCAGCATGGGGCCGGATAGCTATAGGTGTCTTTCTAATTTTCTACGCTTTTATTAGGCTGCTAAGTCTTGGCAGAAAAGATTAAACCTTAAATGAGAAACATACTTTTTATATTTATCGTCTTGGCATTCGCTTCTTGCAAAAGAAAAGAAAAGACCAATCAGGTTAAAGAAACCCGTACCAGTGGGGTATTAAAAATGCTGATTGATGAGAGTGTGAGCCCTATTGTTCAGGAACAAATTAGTATTTTTAGTTTGGATTATCCTGATGCTAAATTTCAGCTTACGGTTAAACCAGAAGAAAAACTTATTCCGGCCTTTTTAAACGATAGCGTTAGGGTTATTGTGATGCCGAGGTTATTAACAAAAGCAGAAGAAAAGTATTACACCCAACGCGGAATCAGGATTAATTCTACAAGATTCGCCGTTGATGGCATAGCATTAATAACGAATAAAGACAATATTGATAGCACCATTACCGTTAAAGAAGTTATTGATATTTTACAAGGAAAAGGATCAGCTAAAAAATTGGTTTTTGATAATGCTTACTCAAGCACCTTTCAATACTTCAAGCAGTTGGCAAAAATTAGTCAGTTTCCTGCTCAAGGTGTTTACTCAAAAAATTCTAGTGTAGAAGTTCTTAAATTAATTGCGGAAGATAAAAGTTTTATAGGTATTTTAGGCGTAGACTGGGTATCTGATAGGAATACAAAATATGCCAGTTATCTTTCAAAGATAAAAACCCTTGGTGTTAAAAATCTTAAGGGTGAAGTTGGTGATGATCAGTTTTATAAGCCAACACAAGATAATCTGATTAATGGAATCTATCCGTTTCTTAGAAACGTAAATATTATAGATTGCGAAGGTAGGGATGGTTTAGGCACAGGATTTGCAACATGGTTAAGAAGTCAGAGAGGCCAGCTTATTGTACTTAAATCTGGACTTGGTCCACATAAGTTAATGCCTAGGGAAATTAACCTGACAAAGGAAAATAAATAACAAATTATAATTGAACCACGAAGTAATCTCAACAGACACTTCATTTTTATTAAAAAAACAGAATATCCGATGAAAATTTCAAAGAAAGCAATAACCTTAAATGTAGGTTTGGTGTTGATGGGTTCTGCAGTTTTTGCTCAAAATTTAAATGACGCGAAAAAAGCCATTGACGCTGAACAGTATCAGAAAGCAACATCAATGCTTAAATCATTGGTGAGCTCACAAGCTTCTAACGGTGAAAATTATTATAATCTTGGTTTAGTTTACTTAAAAACTGGTTATATTGATTCGGCCCGTGCTGTTTTCACTAAGGGTGTAACGGCAGATGCTAAAAATAACTTAAACCTAATTGGCTTAGGCGAGGCAGATATGTTATCTAATAACCCAACATCTGCTAAAACAAATTTTGATAAAGCAATCGAGCTGGATAAGAAAAATTATAAAACTTATTTAGAGATTGGTAAAGCTTATTTAGCGCAAGATAAACCAAGTGATGATGTATCTAAGCCAGACTTTACAAACGCTTTGGCAAATATCACTAAAGCTGATGAGTTGGATTCAAAAGATAAAGACGCAGAGGTTTTCTTAGCTTTGGGTGATGCATATGCATTGCAAAAGAAAAATTCTGAAGCATTAGGACCATATATGCGTGTTGGTGACGTTGATCCAAACAACCGCAGAGCGAAGACACAGATTGGTAAAATGTACAAAGAATCAAGAGCTTTTCCGGAAGGAGAAAAAGAATTACAGGATGTAATTGCTGCTGATGCAAACTACGGTCCTGCTTACCGTGAATTAGGTGAGCTGTACTTACAGTGGAGTAGTTTCGGTACAGACCAGGAGAAAGCGAAAAAAGGTATTGAGAATTATAAAAAATATATGGATTTGACTGACAAATCTTTAGAGTCTCAATTACGTTATGCACAATTTTTATTTTATGCAAAGGATTTTCAGACTTTAGAACAAGTAGCTTCAGCGATTAAGGTTTCTGCTAATGATTCTAAAGGTGCGGTAGTATCAAGAATGAAAGGTTGGGCGGCTTATGAGAACAAAAACTATCCTCAAGCCTTAACAAGTATGAATGATTTCTTTGCTAAAGAAAAAGATCCAAATAAAATTTTAGGGTTTGATTATTTGTATTTAGGTAAAGCACAATTAAAATCAGGTCAGGATAGTTTAGCATTAATCAATATTACTAAAGCAGTTGAAAAAGACACTACTAACGTTGACGCTTTAGCTGAGGTTGCGAAAACTTTCTTCGATGCTAAAAAATATGCTAAGTCAGCACAAATTTATGACAAAGTTATTGCCGCTAGTCCAAATGGAAAAGGTGTTTTATATAGCTATTTCTATGATGGTTTAGCTTATTACTTCGATTATGCAACTCAGTATGCTGCTAAGAAAAATCCATCTAAAGATTTATTGGTTAAAGCAGATTCTTCTATTGCAAAAGTAGCTCAACTTGCTCCAGAAACTACTGATGCATATTTATATCGTGCTAGGGTAAATAGCTTGTTAGATGATGAAAAAGCACCAAAAGGATTAATGGTGCCTCATTTTGAGATGTTTATTAAAAAAGTAACTGAAAAACCAGAATTAGTTACAGCCAATGCTAAGAAATTATCAGAAGCATACGATAACCTTGGAGGATACTATTTCAATACTGATAAAGCAAAAGCGAAAGAGTATTTTGAGAAAAGTGTAGCTGCTTATCCATCTGGTACTTTTGCTTCCGCTAAATTGAAAGAATTATCAGCTCCTGCAGCTAAAGGAAAAGGTAAATAATCACCAACTTAAATAATTTAGAAAAGGCAGAGTTTGGTTACTCTGCCTTTTTCTTTTACTTTTGCATCAGAAAATTTAATTATGCAAGCGCAAAGTACCTCCATAGATTTTTTACCAATTATATTTCAAGTAGTTGTTGCTTTAGGTTTCGTGGTAACCACGTTGGTGGCTACACACTTTTTAGGGCCAAAACGTAAAACCAGTGATAAGCTTGAGATTTTTGAAGCAGGTGTTAAAAGTGTAGGTAATGCCCGTCAGCCCTTTTCGATTAAATATTTCGTAGTGGCAATTCTTTTTGTATTGTTTGATATTGAGGTGATTTTTATGTACCCCTGGGCTGTAAATTTCAGAGCCTTAAAAATGGATGGTATGATTGAAATGTTCATTTTCATGGGGACATTATTGTTAGGCTTTATCTACGTCATTAAGAAAAAAGTGCTCGACTGGAACTAATTTAGGCTATGGTTTTCAATGCTTGGTTTTTGAGCTGTGTACTGAAAACTACTAATTGAAAATTGAGTGTGTATCAATTACACTTACCTCAGCGGTTTTAATTTATTTAGAAAGGTTCTAAATCAAGGCGGTCTAGTTCAATTGCCTTTAAAATATTGTAAATTTGTTGCTCATTCTGCAAAGGGATGAGCATTTTTTGTTTATAAACATGAGTGAAATTAATATAGTTGATGCGCCTCCAGGAACCGAAGGGCCTGGATATTTTGCCACTTCATTGGATAAAGTGATTGGCTTAGCACGCTCAAATTCATTATGGCCATTGCCTTTCGCAACTTCATGTTGTGGAATCGAATTCATGGCTACCATGGGTTCTCACTACGATTTGGGTCGTTTTGGTGCCGAGCGCTTAAGTTTTTCTCCACGTCAGGCCGATGTTCTAATGGTAATGGGTACCATTGCTAAAAAGATGGCTCCGGTACTTAAACAGGTTTACATCCAAATGGCCGAGCCTCGTTGGGTAATGGCAGTTGGTGCTTGCGCAAGTAGTGGGGGTATTTTCGATACCTACTCTGTATTGCAGGGTATTGATGAGGTAATTCCGGTTGACGTTTACGTTCCTGGTTGCCCACCAAGACCAGAAGCAATTTTAGATGGTTTTCAACGTATTCAGGATTTGGTAAGAAACGAATCAGGAAGAAGAAGAAACTCTGATTATTATAAAGAACTTTTAGGTCAATACGGCATTAAGTAATGGAAGATACGACCCTGAATAATACCATCCATGTTAAGCTGACTGAAAAGTTTGGCGAAAAGGTAACTGCAGTTTCTGAGCCTTATGGTTTATTAACCTTTGTAACTTATAAGGATGTAATCATAAATGTTTTATCGTACTTAAAAGACGAATTAAAATTTAACTTCCTTACGGATATTACTGCGGTTCACTATCCTGGTAAAGACCATGGTATTGCCGTTGTTTACCATTTAAATAATATGGTAGAGCGTGTGAGAATCAGAATCAAAGTGTTTATTTCTGAGCAAAATCCTACCATTCCTACAGCTACACCGATTTGGAAAGGTGCAAACTGGATGGAACGTGAAACTTACGATTTGTTTGGAGTGAAGTTTGAAGGTCACCCTGATTTGCGTCGTATTTTAAATATGGATGACTTAGGTGTTCATCCAATGTTGAAACAATATCCATTGGAAGATCCAAACAGAGTAGATAAAAAAGACGAATTTTTTGGAAGGTAATTATATGAATCATAACCATCCGGTATATACAGATAACGATCCGCAGGAAGAGCTGGTAACCTTAAACTTAGGTCCAACCCACCCTGCAACACACGGAGTTTTTCAAAACGTATTGCAGTTAGATGGCGAACGTATTGTAAGCGGCGTTTCTACAATTGGCTACATTCACCGTGCATTCGAAAAGATTGCCGAACATCGCCCGTTTTACCAAATTACACCATTAACAGACCGTTTAAATTACTGCTCTTCGCCTATTAACAATATGGGCTGGCACATGACGGTTGAAAAATTGTTGAATATCCAGATGCCCAAACGTGTAGATTATCTTCGCGTAATCATCATGGAACTTTCCCGCATTGCGGATCATATTATCTGTAATACGATTATAGGTCAGGATACAGGCGCAACAACAACTTTCCTTTACTTGTTCCAGTTTCGTGAGCATATCTACGAGATTTTTGAAGAGGTTTGTGGAGCCCGTTTAACCACAAACATTGGTCGTATTGGTGGCTTTGAAAGAGATTTCAATGAAATTGCCTTTACGAAAATCAATAAATTTTTAAAAGAATTTCCGGTTGCATTAAGAGAGTTTGAAAATCTCTTAACCCGTAACCGTATCTTTATAGATAGAACAGCAGGTGTTGCTGAAGTAACCAAAGAGGCCGCTTTAGAATACAGCTGGACTGGTCCGCTTCTTCGTGCGACGGGTGTAGATTATGATGTTCGTGTGAGCGATCCGTATTCTTCTTATCAGGATTTCGATTTTGAAGTTCCTGTGGGTACAAGTGGCGATATTTATGATAGGTATTTGGTTCGTAATGAGGAAATGTGGCAAAGCCTGCGGATTATTGAGCAGGCAATTGTAAAATTGAAAACAGAACCAAAAGGTATTTTTCATGCTGATGTTCCTGATTTTTATCTTCCTCCAAAACAAGAAGTTTACAACAATATGGAAGCATTGATCTATCACTTTAAAATTGTGATGGGTGAAATTGATGCACCAAAAGCAGAAGTTTATCACGCTGTAGAAGGCGGAAATGGTGAGTTAGGTTTCTATCTGATTAATGATGGCGGCCGCACGCCTTATCGTTTGCACTTCCGCAGACCAAGTTTTGTAAATTACCAGATGTTTGCGCCAATGAGCGAAGGAATGTTATTATCCGATGCCATTATCAACATGAGTAGTATGAATATTATTGCAGGAGAATTAGATGCTTAAAGTAGAAGAACAAACACCTGTAGCGTTTTCATCAGAATTGCTTGTTAAATTTGATGAAATTATAACGCGTTATCCTTCAGATAAAAGTAAATCAGCTTTGCTACCATTATTACATCTGGTGCAAGCGGAATTTCTTTGGGTACCAACATCTGCAATGGATAAAGTTGCCGAATATTTAAATATTCAGCCAATTGAAGTTTATGAGGTAGCTACTTTTTACTCCATGTACTTCTTAAAACCACAAGGTAAATATGCTTTGGAGGTTTGCCGTACTGGTCCTTGCTGCTTGGTTGGTGCAGAGAAAATATTAGATCACCTGGAAGATAAGTTAGGTATTAAGGAAGGTGAAGTTACCGCCGATGGTTTATTTAGCTTCAGAGGAGTTGAATGTTTAGCTGCCTGTGGTTTCGGTCCGGTATTGCAAATTAGCCCGGAATATACTTTCTACGAAAACCTGACTATCGAAAGCGTAGATAAATTGATTGAAGATTTGAAAAATAAGTCCTAAGTCGAAAGTCTTAAGTCGTGAGTCATTTGATTCAAGACTACGGACTGCAGACTACAGACTATAGACTAATAAAAATGTCTCGAAAACTGTTACTTGAGCATATAAATGTACCCGGCATCAATACACTTGAGGTCTATCGCCAAAAAGGCGGGTATCGTGCCGTAGAAAAAGCCCTTAAAACTTTAACACCTGAAGAGATTGTTGAAGAAGTTAAGAAATCAGGCTTACGCGGTCGCGGGGGTGCGGGTTTCCCTACCGGGATGAAATGGAGCTTTTTGGCAAAACCAGAAGGCGTTGCACGTTATTTAGTTTGCAATGCTGATGAGTCTGAACCAGGAACTTTCAAAGACCGTTACCTGATGACGTATATTCCTCATGCTTTAATTGAGGGAATGATAGTTGCCAGTTTCGCCCTCGGTGCAAAGGTTTCCTATATCTATGTTCGTGGAGAAATGATGCCTCAAATCCGCATTCTGGAAAAAGCGATTGCAGAAGCAAAAGCCGCCGGATGGTTAGGAAAAAATATTTTAGGTACAGGTTATGATTTAGAATTATATGTTCAGCCAGGTGGTGGTGCTTATATTTGTGGTGAAGAAACCGCATTGTTAGAATCGTTAGAAGGTAAAAGAGGTAATCCAAGAATTAAACCACCTTTCCCTGCAATTGCAGGTTTATATGGTTGCCCTACAGTAGTTAACAACGTAGAGTCAATTGCTGCAGTGGTGCCGATCATCAATGATGGTGGTGATGAATATGCGAAAATCGGTGTCGGTAGAAGTACAGGTACAAAATTAATATCAGCATCCGGAAACTTAGTTAAACCGGGTGTTTATGAAATCGAATTGGGTTTACCCGTGGAAGAATTTATCTATTCTGATGAATATTGTGGTGGTATTGCCAATGGAAAACGTTTAAAAGCAACGGTAGCAGGTGGTTCATCTGTGCCAATCTTACCTGCAAACTTAACCTTAAAGTATGCAAACGGCGAACCTCGTTTAATGAGTTACGAATCTTTATCAGAAGGTGGATTTGCTACCGGAACCATGATGGGTTCAGGCGGCTTTATTGCTTTTGATGAAGATCAGTGTATTGTTCGTAATACCTGGAATTTTTCCCGTTTTTATCACCACGAAAGTTGCGGACAATGTTCACCATGTCGTGAAGGTACCGGATGGATGGAAAAAGTATTGCATAAAATTGAACATGGTCATGGATCGATGGACGATGTAGATTTGCTTTGGGATATTCAGCGCAAAATTGAAGGAAATACCATTTGCCCTTTAGGTGATGCAGCTGCATGGCCGGTAGCCAGCGCAATCCGTCATTTCAGAGATGAATTCGAATGGCACATTAAGGAGCCAGTAAAAAGTCAGCAACAAAATTATGGTATCGCTAATTATGCGGTTCCAATTGAAAAAGCTCCGGTAACGGAAGAAAAATAAAGCTAAGGTTGCAATTTGCGACCTTAGCAAGTTTAACTTAACACAATGATAGTATGTAAATGAAAGAAGAAACATCACTCGCAGTCATCCCTAACGAAGTAATAATTAATAAAATATATCTTTTTAGAGGTGTTAAAGTGATGTTAGATTCTGATTTGGCAGAGCTTTTTGGTGTTGAGACAAAGCAACTTAAACAACAAGTTAGAAGAAATATTGAGCGTTTCCCGGAACACTTTATGTTTGAACTCACAAAAGAAGAGAATGATGTCTTAAGGTCACAAATTGTGACCTTAAGACATGGACAACATTCAAAATATCTTCCATTCGCATTTAGCGAACATGGTATTTTGCAGCTATCAAATGTTTTAAAAAGTAGACAGGCGATAGAAGTTAGTATTAAAATTATTGATGTCTTTGTACAGCTTAGAACAATGGTTTTGAGTAATACAGAAATAAGATTAGAAGTAGAGAAAATAAAAAAGAAAGTAGATAATCAAGATAAAAATATTGAAGTTATATTCAGGTATTTTGATGAGTTACTAGAGCAAAAAGAGCAGCCAAGAAAAGAAATTGGCTATAAAATCTCGAAAGAGAATAAATAAGAAAGAACTGTTTATGCCTCGCAATGACGGTATAAGCACAAAAAATAAAAGATTATCATTAACCATGAGTGAAAAAGTTAAGGTTACGATAGACGGAATAACAGTAGAGGTTGATAACGGAACCACGATCCTTAATGCTGCAAGGCAAATCGGAGGTGAAATCGTTCCGCCGGCAATGTGCTATTATTCTAAATTAGAAGGCAGTGGTGGTAAATGCCGTACCTGTATCGTTAAGGTAACAAAAGGTTCGGAAAAAGATCCACGCCCAATGCCAAAATTGGTTGCATCTTGCCGTACAACTGTAATGGATGGTATGGAAGTGTTAAACATTACTTCTCCGGAAGTTCTGGAAGCGCGTGCTGGTGTGGTAGAGATTTTGTTAATTAACCACCCGTTAGATTGCCCGGTTTGTGATCAGGCAGGAGAGTGCGATTTGCAGAATTTAGGCTACGAGCATGGATTGCAAAAAACCCGTTATGAGTTTGAGCGTCGTACTTTTGATCGTATTGATATAGGTGATAAAATTCAGTTACACATGAATCGTTGTATTTTGTGTTACCGTTGTGTTTTCACTGCTGATCAGATTACGAATAAACGTGTTCATGGAATTTTAAACCGTGGAGATCATTCAGAAATATCAACTTATATTCAACAGGCTGTTGACAATGATTTCTCAGGAAATGTAATTGATGTTTGCCCGGTTGGTGCGTTGACTGATAGAACTTTCCGTTTCAAGAACCGTGTATGGTTCACCAAACCGGTTGATGCACATCGCAACTGTGACCATGAAAAATGCAATGGTAAAGTAACACTTTGGTATAAAGGAGAAGATGTTTTACGCGTAACTGCTCGTAAAGATCAGTTCGGGGAGGTTGAGGAATTCATCTGCAATACTTGTCGGTTCGATAAAAAAGTAACTTCAGACTGGACCATTGAACATCCAACACATATTGATGATACTTCGGTAATTGCCTCTAATCACTACGAAACATTGAAACCACTTCCTGTAATCAAGCCAAATTCGGCATTACAGGCAGCGAATGAAATTGAATTACATAAAACGGTAAAATACTAATGGATACAGGTTTTATTATAGAAAAGTTTATTCTGGTTGCCGTTATTTTCGGGATCAGTTTAGTCGTAGCCATGTATTCTACTTATGCAGAACGAAAGGTTGCTGCGTACCTTCAAGATCGTTTAGGTCCGGATAGGGCAGGTCCGTTTGGTATTTTACAGCCTTTGGCCGATGGGGTTAAAATGTTTATGAAAGAGGAAATTATTCCTGCTTCATCAAGCAAATGGTTATTTATTATTGGACCAGGTTTGGCCTTACTTTGTGCCTGTATTGGTACCGCGGTTATCCCATGGGGAAGCCCGATGCTTATTGGCGGTAAACTCGTTCCGTTACAGGTTGCCGATATCAATGTTGGTGTTTTATACATTTTTGGTGTGGTTTCTTTAGGGGTTTATGGCGTAATGATTGGTGGCTGGGCTTCGAACAACAAATACTCTTTATTGAGTGCTATTCGTGCCGCATCGCAAAACATCAGTTATGAAATTGCAATGGGTTTATCAATTATCGCATTGCTTTTGATGACAAATACCTTAAGCTTAAAAACAATCGTAGAACAACAACACGGCTTAAACTGGAACGTATGGTATCAGCCATTAGGATTTCTAATTTTTATGGTATGTTCCTTCGCAGAAACCAACCGTGCGCCTTTCGATTTGCCTGAATGTGAAACAGAATTAATCGGTGGTTACCATACGGAGTATTCATCAATGAAATTAGGCTTCTACCTGTTTGCCGAATACATTAACATGTTCGTTTCATCAGCAGTGATGGCAACATTATATTTTGGTGGCTATAATTACCCAGGCATGGATTCAATGGCAGTTTGGTTAGGTCCAACATGGGCACCGCTTTTCGGCACTGCTGTTTTTTTCGGTAAAATAGTATTCTTTATCTTTTTCTTCATGTGGGTACGCTGGACAATCCCTCGTTTCCGCTACGATCAATTGATGAATTTAGGTTGGAAAGGTTTAATACCTTTGGCCATTGCCAACATTATAATAACAGGAGTTGTGATTGCGATTATAGAGAAGTTTTAATTATGGAATCATTAAGTAACAAGAAAAAAGTACTGGAGCAAAAGCCCTTAAGCTTTATGGAGCGGATGTACCTGCCTGCAATTGCAAAAGGTATGGGCATTACCATTAGTCACTTATTCAAAAAAGAGGCTACGGTAAGATATCCGGAAGTAGAACGTGAGTTTTCTGCTAACTTCAGAGGTATGCACTCCCTTAAACGTGATGAGAACGGAAAAGAGCGTTGTACCGCTTGTGGTCTTTGTGCATTATCTTGCCCGGCTGAAGCAATTACCATGATTGCTGCAGAACGGAAAAATGATGAGAAGCATTTATACCGTGAAGAAAAATATGCTGCAACTTATGAAATCAACATGTTGCGTTGCATTTTCTGTGGATTATGTGAAGAAGCTTGTCCAAAAGAGGCTATTTACCTGGACGGCCCAATTGTACCTGCTGATTATTTACGTAAAGATTTTATTTACGGGAAAGATAAGTTGGTAGAGGCGCCATTGGAGATGAAAAAATAATTAAACCCAGTCCGTCATTGCGAGGAACGAAGCAATCCTAATGCGATAGACGTAAAACTAATAAGATTGCTTCGTACCTCGCAATGACGAGGAGTATAAAAATAACAAATTAATGAGTACACAAGTATTCTATTTCGTAGCCACATTAAGTATCATCTTTTCACTGATGGTGATTTTTGCAAAAAATCCGATTCACAGTGTACTGTACTTAATCCTTACCTTTTTCACATTCACTGTACATTATGTATTATTGAATGCCCAGTTTTTAGCCGTTGTAAACTTTATTGTTTATATGGGGGCCATTATGGTATTATTTCTATTTGTACTTATGCTCCTCAACCTGAACAATGAAACAGAGCCATCAAAATCTCCATTGATTAAAATTGTGGGTGTAATTGCAGGATGTTGTTTAGTTGTAACTTTAGTAGGTTCATTTAAAGCAGCAAGCATTAACAGTCCGTTAATTTTAAAAAATCAGGGATTGGGTTTGGTAGAAAACTTAGGTAAAGAGCTTTTCGGACCATTCTTATTGCCTTTTGAATTATCATCTTTGTTACTATTGGCCGCAATGGTTGGAGCTGTTTTGTTATCTAAAAAAGATGAGGTAGAGGCATAATGGAAAATTTAACTACACAAATGGCAGGCGTTCCGCTAAATCACTACATCTACTTATGTGCAATTATTTTCACAATAGGTGTAATAGGCGTGTTAACCCGCAGAAATGCAATCGTAATCTTTATGTCGGTAGAGCTGATGTTAAACGCAGTAAACTTGCTTTTAACTGCGTTTTCGGTTCATAGCAACGACCCATCCGGACAGGTTTTCGTATTCTTCATTATGGCACTTGCGGCTGCAGAAGTTGCAGTTGGTTTGGCAATTATTGTAATGGTTTACAGAAATACGAAATCGATAGATATTAATGTTTTAAATCGCCTTAAGTGGTAAATATATATTAAGAATGACAATAGAACAATTGATTTGGTTGGTTCCTTTACTTCCTTTTTTAGGGTTTGTAATTAACGGGCTAGGCAGAAACTCTTTATCTAAAGGACTTGTTGGAATCATCGGAAGTGGCGTAATCCTGGCCTCGTTCATCATCAGCGTAGTTATTTTCTTTAGTTTACAAGGCGATACACAAAAATCTCACGAAGTATTTTTATTCGATTGGATTAGCGCAGGAACATTACACATCCCTTTATCATTTTTGGTTGATCCCTTAAGTTCAATCATGCTTTTGATTATTACTGGAATCGGTTTCCTGATCCATTTATATTCTACCAGCTACATGCACGATGACGAAGGATTTGGCAAGTTTTTCTCTTACCTGAATCTGTTTGTGTTCTTTATGCTCTTATTAGTATTGGGTTCAAATTATATCGTCATGTTCATCGGCTGGGAGGGCGTTGGTTTATGCTCTTACCTTTTAATCGGTTTCTGGTACACCAACAGTGCTTATGCATCGGCAGCTAAAAAAGCATTTGTGATGAACAGGATTGGTGATTTAGGCTTTTTACTTGGTGTATTCCTGATGTTCAATTTCTTCGGAAGTGTTGAATTCTCAAAAATCTTCCCACAGGCAGCTAATATGTTGCCGGGTAATAATACCCTAATTTTAATTACCATTTTATTATTTATAGGTGCCTGCGGTAAATCGGCTCAGTTGCCACTATTTACATGGTTACCAGATGCAATGGCCGGACCAACGCCTGTTTCTGCATTAATCCACGCGGCAACCATGGTAACTGCAGGGATTTATATGATTGCCCGTTCAAGCGTTTTATTTGATCTTGCACCTTTCACACAACATATTATTGCAATTGTTGGCGCGGCAACCGCATTAGTCGCAGCAATTATTGCACTTACTCAAACAGACATTAAAAAAGTACTGGCTTATTCAACAGTGTCTCAATTGGGATATATGTTTCTGGGCTTAGGCGTTGGTGCATACACAGGTTCATTCTTCCATGTATTAACACATGCATTTTTTAAAGCCTTACTGTTCCTGGGCGCTGGCTCGGTGATCCATGCCATGCACCACGAACAAGATATGCGCCACATGGGTGGATTAAGAAAGAAACTTCCGGTTACGTTTTTAACCATGATGATTGGTACCATTGCCATTGCAGGTTTACCGCCATTTTCCGGGTTCTTTTCTAAAGATGAAATATTAGCACATGCATTTCAGTATAGTCCTGTGCTTTGGGGTATTGGTGTAATTACTGCATTCCTAACCGCATTTTATATGTTCAGAATGATGTTCCTTACTTTCTCAGGAAAATACAGGGGAACGCATCATGAAGAAAGTCATGTTCATGAATCGCCGGCTGCAATGACTACACCCTTAATCGTTTTGGCTGTTTTAGCTGCAATCGGCGGAATAATCAATCTTCCTCATGTTTTTGGTGGCAATGAATGGTTAGCGCATTGGTTATCTGGTGCAGGCGTTGCACAACATGAATTAGATTTAAGTCATTCTACGGAATATGCATTAATGGGTACATCAGTAGTTGCAGCTATTATTGCTTTACTTTATGCATACACCAGATACGTAAAGGGTGCACGCGTTCCGGTAGCCGATGAGGCGCCTCGTTCTGCACTTGCGAAGTTATCATACCATAAATTCTATTTGGATGAGATTTACGATTTCATCATCACCAAGCCATTAGATGCTTTTTCAAGATTCTTCTACCGGGTTATCGATACGAAATTCATCGATGGCATTGTAAATGGATTAGGCTGGAGTACAAACGAGGCCAGTAAAGGCATTCGTTTACTGCAAAGTGGAAACGTAGGTTTCTATATATTTATGATGGTATTTGGTATCGTCGCATTATTGTTATATACATTTTTATACATATAAAAAGGGTTCAAAATTAAATAATGGAACAACTTTTACTACTTATATTTCTTCCGCTTGCAGGTGCTATCATTACAGCCTTTGCTGGTAAGTCGGCTAAAATAATTTCAACCGTAATTTCGGTTGCTTCTTTAGTTCTGGCTTTGTTCATTGCTGGTAACTTTATTCCGGATGCAAGCACTCAGTTCGAAGCAAATTTACCATGGATTGCCGATTTAGGCATCCGCTTCCACGCAGGCATTGATGGAATCAGCATGCTTGTGGTATTGCTGACTAACCTGTTAATTCCAATTATCATTTTATCAAGCTATAAACATGATTATAAGAATCCGGCTGCTTTTTACGCTTTGATATTGTTTATGCAAACCGGATTGCTTTTGGTGTTTACAGCGATGGATGCTTTCTTATTCTATATCGGATGGGAAGCTGCATTGATTCCGATTTACTTCATCTGTGCATTCTGGGGGGGTAAAGACAGGATTCGCATCAACATGAAATTCTTTGTTTATACCATTGCAGGTTCTTTATTTATGTTAATGGGTATTATTTACCTGTACCTGCAAAACCCGGCTGATAATTTTGATATACAGGCGTTTTATGCTTTAAACTTAGATAGTGCTCAACAAGGATGGATTTTCTGGGCTTTCTTCATTGCTTTTGCCATTAAGATGCCGATTTTTCCTTTCCATACCTGGCAGCCAGATACCTATACTACCGCTCCTACGCAGGGTACGATGTTGCTATCTGGTATCATGTTAAAGATGGGGATTTATGGCGTAATCAGGTGGCTGTTGCCTATTGTTCCAACTGGCGTTCAAGACTGGTCAGGGTTAGCAATGGTGCTTTCCATTATTGGAATTGTTTATGCCTCACTAATTGCTTTCACACAAAAGGATACAAAACGTTTGGTTGCTTATTCATCGATTGCACATGTTGGGTTAATTTCAGCAGGGATCTTTGCGTTAAACCAACAAGGGATGCAAGGTGCAATGGTTCAGATGTTAAGTCACGGGATTAATGTAGTAGGTTTATTCTTCGTCTTAGATATTATTTTCTCCAGAACAAAAACCAATAAAATAGAGGAACTGGGTGGTATTGCAAAAGCAGCACCGCAACTGGCGATAGTTTTTCTGATTATCGTTTTAGGAACCGTAGCCTTACCAGGAACAAATGGCTTTATTGGCGAATTCTTATTGCTAATGGGGGTTTACAATTATGGTATTTGGACTGCAGCTATTGCAGGTTTAACCATCATTTTCGGAGCTGTCTACATGTTACGCATGTATCAGAATGTAATGCTTGGACAAACTAACACGTTAACCATTAACTTTAAAGATATTCAGGGGACTGAAAAATTAGTACTTTATATCATTTGTGCCTTAATTATCATTTTGGGTGTTTATCCGAAGCCGTTATTGCACATCACAGAGGCATCTGTACAACATTTATTAGAACAGGTAAATCAAAAATTAACATCAGTAAAATAAGCAATGAATATTATCATAACCATTAGTATAACCGCTTTTATTGTACTTTACGCAGGTTTGTTTAAAGCCAAAAAAGCATTATTGCCGCTTACCGTTGTTGGGTTACTTACTGCTTTGGGTTTCACTATAGGTGCCTGGAACGGTAATGCTGTTCATTTTGGCATGATGCAGACGGATAATTTTGCATTGGCATTTTCTGGGATCTGTATAATTGGTACACTTTTGATCTTTCTGCTTACCCAAAACTATTTTCACGCTAAAAGCGATAACGTAGCCGAATATTTTACCCTAATCCTTTTTGCCCTCGCAGGGATGATTATGATGGTATCGTATAAAAATATGGCGATGCTTTTTGTTGGACTGGAGATTATGTCAGTAAGTTTATATATTCTTGCTGGTATTCGTAAAAGAGATTTTGCCTCGAACGAAGCATCATTGAAATACTTTTTAATGGGTGCCTTCTCAACTGGTTTCTTATTGTTTGGCATTACTTTAATTTATGGTGCTACCGGATCTTTCGACCTGGACAAAATTCAGGCTTACCTGGTAGATAACAGCAAAGCAATTTCACCGATCTTTTACCCGGGTGTAATCCTAATGATGATAGGTTTATGCTTTAAAGTTGGCGCAGCACCGTTCCATTTCTGGACACCGGATGTATACGAAGGTTCACCAACGCTGATTACTACCTTCATGAGTACCGTTGTAAAAACAGCTGGCTTTGCGGCTTTCTTAAGATTATTTGCGGGTTCATTTGCGCCGCTTCACGATTTCTGGGTTGTGCCACTGATGGTTATTGTTTGCTTAACTTTATTTATCGGTAATGTTACCGCCTTGTTCCAAAAGAACTTTAAGCGGATGTTAGCCTATTCAAGTATATCTCATGCAGGTTATTTGTTATTCTCGCTGATCGTTTTAAGTGCGAAATCTGAAAACAATGTGCTCGTTTATGCAGCAGCTTATACTTTCGCCTCTATTATTGCTTTTGCAGTACTGATCCTGGTAAAACAAAAAACAGGAAGCGATAGCTTCGAAAGTTTCAATGGTTTAGGTAAGAAAAATCCGCTGGTAGCACTTTCTCTTACAGTGGCTATGTTATCGTTAGCTGGTATTCCATTAACTGCTGGTTTCATTGGTAAATACCTGATGTTCCTGAACGTGATGGGAGAGTACCAAACCTTATTGGTCGCTTTTGCAATCTTAAATGCTTTGGTAGGTTTTTATTACTATTTCAAAGTGATCGTAGCAATGTGGTTCAAAGATGGTGCAGAGATTGAACTTTCTACACCGGGCCAGTATAAGGTGGTTTTATTAGTTTCTGTGGCGATTACTCTTATTTTGGGTATTTATCCTGCAATTATTTTAAACCTAATATAGGTATACAGTTGTTAGATAATTATTTGTAGTTTTACGAATAATTCAATATGCACGATTTTTGGAATAACCTGCATCACCTGATTGATCCCGAGAAATTATTGAGGGAAGGCGGTTTCTATCTTGTTGTATTTGTAATTTATGCAGAAACCGGTTTATTCTTCGGTTTCTTTCTCCCTGGCGATTATTTGTTGTTTCTTGCTGGCATGTTTGTTGCCACAGGAAAGTTAGATGTAAATATTGCATTGCTTCTGGCTGGTCTCTGTGTTGCGGCAATCTCCGGTAATTTTACCGGTTATTGGTTTGGACGAAAAACTGGTCCGGTGCTGTACACCAGAAAAGACAGTTTCTTTTTTAAAAAGAAATATCTTAAGGCAGCAGAACGATATTATAACAAACAAGGCGCTTTCGCACTAATTATGGGTAGGTTTGTACCCATCGTTAGAACTTTTGCACCGATTTTTGCTGGTGTGGTTAGATTAGACTTTAAACGATTTGCACTTTATAACGTGGTTGGCGGTGTATTGTGGATTTGTTCCCTGACGTTATTAGGGTATTTCTTAGGAAAGAGGTTTGAAAAAGAAATTAACGATTACTTATTATATATTATTATTGGATTTATCTTTATTACAACTATCCCTTTATTGATTACATTTGTAAAAAGTAAAGTAACAAGTTCTGACGAGGAAAAGACAGATTTAAATTAAAATGGCAAAAGAAGAAACTCACGCTTGGCATAGCGTATCACCAGGTAAAAACGTACCGGAAATTGTAAATGCAATTATTGAAATTCCAAAAGGCTCAAAAGCAAAATACGAGATAGATAAAGAATCTGGTTTAATTAAATTAGACAGGGTTCTTTTTTCATCAGTAATGTATCCTGCTAATTATGGCTTTATTCCTCAAACTTATTGTGATGATAAAGATCCATTAGATATTTTGGTGCTTTGTTCGGTAGATGTTTATCCCATGACTTTAATTGAAGCTAAAGTTGTTGGTGTGATGCATATGGTAGACAATGGTGAGCAAGACGATAAAATTATTGCAGTAGCAGCTCACGATATGTCTGTTAATTATATTAACGATTTAGATGAATTGCCTCCTCACCAAATGAAAGAAATTGTGCGTTTCTTCCAGGATTATAAAGCTTTAGAAGATAAGAACGTAACTATCGAACATTTGTTGGGTGTTCGCTATGCTCATAAAGTAATTAAAGAGAGCATGGAACTTTATAACACAACATTTAGAGAATTAGCTTAATGGATTTACCCACGGTTTGCTTGTTTTTAAATTTTAAATTAAGCGCAATCCTTCCATCATCAGATCTGGCGATGGTTGCCTTAGCGGAGACTGATACAGCTTCAGTTGGATGGCGGTTATTTTTTGCCTTATTTCTGGTATTGTTGAATGGATTTTTCGTTGCGGCAGAATTTGCCATTGTTAAAGTTCGGGCATCTCAAATTGAAATCAAAGCAAAAACAGGCAGTAGAGTGGGTAAAATGGCCAAAACAATTATCCATAATCTGGATGGTTATCTGGCCGCCACACAGTTAGGTATAACGCTTGCATCGCTAGGCTTAGGTTGGGTTGGTGAAGGCGTTATGCATACCATCTTTAAAAATCTTTTTGATAGCCTGCATTGGGGCCTGAGTGATGCTACCATCCATACCGCATCAACAATAGTAGCATTTTCGCTCATTACGGTCATGCATATTGTATTTGGTGAGTTAGCTCCAAAATCTTTCGCTATTCAACGTCCGGTGGCTACCACATTATTCATTTCTGTGCCTTTACAGATCTTTTATGTGGTTTTCAGGCCATTCATCTGGACATTAAATAGCCTTGCCGCAATAATTTTAAAGCCATTTGGCATCGATACCTCTGCTGGTCATGAATCGCTTCACAGTACTGAAGAGTTACAGTATTTATTGGAGCAAGGTAAAGAGAGCGGTGCCCTTGATAATAATGAGCATGAATTGATTAAAAACGTATTCGATTTTAATGAACGTGTAGTTAAAAATATCATGGTGCCCAGAACGAAAATTTCTGGTATTGAATTAACATCTCCAAAGGAGGAAGTAATAGACCGGATTATCAAAGAAGGATATTCCCGTTTGCCGGTTTATGATGAAATCATGGACAAAATCGTTGGGATCATTCACGCGAAGGATATTCTTCCGCTAGTGGCAGCAGGAAATCAACACTGGACATTAAACGATATTATCCGCAAGCCATACTTCGTTACAGAAACTAAAAAAATTAATGATTTGATGAGCGAACTGCAAAGCAACCGCATTCAAATCTCAATTGTATTGGATGAGTTCGGCGGAACGGCAGGAATGGTGACGTTAGAAGATATTGTAGAAGAATTAGTGGGCGAAATTCAGGACGAATATGATGAAGAGAAGCCATTGGTTGAAAAAGTATCTGATAATGAGTTTATCGTAAATGCCTTTGCAACAGTTTATGATGTTAATGAGCATTTGCCACATGATTTGCCAGAGGATGAGGATTTTGATACCATTGGTGGTTTAGTATCGCATGTGTTTGAACGCATTCCGGAAGTTGGAGAAAGCAATGAATCTTATGGTTACCTATTCACAATCCTGAAAAAGACCGAAAAGAACATTGAAACCATCAAGTTAGAATTGGTTATTAACGAAGAAGATATGGTTGATAATCACTAATTTCAACGCATGCATATTTTTTATACGCCTGATATTACCCAAAACACTTACACCTTAAACGAAGAAGAAAGCAAACACTGTGTTCGTGTTCTTCGCCTTTCAAAAGGCACTATTGTTAACCTGGTTGATGGTGTTGGTGGTTTCTATACTGCAGAAATTATTGCTGATCAGCCTAAAAAAGTTGTCTTATCTATTCTGAATGTAGAGCACGAATTCCAGAAGCGAAATCACTATTTGCACATTGCTGTGGCCCCAACTAAAAACATCGACAGGTTAGAATGGTTTTTAGAAAAAGCCACGGAATTAGGTATTGATGAAGTTACGCCGATTATTACTGACCGCTCAGAGCGAAGAGTAGTTAAAGATGACCGCTTAAATAAAGTAATTACATCAGCCGTAAAACAATCAATCAAAGCCTATCATCCGAAGCTAAATGAGGCGACTTCGTTTAGCGATTTTTTAAAACAACCATTTGACGGTGAGCAATTAATTGCCCATTGTATTGATTATGCTGAAAAGAAGTTTATCTCTGATCTGGTTATTCCCCATCAAAAATATTTAATCCTTATTGGTCCCGAAGGTGATTTCACACCAGAAGAAGTTGAATTAGCTTTGAATAAAGGCTTTAAAGCATTAACTTTAGGTGAGAACAGGTTGCGCACAGAAACGGCTGCATTATCTGTTTGTTTTGAAATCAATTACCTTAACCGATAATCAATTTGAAGTTTTCAGTTTTCAGTTTTCAGGTTCCGAAATTCAAGTTTATTGCTTGCGGCTTGAGTCTTTTGGCTTTCTGCTTTTTGCTTTCTGCTTTTAGCTCTTTTCCACCAACCTACCGGATGGCGAAATTGAAATACAGTGGTGGGGGAGACTGGTATGCAGACCGAACGGCTTTGCCAAACCTGATCGCCTTTTGCAACTCAAATCTAAAAACCAATTTCTTTGCAGAAGAAAGCATTGTTGAAGTTGGAGGAAAGGAAATTTTCGGTTACCCATTTGTTTACATGACCGGACATGGAAATGTGCAGTTCAGCGATCTGGAAGCGAAAAATTTAAGGCAATATTTAATTGGCGGAGGCTTTCTTCATATTGATGATAATTATGGCTTAGATAAGTTTATCAGGCCGCAGATGAAGAAGGTATTTCCCGAACTCAGTTTTGTAGAGTTGCCATCTAATCATGTTATTTATAATCAAAAGTTCAAATTTTCCGGAGGATTGCCGAAGATCCACGAACATGACAATAAACGTCCGCAAGGATTTGCATTAATTTATAAAGGCAGGGTAGTTTGCTATTATACCTTTGAGTGTGATCTGGGTAATGGATGGGAAGATTTCGGCACCTATCCTGAAGATACGCAAGAAACGCGTTTAAAAGCGCTTAAAATGGGCGCAAATCTGGTGCAATATGCTTTAACACAATAATACTATGTATAAGGTTGCAATAAATGAACATACGCTGTTTAATATTGAAGAGCGGGAAGCAAAAACTATCGTCAATGATCAGGAGGTGGAACTGGATTTAAGCATGATATCTTCTTCACAGGCTCATATTTTATATCAGCATAAATCTTATAATATTGAAGTTATTGACCTCAATCAGCAAGATAAAACCTGCAAAATAAAAGTTAATGGTACCATCTATGAGACTAAAGCAGAAGACCAGTTCGATCAGTTATTAAAGCAGCTGGGGATGGATAATTTAGTTTCCGGTAAAGTGGCTGAAATTAAAGCGCCAATGCCGGGCCTGGTATTAAAAGTACTGGTGGAAGAGCATGCAGAAGTGAAAAAAGGTGATAATCTTTTAGTACTCGAAGCGATGAAAATGGAAAACATCTTAAAATCGACTACGGATGGCATTATCAGCAAAGTAGCCATTAAACAAGGAGATAAAGTAGAGAAAAACCAAATCCTGATTCAATTTAAATAATACTCATTTTATTGATAAAAGAAAAGTCCCGGTTAAAAACCAGGACTTTTAAATTTATTTGCTTCTACCTACCCGGTAAGGTTTCGGAGGAGGTGTTTTAAAACTTCTTTTGCCTGCTGTGCTAATTTCGGGCGCTCCAAGCATGGTCATTGCACAACGGAAGCCTACTTCTGATGATGATTCATCCTGTTGCATAAAACGGCGCGTAGCCGGGTTTAACCAGTAAGCCATATCGTTCCATGATCCGCCTTTATAAACCCTGGATTTATCGTTTACCAACGTTACACCTTCTTCATTCAAGATGATATTTTGTCTGTCGCGATAACCCCTTTGATCTGCCTGATATGCGTTAGCAACTGGAATAGTTTGCGGATCTGTAGATTTTGAGATAGAGTCTACACGTTTAGCCTGCGCTTGTTTTTCAGCCCAGGTTTGTTTCCTGCCTGAATAGGCATTTTCCTTAATTGGATTGCCATATTTATCAAGCGCAATTTTACCGCTTTGCGTATCCTCTAATTTTTTATTGGTAAAGTAGTTACCACGGTAAGGGTTAAAGGCATCAGCATCTGTAAAGGTCCCCGTTCTGTAAACATCATTTACCCACTCATTCACATTTCCAGCCATATTATACAAGCCGAAATCATTCGCAGTGTATTGGATTACCGGCACGGTTAAATCACCTTTATCATTTAAAGACCCGCCAACACCCATATAATCTCCGGGCGCTCTTTTAAAGTTGGCCTGAATGAGACCTCTTGTTTTTTTACTTGCAGAACTTACACCCAGTCCGTTCCACGGGTAAATTTTATTCTGGTTAATATTTTCGTATTCTGTGTTACCAATAAGTCCAAGTGCAGCATATTCCCACTCAGCTTCTGTTGGTAAACGATAAGGCTGCATGATTACACCATCTTCCAATGTTGCAGTTCTGCGTGGTTGGGTATTTCCTTTTCCAGCACCGGCGGTTGTTGTTGCTGCTCCGGCTTTAGTATTGTAGTCAATTGGCGCATTTTTTCCTTTATCATCATACTGACCATTAATGTAAGCATCAGTGTTAAAAGGCTTATCCGGCTTTGGCGTTGCTGCAGCTGTTGCGTTGTTGCCTTTGCCGGTATTGCCTGCATTAAGGGTTTTATAATCTGTCAAAATCCCTTTCTCACGCAATATAAATTCATTCGCTCTTGAAGTTCTCCATTCGCAATAGCGCGAAGCTTGTTCCCATGATACACCAACAACAGGGTAATCACGATATGCAGGATGTCTTAAATAATTATCAACGTAAGGCTCATTGTAAGATAATGCGCTACGCCACACCAAAGTATCAGGCAACTCATTGTAATAGAACTCGCGATCTTCAGGGTAATTATATCTGATCCAGTGTAAATATTCCAACCAATCGGTGTTAGAAACTTCCGTTTCATCCATGTAGAATGAAGGAACTGTGACCTGTCTTTTGTAGTTATAGATATTTGGCTCCACGCCTGGTACTTCAATTGCGCTACCGCCAACAACTAAAACGCCACCCTCTATCGGAATCAATCCGGGGCCTGGTGCACGCTTGTATTGTGTAGCAACAGCAAAAGCGCCTGATGCATTATTTTTGCTCTTTCTATCTGCATAAGGAATACCCGTTTTGCTAGAACTGTTTCCGCCCTTGGTGCTGCAACCAGAGAGCAGAACTGCCAATGACAAACAGGTAAAAGAATATAGTAATAGTTTTTTCATATGTTACTTTAAAAAGTATCGCCCCACAACATTTCAACAAATAAAATTAAACAAATTTAAATGAATATAAATATAATAATATTTTATTATCATATACTTTTAAAGTAACAAAGTATTAATTTCTCTGGTATGGTGTCTATTAAATTTTAAAGCAGGTGTTTTTGTTAAAGCCTTGTAAATAAGGGGTCTAAAAAATTTCATAATCTATTTGAACCAGCTCGCATCCAAACAAATAATTTTCCAAATAGAATAGTCATGATTAAAAAAGCTTCTGGCATTTCCAATTGTATTCCTCTTAGTTTTATAGGTGCTTCAGCTATCTTTCTATACTTCCCGTAAATTGAAAAGATACAAAGATTACATCTGTCATCAACAATAAGCTTAGTGGGAAAGTAAACTGATAAATTAGTTTTAAAAAACCTGATGAACAAGCTGGTTATAGATATAGCAGATAAAGGAATAGGATTTAAAATAATTAACGGATATTTTTCTGATCAGAAAATATAACCATCATGGAAATGCTAAATGTATGTTTAAAAAAAATAGTAGGTAGCTATAATACAATAACTCGCTGACAGGCTTTGAATTGTAGATTTTGGAAGTGCATCGGGATGTAAAAAAATGAGGGTTTAATTAGTAAATTATGAGTTAATTCGTATTTTGGTAAAATATAGTTTTTGGTTTAACGTTAAATAACATATCTGCAAGTTTTTTTCTAAATCCCAAAATCTAAAATTACGTACCTTTAAAGGATGAATCTCAAGTACATTTGTAAACTTGCTTTTTCTGCACTCTCTTTCGCCTTGGTGTTTGGTAAAACAAACGCACAAGTAGTTGCTGGCAATACATTAACCAGCGGTAGTGAATCTAATAATATTGTAACCGCGGTTCCATTTTTATTAATTACTCCTGACGCCCGGGCCGGCTCGATGGGAGATGCTGGCGTAGCAGTTGCCGGCGATGTAAATTCAGCCAGCATTAATTCTTCTAAATTAGCTTTTCTTGATAAACCATATGGTTTTGCTGTTTCTTACAGTCCCTGGTTAAAAAATCTGGTGCCAGATATTAGCCTTACCTATCTTAGTGGTTTCTATAAGTTAGATGATAGAAATACCATAGGTGCATCTTTAAGGTATTTTTCGTTGGGGTCAATTCAGTTAACAGACATCAACCAGCAAGAGCTTGGAATTGCCAACCCGAACGAACTGGCGTTTGATGTTTCTTTTGCAAGAAAATTCGGTGAAGATTTCTCATTGGGAACTACTTTACGTTACATTTATTCCAACCTGGCTTCCGGTCAGTTCGCTTCCGGCCAGGTTCGTGGAGGAAATGCCATTGCTGTTGATGTTTCAGGTTTGTATAAAACATCAAGCAACTTGTTTGGTAAGCCAGCCGTTTTTTCTGCCGGCGCAAATATTTCGAACATCGGTACAAAAATGAGTTACTCTGATAATGGCCAGGATTTTTTTCTGCCAACTAATTTTAAATTAGGCGGCGCTTCTACCATTACGTTAGACGATTACAGCACTTTCACTTTTGCACTTGATTTTAATAAGTTACTCGTGCCAACGCAACCTATTTACGATGCCAATAATAATATTGTAAGCGGTAAAGATCCAAACAGATCTGTTCCTGCGGGAATATTTGGTTCTTTTAGTGATGCACCAGGCGGTTTTAGTGAAGAACTTAAAGAAGTTGGCATCTCTACGGGAGTAGAGTATTGGCATAATCAACAATTTGCAATCAGAGCAGGTTATAATCATCAGAGTCCGATGAAAGGCGATAGCCGCTATTTTACATTGGGATTAGGTTTAAAATACAATGTTTTTAACATCGATTTTTCTTACTTATTGGCAAATGCCCAAACAAGTCCGCTTGCCAATACCTTACGTTTTGGTCTTTTGTTTAACTTTGGTGATAAGAAAACCGTAAAGTAATCTCATTATTTAACGGTTTAATCAATCGATTTATCCAATCAGATCTATAAATTTAATTCAATGAAAATTAGAGTAGGCTTCGGCTTCGACGTGCACCAGTTAAAAGATCAACACCCTTTTGTAGTGGGTGGCGTAACTTTGGAACACCATAAGGGGGCTTTCGGCCATTCAGATGCTGATGTTTTGCTACATGCCATATGTGATGCGCTTTTAGGTGCAGCTAACCTACGTGATATCGGCTTCCATTTCAAAAATACAGACGACCGATGGAAAGGGATCAGCAGCATAATCCTATTAAAGGAAACGGTTAAATTACTCACTGAAAAAGGCTGGCAAGTAGGAAATATCGATGCAATGCTTTGTTTAGAAGCACCAAAAATCAATCCCCACATTCCTGCGATGCAGGAAAATATTGCAGCTGCTATTGGCATTTCTACCGAAGAGATTTCTATAAAGGCAACAACAAATGAGCTAATGGGTTTTGTGGGCCGGGAAGAAGGCGTAGTGGCTTATGCCGTTTGCCTCATTGAAAAAGCATAAATATTTAAAGATAATAACTACAAAAAGAACATGCCGGGTTAATTAGTTTCATCCAGCTTGTTCTTTACTTATTCTATTTGCCTCAAGGGTTTGTTTATTCATCAAGATAGCCAAATTTTCCCTGATTATAATCTGAGATGGCTTGTTGAATTTCTGCTTCGGTATTCATTAAAAAAGGCCCGTAATGTGCAATTGGCTCATTAATGGGTTCTCCGTTAAGTACCAGAACCACGGTATTTTCTAAAGCTTCGATTTCAATCTCTGTTCCGGTGTTTTCGAAATAGATAAAGTGATTTACATCAGCCTTTTCTGATCCGTTTATTTTTATGGCTCCTTCAATAACCATAAAACCGGTATTGAAGTTTTCCGGGAAACTAAAATGTGCTTTGCCGCCTTTGTTTAATCTTGCATTATATACATTTATCGGAGAAAAAGTATTCGCGTTCCCTTTAATACCTTGATAATTTCCGGCAATAATTTCAATTTTTCCTCCCTCATCCGGCAAATCAACAGATACCATTTCCGATTGTTTAACAGCCTGATATTTAGGTTTTCCCAATTTATCCTTTGCAGGTAAGTTAATCCAAAGTTGAACCATCTGGAAAGGCCCACCGGTAAGGCTATATTGCGTTTCATGGTATTCTTTATGGAGAATGCCACTTGCGGCGGTCATCCATTGAACATCTCCGGGATAGATAGTACCACAATTTCCAGCACTATCATGGTGCGCAATTGCTCCATGATAAGCTATTGTTACGGTTTCAAAACCACGGTGTGGATGTATACCCACTCCCCGGGGATCTTTGCGGGCAGAAAAATTGATTTTTGAGCCATAATCCATCAGGAAGAACGGACTCATATTAATATCATATCCACCCGGGAAAAAGGTATGTACCCGAAAGCCATCCCCAACCATATGTGGTACAGGCGGATTTAATATTCTGGATACTGATTTTACTTCCATATAAATGCGTATTGAGATAAAAAAACGGGAGCGCAGGAAGTGACTTAAGCTTCTTTTACAAATTGAAGCTCACCTGATAACCGAACTTCTTCGCTTACCATTACGCCACCACCCTCAATAGCGGTATTCCAGGTTAAGCCGAAATCTGTTCGGTTAATTTTTCCATTTAGTGTGAAACCTGCTTTAGTATTCCCCCAGGGATCTGTAGCAATACCTCCAAACTCAGCAGTTAATTGTACAGGTTTGGTTTCGCCTTTGATTGTTAAATCACCTTTAAGAATGTAATCGCTACCATCTTTCTCAACAGATTGTGATTTGAAGGATAGATGAGGGAATTTCTCACCATCAAAAAAGTCTGCACTTTTTAAGTGGTTGTCGCGATCTGTATTTCCGGTATCCAGAGAGTTAATATCGCCTTTGAAAGTAATTTCCGAATGATCAAAATCTTCGCCTTCAGCAGCTAACGTTGCCGAAAAAGATTTCAGGTTGCCGGTAATGGTTGTGATCATTAAGTGTTTAACCTTGAACTGAAGTTCGCTATGTGTTGGATCTAAGACCCATTTTATAGTTGCCATATATTTTGATTTGATGCGTTTAATATTGCATTACAAAATTACGGTACAAGCTTAGGATAAGGGTTGATGTATGGTAATTAATAAATTATTGAAGGATTTAATGGGAGAATCAGAGAATAATTGAAAAGCCATTCCTCATTCAAAACTCAATCATTCAACATTGCTTAAGGTCGGAAATGCTTGTGGGCAAGTTCTTTTCTTACCCGGCTAAGTGATTCTGGCGTAATGCCCAAATAAGAGGCAATCATCCACTGGGGAACACGAAGCGTAAGATTTGGGTAAAGTTTGATAAAGTCGAGATAGCGTTCTTCTGCAGTTGCACTTAGCAGCATGTTAATTCTTTTCTGCATAAAGCGAATAGAATTATTAAGCAGGTTTATTTGCAAGGGCTGCAGGCACGGCACCCGCATAGCAGCCTGTTGCATAAAATCGTTTGGCATTAATACTACTTCTGTGGCCTCAATAGCATCAATAAAAAATACAGATGGCTCGTTGTTCATATTATTCCGGTCTGATATTAACCAGTTTTCCGGTGCAAACTGTAAAATATGTTCTTTTCCTTTGGCATCGACAGAATAGGCCCGTAAGAGACCTTTGCAAACAAAAAATCCGTGTTTGAGTTTATCGCCGGTATATTGAATGATCTCGCTCTTGTCGAATTTCTTTACCTTTAACTCTGAAGAAATACTTTCGAATTGCTCATCAGTTATCGCTATTTTTTCTTTTAGATAGTTTTTAAACTGATCAATCATGAAGCTGAGATTTTACTTTTTAGATGGGTTAATGTCTGAAAAATCGACGCCGCATTTGCAATTGCCTCCGCAGCCATCTTTCTTTACCTGAAGGGATTTGTAAACCAAGCGGCCAACATATACCAATGCTACCGCAAAAAGTAAAAAGACTAAAATGGTTTGAATATTCATAACACAAATATAACAGGCTTTTCCATTTTTGGTGTTCAGCTGAATGTAATTTATTGAAATGCCTTTTGTTTACCTTGCTGAGATAAGATTACATCTAAAACTATGTGCAATTTTCTTTCTAATGTGCTATGGTTCATGTCTCCAAGAGCCATTTATGAGGGATACTACTCCTCCATAAACGCAACGGTGCCGCCAACCCAGTCAAAATTGGCATTGTATCTTACGCCAATCATTTTTCCACGACTTAACCTTGCCAGATTAGTACAGAGCTGAGGCTCACCACCATCAGGCCATAAATACATCATTCTGATTTCTGCTTTCACACCACCAGTTGGAGACTGTACGGCTGGTTCATAATTAACTTTTTGCTGTAA
Source organism: Pedobacter petrophilus (assembly GCF_009674725.1). Taxonomy (GTDB): domain Bacteria; phylum Bacteroidota; class Bacteroidia; order Sphingobacteriales; family Sphingobacteriaceae; genus Pedobacter; species Pedobacter petrophilus. The sequence continues at coordinate 145,723 of NZ_WKKH01000005.1, read as the reverse complement.
AATCCAATTTTCAGGATCTTGAATGGCATTGATGTCTTGTTCCGTCACATCGATTATTACGCCCATGCCTGCGAAGGAAAACAATGGTTTTAGTACATAATTTTCTAAATCGGGAGGAATACTATCTATCTGGTTCAAGAACCGGGTTTCCGGAACGAATTCACTATCCAGAAAAGGCATGGTGTATTTGCTGATTCTGTAAAACCAGTTTGGGTGGGTAACCCATTCAATATCCAGTTCTTCGCGTGGATCGAAGCTGGTTTTAAAGATTGCTGTATCGTTGGCAACTTCATCGAAGATTAAGCGGTTATAAATTCTTTTTAATTGAATCTGTTTTCCATTTTCTTCATAGAAAAGCTGCCGACCAATCTTCTTAATGTCTTCTAATGCCAGTATTTTTATGCCCAGCAATTTTTGTGTCACAAAGAAATCGATTGCTGTTTTCTGATTTGGCGCATCAAGATCCATCAGTGCAACCTCATGCGGTTGGTGTTTTCCAATAATCACTTCCTTCAGTAATTGGATATACTGCTCTTCATTAAATCCATTCAGGAAATAATTTAACGATGGATCGATGTCAAAATGCGAAGCAAAGGTTTTCCCCAGGTGAGGCTGAAAACCATAAAGTGATGGGAAACCTTGCATTTCAATCAGCATAGGCGTTAGTTCTCCGGCATCATTTTTGCAAATGCCAAAATCGAAAGTTAAAAAATGAGGTTGCCCGCCCTCATTGGGTACATTCCAATCTGTTGGAATGGCATCTGTTGTAAGGTCTTTAAAGTTAGGTTGTTTAATCAGCTTGATGATTTCTTCGCCTGCTGCAATCAGTTTTTCTTTTAAAGCCTTTGGAATAAATACCGGTGTTTCTGCTACACGAAAGGGGATTTCCGGGTAACCATCCTGAAGTTGATCTAAAAAGCTTTTATACTTTTCTGCTGTTAATTGCTGATTAAATTTTTTTCGTTGAGCAGGGATCATAAATGATTACGATTAAGGGTTTTCGTCATTGGGGAGGCACGAAGGAATCTTAAAGCCTGTTAATGAATAGGATTGCTTCGTGCTTCGCAAGGACGACCTACTTCAGGATACAGCAGTTTTTATACCTCCTGCAACTTCCCGATTGCCTTATTTAAAAAGTTAGGCAAGATTACACTTTGTGTCAATACAATCCTGTCCGGATCATCCAAACTATTTAACATATCAAGATATTTGACTTCGCCATGCATCCCAACAATTGCTTCTTTCTTCTCGTCTTGCAGGAGGTACATTTTCATACCAACTGGGTCTGCTTCCGGATGAAATTGCGTGCCTATAATTTCATTTGAAAACCGGATTGACATCATACAGCGTTCCAAATCCACATGCTTGCGTTCCTTTTCTATCGCTAAAAGCGTTGCCCCCTTTCTTTCAAAAGCTTCAAAATCTGGCTCTATTACCTGCCAGTCTCTGCTATCAACAGAAAAAAACGGATTGGTAATGCCATTAAAAATTTCGTCCTGTTCACCCTCTTCAGTAAGCGTAATTGGAAAAATTCCGAAAGCATTCGATCTTCTTTCGGTCACATTACCCAATTTATATTTCCGGCAGGCAAGCTGAAAGGAATGGCAAATTAAAAAAGCATACTTTTTCTGTCCTTCATTTTTAATGTTGAAAGTTTCTATCTGATCAAGCAGGTTATAAAAATCATTTTCCCACTTTTCCCCTTCACTTTCTAACGGACTTCCTGGTCCGCCGCTGGAAATATAAGCGTCGTATTCCAGTCCTGGAATTTCACCTTTCTGTCTTAAATCAAAAAGATCAAAAGAAAGATTAATGTGGTTGTCATCTCTAAAGCGCAAAAGAATCTCCTGAATTCCCCGCATACCTTGATTCGGTGCACCATTATTCAAGTCAATAACGGCGACCTTTAAATCTTTTTTATTCATTTTAAAATTACTTTGCACCAATCAGTGTTTGGGTAGTAATGTAATCTACTACTGATTCAAAGCTGCCAGTTTGTTGATAAACAGCCAACTGTCTGTCTGCACCAGTGCCGTGTTCCAGAATTTTGTGAACATAATTAATGTCGTCACGGCAACCTAATTCATCAACCACATCATCAACAAAATCCAATAATTCGAGGATCAGGTTGCGGCAGTTTACTTCCATTTCCTTGCCAAAGTCAATCAGGTTTCCATCAATTCCATAACGGGCCGCACGCCATTTATTTTCATTAATAAGCGCCCTGGAATAGCTGATGAATTCCATATTCTGCAACCGCAGCTTATATAATTTTGCACAAAGGGCTTGAAACAGTGCAGTAAAGGCCATTGTTTCATCAATCAGCATCGGGCAATCGCAAATGCGAAATTCCACGGTATCAAAGAACGGATGAACACGAATATCCCACCAGATTTTTTTAGCATTATCCATGCAATTGGTTTTGATCAGCAGCTTAACATAGCTATCATAATCTTCAATGCTATTAAAAATATCAGGAATTCCGGTACGTGGAAATTTATCGAAAATCTTGGTTCTGAATGATTTATAGCCTGTATTTCTCGATTCCCAAAATGGCGAATTTGTTGATAGTGCAAACACGTGCGGTAAGAAATACCTCACCTGATTGGCAATATGGATAGCCAGCTCACGCGATTGAAAACCAACATGAACATGAAGGCCGAAGATCAGGTTTGATCTTGCGGCCTCCTGTAATTCGTTTACAATTTCATTGTATCGCGGATGTTCGGTAATTAACTGCTTTTCCCAATGGGAGAAGGGGTGCGTACCTGCTGCACCAATCCGTAAACCCTGCTCACCTGCCAGTTGCGAAACGGTGTAACGAAGCTGAGAAATCTCTTTCCTTGCTTCTGTAGTCGATTTGCAGATTCCGGTCCCAACTTCAACCACAGCCTGATGCATTTCTGCCTTTACCTGGTCTTTGTGGATCTTTTGCGCAGCTTCAACAATTTTTTGATCATGTGAGGTAAGCTCCCTGGTAACGGGATCAATCACCATGTACTCTTCCTCTATGCCCAGCGTAAATTCATTCATCCTGATTGGTATTTATAAATCTCCCTTTTATTTTTTTGGTGCTGCCTTTTTAGGCTTTGGAGCAGCTTTTTCTATAGCGGGTTTCGCAGCCACTGCTTTTTTCGCAGTTAATTTTGGTGCTGCTTTGGCAACTAATGGTTTTCCAGCTACTGAAGCCTTAATATATTCACCCCAGGTTAAATTATCCTGACCATCCTGTTGTGCTTTCGCTCTTTCGATGGCATAATTTGCCGTAGTTTCTACTACCCAATCAAAATTCTCCTGTCCCACACTTTTAATGTCTGCATCTGGCGCAGGGTTGCAGAAATCAATAGCAATAGGCACACCATCCCGAACGGCAAACTCTACAGTATTAAAATCGTAACCTAAGTACTGGCACAATTTAAGTGTATACTCCTCTACAGTTTTCAGTAATTTAGGGTCAGGTGCTTTACCATCTACCGCATAGCGTAAATGATGGGGATTGCGAGGGTCATATTGCATAATGCGCACATGTTTGCCGCCAATGCAGTAACACCTGAAGTATTCTTCAAAAATAATTTCCTCTTGTAAAAGCATTACCAATTGTTCAGTACCACTATGCTTATCAAAAAAATCTTCCTTATCATGAAGTTTATAAACATCTCTCCATCCACCGCCATCATAAGGTTTCATGTAAGCAGGGAAGCCGGTATATTCAAAAATAGCATCCCAATCCAAAGGCATGGTTAGGTTAGAAAAAGATTCTCCTGTAGTGCCAGTTGGGTGCTGCCTTGATGGAATTAAGGCAGTTTTTGGAACCGGAACACCAATTTGTTCAGCAAGTGCATTGTTAAAGAATTTCTCATCAGCACTCCACCAGAATGGATTATTAATTACTGCTGTACCGGTGGTTGCAGCATTTTTTAACGATGCACGGTAGAACGGAACATCTTGAGAAATGCGATCGATAATGACCGAATAACCTAATGGTACGTTCTGAAATATCTTGTCGATTTTAACTGCTTCGGCAGTAATGCCTTCTTCGGCTTTTTGATTAATCCTTTCGATAACGGCTTCAGGGAAAGAACGCTCCTGGCCGAATAGAATCCCGATTTTTTTCATTTATTTATTGTTTTTAGTTCGTTAGTCTTTTTTCGTCGTTCGTTTCAAGCAATTCGAAAAACGATAAACAAATAACAATTATCTTTTAAATTTGTGCTATATAATTTGGGAACATTTCCCGCCAGATCGGCCAGTCGTGATCTGCGTTCTGCCTGATATCCAGCCAATGGTCTATTCCTTTTTTGGCGAGAATTCCGGATAAATTTTCATTGTCGGCACGGCACATATCGCGGTCTGTGGTTCCCAGAACAATTTTCATGTGGTGCAATTCCGGGTTGCTGTTATTCATTAAGTTATCTACCGGATTATTAAAATAGACATCATCATTATAAAAACCATCTAACTGGCCTTTAATATCAAAAGCACCGCTCATGCTAAACATGTGGCTCACTAACCAGGGGTGGCGAATGGCAAAGTTAGCTGCGTGGTAACCACCGAAGCTGCAGCCAGCGGTGATGATTTTATTGCTTCCGGTTTCATTTCTGGCTAATGGAGCAACTTCTTCAAGTAGATATTTATCATACCAAATGTGATTTTTTACCCGGTCTGCAGGATGAATACCCTTATTGTACCAACTCAATTTATCGATGCTATCAGGGCAATACACTTTTATTTTTCCTTCGTTAATAAAGCCCTCAACAGAATCAATCAATTTAAAGTCTTTGTTTTCATAATAGCGCCCCATACTTGTAGGGAATAGTAAAACAGGGATGCCGCTATGACCAAAGATGAGCATATCTATCTCAGTACTTAAATTTGGGCTATACCACTTCTTATGTTCTTCTCTCATATCAAAAATTGAATGTTTTAATATAGAAATTTAATCTTATAAAAGAATAATCTTTACTTTAAATAAAACAGTAGTGTAAAAATTGAATACTGATAATTAATAGTTTAGCGAGATTTGTACCTTTGCCCAATTATATGGCGAGATGCCAGGGTTAGGGAGTTTAAAGATATGTACACCGCAATTTTATCAGTAAAAATTAATATTAATAGTTTTAAAATTCCTTCTGTTTATTTAGAGCATGAGGTTGAAATAGATATGTATGTGCCTGAAGGGATTTTAGGCAACGAGAAAATAGAACTGCTCCTGATTAATGATGGACAGGATGTGGCAAAAATGAATTTTGCTAAAATTCTGGAAGAAGCTCACTATAATAAAAGAAAACACAGGTTAATTGTAGTAGCGATAAAAGCCTCTGCCGATCGGTTAATGGAATATGGCGTGGCTAGTCAGCCAGATTTTAAAGGAAGAGGGGGAAATGCAGGGCTGTATAACGACTTTATCATTAAAGAGCTTTTGCCTTTTGTTAAAAAGAAAATTGCCCTGCCTGTTACAGGTAAAGTTGCATTTGCAGGCTTTTCACTTGGTGGCTTATCTGCTTTTGATGTTGCCTGGAACAATCCATCGGTTTTTGATGTAATTGGTGTCTTCTCTGGCGCTTTCTGGTGGCGTAAAAAAGACCTGACCGATGGTTATACCGATGCAGATCGAATTATCCATGAGCTAATTGATTCAACAGAAAGTAAAGCCGATCTGAAATTCTGGCTGATGACCGGAACAGAAGATGAAAAGGCAGACCGGAACAGAAACCTGATTATTGATTCGATTGATGATACCGTTGATGTAGTGAAAGGGCTTCTAAAAAAAGGTTATAAGCGCCCGGAAAACATTTTTTATTATGAAAAAGTAGGTGGGAGGCATGATGTTCAAACCTGGGAAAACGTAATGCCTGCTTTTTTAAACTGGGCTTTCGAAGTTTAAAAACTTAATCATATTTCAACAAGATGCCTGTATCGAAAATGGTCCAAAGGCAACTTCGCTGTCCGCAAGCTTTTAAAGCACTGTTCGTCCAGGTATTACAGGTTTTAAAAATGCTGTAACTGCCTTTTGCTTCGTAAAAGGCATCGCCAATATCGTAACGAATATTTGTTTTGATTTCCACAAAATCTCCTGTGGCCTCTTGCTTAAAGCTGTTGCTCACATATTCAATCAGTTTTTGATATTGCGCATTGCTGATCATTACTTTTTTGCATTGTTTATCTTCAACCACATATTGATAGTAAGTGGCATGCATGGCTGAAGTGCTTAAGCCAGATATGGCTCTTAAAGCGGTAGTCAGTTTCAGGTCAGAAAATGCTGGTGTTTCTAAGTAGAATCTTTTATCTCCCCAGCCCACAGCGAGGTATTGATAGGTACTGTCGGCTTTAAGGGTATTACTATATGGGATTTTCTCTGTCCAGTTTATTGCTGAATTTGCTGCGGGCATTACGATATCGGTATGGATGCCATTGGATAAAATATAGATGGCCACTTCCGGTTTGTTTATAGGATGAGCATTTACGGTAATCCGCGATAAACAAAAAGCCATCAAAAAATAGCATCCAATTAAGAAGATGAAGATAGAAGTAAACCTGCCGGCATATTTTAGAAACCGTTTATTCATTTGAAAATGGTGTTGGGTCTGCCTTTAATACAAAATGAATTAGTGGGGTAACCCAAACACATTCCTTTTAATATGATTATTGATTTTAGTGATATGCTTATCAAAAAAGATGATTTTTTCTGTTGAGATATAATGGCCACTTTTAGGCTATGATAAAGGGATTATACGAAACACATATTGATGTAGAGGATTTAGAAAAATCTATTGATTTCTATAAAAATGTAATGGGTTTAACGCAATGCTACTACGAAGAGGAGCGGAGAATTGCTTTCTTCTGGGTTGGACCTCCGAAAGGCGCAATGCTTGGCCTTTGGGAAAAACCAAAGGATAAAATTTGTGTAAGGCATTTGGCTTTCAGCTGCGATGTAGATGATGTGCTGAATAAATCGATCGGCTTTTTGCAAGAGAATAACCTGAAGCCATATAATTTTTTAAAAAGTGACGACTTAGCCCCAATGGTTTTTACATGGATGCCTGCATTGGCTATCTATTTTGATGATCCGGATGGAAATGCGCTGGAATTCATCGCCATTTTGGAGGGTGAGGCCAAGCCTGAATTAGGCGTTATCTCTTATGAAGATTGGTTGAGTAAAGCGTAAACACCTGCGAAATTAAGCATACACACCGTACAAATTCAATAAATCTTAATGCCTAATGGTCAGTAAACCTGGAATTAAAGTTAAAACTATTAAGGCATTAAGAAAAAATAATGCTAAAATATACTTTGTATCAAATTCAATAAACCTTAATGGCTTGATAAAAATCTGGTTAACATTATCAATGGTTTAAACATTTCCAAATGCTATTCTAATCAAGCTTTTTGACAGTAAATTGCTTAATTTATTTCGCTATCTTCAATCATGATGCCACCGCCCTCGCAATGAATCAATACCGTGCATTCATCGCGCCTGTCTTTAACCAGAACTTTGGTGTTTATTTTACAAAGTTTACCGACCAGGGCATCCTGAATTTCGCTCCATTCCTGACTGAGTGTTTCCAATTCTTTTTCCCTTCGTTCTCTTTCTACACATGCAATCAGGTGTTCATCTGCTTGTTCTGAAGTGATGTATTCTTCTTTTGATAAGTCTGGAACTACAGCCTCATCCATGGCCTTTTTTGCGGCTTCTACTTCCAGCGATTTTTCTTCGTACTGATCAAATAATTCTTGTATCGATTTTTCCATTCCTGTAAGACATCCAAAATGTTTATTTGGTTTTGTTCATTTCCGCTGGCCGGGATTTTTAATGTTATTTAATTTTTTTTGCCTATAGTAGCCATGGATTAGAAATCCATAGGTTAATTGATCCGGAAAAAATTTCCGGACCAACAGGTTAAAGAGCCTATTAGTTAGTTGGTCGGGATTTATTATTTTGGTCTAATCTTTTTAGGGATTTTTAATCTTTTTGCCTATAGCAGCCATGGATTAGAAATTTATAGGTCAATAGATTTGGGAAAAAATCCCGGATCAACAGGCTAACTTATCTCCTGTATTTAAAATCTGGATTCATGGCCGGCCGCGCTGTTGAATTGGAAACTTTCCAGGAGGTGCGGTACATCCATTCTGTCATTTTTTTTAGCTTTTTATAATCAATATGTTCAGGATCATCCTTTGGAGTATGGTAGTCAGGGTGTAATAAGGTGGTGTAAAAAACAGATGGAATGCCGAGTTTCAAAAACGGAGCATGGTCACTTCTATATAAAAAACCTTCTTTATGGTTCGGGTTATCCCAAACGGTATCCAGCTTAAATTTTGTGCTTTCATTATTTGCTTCGAGTGCCATTTTAGTTAGGAGTATAGAGGTATTATTTTCACCAAGCGTTCCCAAAATTGCCGCACTATCAATGGCATTTCTACCAATTAAATCTGCATTTAAAACGGCAACTATATCTTCCTTTTTAATTGTTGGATGCTGTGTATAATAAGTTGAGCCAAATAAATACGGCTCTTCAGCGCCAAAAGAAATAAATAGCTGAGATCTTTTTGCCGGCTTCTGATGATAAGCTCTGGCAATGGCCAACATCGCTACTACAGCACTTCCATTATCATCTGCGCCGTTATAGATCGAATCGCCATTTTGTGCTTCCCTCACACCCATGTGGTCGATATGACTGGTAATAAGTACATGCTCATTTTTCAATTTTGAATCCGCCCCTTCAATTTTGCCAATTAGATTTACAGATGGATATAAGAATGATTCGGTAATGATGTTTGCGCTGAAATGAGGCTTGTTACCTTTAAGCAAAGCCAGATCTTTATCCTGCATCCAAAATGCAGGCATATTTTCTGCGTACTGTGGCGTTTTAATGCCATTATCTAACCTGTAAATTCCTCTTTCAAAACGAACATGCACATGCTCAGACCAGCCTGTTTTTGTAAATTCATCCGCAGCTATAAATATAATGCCTTTTACCTTTTTATCTGCCAGTAAATTTCTGTATTTCAACATTGCCAGCCTTTGCATAAACCTTACTTTTGGGAAAGCAACATTCAAGTCGAGATCGTCATAAGTTGGGATTAAGGCAACCACTTTGTCGGCTAAATTGGCTGCACTTATCGCTTCTCTCGTGCCTTGGCCTATATATACAATATCCGCATCAATATTGCTCTGCAAGGTTTCTATGGATAAAATATCTTTCCAGAGCGTTAAGTTTTTATCCCCAATTTTTATGGTGCTTGCTGCGGAAACACGATTTCTTTGTACGTTAAAGAATTGAAAAAATGTTCCGTCGATTCCGGCCGGTTTCATTCCCGTTGCCCGCATTTGATCTGCCAGCCAAACTGCCGCTTTTAATTCATCAGGCGAGCAAAATTCCCTGCCCCTAAAACCATCGCCGGCGAAGGTGTATAAATCATTCTTTAAATCGATTTCTTTTATTGCAGACAGCCCTGCAGCTGCTGGCAGTTGTGCCTTTAAGGTGAAAATGCCGGCAAAACAAAAGATAATCAGAAGGGAATTTCGAAAATATTTCATAGTAAAGGGCTTGTTGATTAACAATAAGCAATTGTACGAAAAAACTTCATTGAATTATTTTGAGTGAAAACCACATTCCAATTTTAAATTTTTGAAAAATGGATGTAATTCATGGGAAAACGAAGATTCCGACTTTTCTAATTAAAAATGAGACAATTACAGCATTAAATAGTGTTCAATATAGTTGAAAATCCATTTCTAAACACTATCTTTGCGCCAAATTTGAGGCGCATTTTATGCAAAAGATTAGAAATATAGCTATTATAGCACACGTTGACCACGGTAAAACCACGTTGGTTGACAAGATTTTACACTCTTGTTCTATTTTTCGTGACAACGAACAAACAGGAGATTTGATATTGGATAATAACGATTTAGAGCGCGAGCGTGGTATCACTATCGTATCTAAAAACGTATCTGTGCAGTACAAAGATGTAAAGATTAACATTATTGACACTCCTGGTCACGCGGATTTCGGCGGTGAGGTAGAGCGTGTTTTGAAAATGGCAGATGGTGTACTTTTACTTTGCGATGCTTTTGAAGGTGCAATGCCTCAAACGCGTTTCGTAACGCAAAAAGCTTTAGCCCTTGGTTTAAAACCGATTGTGGTTGTAAATAAAGTGGATAAAGAAAACTGTCGCCCTGAAGAGGTTTATGAGCAAATTTTCGAATTGTTCTTTAACCTTGAAGCTACCGAAGAGCAATTGGATTTCCCTGTTATTTACGGTTCATCTAAACAAGGATGGATGAGTACTGACTGGCAAAAACCAACTACAGATATTTTCGCTTTATTGGATGCTGTTGTGGCTAACATTCCACCTGCTCCAATTAACGATGGTACTTTACAGATGCAAATTACTTCGTTAGATTATTCATCTTTCGTAGGTCGTATTGCAATTGGCCGTGTTCACCGTGGTACAATTAAAGAAAACCAACCGGTTACTTTAATTAAGCGCGATGGCAAAATTGTTAAAACCAGGGTAAAAGAACTGTATACTTTCGAAGGTTTAGGAAAAATCCGTACTACAGAAGTAAGTTCAGGTGATATTTGTGCGGTTGTAGGTATTGATGGCTTTGATATCGGTGATACCATTTCTGATTTTGATGCACCGGAACAATTACCTGTAATCAGTATCGATGAGCCAACAATGAACATGTTGTTTACCATTAACAACTCTCCATTCTTTGGTAAAGAAGGTAAATTGGTAACTTCTCAACGTATTAAAGAACGTTTGATCAAGGAAACGGAAAAAAACTTAGCTTTAAAAGTTATCGAAACTGCTTCTCCTGATTCATGGTTAGTTTACGGTCGTGGTATTCTCCATTTATCGGTATTAATCGAAACCATGCGTCGCGAGGGTTATGAAATTCAGGTTGGTCAGCCACAGGTTATCGTTAAAGAAATTGATGGTAAAAAACATGAGCCAATTGAAACATTAATTGTAGATGTACCAGGTGAAGTTTCTGGTAAAGTAATCGAATTGGTAACTCAGCGTAAAGGTGAGTTGTTAATTATGGAGCCAAAAGGCGATTTACAACACTTAGAATTCGAAATCCCATCTCGTGGTATTATCGGTTTACGTAATAACGTATTAACTGCTACTGCTGGTGAAGCGATTATGGCTCACCGTTTCAAAGCTTATGAGCCTTGGAAAGGTACTATTCCAGGTCGTTCTAACGGAGTATTGGTTTCAATGGATAAAGGTCAGACTACTGCTTATTCAATTGATAAGTTACAGGATAGAGGTCGTTTCTTTGTCGATCCGGGTGTTGATGTTTACGAAGGACAAATTATGGGTGAGCACATCCGTGATAACGACTTGGTTGTTAACATTGTCAAAGGTAAAGCTTTAACCAACATGCGTGCATCAGGTACTGATGATAATGCCCGTATTGCTCCGGCAATTAAATTCTCTTTAGAGGAAGCTATGGAATACATTCAGGCTGATGAGTACATCGAGGTTACACCGGCAAGTATGCGTTTACGTAAAATCTTCTTAACAGAACAGGAACGTAAAGTTAAAGGAAAACAATTCGTTTAAACCTTTTAAAATATAATACCAAAGCCCCGACCAAAATCGGGGCTTTTTGTGTTTTAATCGTTGGTCTATAATTTTCTCCCGAATGAGGGAGAGCCTAAAATAAGTGGAGTTAAATAAAACAAAATCGAGCGACGGATTTCATTTATCAGCTATTTGTTAAATTACTCAGCCAGGAAGCCATCAATGGCTTTAATTGCATTTTGTATTCGTAGATCACCCAGGTCGCTAATTACCTGATAGTTAGCGTTTAATGCATTTAGTTCCTGATGCCACACTTCCATAAAATATTCTCGTTGGTGCGGAAAATCACGAAGTGGATCATCCTGCCATGGAAGATCAATATCCATCAGCAAATAAAGATCATACGGCCTTTTTGGTAATGCATCTAAAACCAGTTGTGGTGTTTCGCCAAGCATTTCATCGCTCCAGATTTTTACCGTAACGAAGGTGGTGTCGCAAATAATAAAGTCGCTTTCAGTGGTAACTAATATGGCATCTTCCAATGCTATTTGTCCATAAAACATGTTTACCTCATCCTGCAAAGTATAGGGTGTAGTTAAGTTTTCACAATAGTATCGCGCATATTCCGGTACCCATGACACTTTGTAATGCTTTGCCAAAAGCTGAGACATGGTAGACTTGCCCGTGCTCTCGGGGCCAACGATGGCTATTTTCTTAATTGATTTGTTCACGATAGGTTTTTCTCCAATCTAAATAACCCTTAAAGGCAATGATAATTAATACCACATATAACAGGGCACTTAGATTTAGGTTTTTATAGATAAATAAAGGGACATAGCAAATGTTTACAAACACCCAGAGTAACCAGTTTTCAAGTATTTTTCTGGTGAGCAGAAACTGCGCAACAAAGCTGACTGAGGTGCAAAATCCATCTGCATAGGGTACGGTACTATTGGTGAAACTGGCCATAAACCAACCCAGAAAGATGCTCAATGCCAGAACGAAAATAATAACCAGAAGCCAATATTTTGTGGCCAGCCTAGTAATCGGTTTACTGTGCGCTACTTGGTTTGTGATCCAGAAGTACCAGCCGTAAAATGCGGTAAAGAGGAAATAAATCTGAAGCGTCATATCTCCGTACATGGCTTCTCCGAAAAATAAAAAACCATAAGATATTACACTTATAATAGAAATTGGCCAGTTCCAGATACTTTCTTTAGCGGCAAGGTAAATGCAAATAAAGCCGGTAACTACAGCAACCCATTCTAAAGCAGTGGTTTGGTGCAGCTGCGACAATAAGAACTTAAAAAATGATGCTTGTAACACGACCATATAGATCAAATGTAGGAGAAAAAGCCATAAAAGAAAAAATCCGGCTGAGGAGGGCTCCTCAAACCGGATAATAAACCAAACAAACTATTTATGAAGAAATCCTCATTGCGGTTAACTACTCCGCGAGGAAGCTTTAGATCTTTTTCTAAAGTATATACAAAACGCATATATGTTCTGCTTATTACAAGATTTTTGCCAATATTAGGGAAAAGCATCTTTCATGACTTAGACATGACTTCGTGTTCTTTTAACACTATATTAATGTTACGTTTTAACATTATTTTAACGATTGTTTATTACTTTAGCGGTCGTTTTACAGAGAATACGCCAATTTGTGATGCGCCTGAATGGGTTATCTGTTTCTTAAAAATGCTACAGTGTTCTATTTCTGCGACAAACAAATTAGTTATACGATCGGTTTAATATGGGTTCCATGAAATGGCATTTAAGAACTAAAATAAATTATATGAAAAAGCTGAGTGTTTTTTGCGTCGCCTTAATTCTGTCTTCTATTTTGTTTGTTGCTTTTACATTTGTTAAAGCTGGTGGGATTATTGGCAGGGTTAGTCCTCCAGATGCTGTCGCCGGTGTTTCGCTTGTTGCAGGTTCGGATACAGTTAAAATACAGGTTAATCAGGGCGCTTTTTCCTTTATCAATTTGAAAGAAGGTGTGTATAACATTTTGATAAAGGCAAATGCACCATATAAAGATGCTGTTATTGAGAATGTAGCTGTAAAAGACAGTACGACTACAGACTTGGGAGAAATTAAATTACAGCAATAATTAAAATCAAAAAAGGAGCACATGCTCCTTTTTTGATTTTATGCATTTTTATTATCATTTATTTATTGTTTTAGATCTAGTCCCTTCCCCATCATTTTAGGTGACAATTAATGATTTCATCATCCAAATTTAATGTGCTTATGCGAGTTAAATCAGCCATGCTTTAATGTATTTTCAATGCACATTTTAATTTTGAAAAATTAAATTAAAAAACGCTTCAAAAAACCTATCTTTGCATCCCGACAGAACAGTTGGGATTTTTCTTCTTACAAGCACAAAATCTCGTTGCTTTCATGGTTTCAAAATGGAGCCAATTTACTTTAGAATTTTAATCATTGTTTAAGCTTTATCATGCCTAAAGACACTTCAATACGCTCAGTATTAATCATCGGATCAGGACCTATCATTATTGGCCAGGCCTGTGAATTTGACTACTCGGGTTCGCAAGCGGCACTTTCTTTAAAAGAAGAAGGGATTACCGTTTCCATTATCAACTCCAATCCGGCTACGATTATGACGGATAAGGTAATCGGGGATCATGTTTACCTGAGACCTTTATCAGTTGATTCGATCGAAGAGATTTTGCAAGAGCACATTGCTTCTTCTGATCTGCCAAAAATTGATGCTGTATTACCTACAATGGGTGGCCAAACGGCACTAAACCTTTGTAAAGAAGCAGAAGAACGTGGCGTTTGGGAAAAATATGGTGTGAAGGTTGTTGGGGTTGATGTTGATGCGATTGAGAAAACCGAAAACCGTGAATCTTTCCGCCAGTTAATGGTGGATATAGGCGTAGGAGTGGCAGAGTCGAAAATTGCCAATTCTTTCTTAGAAGGTAAAGAAGCTGCCCAGCTAATCGGCTTTCCGTTAGTAATTCGTCCATCTTATACCTTAGGTGGTTCCGGTGGTGGTTTTGTGCACAAAAAAGAAGAATTTGATGCCGCACTTAAACGTGGTTTAGAAGCTTCTCCAACGCATGAGGTTTTAGTAGAGAAAGCCGTTTTAGGCTGGAAAGAATACGAGTTAGAGTTATTGAGAGATAGCAACGACAACGTAATCATTATCTGTTCGATTGAAAACTTCGATCCAATGGGAATCCACACAGGAGATTCGATCACGGTAGCACCAGCAATGACTTTATCTGATCGTTGTTACCAGGATATGCGTAACCAGGCCATTAAAATGATGCGTGCTATCGGTAACTTTGCTGGTGGTTGCAACGTTCAGTTCTCTGTTAACCCTGCAGATGATTCCATTATCGCCATAGAAATTAACCCACGTGTATCTCGTTCATCGGCTTTGGCAAGTAAGGCAACGGGTTATCCAATCGCTAAAATTGCAGCGAAACTGGCAATCGGTTACAACCTTGATGAAATAGAAAATCAAATTACCAAAACAACTTCGGCATATTTTGAGCCTACGTTAGATTACGTAATTGTGAAAATCCCTCGCTGGAATTTCGACAAATTTAAAGGTGCCAATAAAGAACTTGGTTTACAGATGAAATCTGTTGGTGAGGTAATGGCAATCGGCCGTACTTTCATTGAGGCACTGCAAAAAGCTTGTCAGAGTTTAGAAATAAACCGCGCAGGTTTAGGTGCAGATGGCAGGCAAGTCCGCAATATCGAAGAAATTATGGATGGTCTGGAGCATGCTTCATGGAACCGTTTGTTCTTAATAAAAGATGCCATGACAATGGGTGTGCCTTTGGAATCTATCCGTAAGGTAACCAAAATTGATAAGTGGTTCTTAAACCAAATTCAGGAGCTTGTTGCCTTGGAGATTGAGCTAAAAAGATATTCTTTAAATAACATCCCTCAGGATTTTTTCTTCACCCTTAAACAAAAAGGTTTCTCTGATATTCAGATTGCCTGGTTGCTAGGAAATGTAACGGAGGATGAAGTTTACGATCGCCGTAAAGCCTTAGGTATAAATAGGGTATACAAAATGGTTGATACCTGCGCCGCGGAATTCCCGGCACAAACACCATATTACTACTCTTCATTTGATGAAGAAAATGAATCTATCCCTTCGGAAAATAAAAAAGTGATTGTTCTGGGCTCTGGTCCGAACCGTATTGGTCAGGGGATCGAATTTGATTATTCATGTGTGCACGGTTTATTAGCTGCGAAAGAATCTGGTTTCGAAGCCATTATGGTAAATTGTAACCCTGAAACGGTTTCTACAGATTTTAACATGGCCGATAAGTTATACTTCGAGCCGGTTTTCTGGGAACACGTTCGTGAAATTATCGAGTTAGAGAAACCAGTGGGCGTAATTGTTCAGTTAGGTGGCCAAACGGCGCTTAAAATGGCGGAGAAATTAACGCAGATTGGGGTTAAAATTATCGGAACATCTTTCGAGAATATGGACATTGCTGAAGATCGTGGTCGCTTTTCAGATTTGTTAAAAGAATTAAACATCCCATATCCGAAATATGGGGTAGCGGAAAACGCTGAAGAAGCAATTGTAGTTGCTAATGAAGTAGGTTATCCGGTTTTGGTTCGCCCGAGTTATGTATTAGGCGGACAAGGAATGAGCATCGTAATTAACGATGAAGACCTCGAAAAAGCAGTAGTGAAATTATTAGGTGATTTACCCGGGAACCGTGTATTGATTGATCACTTTTTAGACCGGGCAGAAGAAGCTGAATCTGATTCAATTTCTGATGGTGATGATGTTCACATTGTGGGTATGATGGAACACATCGAGCCTGCAGGTATTCACTCAGGCGATTCATTCGCGGTACTCCCTACTTTTAGCTTGCCAGAAACGGTAACGAAGGCAATGGAAGAGTATTCGATCAAAATTGCAAAAGCTTTAGATGTACGTGGCTTATTGAACATTCAGTTTGCCATCAAGGATGAAAAAGTTTATGTAATCGAAGCGAATCCAAGAGCGTCACGTACGGTTCCTTTCATTGCGAAAGCTTACGATGTTCCTTATATCAATATTGCAGCTAAAATTATGTTAGGTGTAGCAAAATTGAAAGATTTTACCATTGTTCGTAAACTAAAAGGTTATGCCATTAAAGAACCTGTTTTCTCTTATGATAAATTCCCTGAAGTTCAGAAAGAGTTAGGTCCTGAAATGAAATCAACAGGTGAAGCGATTCGTTTTATCAAAGATCTGGAAGATCCTTACTTCCGTAAGCTGTACAAAGATAAATCAATGTATCTAAGTAAATAATAAGAGCTAAAGGCGATGGAAACATCGCCTTTTTTGTTTATTGCCATGGGCTTAAGCCCATGGCAATAATGATAATTAATTCTTCATCCTGTTTTGCTCAGCTTCTGTTCCCGTAGCACGGCGACGGGCGGGTTTAATCTCTTTACCAAAACGGTAAGTGAAACTGATTCTCCCAATCTGGCTTTCATTTTTCTGATGTACCTCATATTTCAAACCAGGATATGCACTTGAAATATCGTTTTTATACATATTGAAAATATCTGATAAAGCCAGTTTCAAAGTTGCCTTTTTATCAAAAAGCGATTTACTTAAACCCGCATCAATAGAGTAACGTGCTTTAATTCGAAGTGTGCCGTAATCTAAAGGAGACTCGTAACTTCCGTTTAGTTCCCCCGTAAGGCCATTGGCAATGGTAAAACTTTGCTGAGATTTAAACTGGAAAGATGTTTTACCCGTTTTTAAAGCTACACCAGCCAAATCAGGTGCTTCGAAGCTTAGGTAGAAAACGTTCAGATTGTTGTTCATAGACCACCACTTCGCTACCTGAACAGGGATATTTAAATTTGCGTTATAACTGGTATTTTTAGCAAGATTTTCATTTGTTTGAAATAATGCTTTCTGCGCAGAATCTGGTAACAAAACTTCTGTAATTACATCATTAGTTCTGCTGTAACCAACCGAAAGCAAATATTTCTGCATAAAAGTGTAACTCAACTCTACATTGTTGGTGTATTGAGGTTTTAGAAATGGATTACCTTTATTGTAGGTGTATTGATCAAGGTAATAAATAAACGGATTTAAGGCATCATAACTTGGGCGGTCTATTCTGCGGCTGTAGGAGAAACCCAACTGATGGTTTTTTGAAAGCGTTTGCTGCACAAATAGCGTAGGGAAAAAATCAAAATAATCTCTTTCTACTACCGTATTTGTGGTAACGAGGTTTCCTTTAGAATTGGTTTGCTCAACTCTTAAACCAAGCTGAATACTGGTGTTTTTAAACTGTTTATTAATATTTGTATAAGCCGCATTTACGTTCTCATCGTAAATAAACTGATTGCTGCGGCGAACATCGTTTTGCCAGATATTGTTAACCAACTCTTCTGCCTGCAAATCGTTATCTGTTTTTACCCAGCTACTTTTTATGCCGGCTTCCAGTTTGATTGTTTTACTCAAACCAACTTTATAATCAACCTTAAAAGCTTTGATGTCAATTTTCGATGGTGTACCATTTCTGGTATAATTTACCGGGCGAATTCTGTTTCCATTGGCGAACATGTAATCATTTTCATATTCGGAACCGTCGTTTCCATTGTATTTCGAATAATCAAAATCTGCAGAAATTTCAGAGTCTGCAGTATCCAAAACCGATTTATAATTAAGGTTATAAGACACATTATTATATTTGTTCGTTTGCAGGCTGTTGGATATTAACGTTGAATCTACCTGCTGAAAAGACGGACCAATTAAGGTATTGTTTTTAGAAGCTTCTGTTCCATTGTTAAAATAACCGTTTACTAACACGCCTATAGTATTATTCTTGTTGATAAAATAATCTAAACCGGCTTTAAAATTATTGTTTTGCTGCTTCCTTAAGCTAGATCCAGACTGCATGAAATAAGTATCAGGCGTGCCGTTTGAGATCCGGTCAATGGTGATGATATTCTCCCGTGTGGTATTTCCATAGTTGTAGTTTCCGAACAGATTGAGTTTTTTCGTCCTATGATTCAGGTTTATGCCCGTATTGCCTCTAAAGTTTTTACCATAACCAGCCGTTGCGTTGATGCTTCCATTGGTGCCGCCAGCTTTGTTTTTCTTGGTTCTGATATTGATGATTCCGGAGTTTCCGGCTGCATCATATTTGGAAGATGGATTCGTGATCAGCTCTATCGTTTCGATTTCTGAACTCTGCATATTTCGAAGTAAATTGGCAACATCGGCGCTGCTCATGTAGGTTTGTTTTCCATCGAGCTGAATTAATACGCCTTGTTTGCCCTGCATTGAAATGTTATCATTCTGATCAACCGAAACACCAGGTGCTTTCTGTAAAACTTCCAGCGCATTTGATCCTGTCATGATTGCGCTGCTGGAAACGTTCATAACTACTCTATCCATTTTCCGCTCAATTAAGGGCTTGGTTATGGCAATGCTAACTTCTTTTAAATTTTGGGTGCTCGAAACAAGGGCCGCTGAACCAAAATCTACTTTCTGATTTTCATTAGCAAGTGTAATGATTTTACTTTTAATCGTGTTATAGCCCATATTGCTGGCTTTGTAAAAATAAAGCCCTTTTGTACTTACGTAAAAGCCGAAGACACCATTCTGATCTGTGAAACTGGTTTTTACAATGCTGGAGTCTGCTGCTTTATATAGTACTACAGTTGCGTAATCTACTGGTTTTTTATTCTCGTCGAGGATGGTTCCTGTTACGTTAACCTTTGGAGTAGTTTGTGCAAACAAACTCATAGAAGAGAAAGTAGCGATGGTGAAAAGTGATATTTTGTAAAAAAAATTCATTTGTTTTGGTCTTAAGTTTTAAAAATTTGGCAAAATGTTTTCCATAACGCATGTGCATACGTTTTCCATTTTTTTGCCTTCTTGTTTAAAGTTTGGCTCGGAACGAATAGTTCCCGCTGTTTAGTTATTAATCAGACGACCGTTTTTTTAAAAGGTTACGGGTTTTTTTAAAAAAAAGAAAAACCCCTGAAATAAAGATACCTAGCGACCTTTAATTCAGGGGTTTATCATGTTCGCCCAAAGCGGCGTTGGATTTTATACTTTTATTTTACGCCTAAAACGTCCACGCCTTGTTCAAAAACAATGTCAACCGGAATGTTTTTTCTAGTCAGGCGATCTAAATCTTGCTGAAGTGTAGCAGGGATAACTGCTTTCTCTTTTTGTGTTTTCTCTACAGCAGCCTTATCACCGTTTCCTTGTAAAGTAATAATGAATGCACTTAATTCATTCATAGCGGAGCCAAACTTCTCGAAATTAACTTTATATGTTCCTTTGGATGTACGCTCGAAAGCACCCTTTTCTGCAAAGTAGTTAAAGCATTGCATGTTTGCTTTGCCATGAGCTTCTGAAACACCAAAGCGAACAGAACGCAGAATACCTGCCATGAAGGTAGTGTAGTAATCTTTAATATCGCCCTGAAGTTCACCTTTCTTTAGTAAACCGGTAACCATGTACAGACCTAAAATATCGGCTTTGCCTTCTTCCAGCCAGCTATATTGTTCTTTTAAAGCTTCGCGAACAAAGCCTTTTCCGGTAATTGTTTTTTTGATGCCTAAACCATGGGCAACTTCGTGAAACATCACATTGGCAAAAAAAGCATCGAACTTTATATATTTCTGTTGGTCTGCATCAATTAATTCTTTAGATATTGGCAGCAGAATTTTATCAAATTTTGCTTGCATTGCGTTTTTTAGCTGCGAGCGGCGGGTTCCTTTTTCCTGCTGAATTTTTTCATCATTGGGTAAGTTAACAGCAATGGTTTTAGATCCTGCATTGCAATCGCCGGCATAATAAACTACGTCGTAAGCATTAAGTTCAGAATCTGTGCCAGGCGTTTCTTTTTTATACTTTGCCGGCACAGGAAGGTTCTTTTGCAACTCTGGTAAAAGCTTTACGTATTTCTCCAGGCGTTTACTCCATTCCTTGTCTTTAATTAAAACATAAGCTTCGTAGCTGGTCCGGGCATTGAAAAGTTTATCCTCATAATTTTCAATCGGACCAATAATGATATCCAGTCCGTTTGTTTTCATATCCAGCCAGGCATAATCACTCGCCGTAAACTTATCTGTTACCAGGGCATCTGCGCGCAGGTTTAAATATTTTTTTAAGCCGGCATCTTCAGCAATTAGTGCTGCTTGTTTCAATAGAGAACTTGCCCTTTGTAACTCAGATGCAAATAACACATGGTATGGCACGGTGATAAATTTTCCGGTACTATCCTTTTTTATTACCGAATAAGCACCGTATTTATCAGCTAAATCTGCCTTTTCAATTTCTTCTTTCTTAACGCCTATTGGATAAAAGGATGCCCCCTCCGGTTTATTTCCCACACCTGCAACGAAAGGCTTCTCATTATTGAGTCTATCCCAGGGACCATAATTAATGTTTACGAATTCACGGGTTTTTTCATCCTTAATTGTAGCCATCAGACTATCGCGTTGCGGATAAGCTTGTTTCCAGTAAAGTTCGTCCATAATCTCAGCGGCCTGGATCAGAAGGGGTAAAATCTTCCGGTCGTTAACGCTCAGTTGGTTAAGGTTGGTGGTCAGTTTTACCCTCTCATATACAGGGAGTCTGTTGGCAACATAATCCGTTAAGCTATCTTTTTGTACCACCGTTGTTTTTTCTTCAGTAGGTTTGCCTGTATTGGTACAAGCAGAAAATAAACTGGCAGAGCAGGCTATTGCAGAGAGAAAGAGTATGGGTTTGTATAGTTTCTTCATTATTACAAAATATCGTTGCTAAATTACTAAAATTTGAAAGCTTTGTATAAAGTTTGATGTATTGGATGAAGTTTAGTATAACTTTGTAACTTCATATTCTATTAAAATATTACCATGTTTCCAGTAAAATTTCATTCTTTCCGCGGCGCTTCTATTTTAACATTGGCCTTACTTATTTCTGCATGCAGCA
This sequence comes from Pedobacter petrophilus, assembly GCF_009674725.1. GTDB lineage: Bacteria > Bacteroidota > Bacteroidia > Sphingobacteriales > Sphingobacteriaceae > Pedobacter > Pedobacter petrophilus. The sequence continues at coordinate 124,230 of NZ_WKKH01000005.1, read as the reverse complement.
CGAATAAATATGCTGCAACAGAAAAAATTTATAAGCAAAAGACAAAAGATTTTGCAGCCATCATTTCTGCTGCGCCACCTGCAGGCCAGTTGTATGATTTAGCTAATCCAACAAATCAAACCTGGGTTGGTTCTGTAAATTTTGGAATCCGAAAACCTAATTTTGTGATCCTTCACCATACCGCGCAAGATAGTTTAGCACAAACCATTAAAACATTTCACTCTACCAAAGCAGCTACGAGTGCGCATTATGTAATTAGCAGGGATGGAAAAGTAGTGCACATGGTAAATGATTATTTACGATCTAACCACGCCGGTGTAGGTAAATGGGGAAAAGATACAGATTTGAACTCTTCATCAATTGGGATAGAGTTAGATAATAACGGAACAACAGATCCATGGCCGGATGCACAGATAAATAGCCTGGTTAAATTATTGGAGACTTTAAAGAAAACCTATAACATCCCAACGGCAAATTTTATCGGTCATTCTGATATTGCTCCAAAACGCAAGCCCGATCCTAATAAGTTTCCATGGAAAAAACTGGCCTTAAAGGGCTTTGGTTATTGGTATGATGATGTGCTTCAAAACCCACCTGTAAATTTCGACGGGCCAAATGCATTAAAATTAATGGGTTATGATACCAGCGATTTGAATGCTGCTATTATTGGTTTTAAACGCCATTTTATACAAAGTGATATTACACCGAAACTAACACCGGTAGATTTGTTGGTGTTGTATAATGTTTATACTAAGTATTAAATTGATTTTGAATGAAGCTCGAAGTTAATTATCTGTTATTATGATATTTATCGGGTCTAATTCGCAATGATTAAATAATTGTTCTTTCGCTCCCTTATTTTAGGTTGTACAATTACAAGTCAGCTATAAGGCAGGTTGTTTTCTAGAAGATTATCTATTTCTAATTTAAGTTTTGGAAGGTGGTTGATTAATATAGACCAAATACTTTCATCAGATATATTATCATAGGCATGAATAACTTGATTTCTAAGACCTACGATTAATTTTGCATCAGTAATTTTGATTTAAAACTCAACATCTCTTGTTAAAATTCGATTCATTGCTTCTCCAATTATTTCAAGATCTCGCTCAACAGCGCGTTTTAACATTACATTTTTACGGTATTTGAAAAAGTCTTTCGGGTATTCAAGAAAGTATCCTTCAATTTCTGTTATCGCAATTTTAATATCAAAAAGCCACTTAATAATTCTCTCATCCATAAACAAGTTCCTTATTGCGGTCTATGGACTTAATTAATATTGGATTTTTTAATGTTTGTTCTTCAATCAGGTCTACGTTACGTTTAAAAAGGCTTCGTAAGTTCTCTTTGAAATTAAAGTAGTTATCAAAATATCCTGAAAGCTCTATATCCTTAAATCTCACCAGAAAGTCTATATCGCTTTTGTCATTAAAATCCGAATTCAGGGCCGAACCAAAAAGATACATTTTATCTACATGATGGGTATTACAAAGTTCTTTTATGCTATCAATATGATTTTCAATCACTTTCATTAATTCAAATTTAACTAAATTTTTGTAATGATAATGTTGTATGTATTAAACGCCATTTTTAGCTCAATGCTTTTTCTGAAAAATGTCATAAAAAAACACGGATAAGATTAATTTATCCGTGTTTTTTTATTAAGAAAAATCTATTTTGCCTTCTTAAAAGTATCTTTTAAGGTAACCGTCCGGTTGAAAACCAATTTATCTGCTGTCGAATCTCTATCTAAACAGAAATAACCTTTTCTAATGAACTGATAACGGCCGTCTAAATCTGCGTCAGCTAAAGCTGGTTCAATATAAACGCTTGGAAGAACGGTTAAGCTTTCCGGATTTAAATAATCTTTGAAATCTCCTTCTTCGGCATCTGGTGTTTCTGACGTGAATAAGCGATCGTATAACCTAATTTCTGCGGTTTTAGCATGCTGTGCACTCACCCAGTGAATCGTTCCTTTCACATTAATGCCACTGGTATCATTCCCGCTTTTTGATTCCGGAATGTAAGTACAGTGAATCTCTGTTACATTTCCATTTTCATCTTTCACAAAATCTTCGCACTTTACAATGTAGGCGAATTTTAAACGAACCATTGTACCTGGTGCCAAACGGAACCATTTCTTTGCAGGTACTTCCATAAAATCTTCACGCTCAATCCACAGTTCATTGCTGAAAGGGATTATACGGGTGCCACCACCATCTTCAGCTTCAGGATTGTTTTCGCCGATCAAATTTTCTGTTCCTTTTTCATAATTGGTAATTACCAATTTTATCGGATCTAAAACCGCCATCACACGGTTAGCAGATTTATTTAAATCTTCACGGATACAAAACTCCAGTAAACTCAATTCAATCAGGTTTTCGCGTTTTGCAATCCCGATACGGTCGCAAAATTCACGAACACTTTTAGGTGTAAAGCCTCTCCTGCGTAAACCAGATATGGTTGGCATCCGGGGATCATCCCAGCCGTTAACTAAATTTTCATTTACCAACTGCAACAGTTTACGCTTACTCATTACTGTCGAAGTAAGGTTTAAACGCGCAAACTCATACTGTTTAGATGGAAAAATCTCTAATTTTTCGATAAACCAATCGTATAATTCACGGTGTGAAACGTATTCTAAAGTACAAATAGAATGCGTGATGTTTTCGATACTATCGCTCTGTCCATGTGCAAAATCATACATAGGATAAATGCACCATTTGTTGCCTGTACGGTGATGTTCTGCATGTTTAATGCGGTAAATAATTGGGTCTCGCATCAACATATTCGGACTCGCCATATCGATTTTCGCCCGTAAAATATAGGCGCCATCAGCAAATTCACCATTTTTCATTCTGGTAAAAATGTCTAAATTCTCTTCAATGCTGCGATTCCGGTACTGGCTATCCTGACCAGGTTCTGTTGGCGTGCCTTTTAAAGCGGCAATTTCATCAGCAGAACTTTCATCAACATATGCTAAACCCTTCTCAATGAGTTTAATAGCAAAAGAATATAATTCATCAAAATAATCTGATGCATATAATTCATTCTTCCAGTTAAAGCCCAGCCATTTAATATCTTCCTGTTGACTATTTACATATTCGGTTTTTTCGGTAACCGGGTTGGTATCATCAAAACGCAAGTTGGTATAACCGCCGTATTTTTGTGTTAATCCGAAGTTTAAACATATCGCCTTCGCATGCCCAATGTGTAAATAACCGTTAGGCTCTGGCGGAAAACGCGTAACTAAAGTTTCGTACTTACCATTATTTAGGTCGTTCTCAATAATTTCTTCAATAAAGTTCAATGACTTTTCTTCACTCATAAAAACCTGTAAATTAGGAATGCAAAGTTAAAAAGATTGAGCATAATAAGGTAAGGAATAGTAAATAGATGAGCGGAAAAAGGGAATAGAAAATGGATAATGAAAAAAAAAGGAAATAGAAAACCGGTAATAGGAAATATAAAATAAGGAGAGACCTATTCTGGCACCTGTGCCTTTTATCTATTTCCCATTTCTCCCTTTATATTTCCACACTAGCTATTTCCTTATCTCCCCAAAATCGATACATTTACATCAACTTAATATTCACTATGAGCAAAGTATTAAACAGGCCAATACGTGTTTTGGTTGCTAAGGTAGGCTTGGATGGCCATGATAGAGGTGCCAAGGTAATTGCGACTTCGCTAAGGGATGCTGGCATGGAAGTGATTTATACAGGCTTGCGCCAAACCCCGGAAATGGTAGTGAATACGGCATTGCAGGAAGATGTAGATGCCATCGGAATATCTATTCTCTCTGGCGCACACATGACTGTTTTTCCTAAGATTATCAATTTCATGAAAGAAAAGCAGTTAGATGACGTGTTGTTAACCGGAGGAGGAATTATACCTGAAGCAGACCGTAAAAAGCTTGCTGAAATGGGTGTTGGAGAACTATTCCCTCCGGGAACTACCATGGCAAGTATTGTAGAATATATTCAAAATTGGGTTATAGAAAACAGAAATTTTTAAACTATGGCATATCAGAATTTAATTTCAGAAATAAAAGAAAATATACTTTACGTTACCATAAACCGTGAAAAAGCATTAAACGCTTTAAATAAAGCCACACTTACCGAACTTGCTGATGTAATTGCCTACGCGGACAAAACTGCAGAGGTTAGGGGAGTGATCCTCACCGGGGCAGGTGAAAAAGCTTTTGTTGCTGGTGCAGACATCAAAGAGTTCGCTGATTATACAGGGGAACAAGGAGAGGGCTTAGCCAGAGAAGGACAGATCAATGTTTTTGATGCGATTGAAAATTCGACCAAGCCCTTCATTGCCGCCATAAATGGTTTTGCATTAGGCGGAGGTTTGGAACTGGCGATGGCCTGCCACATGCGGGTAGCATCAGAAACTGCAAAATTAGGATTGCCTGAAGTAACGCTGGGTTTAATTCCGGGTTATGGTGGCACACAAAGATTAACCCAGCTCGTTGGAAAAGGAAAAGCAATCGAATTAATCACTACAGCGGGAATGGTTACAGCAAGTGAAGCCTTAAAAATTGGCTTAGTGAATCATACTGTAGCGCAAGCAGATTTAATGGTTAAAGCAGAAGAAATATTGAACCTGATTAAACAACGTGCTCCGCTAGCCGTGGCAGCTGCAATAAAATCTATTAATGCATCCGTTAATGAAGGTAACGGCTTTGAGATCGAAATAGCCGAGTTTGGAAAGTGTTTCGAAACAAAAGATTTTAAGGAAGGGGTATCTGCATTTATTGATAAGCGCAAAGCTTTTTTTAAAGGGAATTAGAAAAAAGCAGTTGATTAATTGCGTTTTTACATTAATTGAGGAAATATTCCCCGGTTAAAAACGTTTAAGCGGATAATGTGTCTCCATACCATTCTATGGTGTCACGCTCTCCAAAATGTTTCTATTCGCCAACATGGAGATCTTTTAGCCAAACTACCGTGTATCGCTCATGAAAAAGAAGATTTTAATAGTAGATGATGAAGTCAATATAGGATTGCTACTTTCAAAATTCCTCACCAGAGATGGCTTTGAAGTTACCAATGCTATCTCCGGAGCTTCTGCACTGGAATTTCTCTCTAGAGAAACATTTGATCTAATTCTTTGTGATTATCGCCTTCACGATACAGACGGGCGTGAAATTTTAATAAAAGTAAAAGAAAACTATCCTTCTACCAGCGTAATCATTATTACAGGATATTCTGATATTAAACTTGCTGTTGAGTTGATTAAACTTGGGGCATATGATTACATCACTAAACCGCTTTACCCTGATGAGATTTTAAATACCATTAAAAAAGCATTGGCAGCTCAAAAAACTTTAAAAGAAACAAAAAACAGTACAGATAGCAGCGCCAACAAAGAGCATGAACCTGATGATGTTAATGATGATGAATATATCGATGGGGAAAGTGAGGCATCATCCAGCTTATTTAAGCAGATCCAACTCATTGCACCAACCTCTTATAGCATCATCTTAACGGGCAAAAGCGGTACAGGTAAAGAATGTGTAGCCAAAACTATTCATTCAAATAGTTTAAGGAGGGAAAAACCCTTTGTGGCAATGGACTGTGGATCGTTAACCAAAGAACTTGCCACAAGTGAGTTTTTTGGGCATGAAAAAGGAGCATTTACCGGTGCGTTATTTACGAAAATAGGACATTTTGAGCAGGCAAACGGAGGGACGCTATTTTTAGATGAGGTGGGTAATCTATCTTATGAAATCCAGGCAACGCTATTAAGAGCCGTTCAGGAACGGAAGGTGAAGCGAATTGGTAGTACTAAAGAAATTGAACTTGATGTAAGAATCATTGTGGCAACCAACGAAGACCTTGCTGAAAATATAGATAAGGGCACCTTCAGAGAAGATTTATTTCATCGCTTTAATGAGTTCTCTATTCATTTGCCATCATTGAAAGAACGCGGGAACGACATTTTAATTTTTGCTAATAAATTTCTCGCAGTTGCTAACACCGAACTCAATAAAAAAATAAGGGGTTTTTCTGAAGGAGTTAAAAAATGCTTTCTTAATTACGGCTGGCCAGGTAACGTACGCGAATTACGGAACGTAGTAAGAAGATTAGCACTGCTAACAGAAAGCAATGAAATTCAGGTAGATGTTTTACCTTTAGAGCTACTGAATTACGTTAAAGTTTGCGAACCTGATAAACCGCTTGTTCAAATGAAAGCTGATATTGCAGATAAGCCACTCGGTTTAAAAAATGCAGCACAGGAAGCAGAATATGATGCTATTTTAAGTGTTTTAATTAAAGTGAATTTCAATAAAACCAAAGCCGCACAGATATTAAAAATAGATCGGAAAACACTTTACAATAAAATGAAAGGCATTAGATTAGATGGCTAACCGCAATCTGATTAATGTTAAAACAAATTGGTTGCTTTTGCTATTTAAAGAGGTACCGAGCATTAACTTATGTCAGTATTTTCTTATAAACAGCGCCAAAACATCAATCTTGTTATCATCATTGCACTTGGCGTGCTCATCGCTTATTCCCTACAAGATATTTTTTCAGCAATACTGAGTACATTGGTGTTATATACCATTCTTCGCCCGGTTTACATTCACTTAGCCGAAGTAAAAAACTGGAACAAACGTTTTGTTGCCATCCTGCTAATTGCGATCAGTTTGGTTCTCATTGTACTGCCTTTTTATGCTTTAAGCAGTATGGTAATCAGCAAAATTTCCGAGTTGCGGCAAAATGAAATCTTCTTTAAAAATTTACTGGTTAAACTTCAGCATCTTTTGCCATTTGAAATCAATGAAAATGTCATTCAGGAAGGATTGAACAGGTTGGGCAATTGGGCAACCCAACTATTTCCATCCCTAATCTCAAGCGCCGTAAATATTATACTGAGTCTTTTGGTGGTGTACTTTTTACTCTACTTTATGCTCATCGAACGGAAGCAATTTGAAGCATCATTAGTGAAATACGCCCCTTTCCGCGAACAGAATGCCCTGCGTTTTGGGAATGAAATGAAAAATACAACCTTCGCAAATGTGCTTGGCCAGGGCTTAATTTGTTTGGTGCAGGGATCGCTTGTAAGTTTGTCATTTTATGTATTAGGCTATCAGGATCCAATATTTTGGGGAGTGATCACAACCTTTATTTCCTTTATCCCCATCCTGGGCCCGCCGGTAGTCTTCGTGCCGGCAGCTATTTTGCAGATTGTAAACGGACATAATTTCGAAGGATGGGCAATGATTGCTTTTGGATTTATCGTTATCATCAATATTGATAACGTTCTCCGATTCATTATTGCGAAAAAAGTCGGCAATATTCATCCCATTATAACCGTAATTGGCGTAATTATTGGTATTCCATTATTCGGAATACTTGGGCTTGTTTTTGGACCACTTTTGCTATCTTATTTTATTCTGCTGATTAAGATTTATGAATCCAGTACATTGGCATCAGAAAGATTAGAAAGAATTAAAACAAATATTGAGCATAATGAGTTATAATTCATAGCTTAACAATTAAATAATATAGTATTTCTTATATTGGAAATGTTAAACCCTTAAAATAAATAATTATGAATGATAACTCGAAAGTTGTAGTTGCTCTTTTAGCAGGATTAGCTGCCGGTGCCGCTTTAGGTATCTTATTTGCACCAGATAAAGGTGACGAAACCCGCGACAAATTAAGCCAGTCTTTAAAAGATTTAGGCGATTCTATTAAAGACAAAGCTGCTGATGAAATTAACAGCTTATCTAGCCTGAAAGATAAAGTTGTAACCTCAATTAAAACCAAATTGAGAAGTGTTGAAGAAGAGTATAGTGACGACGTAGAGCACGCCTAAGCAATAAAATAATAGCTGGGCGTACAACTGCGCCCAGTTAAATTTCATCCTAACTATGCAAGAAAATAAAGAGAAAGGTATCGAGGATATTTTCGAGGATGCCAAGGGCTATTTAGAGGCGAGAGTAGAATATACCCGACTCTACCTCGTAGAAAAGGTTTCTAAAATATTTGCTGATTTAGTTACTAATACGGTAGTAATTGTATGCTTTATCCTGGCGTTTTTATTTGGTAGTGTAACATTAGCCCTCTTCTTATCCAGCGTTTTAGGGAGTTATACCGGAGGGTTTGGCTGCGTTTCATTGATTTATATTTTACTTGCCGTTGTGGTGTATTTAACTAAGGATAAATACATTGAAAAGGCAATCATAAATATCGCAATTAGTAAGTATTTCAACAAACTTGCAGATAAGGAGGAAGAAGATGAGAAGTTATAAAAACATCAGTAATCTGGAAGCTTTGCAAGCTAAAAAATTAGAACTTAAGGTAGAGTACACACTCAAACAGAATCTGTTGGTTGCAGACACCAAAACATTTGCGAAACAATTTACTTTTGGTGCATTAATTAAGAAGTATGCTACTCCCGGTAATTTATTTAAAGCAGATGATAAATTAAACATCAGCGGTACTGCAATGTCTCTACTGTTGCCAATGGTGATGAACAAAACTCTTTTTAGAGGCGCAGGTTTCTTAACAAAAGCAGCGGTTGGCCTTGTTTCAGGGAAAGTGGGTAAATCTTTAGATGCTGAGCATTTATCAGCCATTTATAATTCTGTTAAAGGCTGGTTTGGTACCCGTAAAGATAAAAAAGCAAAGAAATTTATCGACTATGGCATTCCGCCGGATAGCGAGACATATTAGTTCATTAGTATCATTCGTTAAATGGTTAATTAACTATAAAATCTTAGAAAATAATAAAGGGCTTAACAAATTTGTTAAGCCCTTTATTTTACCGTCATTTTTATTATCCAGCAATTATGTTGTTAGTCTGATAAACTTTTGAACCAATTGACTGATGAAACCATTAAAGGTCTGTTTTAATCTTTAATTCTTTTAACTGTTTATCATCAATTGTACTTGGACTATCGATCATCACGTCTCTGCCTGAGTTATTTTTAGGGAAAGCAATTACATCGCGAATCGAATCCAGCCCTGCAAAAATTGAAGTTAAACGATCGAAACCAAAGGCGATACCACCATGTGGAGGTGCACCGAATTCGAAAGCATCCATCAGGAAGCCGAATTGCTTTTGTGCTTCTTCTGCGCTGAAACCCAAATGTTTAAACATTAGCGCCTGAAGCGTCCGGTCGTGAATACGAATAGACCCGCCACCTACTTCTGTTCCATTGATCACCATATCGTATGCATTGGCACGAACATTTTTAGGGTCGGTGTCCAGCAGCGCAATATCTTCTGGTTTAGGTGAAGTAAAAGGGTGGTGCATAGCATGGTAGCGCTCGGTTTCTTCATCCCATTCTAAAAGCGGGAAATCCAATACCCAAAGTGCTGAAAAAGTATTTTTATCGCGAAGGCCTAAACGGTTCCCCATTTCCAAACGAAGTTCATTCAGTTGTTTACGAACTTTATCTGTAGAACCAGCTAAAATTAAAAGTAAATCACCTTTTTCAGTTTCAAAAGCTTCGCTCCATTGTTTTAAATCTTCTTCATTGAAGAATTTATCAACTGAAGATTTAATCGTTCCATCTTCATTATGACGTGCATATATTAAACCAGTTGCACCAATTTGAGGACGTTTGATAAAATCAGTTAGTTCATCCAGTTGCTTACGGGTATAACCGGCAGCACCTTTTGCGTTAATCCCAACAATCAATTCTGCTTGATCAAAAACAGGGAATCCTTTACCTTTTGCAATGTCATTAAGTTCCACGAATTTCATTTCAAAGCGTGTATCTGGTTTATCAGAACCGTACAAACGCATCGCATCAGCATATTGCATGCGCGGTACTTCTGGCAGATCATAATTGCGTACTTCTTTAAATAGGGTGCGAATTAAGCCTTCAAAAGTATTTAAAATATCTTCCTGTTCAATAAAAGACATCTCACAGTCAATCTGAGTAAACTCAGGCTGACGGTCTGCCCTTAAATCTTCATCTCTAAAGCACTTTACGATTTGGAAATAACGGTCAAAGCCAGACACCATCAGCAATTGCTTAAAAGTTTGGGGCGACTGTGGCAAGGCGTAAAATTCGCCTTCGTTCATGCGGCTAGGCACCACGAAATCCCTGGCTCCTTCCGGAGTAGATTTGATTAATACCGGAGTTTCCACTTCGATAAAATCCAAAGCATCTAAATAACGGCGAACGGACTGTGCTATTTTATGGCGTAAAACCAGGTTATTACGAACAGGGTTCCGGCGTAAATCCAGGTAACGATACTTCATGCGCAATTCATCACCACCATCCGTTTCGTCTTCAATCATAAAGGGAGGCAATTTCGCTGCATTTAAGATTTCTAAAGCCGCAATCTTTATCTCCACATCGCCAGTTGGCATTTTTGGGTTTTTATTGCTTCGTTCTACTACGGTTCCGGTTGCTTTAATCACAAATTCGCGACCTAATGATCGTGCAGCTTCGCAAAGTTCGCGGTTATCATCCATGTTAAAAACCAGTTGTGTAATACCATAACGGTCGCGGATGTCTATAAAAGTCATTCCACCTAAATCTCTTGATTTTTGTACCCAACCACACAGGGTTACACTTTCACCTAAGTTATTAAGGGTTAGCGCACCACAAGTTACTGTTCTTAACATATATTGTAATCTAAATTGAGCGGCAAAAATACCGAATTTGTTTTAAACTTTGGAAGAGAAGATTTGAGGTTTTTTTGCTCCTTAAGCAGTTTAAATTGCGCATGTTCTTTTGAAAGGAAATATCAGCACCAAAACACCATTCTCTCATTCAACAATCCAACATTCAAAACGCTGTCATACCTAACATGGCATTAACCCTTAGACTTTAATCTGCTCAGGGTTTCTGGTGAGATATTTAAATATGAAGCAATCATTTTATTGGACAATCGCTTTACAACAATTGGATTTTTGCTTAATAATTCCTGATAACGTTCCAAGGCGTCTTCAGTAATAAAGGACATTAGCCGATTGGTATTGGTTACATATGCATATTCAAGATAATGGCGATAAAGTTTTTCCCATTGTGGAATAATTTCTAGGAGATGATAGAAATCTGCTTTATTGATGCTTAGAACTGCCGTTTCTTCTACTGCCTGAACAAATTCAAATGATTCGGATGCGGTTACAAAACTAACTAAAGCCGTAGCAAACTGGTTCTCAAATGCAAAAAGCCTGGTCGCTTCAGTTCCGTTTTCCGTAAGAAAAAAGATTCTCAGACAACCACTGGTTACAAAATAGATTTTGCTGTTGATTTCCCCGGGGCTTACCAAAAATTCATTTTTCTTCACCTTTAGCGGCCTGAAGAATGAAAAAACAGTTTTCAAATGTTCATCACTAATCTCAATGCGATCTTTGATATAATTTGAAAACTGTTTGTGCATGGCCTGCAAAATAGCGTATTTAGGCTTTTGATGCAATTTTTTCTGCTAGTTTACGGGCATTGGGAATAATGATAAAGGCTGACAGGTATGATACAGGTACCATAATACTCCAGGCTTTAAGAAATTTGATAAACCAATCTTCACCGAAACCGTAATTACGCATCAAGCCTACAAAAGCCATAATTAAAGTCATTGGTATAACAACCAGCAGGGTATTGAGGTACTTAAAATATACTTTCTTCATTTTTTCTTTGTTTTAAAACAAAGGTGCAAGGATAAAAAAAGCTAAACTTTGATGTAGGTCAATAAATATTGAGTTTTATTCGCTAATACTTTTCTTCCAATACTACCTGAACATTAATAACTTTCCAGGTTCCTTCTATTCTTTTCCAATTGAAAATTTCTTCTGTTTGCACCGTTTGTTTTTTTGCAAATACCAACCCTTTTTCAAATACAATTGATTTGCGTGCAATCTTTTCTGTGAAAACTTCGTTTTTAAACGATGATTTGATGCGGTAATAAGTAGTAGAAATTTCCTTAGTCTTTTTAAAATATTTCTCAGTTTGGTAAACGATCTCTTTTCGATCGTACACTGTTGCATCTGCATTCGTATATTGAATACTGTTATCGAACTGACTCATGTAAATGCCAATGTCTTTTCTTTCAAAAGCTAAATTTGCTTTTTGATGTATTGTATCTATCTCTGCGGTAATTAAATCAGTTTCCATGGTATGAAGTTAAAGGTTTCCATCAGGCTTTAAAAATAATAATCAATCGGTCATTATTCCAAAATAACAGATGAGGCCAGTAAAAGATTTAGATGATGTAATTAAATAGCTTATAATGCTGTAAGTTTATTTCAACTTTTTTATACATTGATGCAACTTTTTAAAAACCCTCCTGTCTTATAATCAGAATCTTCGAAAATTTGGAAACGGTATACATCGATAAGAACCTGGAGTTAGTTAAAGCATGCATGCAAGGCAGCAGGGCGGCGCAGTTTGAATTATACAAATTGTACGCCAAGGCCATGTATAATGTATCCTTGCGGATCTTAAATTACGAAGAAGAAGCTGAAGATGTTTTGCAGGAATCTTTTCTGGATGCCTTTACGAGGATTGTCGATTTTAGACAGGAAACTACATTCGGACTATGGCTAAAACAGATTGTGATTAACAAATCAATTAATTATCTGCGAAAACGTAAAATGGAATTCGTTAGCACGGATGAAATTACGGAGGTGCCCGACGATGTAAGTTTTGATCATTACGATAACCAGTTAAAAGCAGACGAAGTTAGACAAGCAATTACTCAATTGCCAGATGGTTACAGAGTGGTATTGAGTTTGTACTTATTGGAGGGATATGATCATGAGGAAATATCTCATATTTTAAAAATCAGTGAAAACACAAGCCGCACCCAGTACATGAGGGCGAAAAAGAAATTGAAAAGTATATTAGATTTGAAAGGGGTGAGAGATGAATAATAGATTAGAAACATTTGTTAAAGATAACCGAAGATCGTTTGATGTGATGGAACCATCAGCGGGGCTTTGGGCAAAAATTGAACAAGAATTAGATCATAAAAAAGAAAAAAAGCCATTAAAGCTTTATCTGTGGATGAGCGTGGCAGCAGCTATTTTAGTTGTTTTTGGTTTAGGCTGGTTATACGCAGGAAGAATGCAAAAAGGCGAAATGGAAATCGCTGATGTTAATGCTGTTTACGCTAAAAAGGAAGTGCAGTTTGCCGGCCTGATTATAGAGAAAAGAGATAGCCTGGCCATTTTTGCTTCTGCAAACCCGGAATTATATAAAAAATTCACTGCAGATTTAGAGAAGCTTGATGAGGAATATGAACGTTTAAAAAGCGAATTACCCGCATCGCCTAATCAAACGTTTGTAGTAAAGGCAATGGTAAAAAATCGTGAAATTCAACTTCAATTATTAAAGCAACAACTATCAATTATAAATCAGGTAGACGATTATAAAAAAGTAAATCAGATTTAATAGAGGTCGTTAAATACTAGAAATTTGATACTTATTACTAAATACCCGATACCAAAAATCTGATACAACTTACTATACGCTCACTATGTTTAAAGCAGGCCGGTCGGCAGGTTCTGCTATTAAATATTAATCAACAAGAAAATGAAAATAACAAAACTATTTATGGCCTTTATGGCATTTATTGCCGTAAAAAGTTATGCCCAACAGAATATAGTTGTGGATATGCCAGCCGAATCTTATGCGGTAAATACGAAAGTTTCAGACAACATAAATTTAGCCACCACCGTTTCTTTGAAACATGATAACAATGCTGCCGAAAAATCTAAGACGTTTAGTAAAAGCTTCAGCGTTGATGTAAATGATAAAGTAAACCTGAATAATAAATATGGTGCTGTTACGATCAAAACCTGGGATAAGAAGGAGGTGAAGATTGATATAGACATTAAAGCTTATAGCAATTCTGATAATGAAGCACAGAAAATGATGGATGCAGTTTCCATAGATGCCAGCAAAAGTGGAGATCTGATTTCTGTTAGAACAAACATGTCTGAAAGAAACGGCCGCTATGGTCATGGGGTTAAAAATGGAGTAACCACCTGGAGGAGAGAGGTGAAAATTAACTACGTAGTGTATATGCCTGCCGTAAATTCGCTTACAGTTTCTCAACAATATGGAAATGTAGAAGTAGGTAATTTCAGTGGTCCAACTTCGTTAAAGGTACAGTACGGCAATTTAGTTGCCGGAAATTTAAACAATGGTAATAACTATGTGAACGTTCAGTATGGCAAATGTGATATTCAGGAATTAAATGCAGGTGTAGTGAAGCACAGTTACAATGGTCCTGTAAATATTGGCAGTGTAGGTACTATAGAACTGGATGCCGAATATGTAGGCGTCAATATCAATACCATTCGCAGATCAGCTGATCTTAAAATACAATATGGTAAAGGATTAACGGTGGGTACAATTGGCGGAAATTTACTGCTTAACGCAGAATATGCGAAAGTGAATATTAACACGGTTAAAGGAAACCTTGTTGCCAGGCAGGCCTACGGGGATTTAAATATTGCCAGTTCCGGTAAGATAGCTGTTAATGCCGAATATTCTAATGTTACGCTGGGTACCCTAAATGGTGATGCAAATATTACGATGGATTATAACCGTTTAAATATCAGTGAGATTACACCAGCTTGCAAAAACTTCACTTTTGGCGGGGAATATGTAAGCGTAGGACTAGGCTTCGCAGAGCGATATAATGGTAATTTTAACGTATCTACTTCTTATGCCGGTTTTAAATTTGGTACAAATGTATCATCTTCACTCAGCAGTAAAGATGATGAAGACAAGAAATACTCTGGTAAAATTGGTAATGGTGGCGCAGGAAACGTTAATATAAAAACAAGCTACGGTTCGGTCACCTTTAAATAAATGTGATTATACATTTATTAGACTAAGAGCCTGTTTAAATTTAAATGAAAATAATTAGTATGTCAGTCTGAGCCTGTCGAAGACCTTATTTTTAATGTAGAAAAAGCACTTCGTCAAGCTCAGTGTGACAGAAAAAGTAACGTCTGTAATATAATTGAATAAAATTTAAACAGGCTCTAATTTCATATATGTTATTTATACAGAGTTTGTTAAAAGATGTTTTAATCATTTTTAAAACATTCAGCAAGTTCAATCTGACATATCGCTTCAATAAATAACCTGATTTTTTTTATATTTATTAATCCATATGAAAATCAGTTCCCTCATTTTATTCATCATATTCAGCTTAAGTGTTAATGCGCAAGATGTACCAGTAAAATGGGCCACCCAGGAAACCTTTTTTGAAGATCTGGTTGGTAAACCATTGCCAGCCTTCGAGGGGAAGACGATAGATGGGGAAAAATTTTCAAGCAGGCAGTTGAAAGCTCAGGTTGTTGTCATTAACTTTTGGTTTGAAAACTGCCCGCCTTGCCTAGCAGAGATGCCGGAGTTAAATAAACTTGTTGAAAAATACGGGAAAGATGGCGTCCGATTCATCGGGATTACACATGATCTTCCGGGAAGAGCAAAACGTTTTCAAAAACAGGTGCCCTATCGTTACCAGGTAGTTTCACTCAGTAGGCAAGAAATTGCAATGCTCAATATCAACCACGGCTTTCCATCAAATATCCTGATTGGAAAAGATGGTAGAATACTTTCTGCAATGGCTAATATTTCTTTTTCTAATCATGAGTTTAGCGAAAAGTCTTTAGTTTTTGAATCAAAACTAGTAGCCGAAATTCAAGATGTTGGGGTAGCCGGACAAAACTAAATGTCAGAAAATATGTTCCATAAACGGTAACGATTTTATTTATCTTCGCCTTATCAGATAAAATTATTATATGGATTTCTTAAGTACTCCAGAAGCCTGGATTTCACTCCTAACCCTAACACTACTGGAAATTGTTTTGGGCATTGATAACATTGTTTTTATTTCCATCCTTTCCGGTAAATTGCCAAAAGATCAGCAGAAAAAAGCCCGCCAGCTAGGCCTGGGTTTAGCGATGATTACCCGGGTGATGTTATTGCTTTCTCTTAGCTGGATCATGACGCTTACTTCGCCGTTATTTAATATGGGAAGCTGGATTGGCATAACAGGTGGCGAATGGCATGAGAAACTGGCAATTTCAGGGCGTGATTTGATTTTAATAATTGGAGGCTTGTTTCTAATCTATAAAAGTACACACGAAATTCATAATAAATTAGAGGGTGAAGAAGATGAAGAAGGTAAAACAAAGGTACATTCGTTCTGGGCAACTATTGTTCAGATTTTAATACTGGATATTGTCTTTTCACTAGACTCCGTAATTACCGCGGTAGGAATGGCGGAGCATATCGAAATTATGATTGCAGCAGTGGTTATCGCCGTAATTATCATGATGTTTTCAGCAGGTAAGATTAGCGAGTTTGTGAACAATCACCCTACGG
This sequence comes from Pedobacter petrophilus, assembly GCF_009674725.1. Taxonomy (GTDB): domain Bacteria; phylum Bacteroidota; class Bacteroidia; order Sphingobacteriales; family Sphingobacteriaceae; genus Pedobacter; species Pedobacter petrophilus. Next base: position 107,900 of record NZ_WKKH01000005.1, on the reverse strand, counting down.
TTAAAATGCTGGCACTTTCTTTCCTATTGCTCATTGGGGTTTCCTTATTGGCTGAAGGATTAGATCAGCACATTCCGAAAGGATACGTTTATTTCGCGATGGCATTCTCGGTATTAGTAGAAATGCTAAACTTGAAAATGAAAAAGAATACAAAAAAACCGATCGAGTTGAGGAACATGCCAAAGAAGTAAATCTTAACAAAAAATGCTCCCCTTAATTTTAAAGGGAGCATTTTTTTGTTTTAACTTATCTAAACGGCATTTCTATGAGATCAGCAGTGGCAAAGATACATATAGTCAATCTAGCCATTATGTTTAATTCGCACTGGTCTGCAGTTTAAACTGGTAAAATCCAGCAAAAATTAGAGCACATATTCTTCATTAATGGGCTTAACTGGTTCTGGGATATCTGTTTCTTCCAGCATTTGCAGCAGGTTAATTTCAATTGTTCTGGTAATTTGATTTAGGGGAATACCGGCAGAGTTGTTTTTGAACGGATCTACCAGACTCATTCCATTTATTTGAGTCGAAACAAAAACGAAACCTATTAACCAACCCAAAAAGATAGAAGCCGGACCAGCAGATTGGCTGATCACTAATGTGAAAGTAACAACAAAAAGCCAGATAAAAACTTTGGTTAAATAGGTATATGTAGTTGGGAAAATGGTGTTTTTAATCCTCTCGCTCATGCCCATCGAATCAGAAAAGCGAACCAGCATCTCGTTAATTTCAATAAAACGAAAGCCATCAATTTTATTTTCTTTTGAAAGTTTTTGCAACTCTCTAGACTGGATATTTAATATCGCATTATGTTTATTGGTGTGTTTTTTGATTTCCAGAAGATCTTCTGGCGGTAGATATTTAATGTAAATTTCATCTACAGCCCCGCGCAGGCTCGCTTTCAAGGCATAAAGAAATGCGATATGTCTGAATATAATCCGCTTGGCACTTGCCTCATCCTCATCAACATAGTTAATTAATGCCCTTGCCAGAGAACGTGAATCGTTTACTATTGCGCCCCATATTTTCCGGGCTTCCCACCATCTGTCATAAGCCTGGTTGTTATTAAAGCCAATAAAAAATGCAATTGCAGTACCTAAAACTGTTGGAATAATAGATGGAATTTCGAAATGATGTGCAATTAAATATTCGCGGACAAAATAAGCTGCCGTGCATGAAGCGATCATAATAAGATCAACATGCCAGGTATTTCTTAAAATTCTACTTAATCTAATGTTTTGTATTAAAAGCATATGTTTGGTTTTCCGTATGAAAGTACAAAACAGAATCCAAAATGTTTGATTGTAGGAATTTAAATCAATATTTAATTTTATTTAGCACTCAAATGTTTATATTAGAAAACCAAATATTCCGAATCCATGAGCGAAACGCTACCCAAAAATAACATTTTCAAAGTTATTGGTGCCTCTTCATTAGGCACCTTGATTGAATGGTACGATTTTTACATCTTTGGCAGTTTAGCCGTGATTATTGGTCACCAGCTTTTCCCTGAAGATGCCGGTGCCTCTGCATTAATTAATACACTTGCTATTTTTGCTGCGGGCTTTATTGTTCGTCCGTTTGGTGCACTGGTTTTTGGGCGGTTGGGCGACTTAATTGGTCGAAAATATACTTTTCTGCTCACCCTGGTGTTAATGGGTGGCTCTACTTTTTTAATTGGATTAATCCCGTCTTATAGCAGCATTGGCTATGCTGCACCAATTTTAGTTTTGATCTTAAGGCTGGTACAAGGGTTAGCGCTTGGTGGAGAATATGGAGGGGCAGCAACTTATGTTGCAGAGCATGCACCAAAAAATAAGCGGGGGTTTTTTACCAGCTGGATCCAAACGACAGCAACATTGGGGTTATTTCTTTCGCTGGGGGTAATTGTAATTACCAAGAATGTTCTCGGTGCAGATACGTTTGCAGACTGGGGTTGGCGAATCCCATTTCTATTATCTATTCTTTTGGTAGTGGTTTCGATTTACATCCGCATGAAAATGCATGAATCACCCATGTTTTCCAAATTGAAAGCAGAAGGGAATGTCTCTAAAAATCCATTAAAGGAAAGTTTCAATAATAAAGCTAATTTTAAAATGGTATTGCTGGCTTTGTTTGGGGCAACAATGGGGCAGGGGGTAATCTGGTACACCGGACAATTTTATGCACAATCTTTTTTGGAGAATACCTGTAAACTTGATTTTAACGATTCGAGGTATATTCTGCTTTGGGGAATTGCTTTCGCTACGCCTTTTTTTGTGATTTTTGGGGCCTGGAGTGATCGTGTTGGACGCAAATGGATCATGTTAGCCGGGATGCTCTTAGGCATCGTGTTTTATCGACCTATTTACCAGGCTTTTTTAGATGATACAGACACTACAAAAATGGATTTGACAGGGGCTGTATATGCCAAGCCTGCTATAAAACGTGAAGCTTTGTCTGGTACTTCGGATAGCCTTTACACATCTACCACAAATGTTGTTTTAAAAAGCGGGGCTTCTTTTAATAAATTTCAGGTTGACACGGTTTCACAAAAATCTGGTGTTTTATCCGGGAAGGAAATTATAAAGGATAAAGTTTTACCTACGCCTTTATTCTGGAAATTTGTTGGCTTAATTTTCTTCCAGATTTTATTAGTAACCATGGTGTATGGTCCGATTGCTGCCTTTTTGGTAGAGCTTTTTCCAACTAAGATCCGGTATACTTCCATGTCATTGCCCTATCATATCGGTAACGGGGTGTTTGGAGGATTGGTACCGTTTATAGCGACATTAATTGCCAGTTTTGCGGGCGCTACACCACTTTCCGGATTGTGGTATCCAATAGGGATTGCAACCTTAAGCTTAATTATCGGAACGATATATTTATCGAATAAAAGAGACGAAAACATTAACGATTAATTATGAATACGTTAAAGAAATTTTTAGGAATAGTTTGGATGTTGCTAGGCCCTCTGGCAATGGCTTTTTTAATTATGCAGGCCATTGATAAGGTAGGATTAGTACATACTGAAATCGAAAGAACGAATACCATTCTACAGTGGGCAATCATTCTGTTTATATTCTTTCCAATTAGTATTGGCTTAATGATTTTTGGCTTTTATGCCTGGAAAGGTGAATATGACCAATTAGCGGATCATTCTTCAGAATAATCGTTTAATATAAATATGCTTATAAAATAAAAAACCCCGATACTTTTGGTATCGGGGTGGATATATGATGGCCTCATAGGTAGAGGGTAATTGCTTATATTATCCTTGTTTTTTAGCGGTGTCTTTCAATGCATCGTTTGCAACGATTACAATCTCAACACGACGATTTGCTGCACGACCTGTATCAGTTTCATTATCTGCAATTGGCTCAGAAAAACCTTTACCCATAGTTACTAATCTGGATGATGGAACACCCTGTGAAACGGCATAAGCTTTAACTGCTGCTGCTCTTCTTTCCGATAAACCCTGGTTGTAAGTTTCTGTACCTTTACTATCCGTGTGACCGATAATTTTGATATCAGTATCAGGATATTGATTTAATGAGGAAGCTAAACTCTGAACATTAGTTTTAGCTGCATCTTTCAATGCTGTTTTATCGAAATCGAATAGAATACCACTATCAAATTTAACAATGATCCCTTCTCCTTCGCGAATTACCTCTGCGTTAGGAATAGCTTTTTGAATTTCAGCAGCCTGTCTATCCATTCTACGACCAATGAAAGCACCTGCAGTACCACCGATAGCACCACCAATTAATGCTCCAACTGCAGTATTACCTGCTTTTTTTCCGATCAATGCACCTACTACACCACCTGCTGCTGCACCAATACCTGCACCTTTTTGTGTTTTAGTTAAGCTATCACAGCTTTGAAACGCGATTGAACCTACTGCTAATCCTATGCTTAGTGTTGCTATTCTTACTTTTGAGATACTCATGATTATTTATATTTAAATTCTAGTCGTTCATATTCAAACACGATGCCAAAAAACGAATTGGATAAAATTCATTTGCATTTCCACTGATTAATGGCAAAAAGAATAATTAAGTATCTTAATAGCTGCGGAATCAATATCCTGCCCTTTCATATTGTATCAATCTTAGTACAAAAATTACGCAGAGAAATAGCTTTCCAGTTCTTTTAAGGTATTTTCGTCGGTTTTAAAATCTTTAATCACTTTGCCTTTTTCAACCAGAATAATTCTATTGCAAACATCGGTTACGTGATTTAAATCATGACTCGAGATAAAAGTTGTCATGCTGCCAGTTTGCGCTTTCAATAAATTTTTTAATCTGATCTGTGTAGTTGGATCGAGGTTGGCAAAGGGTTCATCTAAAATTAAGATTTCTGGTTTTTGCATCAACGCAGCAGCGATGCCTACCTTCACCTGGTTACCTTTACTAAAATCACGGATATACTTTCCGCTATTCAGGATTTCATTATTGAAAAACTCACCATATTGGGTTAAATAAGCACTTACATCAGCAATACTCAGGTTATTTAAACTTCCTATAAAGGTGAAGTATTCTTCCGGAGTAAGGTAATCAATCAGAAAACCTTCGTCTAAAAACGAAGCCGTATAACTTTTCCAGTTATCGCCTTGCGAAACGTTTTCATTTTTAGAAATAATTTCGCCTTCCGTTGGTCTGATTAAATCCAGTAACATCCTGAAAAAGGTAGTTTTTCCGGCGCCATTATTTCCGACTAATCCAACTGTTTCACCTTGTTCAATCTGTATGTTTTCTATGTTTACAACAGTTTTGTCGCCATAAACCTTCTTTAAATTTTTAACTTCTAAAATCATAATTATTCTCTAAAGCCTTCGGCTATTTTATAACGTTGTTGTTCTAATCGTTTTGCAATAAAATTTACCCAGAATCCACGCATCAGGAGCATCACTAATCCAAATAAACCTATGGCCGCTAAGCCTACATAAGGAAGATGAAACAGGTTAAACGCCCAGTAGATTAGTATTGGAAGTAAAATAAACGGAAAAATAGAAATCCATTGTGTTGCGCCCATCCCTTGCCAGTTAAAACTAGCGCTTCGTGATACATCAATTCTTTTATAATTATAAGTAGCTAAAAATAATACCATCACAGTAGTAAAACCGATGTTATATAAGTAGGCTACCAAATGAAGCAAGAGCAATTTTGCATCGATGAAGCAGTAAAAACTTGCGGCAATGGTAAGCAGGGTAGAAGCGATGGTGAAGAGTAGAAACTTTGCTTTGATAAAATCTTTGAAATCGATTTTCTTGCTCAATAAACCGTCGAAGTGCGCACTCTGCCAGGCAAACATAAACTGTCCATAACTAATAATCGACATGCCAGTCATAAATACGGCGGCAAATAACATCATTCCGAATGAGTTTGTTTGCAATACCTGTGGTTTGTAAAAAAGAAAACCGTAAGCCAGAATAATGGTTCCCATCAAAACTGTATTTCGTGGGCGTTTATGTCTGATGATGAGTTTGAGTTCGAGCGCGGCAAGTACACCAACTTTACCAAAGCGGTTAAAGAATGGATAATCAGTACTTACTTTCTTCTCCTGCTTGGCGCTTAATTCCTCCACATAGAGATTCTTGCGCAAAAAAACCGAGTTTATTTTATACACCAAATAGGTAAGCGCCGGGAATATTAAGGCTAATAAGGGTTGTTTAGTAATGGCCCTGAATACTATATCGGATGCAGCTGTAATGGATATTATCTTAAAATATTCTAAAGCAGCAAAACCGGAAACCACCACCAGACCACCAAGTGTAAACAGGATATTTGATATTGATTTTCTTTTAATGAATAAGATAAGGTAATTATTGAGCAGCATTAAGGAAAAAATGCTCAGAATATAAGCCAAAACTACTAAAATGCCATGTTGCTTCGCGATGGTAATGAAACAAAAAGGAAGGAATAGTAAAAACGGCCAAAGGTTAAAAGCAGAAAAGAGTGCTTTGATATTTAAGAAATCTACTATTTTACTTTTGGATACTTTTAGATGGAGGTAAGGGATGATACTCAAAGTGGGTAACTCCTGAAGTTGCAGGCGCATGAGGAAATCAAATGCAAAATAATAAAGAATAATGCCATTGAAACTGGTCATTACATCCACTTTAGGGAAAACTTTAGGAAGAAGCACCGTCATTCCGAAACCTAAGGCAGCGGCAATCACTAAAAAATAAAGCATAAACAAGCCTAATACAACCTGGGCGGCAATGCTGCCACCACGGTTGCGCGAACGCCAAAAAGATTTCTTTTGATGGCTTAAGAAAGTACTGAGCATATAAGTTTAGGTATTAGTTATCGGTAATGTATATATTAGTAACGCTTCGCTTTAAAATGTTACACTAATAGTTGTATTTATCTTTCCAGTTTTGTCTGAGTTTTTCGCGTAATTTTTCTTCGGCAGCATTTTTCCCGGGATCATATAATTTCGTTCCGCTTAACTCATCCGGAAAATATTCCTGCGCTTCGAAATTCCCTTCATAGCCATGCGAATATTTATAGTCTTTTCCATAACCTATATTTTTCATCAGTTTGGTAGGGGCATTTCGGATATGCAAGGGTACAGGCAGATTTCCGGTTTGCTTCACTAAGGCCTGGGCATGGTTGATCGCTTCATATGAGGCATTGCTTTTCGGTGAGCTGGCAAGATAGGTTACACATTGAGATAAAATAATTCTGGCTTCCGGATAACCGATTACATTTACTGCGGTGAAACAATTGTTGGCAAGCAATAGCGCATTTGGATTAGCATTTCCAATATCTTCTGAGGATAAAATTAATAACCTTCTGGCAATAAATAGCGGGTCTTCTCCACCTTCGATCATTCTGGCTAACCAGTAAACAGCAGCATTTGGATCGCTGCCGCGGATTGATTTTATAAATGCAGAAATGATGTCGTAATGTTGCTCCCCTGCCTTATCATATAAAGCTAAATTTTGCTGGGCATGCGCCAGCACGCTTTCGTTGGTAAGGATAATTTTGTCTCCACCAATCCCGTTTATGGCAATTTCCAGTACATTTAACAGTTTTCTGGCATCGCCACCAGAAAGGCGGATAAGTGCTTCGTGCTCCTGGATCTCTATTTTCTTTTGAGCAAGAATTACATCTTTTTTAATCGCTGTTTGTAACAAGCCGGTTAATTCTTCTTCTGTTAAAGATTTTAAGATGTAAACCTGGCAGCGGGAAAGCAAAGCGGAAATGACTTCAAACGATGGATTTTCTGTTGTTGCACCGATTAAGGTAACCAAACCGCGTTCTACAGCGCCAAGCAAACTATCTTGCTGTGATTTGCTGAAGCGGTGAATCTCATCAATAAATAATATAGGCAAACCCAGAAAACTATCTTTCAGTGCGGCGGCTTTATCGATCACTTCGCGGATATCTTTAACACCGCTATTAATGGCGCTTAAGTTAAAAAACGGGCGATCCAGTGCCTGTGAAATAATATATGCCAGTGTCGTTTTTCCCACCCCGGGAGGCCCCCAGAAAATCATCGAAGGCAACTGACTGCTCTCAATAGCCTTGCGTAAAACGGCACCAGTACCTACTAAATGTTTCTGCCCTACATATTCGTCAAGGTTTTGAGGACGCATTCTTTCGGCTAGTGGAGCTTGATTTTGCATAATGGTAAATATATAAAAATTGATTATTTTGTAATTAGATTATTGCCAACACTTTGTTTGGGAAATGAAATTTAAACCCGGCATGGTCAGTTAAAACAATTCGCTAAAAGCTTAGTTCTTATTAAAGAATCAAATATGAAAGTTAGCAATTTAGATCATCTAGTGCTCACTGTGGTGAACATGGAAGGTACATGTAAGTTTTATAAAAATGCCTTAGGCATGGAAGTAATCGAGTTTGGTGATAACCGGAAGGCCCTGAAATTTGGAAACCAGAAAATTAACTTGCATCAGTACGGGTGCGAGATTGAACCAAAGGCCTTTAAGCCAACGCCAGGCTCTGCAGATTTATGTTTTATAACTGATCAATCTATCAACGAAGTGATCAAAGAGCTAAAGGAATGCGGCATTGAAATTGAAAATGGCCCTGTAGAAAGGACTGGTGCAAATGGACAAATTTTATCTGTCTATCTCCGCGATCCGGATTTGAATTTAATTGAGATTAGCAATTATATCTAATGCTTAAATAGGTACATCAAAATCCCACTCTCCTTTTAATCCTGGCTTAATCCTCTATCTTCGAATGATGTTTAGTATCCTTCATGGTAGTATATAGCACCAATGAAATTAGAATGCAGCCCGTAACATACCAGTAGAAATAGTTTTCATGACCAATATTCTTAAACCAAAGGGCCAGATATTCTGCGGTTCCGCCAAAAATAGCTACCGTTAATGCATAAGGTAACCCAACGCCAAGCGCTCTGATTTCGGCTGGAAATAGTTCTGCTTTTACCACCGCATTGATACTTGTATAACCACTTACTATAATGAGGGCAGCAATCATCAATAAGAAAATAACAGTGGTATTGGTTTCGCTAGCCATACCTGTTAAAATGGGTACGGTAAAAAGCGTTCCGAATACACCAAAACCAATCAATAGGGGTTTTCTTCCGATTTTATCAGATAACAACCCAAATAAAGGCTGTAAAATAGCAAAAACCAACAAGGAAATAAAGGAAAGGGTAGTAGAAGTTTCCTTGCTTAAATGCACGGTGTTTACTAAAAACTTTTGCATATAGGTGCTGAAAGTATAGAAAGCAATTGTACCGCCAAGGGTTAACCCCACAACTGTAAAAACTTCTTTGGGATATTTCATTAAGACAGCAATACCGCTTTTCTTTTCTTCCGCGTCTTTGGTTTTGAAAGCTGCTGTTTCATCGATATGTCTTCTGAGGTATAGTGCAATAAAAGAAAGGATAGCACCGATAAAAAATGGGATTCTCCATCCCCAGCGATGTAATTCTTCAGCGGTGAGGAGCCAGTTCTGCAAAATTAACTGAATGCCTAATGCTAATAATTGTCCGCCAATTAGGGTAACATATTGAAAGCTGGAAAAAAAACCGCGACGTTTCTTTGTTGCCATTTCACTAAGGTAGGTGGCAGAAGTTCCATATTCTCCGCCTGTGCTTAGGCCTTGAATTAATCTGGCGAAAACCAATAGAAGAGGAGCTGCAATTCCTATTTGTTTATATCCGGGTGTAAAGCCGATAATTAAAGAGCCAATGGCCATAATCAGAACTGATAAAGTCATTGACTTTTTACGCCCCATTTTATCGGCAATACTTCCGAAAAGCCAGCCTCCAATAGGGCGCATCAAAAATCCAACAGCAAAGATTCCGGCAGTGTTTAAAAGCTGTGCTGTTGGGTTGCTATTCGGGAAAAAGGCATCAGAAAAATATAGGGCAAATGCCGAATAAGTATACCAGTCGTACCATTCAACCAGGTTTCCGACAGAGCCACCAAAGATCGACTTTAGCCTGTATTTCATGTCATCGCTTTCAGCTGTCCGAATTTCTTTGGAAGTTTTATTCATAATCGAAAGGGAATTTAATTTGACGGTTAAACACAAGTCTAACTCTTTTGTTTATTTTAGTATTAGTTGTAATATAGTTTTAGCATAACAGATTTGCAAGAAGATGTTGATAAACAAATATTCCACTCATTTAAAATTTGTAACGAATATGAAAGATAACTTTTCTACTCAGTCGGCAGAATATGCCATCTATCGTCCAACTTATCCTCAGGAGTTATATGATTTTCTATTTGCATTGGTAGATAAAAAAGATGCCGCATGGGACTGTGCAACCGGAAATGGCCAGGTGGCGCGTGTGTTGGCTCAGCACTTCCAACAGGTGTATGCTACCGATATTAGCGAAAAACAACTTAATGAGGCACTTAAGTTACCAAACATTTTATACAAGGTTGAATCTTCAGACCGGGCCGATGTTCCAGATCAGCGTTTTGATTTGGTCACGGTAGCACAAGCCATTCACTGGTTTAATTTCGAAGCATTTTATTCAGAAGTAAAACGCACTTTGAAACCAGCTGGCGTTATTGCCGTGATGGGTTACGGCCTGATGCAGATTGATAAAAAGGTAGACCAGGTAATTCATAAATTATATGAAGATATTTTGGGGAAATATTGGGATAGCGAACGCCGATATATAGAAGAAGGCTATAAAACTATTCCTTTTCCCTTTGAGGAAGTGAGCGCGCCTCATTTTCAAATCAAGACAACCTGGAATTTTAATCAGCTAATCGGTTATTTAAATACCTGGTCATCGTTACAGCATTACAAAAAAGCTAATGATAGAAATCCGATGGAATATATTTTTACCGAGTTGAAAGAGGCATGGGGAAATGATGCGGTTAAGGATGTGCACTTCCCGATTTTATTGAGGATTGGGCGATAGGGTTTAACCGCAAAGAACACTAAGTTTTCCGCAAAGAAACGCAAAGTTGGATGCTTAGTTTTAACACAGAGCAAACAGAGAATGCACAGAGAACACAAAGTTCAGCTCTCGTTATCCCGAGGCCATAAAAGACTTAGTGTTCTTTGTGGTAAAAAAAATGCTGTATTTCTCTGTGTCCTCTGTGAAACCTCAGTGAGCTTTGTGGTTAAAATCGAAAACCTTATTTCAATAAATCCAGGATACCTAAAACGGTCAGTTTTTTTTGCTCGCCGCTTTGCATATCTTTCAATGTCAGCTCCCCCGTTGCAATTTCATCGCCGCCAATTAAAACCACATATGGGATTTTCTTTGCATCAGCGTAAGCCATTTGCTTTTTGAGTTTAGCTGAAGATGGATATAATTCAGCCGAAATACCCGCATTTCTGAATTGTTGTATAATCGGTAAAGCATATTTCTCAGCTTCTGCATCGAAATTGCTGATTAGAACTTTTGTGCCTACTTCTGCCGATGCAGGGAAAAGATTTAATTCTTCCAACACATCATAAATCCGATCTGCACCAAAAGAAACGCCCACGCCGGTTAAACCTTTTAAGCCAAACATGCCGGTTAAATCATCATATCTGCCACCACCACCAATGCTGCCCATAGCTACTTCATTGGTTTTTACCTCGAAAATGCAGCCGGTATAGTAATTCAAACCACGTGCTAAAGTGATATCCAGTTCAAGTTTTGCAGTTAATGGCAAAGTGTAAGAAATAAGGCTTTCTACATAGCTGAACACCGTTTCTATTTCAGCGACACCTTTTAAACCGGTTTCAGAGGTGGCAAGAACTTCTTTTAAGCTTGCTAGTTTTTCTTCATTACTTCCCTCTAATAAAATAACAGGGCGAAGTTTTTCTAAATCATCTTCAGTAAAGCCGCGTTCTAATAATTCTTTACTCACCCCATCCAAACCAATCTTATCAAGTTTATCGATGGCGACGGTCATGTCTATTATCAAATCAGGTTTACCTATAATCTCAGCGATACCGGATAGAATTTTTCTATTATTAATTTTGATGGTAAAATCTTTCAGGCCTAATTTTCCTAAAGCCTCATTGTATATCAAGATAAATTCAGCTTCGTTAAGCAGGCTTTCCGAACCCACCACGTCTACATCGCATTGATAGAATTCACGGTATCTTCCCTTTTGTGGTCTATCTGCACGCCATACCGGCTGCACCTGAAAACGTTTGAAAGGCAAAGTGATTTCGTGTTGGTGCATCACTACGTAACGAGCGAAAGGAACGGTTAAATCGTAACGAAGGGCTTTTTCAGAAATCAACGGGATAAGTTTATTGCTGTTTTCCTCTTCAGAAAAATCAAAAGATTTCTTTTTAGGATCTTTAAGGTATTCTCCACTATTTAAAATTTTAAAAATCAGTTTATCGCCTTCATCACCATATTTTCCGGTTAAGGTAGAAAGGTTTTCAAAGCTTGGCGTTTGAATTTCTGCGTAACCATATTTCTTGAAAACCGTTTTGATGGTATCATAAATAAAATTGCGTTTTACCATTTCAACAGGTGTGAAATCGCGGGTACCTTTTGCTAATGAGGGTTTAATAACTGACATAGCCGCAAAAGTACAAAAAGGTTTATTAAACGGGGAGCGCATAGAGATTTTCGCGGAGAATATTATGGTTTGTTTTGGGCCTTTAACTAAAGTCGAATGGTGATTAATAGGCATATTTCTAAGGCGGTCGTCATTGAGAGGCACATAGCAATCCTTTATGCGTTCGCTGGATGGATAATAATAGTTTTAAGATTACTTCGTGCCTCAATGGTCAAAATAGTGCAAAATTCCTTTGTGCACTTAGTGTCTTAGTAGTAAAAAATACTACTTCCCCAACACCGCCTTAACCATTTCTCTATTAGGTTTTGATACAGGAATCTTATCTCCATTACTCATCAATAATGTTCCGCCATCTTCTTTTAACCAGCTTTTAACAAATTTTGGGTTGACCAAATGACTTTGATGTGCTCGAACAAAGCCATGTGGTTTCAATAAATCTGAATATTCTTTTAACGGTTTTGAGATTAAGATTTGTTCTCCGCTCAATAAATAGAAAAAAGTATAAGTATTATCAGCCACACAGCGTACAATATCGTCAATAGAAACATAGCGAATTTCGTGCAGCTGAGGCAAAGCAATTTTAGGCACACCCTGTTCTGTAAGTTTTATTTGATTGAGCAAAAAGTTTAATTGTTCTCCGTTAGTTTTACTTTTAATGCGTTCTTCTGCTTTTGAAATAGCTTGTTTTAATTCATCTGGGTCAACGGGTTTAAGCAGGTAATCCAAGGCGGCAAATTTTACCGCCTGGATTCCGTAGTTATCATACGCCGTTACAAAAATAACTTCAAAAAATTTTTCAGTAAGCAAGGTTAGCAAATCGAAACCCGTTGTTTTTCCCATCTGGATATCGAGAAAAAGCAAATCAGGGCGATGCAGATTTACTTTTGCAAAAGCGTCATCAATGCCATTTGAAACAGCAACGACTTTAACTTCAGGGCAGTTCTTTGCCAGTAAAACCTGTAGGTTTTCTAAATTTGCCAGCTCATCATCTACTAAAATTGCCCTCATTTTATAACCATTGTTTTAAAGTAATTGTAACTACTGTTCCGTTTAAATCAGATTGAATATCTAAAACAAAAGGTGTTTCCTTATAAATCGTATTTAGTAAAGATATTCGGTTTTTACTCAAAGTTAAACCTAACCCATTGTAAGTTTGATCGGCATCAAAACCTTGTCCATTATCCTTAATTTCGAGAATCAAACTGGTAGATCGCTTATTAAAATTGATTTCTATATTACCGCTATTTCCTTTTTCGGCTATGCCATGTTTAACTGCATTTTCTACAAAGGGTTGCAAAAGCATGGTAGGTATTTCGATATTTTGAACATCTAAATCTATGGTCGAATTGATTTTATATTGAAGACCAAAACGCAATTGTTCCATTTGAAGGTAATCATCTAATAATATTTTTTCTTCTGTTAAACTGATGAGTTCTTTATTATCTAAAACATTACGGGTTAATCGAGCAAATTTGTTGAGGTACCGGTTGGCATTATCGATTTCGTTTTTGTTCATCAGGTTTTGAATGCCTGCTAGCGCGTTAAATAAAAAATGGGGGTTTAGTTGGGAGCGAACAGAGTTGAGCTGGAGTTGGGCGACTTCTTTCTCTTTATATTGTTTAGCAAGTTTTTTTGCGTCCTTCCTTTTGATGTAGATAAGTGTTGCAACAAAAATAACAGCAAGTAGTAATGGAGTAATGATTCCAAAAATTAACATCGTTCTTCCGGAGAACATTCTTGGTTCATCTAAAGTTATAGCAAGCGTGTACCTGGCTGTATATTTTTCTATTTCATTTGGCGAAATATCGCAATTACGGCAATTAGTCCATTTAATCATGGGCTGAATAATAATTTCATAGTCTCCCGATTTTTTGAAAATGTTTTTATCAAATTTTAAATAAGGTGAAAGCTGATTTGTTTCGTCGACAATGCCACCGTATTGCCAGGAAGTTGATTCGAATATTATTTTATTTGTTTGCTTATCTTTTATCGAGGTATAATATATGTAATCGATATCTGTTCTGTCTTTGACAATTGTTAGTTCATCATCTTTTTCAGTAAAAGTGAGCTTTGTTGCTTCTTTTGGATCGATTATATGGCTATAGTCAACGCCCTTGTCGGTTTTGAAACGCTTTGCAAAGGCTTTGATTTTTGCGCTCGGAAGGGACTTGCCATAAAAAACGGCTTTATCAATAACCAGCGGCGTCTCAATGCTGTAACCTAATATTGTAATTACTTTGCCTTTTATAGCAAAGGTTCCAAGTGTTGTAGAGCTAAATACTTCTTCATCTCCACCTGCATGAGTGTCTATCAGTTGCGCTTTATTGATAGACTTGTTTACCGCTATCGGTTTATCATCCACTAAAATGGTGTATCGATAATGCTCAATATTAATATTCTTTCTGAAATTAATTTGAAAACTTATATTTTTTACTTTGGGTAAATAACTAAAAGATGTATTAGGCTGGTTAGGGAATACATTCGAATAATAGACGTTTTTGGCTGAACTATCTACGGCCATGAGCAGTTTTCCTCCAGCAGAGTACATCTTATTAAAGTTGATTCCGTTTTGGGCTTTCACATTGGAAAACGCAATAATTAGGTTGAGTAGTATGAAGATTATCTTTTTCATAAGGTTTAATTTTTCATAAACCTCCAGTTAAAAGCCCATTTACAAAATGCCAAAATAGTAAATGAAACCATCAACTTAGAATTTGAATGGTTTTGAACAGAATTTAATCTATTTCGAAAATGTTAAAAAATAGAAATACCACCTAAAAAAAGTCATGCCCTGGTTAGCGTATATCTCTACACTACTGTGAATCAAGATCTTTTGGTTTAGCTATTGGCTCCTTTCTTGATATAACGGCTACAATAATTTGCGATACCGTTAGATTGTTCCTTGCCTGTTTTATCTGAACCGTTAATACGGCTTTAAGATGCATTTGCGTCGGGGTTGCTTCGGACCTGTGACAATTCCGGCCGAAGAAACTGCGTCTAAACTATGACCTAACATCATCTGAGCAGTTACATTTTTGTAAGCCGGGCGTTATGCTGGTAACAGTCTGATTTGACCTTGTAAAAGCAACCGATGCGTGTTTTGGTTTTTTCCAGATATAATCAAATAAGCCTCAAATGATACCTTTTAAATATCGAAGATAATACCTTGCTTTATAGGCAAAAAACTTAAATTTGCGGCAACAAAATCAAAATTATCATGAGTTTCAGAATAGAACACGATACGATGGGCGAGGTGCAAGTGCCAGCCGATAAATACTGGGGTGCACAAACCGAACGCTCACGCAATAATTTCAAAATCGGGCCCGAAGGTTCTATGCCTAAAGAAATTATTCATGCTTTTGGCTATTTGAAAAAAGCTGCTGCTTTGGCGAATACGGAGCTTGGCGTACTTTCTGCGGAAAAAGCAGAATTAATTTCAAAAGCTTGCGATGAGATTATTGCAGGCGATTTAGACGATCAGTTTCCATTGGTAATCTGGCAAACCGGTTCTGGTACGCAAAGTAACATGAACGGTAATGAAGTGATTGCAAACCGTGCCCACGTAATTAACGGTGGCGCATTGGCAGATGATAAAAAAGTGCTTCATCCGAATGATGATGTAAATAAATCACAATCTTCTAATGATACTTATCCAACTGCGATGCACATTGCAGCTTATAAATTAACCGTAGAAAATACCATTCCAGGTTTAGAGAAGTTAAGAAATGCTTTGGCTAAAAAGGTTGAAGAATTTAGTTCTATTGTTAAAACCGGCCGTACCCACTTTATGGATGCTACACCATTAACATTAGGACAGGAATTTTCCGGATATGTACAACAAATTGATAACAGCATCAGGGCAATTAAAAATGCTTTGGTAATGGTAGCTGAGTTAGCTTTGGGAGGTACTGCGGTTGGTACCGGTTTAAATACACCGAAAGGCTACGATGTTTTAGTGGCTAAAAAAATTGCAGATTTAACAGGTTTACCTTTCGTTACTGCTCCAAACAAATTTGAAGCTTTAGCTGCTCATGATGCTATGGTTGAACTTTCCGGTGCTTTAAAACGCACAGCGGTGGCTTTAATGAAAGTTGCCAATGATGTGCGGATGTTAAGTTCCGGCCCGCGTTGTGGAATTGGTGAAATTGTAATTCCTGATAACGAACCAGGTTCTTCCATTATGCCTGGTAAAGTGAATCCAACACAGCCAGAAGCATTAACAATGGTATGTGCTCAGGTAATGGGTAATGATGTAGCGGTTTCTATAGGCGGCATGTCCGGCCATTTTGAATTGAATGTTTTTAAACCTTTGATTGCAGCTAATGTATTGCAGTCTGCACGGTTAATCGGCGATGCATGTGTGTCATTTACTGATAAATGTGCGGAAGGAATTACCGCTAACTTACCGGAAATTGAGAAACATTTACAAAACTCATTAATGTTGGTAACGGCTTTAAATCCACATGTGGGCTATGAGAATGCAGCTAAAATTGCAAAGAAAGCACATAAAGAAAATAAAACTTTGAAAGCAGCAGCTGTAGAATCAGGC
This sequence comes from Pedobacter petrophilus, assembly GCF_009674725.1. Classification (GTDB taxonomy): domain Bacteria; phylum Bacteroidota; class Bacteroidia; order Sphingobacteriales; family Sphingobacteriaceae; genus Pedobacter; species Pedobacter petrophilus. The sequence goes on along the minus strand of NZ_WKKH01000005.1, from coordinate 91,375 downwards.
TTATTAACCAACGAACAGTTTGATGAATGGGTTCGTCCGGAAGATATGGTTGGAAGTTTAAAATAGACTTCGGGCTTGAATACAAAGATTTTTTAGCTGAATTAAAGCAGGTTTATTGATTAGTTTCAAAAACGCTGCTTTAATTAATTTGAACTTGCTGCATTGGCAAAGATCTAAAGATTATCTTTAAGTCTTGCTTGATACTGATCAAATAATAATAACAAATTAATAAACATAAAGATATGAATGGTTCAATGTGGCAGTTCTTGTTTACCCTGGTTTCAATAATTTCGCCACTTTTGGTGTTCATTGCTTGTTGCCTGTATATCAACAAAATAGTAAGGGCTGATTCTGTTCTAATGTGCATAGGTTCGGGAATTACTTTATTGCTGAGTGTGATGTATCAATTTGTAATGCCATATTTAATTCAAGACAGAGCGATGCCTGTTGGAGAAGTGAGTTTTTATTATTCTGTATTAGGAATGATTAGCTTTTCTGGTGGAGTTTGTTTCGCTATCGGACTCTTTATGCTAATCAATAATATGGTAAATGCCAATAAGCTGCTCAATGGAAAATTTTAGAATATCCTGAATTCCTTTGAGACCACATTTTACATTTTTCATAAGAACAATGCCAAAAAACAGTAATGAATTAAAGTTTCTTTATGTGATATTTTTCATCGCCGTTTTCCTGTATTCTTCCTGTTCCAGGTTGCCAAATATTCAGGGAAAAGGCGAAGAATTTATGCAAGGCGTATGGAATGAAGATTCAGTCGCGTTTAGCCATAAATTAAGTAATTATACCCAACACCATTTTAAGATTTCCTGCGATTCCATATATATCGATATGGTAACCCATAGCAAAGTAAACTTCTATGAGGATTCGTGTTTCAACAATGGCGTTTGGAAAGAGTATGCAAAAGGTGTTTATGCCGTTCGTGGTGATACACTGTTTGTGGGCGCTACCTATACACATGCCAGCTATAAACAAAAGATATCAGGTTGCTATCACATTGGCCGGTATGATAAAAATTTTCTGATCAAAAAAAGATCGGCAGATACTTTGATCCTCGAAAGCTTAAGTGATCAAAGCGAAATTAAACTATCACTTAAAGAAAAAATCACCTGCGTTCAAAAAGAATTATAAAATGATATTCAAATCCATTAAAAAGAAATTATCAACTGCTGTAGCCATCGGCTTGCTGGCCTATCTACCTATTGAAGCAAATGCCTGGGGCATGATTGGCCATCGCGTGGTAGGGGAAATTGCAGATAGCTATTTAAAATCAAAAACCCGTAAGGCAATTCAGTCTATTTTAGGTTCAGAAACTTTGGCAATGTCTGCCAATTGGGGAGATTTTATAAAATCAGATTCCACCTACAATTATATGTACAACTGGCATTTTGTAAATCTTCCCGGTGGGCTGGATAAACAAGGTGTTTACCATATTTTAGAAACTGAAAAAGCGCCAAATCTTTATAATAAGATCATCGATTTAACAGCCGTTTTGAAAAACCCGAGTAGCACGGCATCAGAAAAGAAGCTGGCTTTGCGAATGCTGGTTCACATGGCGGGCGATTTATGCCAACCGATGCATGTTGCCCACAAAGAAGATTTAGGTGGTAACAGGGTTTCGGTGATGTGGTTTAACGAAAAATCTAATTTGCACCGCGTTTGGGATGAGCAGTTAATCGAATATCAACAGTTAAATTATACCGAATTTGCCAGGACAATTAATCATCCATCAGCAGTTCAGCTATACAACTGGCAAAACACCAATTTAAAAGATTGTGTTTACGATGCCTATACCGTGTGTAGCAAAATCTATGATGGAACGAAGCCAGATTCCAGACTCAGCTATCGTTACAACTTTGATTGGTCGGAAACGTTGAACCAGCAGTTATTAAAAGGTGGCGTTAGGTTGGCAAAAATGCTTAACGACATTTACGGGTAACTTAATTATATCGAATTCAAATCCTCCACAAATTGGGGGATTTTTCTTTATGTAGCGAATTCATTGTTACTTTCGTTTACCTTATATAAATCCAAAAATGATAACGATATGAAAAAATTACTATTTGTGCTTTTAATCTGCACAGCGATTGCCTGTACAAAGGATAACTATAAAACGCTTATTTCAAAAAAATGGGTAATTGAGTCGGTAACGGTTACGCCTGCTATGAAAATGGGTGGTAAGACGAGCGATAATTATATCGAGCTCTCAGGGCCACAAAGTTGCGTAGCCAATTTATCACTTTCATTTGCTGAAAATGGCACCTACGTGGCTGGCGCTAATGGAGCACTTTGCGACATGATGACAGATGCCAGTATAAAAACCTGGAAAAGAGATGGAGACAAAATCATTTTATCCGGTTCTCCTGCCGCACCGCTATCGTTTGATGGTAAAAAGTTAACACAAACTGCCACTACGGAACAAGACGGAAGAACTTATACCTTTGTGTATATTTATAAATCTAAATAAGTTTGAGAATTTTAATGGTTTGTTTAGGAAATATTTGTCGTTCGCCGCTGGCAGAGGGCGTAATGCGTCATCTGGCAAAAGAGCAAAATTTAAAATGGGAAATTGCTTCCGCCGGAACGGGAAACTGGCACATCGGTCAGGCACCAGACCATAGAAGTATTGCTGCAGCCCAAAATTCTGGCTATGATATCAGCATGCAAAGGGCGCAACAATTCTCGGCTACTATGTTTTCAAAGTACGATTTGATTCTGGTGATGGATCGGAAGAATTTAAGCGACGTGAAGAACCTAGCAAAAACGCAGGAAGAGCAGCAAAAGATTAAACTTTTCTTAGAAGATGATGAATTGGCAGACCCTTACTGGGACAATGCCCTGTTTGCCCCCGTTTGTAAACAAGTCGAAGATCGATGTAAAGAAATTATCAAAGAACTTTCTTAAATTTATAGATATTACAGAAAAGCATATAAACGTCTAACCAAATTCTTCTATGAAAAAAATATTTATCATGGTGATTGCGCTAATCATCCTGCAAAGTGTAGCATTTGCAAAAAGCAATCCCCGTATTCTGGTTTTCTCTAAAACAAAAGGCTATCGCCATGCATCCATAGAAGAAGGCAAAAAAGCAATTATTCAACTGGGGCAATTGCATCATTATACTGTAGATACTACCGAAAATGCAGATTTATTTACAGAAGCTAACCTGAAAAAATATGCTGCTGTTATCTTTTTAAGCACCACAGGTGATGTGTTGAATGATGCGCAGCAGTCTGCATTTGAGCGATATATTCAAGCTGGCGGAGGTTTCGTTGGCATCCATGCCGCAACAGATACCGAATACGATTGGCCTTGGTATGGAAAATTAGTCGGTGCTTACTTTGTTAGTCACCCTAAAGTACAAGAAGCAAGATTTGTAATCAAAGATACAAAGCACCCTGCAACGAAGTTTTTAACAGATGCTGCCTGGATGCATACAGACGAACTTTATAATTTCAAAAACATTAATCCCGATATCAAAGTGTTGATCACGATTGATGAAACTTCTTATCAGGGCGGTACGAACGGCACCTTTCATCCATTCAGTTGGTACCATGATTTTGATGGCGGCCGGGCATTTTACACCGCTATGGGGCATCCTAAAGAATGTTGGACAGACGAAAAGTTTCTAAACCATCTAAATGGCGGATTAGCATATGCCATCGGAAAAAATAAAAAACTAAATTACCAGAAGGCAAAAACGAAACTTTTATGAAACCCTTAAATGTTGCTGTGGTCAATTTTGCAGTGATTTTTATGCCCAAAGAATCCCTTTTCGCATTAACAAGATAGATATAGTTTAACATGCAAAAGCTGGCTACTGCACCAAAGGTATGCCATAGGAAATGTGTACCTATAAAGTGAGTGCAAAGATGAATGCGAGGAGTGCAAAACTACCGTCTATTTGCCAAACGATTTTAGGAATATAATCGCCGGATTTTGATTTAGTGGTTTAAAAATGAGTTGCCGGATGATACGCTCGCCCGTCTTTGGATCTTCCGCTGTTATTTTATATACCCTTCCACCAAATTTTGATTCCAGGTTTGGCATCAATGAAGGCTCGTTGTGAACTAATGATGGCCGAAAAAGCACTGTGAAACGAATATCCTGGGCACCATTTTTCTTCGTGTACACTATTTTTTTTAGTTTTAATCCATCACTATTATCACTTGACTCCTGAAAAGCTTCATTTTCATAATATTGGTAATGGATATCCAGACCAAGCTTCTTTAGTTTTATCGGATTAAACTTTAGTGATGCTTTGCTATCCAGCTTTTCAAGCTGTGCGTATTTATCCGTTTTAAGATCAAGTAACTGATAACCGGAAAACACCTGGCTGCTTTGAATAATATTTCCGGTAGATGCCTCGCTGGTTTTATTTATCTCTTCCAAAACTTTGCTTCCATATACAAACAGGCTGTCTTTTGCATATTCCCGGACAGTATCATTATTTCTACCTTTCATTGATAAAGTATGGATGTACACGCCTACGGTATTTTTAATTTTATTTTGAGAAAATACACTTTGAACGCTCAAAAGCAGGATTAGAAAAAAAAACCGGGAAGTCTCTGTTAAATTTATCATTTGTTTTTACCGGTTAGTATTGCCCTATTGTCTTTGCAATGACTGGTCTAAATATAGTATAGTATTTTAAAAGCTACCATATATGTTCTTATTTATTTGGTGGTTTTGATGATTTTTTCAGCCATGGTCTCTACATTGTTGCTTTGCCTTCCAGTCCCCATTTGTTTTCCTGCTTCGGTCTGATAATATCCGTTTTGCATCGGAATGTGGCTCGTATAATTGTATATTATCAGGATATTTGAGATTATAAAATCAAGGGATGTGTATGCATTGCGGTGATAAAATAAAATGCATACAGCTTGATTTCTTTAGCGAATATCTTTCTTTAATTTATTACATCTAAAATCTGCATGCCTCTTTTCGATTGTGTTCAACTAAAATAACGTTTTAATATTTTTTATTGTGATAGGCGGAGATAAAATGATAAGCAAATAATCGACATAGAGTTTGGCTTCTAATGAATAACACTTTTGGGAATGAAGAATTAAAAATTATGACAAACTATTTCCTGTAGATCATGTTAAAATAGTACATCAAAACTTATTAAACATGAGCACTACAACATTAACAACAGAAGTATTGAACGACCTGGTTCAAATAAATAACGATCGCATTACAGGGTACGAAAAAGGACGCACTGAATTAAAAGATGAGGATGCAGATTTGAAAGCTTTATTTTTAGATATGATTTCAGAAAGTCAGAAATATAAAATGGCTTTAGGAACTGAAATTTCTGCCTTGGGCGATGATATTGATACAGGTACTACAAATTCGGGAAAAATTTACAGAGCCTGGATGGATGTGAAAGCATTATTTACGGGTCATGATAGAAAAACAGTTTTAAATAATTGTGAGTTTGGTGAAGATGCAGCTCAAAATGCTTATAAAATGGCTTTAGAGGTGGAAGATTTACCAGCACACATCAGAACGTTAATTTCTGATCAAAAAGCTTCGTTAAGAACTTCACACGATGAAATCAAAAGGCTACGTGATTCTCAAGCGTAAGATAGCTTAGTCAATAAAAAAACTCCTGATGATTCATCAGGAGTTTTTTTGTTTTAGGCTTCCAGTTCCCGATCAAGGTGTTCGGTAACCCGCTGAATGGTGTTATCAATAGTGTTACTTAAAATCGTTAAGTAAGATCCTTTTTTAGCGGTCTCAATTGCAATTTGCAAACATTCTGTACTTTTATTGTTGATGATCACTTCCTTATCCGGATCAACCTCCTTTATGCCTTGAACCAAGAGATTAATGAGTTCATCTTGTTGTCTGCCTCTTAAATATTTCTCCTGGCAAATATAAATCTTATCGAACATTTGAGCAGATATGCGTGCCGTTTCAATAATATCTTCATCACGTCTATCGCCAGTTCCGGAAATAATACCTACATGTTCTGTAGCTTCTACACTTTGCAAATATGCCTTTACGCCATTAAATCCATCAGGATTGTGCGCAAAATCTACCAGCACTTTAAAATCCTTAAATCTGAATATATTCATCCTGCCTGGTGTGTGAGCTGCCGATGGAATAAAAGTTTCTAAAGCCAAACGAATGTCTTCTGGTTTGTAACCCCATAGGTAGGTGGCCAAAGTTGCAGCCAAAACGTTTTGGATCATAAAGTTTACGGCCCCTCCGAACGTTAACGGAATATGGGTAGCCTTATCAACCCTCAACTTCCAATCGCCTGTTTTGATGGTGATATAACCATTTTCATAAATTGCTGCGATACCACCTTTTTTGCAATGTTCTTTAATAACAGGGTTGTTTTCATCCATACTGAAATAAGCCACATTACAGCGTGCATCTCTGGCAATCTTCACACAATAACCATTGTCAGCATTTAAAACTGCCCATCCTTTACGGCGAACTGCACCAACCACAACAGCTTTTACACGCGTTAGGTCATCAAGGTTATGAATGTCCGAAATCCCTAAGTGATCTTCCTGGATGTTGGTTATTACCCCAATATCGCAGGCATTAAAGCCTAAACCAGCTCTTAAAATACCACCTCGGGCGGTTTCTAGTACAGCAAATTCAACAGTCGGATCTTTTAAAATAAATTCTGCACTCACTGGTCCGGTAGTATCACCTTTCATCAACATGGTGTTGTGAACATAAACCCCGTCACTGGTGGTATAACCTACACGTTTACCATTACTGCGGATAATATGGGCAATTAACCGGGTGGTAGTCGTTTTTCCGTTGGTACCTGTTACGGCGATAATCGGGATGGAAGAGAGTCTGTTTTGCGGATAAAGCATATCTACCACAGAGGCTGCAACGTTTCTTGGCAAACCTTCGCTCGGTGCCAGGTGCATTCTAAAACCTGGAGCTGCGTTCACTTCGAGCACTACACCACCATTTTCAGTTAACGGTTGAGTAAGATTTTGTGCCATGATGTCAATACCGCAGATATCTAAGCCGATTACCCTGGAAATCCGTTCGCAGATAAAAATATTTTGTGGATGTACAATATCCGTAACGTCGATAGATGTTCCGCCCGTACTGAGATTGGCTGTAGATTTCAGGTAAACAATTTCACCTTTTTGAGGAATGGTTTCTAAAGTATATTCTTTTTTAGCCAATAAATCAAGTGTATCACGATCTACCGCAATTTCGGTTAAGACGTTTTCATGCCCGTAACCCCGTCTCGGATCTTCATTTTCTTTATCAATTAACTCCTGAATAGTGTGAATACCGTTTCCAAGTACGTGTGCAGGATCGCGTTGCGCGGCAGCAACCACTTTATGGTCAATAACCAGAACACGGAAATCGAAGCCGGTAATGAACTTTTCAATAATTACCTTGCGGGAATAAGTTTTCGCGTATTCGAAAGCTTCGCGAGCTACCTCCATCGTTTTAACATTGATGGTTGCACCTTTACCATGGTTGCCATCCAGTGGCTTAAATACCAAAGGAAAGCCTACTTTATTAACCGATGCTTCCAGGTCTTCGGGATTTGAAATCGTTACGCCAGATGCAACAGGAATCGCGGCTTCTGTTAATAAACGTTTGGTCTCTTCCTTATTACTGGCAATATCAACGGCTATGCTACTGGTTTTTTCAGTCATTGTTGCCCTAAAGCGAACCTGGTTTTTGCCATAGCCTAATTGCACTAATGAACTTTTATTTAACCTGATCCAGGGAATATTTCTACTTACCGCTTCCTGAACAATTGATCCGGTACTCGGACCAAGCGCTTCCAGTTCGCGAATTTCCTTCATTCTGCGAATGTCGTGTTCCAGGTCATATTCTTCGCCATCAATCAGTGCCTGTGCAATTTTCACAGCCGCTTCTGCAGCATATACCCCCACTTTTTCTTCCAGATAGCTAAATACTACATTGTAGATACCTTCAGTTTTAGTTTGGCGGGTTCTGCCGAAACCAGTTTCCATCCCGGCGATGGTTTGGATTTCCAGGGCAATGTGTTCTATTACATGCCCCATCCAGGTTCCTTCTTTCACGCGTGAAAAAAAACCACCCTCAACGCCTTTAGAGCAGCGGTGAGTAAACATACTTGGAAGTAGTTTTTCTATCCTCTCGCTAAAACCTTCTATAACATTAGTTGGCCTTTGCTCCAGTTCCTCTAAATCCAATCTCATCTGGATGAGTTTCTTACGGTTTATCGACCATATATTTGGTCCTCTTAATACTTGTATGTTATATATCTTCATGTAATGGGTTATCGTTTTTTATAAAAAAGCCAACATTTTGAGAAGGCCTTTTATCAACTTAGCAGCGCTAAAATTGATGATTGTAAAATATGCATTTATTTTGAAAACTAACACTTCAAATAGCTAAATGAATTTCTGGTGCTATTTGTTTCGTTTACAGGCATAACTTTACGGGAAATTGTTCGCAATTATTTCACCTATTGTTAATAATTGCATAATTATTGACAAAAAAAGTCGTGTTTTTTATCATAAGCTGATATATTTGGGTTTTTTGACAGAATATTAATACACACAAAATGGTTCCGAAGGGCAAACTCATCATTATTGGAGGCGCAATAAATACAGGCAGCTTCGCTGAAACGCAATTTGGATTGCCTGAAAACATGAATTTTTTCGAAAGAGGAATTTTAAAACGGATTACTACAGAATCTGTAAAAGATGTTGAATCGCGTTTCGAAATCATTACAACGGCTTCTTTAATGCCTGAGAAAGTTGGCGAAGAATACATCAAGGCTTACGCACAGTTAGATGTTCATAATGTTGGTGTATTAAATGTTACCAATCGGGAAGAGGCCAATTCAGACGAAAATTACGAGCGGATTAAAGCTGCCGAAGTCATCATTTTCACTGGTGGTGATCAGCTCAGGCTTTCGTCTATCTTTGGAGGAACGAAAATTCATCAGATTCTGATAGAAAAATATAAGACAGAGCCAGTGGTTATTGCCGGTACCTCAGCAGGAGCTGCAGCAAGTTCTAAAAATATGATTTACCAGGGAAGCAGTAAAGATGCTTTGCTTAAAGGCGAAGTAAAAATTACCGGCGGACTGGGATTTATTGATGATGTTATTGTAGATACGCATTTTGTTCAGCGTGGACGGATAGGCAGGCTCCTTTATGCTGCGGCAAGTAACCCGGGTATTCTGGGCATTGGTTTGGGCGAAGATACCGGTTTGTTTATTTCAGACGGGCATATAATGGAAGCTATTGGGTCAGGGATGGTAATCCTGGTAGATGGCCGGCAAATGGCTGATACAAATTTAACCGATGTCGAAATGGGGCAACCGGTATCCATCAAAAATATGGTGGTACATGTAATGTGCGATGGAGACGTTTATGATTTAACCGATCATAGCTTAGTAATCCATCATCCTAAAGTTGTTCCAATAGCGTAGCGAGGGAAGAACAGGCTATTGTCGGTTCGATTATTTAGAAAGGGTAGGGTTTGGTATTGATGGTTTAGCTCTTAATCCCACCTCCTAATGCGCTTACCTTATACCTGCTACTTCTATCTTGATACTTAATACTAATATCTTGCTACTCCCATCTCAACACCTTATACTAAAATGAAAATAATCATACATGGTGGCTTCTTCAGTGAGTCATCCACCAACCAGGAAACTAAAAAAGCTAAACAAGATGCATTGGCAGATATTGTGAAGCTTGGTTATGCCTATCTGGAAACACATTCAGCAGTAGAAACGGTAGTGTATACGGTTGCTTTGCTTGAGGATAATGAGTTATTTAACGCCGGGATTGGCTCACAAATTCAAAGTGATGGAAAGGTAAGGTTAAGTGCTTCATTAATGGATGGAAGAACCGAAAGATTTAGCGGAGTAATCAATATAGAAGAGGTGAAAAATCCAATTGAAGTTGCGAAGCGTTTATTACCATATGATGATCGTGTACTTAGTGGCGATGGTGCGCAGCAATTCGCAAGGAAAAATAATTTTAAATATTTCAATCCCATCACGGCTCAACGACAAAAAGAATACGAGGAAAAGCGCAATCAACAAAACAATAAGGGTACAGTGGGTTGCGTAGCTTTAGATGCTGACGGCAACATTGCTGTGGCTACTTCTACAGGAGGTAAAGGATTCGAAATTCCTTGCCGTGTAAGCGATTCTGCCACCGTAGCAGGAAACTATGCCAACCGCTATGCAGGAATTTCATGCACAGGTGTGGGTGAGGATATTGTAGGCGGAGCACTTGCTGCTAAAATTGTTACTCGAGTTACCGATGGATTTTCCTTGAAAGATGCCTGCGATAAATCTTTTGAAGAACTGAAAGCATTCGATGGCTTTGCCGGTGTTATCGGGATTTCTCATCAAGGCGAAATTTACCATTGTAATTCACATCCATACATGGTTTGGGCATCATTCGATCTTAATTTAGAGGTATTTAGCTAAAGTTGAATATAAAGTATTATTTTTGTTGCATGATCAAAAATGTATTGGCTCTTATTTGCCTTTTTGCCTCATTTCAATTACAAGCTCAAAACATAGATAAAGCTGACATTCAGGAACCAAACGGGGGAAATGCAATTACAATTTCGATCTCTAAATTTGACCTTGTAGATGGCAATTCTTTCTTTGAAGAAGCTCAGGACCTGGAGAAAAAAGGCGATTTTAATGAAGCCTTAACATTATTTGGCAAGGCAGCATTTGAATATAATGCCGTAAAAAATTACAATTTATACGGTCAGGCAATTATAAAAATGAGTAATATGCATTATATGCTTGGTCGCTTTACAGATGCCGAACAAATTTTGCTAAATGTTGCGCTCAAAAATTATTCTAAGTTAGGCAACAGAAGTGGCCTGATGAATACCTACGGCTTACTTGGTAAAGTTTATTTGGCAAATAATAAATCTACCCAGTCAATGTGGTTTTATACGCAACAGGGTATGCTCGCGAAGCAGCTTAAAAGTAATAACTCCTACCTCGAATCTATTTTAGGGATAGCACAAGTTAAAATTAAAAAGAAAGATTTTACTTTGGCCCTGAGAGACCTGAAAACAGCAGAATGGTTTGCTAATTCGGTTAAGATTACGCAATATAAAGGTCAGATACGCGACGCCAGAGAAGTCATCTCCAGCAAAACCACTTCTAAAACAGGTTCCAAATAATATTCATATTGGGTTTCTTAATCCTCACCTGCAACAGGCGGCGCCTGAGCATTTAAATGTATTCATCACCGCTCTTTCAGAAAGTCTTCGCGCTTAATCTCTTAAAACAAATAATAATATCAAACGTTAGCATTTTAAGAATTGTTAAATAAGAAGCTTTTAGTAGATTTGATAAGTTTTAACAAGAGACGGTAATAATGCTGTCTCTTTTTTGTTTTTTCGTTGAAATGGTATCATATTGGCTATATAGAATTGGAAATGGATTTTAAATCATTTAAACAGATGTTGAAGAGAGTATTTTTTATAATTTTTACTGCCGCTGTGATTGCTTGTCACGCCGCACCAAAACCTCAGCCAATCGTTGATGGTGTTACCAATGTTATGCCCGATCAGCAGCAGCAACTTGTAATTAAAGAAGTGGTTAACCTGATTGAAAGCTATAATTACAAAAAAGTTCAGGTAAACGATTCAATTTCATCTTTGATTTTAGACAAATACATCAAAGCTTTAGATCAGGGCAAAAATTATTTTCTGGCATCTGATATCAAAGAATTTGAAAAATATAGGACTACACTTGATGACGATTTCAAAAACGGCGATTTAAGTGGTCCATTCTATATTTATAATGTTTATGCCAAACGGTTAAATGAATATTTTACCTATTCTTTAGCGCAGATTAAAAATAAATATGATTTCAATCAAAACGATACTTACGTTTATGACCGGGAGAAATTGCCTTGGGCAGCATCTGGTACTATTTTAAACGATACCTGGAAAAAACGTGTAAAGTACGAATTGGTAAATCTGAATTTAGCGGGTTCTGCAGAAAGTAAAAACGTTGAAACCTTAACCAAGCGTTATCAGAATTTAAAATCTCAAACGGCTAAAACCAATAACCAGGATGTTTTTCAGATTCTGATGGATGCGTTTACCGAATCGATTGATCCACATACAAACTATTTTGTTCCAACCAGGGCAACCGAGTTTAACGAAGAGATGTCAAGATCATTCGAAGGGATTGGTGCCCGTTTACAATTGGAAAATGAGGTCGTTAAGATTACAGAAATTATTCCTGGCGGACCAGCCTTCAAAAGTAAACAACTAACGGCAGGTGATAGAATTATCGCAGTGGCCCAGGGAAATGATGATTTTGTTGATATTGTTGGCTGGAGATTAGATTTAACTGTAACTAAAATCAAAGGCGCCAAAGGAACTAAAGTTCGTTTAAAAGTAATTCCTGTCGGAAAAGAAATGTCTTCTAAACCTGTCATTGTGGAAATGATGAGAGAAAAGGTGATTCTTGAAGATCAGTCTGCTAAGAAAAAAGTAAAAACCATTAATTCAAATGGCAAAAGCTATAAAGTTGGGGTAATTTCGTTACCTGCATTCTATGCTGATTTTAAAGCAGCAAATGCCGGTGATAAGAACTACAAAAGCACCACAAGGGATGTTAGGAAACTGATAGATTCTTTAAAAACTATCGACAAGGTTGATGCAATTGTAATGGATTTACGTGGAAACGGAGGCGGCTCTCTTGTAGAAGCTATTTCCCTAACTGGTTTATTTATTGATAGAGGACCAGTTGTACAGGTAAAAGATTTACGGGGTAAAATCGAAGTAGATGAAGATGAAACTGCAGGTGTAGCCTGGGATGGTCCATTCGGGGTAATGGTTGATCGTTTAAGTGCTTCTGCATCCGAAATTTTTGCCGGCGCGATTCAGGATTATGGACGTGGAATTATCATGGGTAGCCAAACTTATGGTAAAGGAACTGTTCAATCATCTATCGACTTAAATAAATTGGTAAATCCAGGTATGTTGCAAAAAATAGCTGGTTTGGTAACCAGAGATAAGACCTTGGGTACTTCGCCAACTTCTACAGCAGTAGCCGATATTAACCTGGGCCAAATCAACCTGACAATGGCTAAATTTTATAGAGTGGCCGGCAGCAGTACGCAACATAAAGGTGTAATGCCGGATGTAGTTTTTCCATCGGTATATCCAATGGATAAAATTGGTGAAGATACAGAGCCATCTGCATTGCCCTGGGATGTTATTCCCCGCTCTAACTTTACATCCGTAGCCAATTTATCTCCTGTTAAAGCTGGTTTAATTAAGAACAGCGAGCAACGAATTTCAAACTCGTTAGATTTTAAATATTTGAAACAGGATATAGCTGATTTGAAGAAACGTGATGCAGAAGTTTCTGTTCCATTGAATGAAGTTAAACTCAAAGCTGAGCGTGATGCTCAGGAAGCAAAATCTCTTGCCAGACAGAATGAGTTAAGGGCATTGAGGGGTTTGCCAGCAATTAAAAAGGGAGAGAAAGTAACTAAGCAAGATTCTTTTGACTTTATTGAAGATGAATCGCTAAAAGTAATGGGCGATTTCATGCAGCAATCCGGAAACTATGTAATGAATTTAGGTTCACCGGTACAGAAGTTCTAATTCACTTAATAGCATAAAAAAACCGATCAATTAATTGATCGGTTTTTTTATGCGCTTTGATTTTTTTGTTAATTGCTACCAATCTTGGATAGCATAAATTAATAAGAAGAAAGCTTTATGTTGTTTTAGCATTATTTTGACTCAACTGCATGGCCATCATTTCTTTCATGGTTTTGTTCATGCCTTCTGTACTGCCATCTAAGAAAATGATGTTACCCTCGCCATATTCAGCAAATTGTTTAATGGCTTCAGTCCACATGGTGAATAGAATTACTGAGGTATCTAAATTCGCCTGTTGCATTTCGTGCGCGGCGTTTGTCATGCCTTTTGCTACTTCTTCCCTGAATAATGCAATACCTTGTCCGCGGAGCTGAGCAGCTTCACGTTCGGCAGTAGCTGCAATTTTGATGGCATTACCATCTGCTTCAGCACCCTTAGTTTTGGTAATCAATAAAGCCTGACCTTCGTTTTCTGCGGCAGCTTTCAGGTTATTTGATGCAACCACACGGCTCATCGAGCGCATAATTTCTTCATCGAAAGTAATGTCGTTTAACTGAAGATCTTGTAAATGATAACCCCAGCCATCTAAAACCTGGTCAATTTGTTCCTTTACATGTAATACAATTTCGTTGCGTTGCGCTAAAACATTAGCTTGCTTTTGGGTAGCTACGTACGCACGAATAGAACCTTCGATAGTTCTGATTAAAGCTTGCATTAAATTTGTTGCATCAACAAATTTAAACGCTACGTTTTTAATGGTTTCCTCATCCTGATTGACAACAGAATATAAAAGCATTGCTTTAAAATAAACATTGGCCTGATCCTGGGTAACCGCTTGAAATGATAACTCAACAGAGCGGTTTTGAATCGAAATCCTGGAATAAATCTGCTCTATTAGAGGGATTTTAAAGTTTAATCCTGGCCTGAGTTGCCTGCGGTATTTTCCAAAAACAGTTACTACTGCTATGGTTCCTTGTTTTACAGTAACAAATGAGCTTAACAAAATAATAATCGCCAGGAAAACGAGAATGTAAATAGTGTATTGCATAATTAGATTTTTTTATGAAGTTAAAAAAAATCGTATAAACTGCATGATCGTTTTTGTAGCTTTATTCTTCGCAACTGAATTTATACATACATGAAAAAAACTTTTTTGATACCTGCGGCTGCATTATTGCTCTTTGTAGCCTGCAAAAATGGTAAGAATAATGAAGTCAGAGAAACAGACCAAAGAACAGTCTTTTTCGATGTCGCCGGGATGGACTCAACAGTAAAACCGGGTGATAACTTTTTCCTTTATGCCAATGGCAAATGGATGAAGAATACACAGATTCCTAAAACAGAAACAGGATGGGGTTCATTTTATACCTTATATAATGACAACTTAAAGAACTTAAGGATAATCCTGGAAAGTGCTGCAAAAGGTAGTGGTACTAAAGGCAGTAACGAGCAAAAAGTAGGTGATTTCTATGCCAGTGGAATGGATTCTTTAACCATTGAAAAACTTGGCGTTGAACCGGTGAAACCACTTCTGGCAAAGATTGATGCCATCAAAAATGACAAGGACCTAATTAATTTTATATCTGAAGGTTTTAAAAATGGACAAGGAGATTTGTTAGGTTTTGGTATCGAACCTGATGATAAGATAAGCACGAAAAATACGCTGATCTTTACACAAACGGGCTTGAAGTTGCCAGATCGCAGCTATTATTTAGACCAGGATGATAAGGCAAAGAAAATTAGAACTGCTTATTTAACATACATTGCGAAAGTGTTTAGCCTTTCAGGCGATTCTGCTCATGGTTCAAAATACGCAGACAATATTTTGAAATTGGAAACGCAGCTGGCAAAATCTCATTCAACACCTGTTGAGCTCCGCGATCCTCAGAAAAATTATAATAAATTAACTGTTGCTGATTTTCAAAAACGGATTCCAAATATCGATTTAAAAACAGTGTTGAAGAATCTTGGCGCATCAACCGATACTTTAATCGTAAGGCAGCCGAAATATTATCAGGCACTATCTGCATTGGTGAAAAGTCAGCCAATAGAAATCTGGAAGCAAAAGCTGAAATTTGATGCTTTAGATAATGCAGCCAATGCACTGAGTGATGCTTTCAGAACTGCAAAATTTGAGTTTTTTGGTAAAACTTTAAGTGGGCAGTCTGCGCAAACGGAGCGGTGGAAATCAATGGTTAACAATACCGATCGTTACCTGGGCGATTTACTCGGGCAGTTGTATGCTGAACAATATTTCAAGCCGGAAGCTAAAAAGCGGATGCTTGAATTGGTGAATAACCTTCAGAAAGTATATGAAGAACGCATTAAAAAGGTAGACTGGATGTCTGCTGAAACAAAAAAGAAAGCTTTAGAAAAACTTAATGCTTTCATTAAAAAAATCGGTTATCCGGACGAGTGGAAAAAGTATGATGATGTTAAGGTTTCGAAAAATACTTATTTTGCTAATCTGCAGTCAGCAAAGCAACACGCTTACAAAGAGATGATGGCCAAGTTAGGGAAGGATGTAGACAAAACAGAATGGTTTATGACGCCACCAACTGTAAATGCTTATTATAACCCGGCGTATAATGAAATTGTATTCCCCGCAGGGATCTTACAGTTTCCGTTCTTTGCTTTTAATGCTGATGATGCCATTAATTATGGTGCAATTGGTGCAGTAATCGGGCATGAAATGACTCATGGTTTTGATGATCAGGGCAGACAATATGATGCCGTTGGAAATTTAAAAGAATGGTGGACTAAGGAAGATGCTGCAAAATTCGAAACTAAAGCAGATAAAGTGGTAACCTTATATAACAAGTTTACATTGTTAGATAATCAGCATGTAAATGGTGAATTAACTTTAGGTGAAAACCTGGCAGATATTGGTGGTTTAAACATCGCTTATGATGCCTTCAAATTGACTGACCAAGGTAAAGGCGACAAGAAAATTGATGGTTTTACGCCAGATCAGCGTTTCTTCTTGGGTTTTGCACAAGTCTGGAGGATGAAAAGCAGGGATGAATCGATGTTGGTTCGTATAAAAACTGATCCTCATAGTCCGGAAATGTTTCGGGTAAACGGTTCGGTATACAATATGGAAGCCTTTTATAAAGCTTTTAACATTCCAGCTACAGCAAAAATGTATCTGGCACCCGAAAACAGGTTAGGTGTTTGGTAGACTGTAAATACTTCATAAAAGCCACGATTGTTAACAATCGTGGCTTTTTCTTGATCTTTAAAACAAAAGTTCTGATTTTTTGTATTTATTCTACTAATCTAGAATCATGAATGTAAAACGCACTTTTGGAACAATTTTAACTATTCTTGGAATCATCGGGCTTATCTATGCCGGGTACGGATTTGTAAACCACAGTTCGGCCACAAGAGGATTATTCGTATATGGCATTATCGGATTAATATTTTTTGTGTCTGGTATCGGATTGGTTAAAAACACCAAGGATGAGAGCTAATTGCCCTCTCTATTCCTATCAATCGGTTGTCAGAAAGAAATCGTTGCACTAACTTAATAAATAAGAAGCTTCAACAGCTGCTAACCTGATCAGGTTAGCAGCTGTCTTTACTGTTTCTTTTTATGTCTGATGATTTGAAACTGGCTAAAAGCAACCAGACAGCCAGCTAGTATAATAATCCCTGCTGACCATATATTTTTCGGATTCTGATTGATATAATAAGCAGCTGCTAATACTAAAACCGCTGCAGCGATTCCGATGATGTAATGAAGAATTAATCCTTTTTTCATATTGTTATAAGGTCCGGTCAGTTGCAAAGATTCGGAAATAAATTAAAAGAGATGTAACAGGAGATTAATTTTTTAATGTAATCTTGTTGTTTTCGAAATTCAGCTGGTGACCTACGAAATCTATATCTGTTAATTCTTTCATGCGTTTAAAAGCGCCATAATTTTTATCTACGGTTAGTCTGTTTATTTTATCCTGTTTGATGGAAGTTACATCGGCAAATAAAAAGTCACCTTTAGGATTTATTTTTAACTGAAGCAATGGTGCAATACCATTATTCCCTTTCAGGCTAAACATACCATAAGTGCAGAAATTGCCTAGGCTATAGGCGATGAACTTGTTTTTGTAAACTTCTACTGCGCGGGTAACATGAGGACCGTGACCTAAAACTACGTCAGCACCAGCGTCGATTACGGCATGTGCAAAAGCATAAACATTCCCACGATTTTCATTATAAAAGATTTCATTTTTACGCCGAACGTGTTCAAACCTGGCACCTTCGCCACCACCATGAAAAGATACAATAACTATATCTGCCATTGTTTTCAGGCGCGCGACCAAGGCCTTTGCTTCTCCAGTTTTATTGATGGAAACTGTGTTTTCATTTGGTGCAAAAGCACAAAAAGCATATTTCACGCTATCTTTTTCAAAAACCTCAAAAGGTTTATTTAATTGGCCGGCATAGTGGATTTGGAGCGAATCTAAAATCCGGGCAGTGTTCTTTCGGCCTTTTGAATCAAAATCGCCAACATGATTATTGGCAATGCTCAATACATTAAAACCTGCCTTTTTATATACGCCGGCATAGCGATCAGGCATTCTGAATGCATAGCAGTTGTTCGGATTGATGCCATTGCATTTGGTAGAATTCCCGGAGTTTAGAAAACACCCTTCCAGGTTCCCAAAAACGATATCACCTTTCAGCAGACTGTCTACCGCCTGAAAGCTGTTCACGGCATCATCAGGAGGAAGATTTGATGTGGATGGAAAGGCTGAGCCCAACATGATATCGCCTACAGCAGTAATGGATATAGTATCTTTTATTTTTCTAACTATTGTATCTGTTTGCGCTGTGGAAACCACTACCTGTGCATTGTTATTGGTGCAGCCAAGTATGATGATGAATATAAAAAGGGATAAAAATATTGTCTTTAGAAAGTTCATTAGATAATTTAAGGTATAAAAAAATCCTCCTGAATTAACTCAAGGAGGATTGTATATTTTGATTTATTACTAACCGAAAATGGTTAACTGTAAGCCGTTTATTCTACTGTAAATTCTTTTTTAAACGATTCTAATACACGGCCACCTTTATAAAAATAGCGGCTATAATAGGGTTCGTTTAAATTACTGATTACTACTCCACGTGAACTAGATGCATGCGCGAATCTGTTATCGCCTAAGTAAATCCCAACGTGAGAGATGCTTCTGCTTTTTATCTTAAAGAAAACTAAATCACCCTCTTTTAAATCTTCTTTAGATAATGGATCTACCATGCTAAAGATATCGCGGGAATTTCTTCTGATGGTTGTGTTAAAAACTTTGTCGTAAATGGCTTTGGTAAAAGCTGAACAATCTATCCCTTTTTTGCTGGATCCACCATAACTGTAAGGTGTTCCGATCCATTCGTAGATAAACTTGTATAGTTTTAAGTTCGAAGTTGCATCTACTGCAACACCCATAACCTGCGAAAAATACTGAGACGCTAAGTTGTCGGGGTCATTTAAGTCTTTACCAGATTCTTTTGTTTTTGTTTGCGCAAATGCGGCTGAGAACGTGCAGATAGCGATTAGGGATGAAAACAAAAATTTTTTAATCATGTTATACAGTTATGTTTGGGTATTCACTTACACAGTAACGTAAACCACATGGGCTTATTGTTGGTTGTCAAAAGTATCAATTCTACAAATGTTATCCAAATGTTTGTTGTTAAAAAGTAAAAGTTATTAACATTTCAACTGTTTTGGTCTTTTAATAAAGGGCTATGTCCTTTCGAAGTGCTAAAGAATAAAGTCGTTCATTTATTAATTATCAGAATATAATTAACTGTTTATCAGGTTAGTGTATTGGCTTACGCTAGGATATTTCTTTTTTGCTGAAGTGCTTATCCTTTACTTGTCTTTATTTTTCAAGTAAGGATGGCTAAGAGCGGATGGGTTTTTTTGGTACCGATCGTTTTAACAAGCTTAACCTCGTGCCTGCAATCCCAATTAACTAAGCCCGACAACAGCAATTATACTTTTTTGTTTAACGCAGCTTTAAATTGTAGCAGTATTACAAAAAAGATAAGGCGAATGGCGGGTCTGGATTATCCTAAAGTACTACTGCTATTGCCTTTCATATAAATTAGTAAATTACGGTTAAACAGGGTTTCGCAGAATAAAATTTCCCCATTATTTGAATTAATAATTTGTTAAATCGTGAAGTGAACGGTAGGTAAAATTGTGCCTGAGATCTAAATAACCTTAATGATGACCAGGTGATTGCAAAAGAAGTGGTAAATGTAATTTCATAGCTGATATTATGATGTTTTTACATTAGAAAGTGCCAAAAATTACAATAAAAAAATTAGATTTGCTGTCGCAAAAAAACAAATACCCTAAAATGAGTGCAGTAGAAATAAATAAAGATACCTGGTTAAAGTGGTTTGAGTCGATGTTGCTAATGCGCAAGTTCGAAGAGAAGACTGGCCAGTTATACGGACAACAAAAAATACGTGGCTTTTGTCATTTATACATTGGACAAGAAGCTGTAGTTGCAGGTGCAATATCTGCAATGCAAAAAGGTGATTCGATGATTACAACTTATCGCGATCACGCTCATGCTTTAGCTTTAGGTGTAAGTGCCGATAGCATCATGGCAGAGATGTATGGTAAAGCTACCGGTTGCTCTAAAGGTAAAGGTGGTTCAATGCACATGTTTAGCAAAGAACATAACTTTTATGGTGGCCATGCAATTGTTGGAGGTCAGATCCCATTAGGAGCTGGTGTTGCTTTTGCAGAAAAATACAAGGGAACTGATAATGTTAACATTTGTTATATGGGCGATGGCGCGGTGCGTCAGGGTGCTTTAAACGAAACTTTTAACATGGCTATGTTGTGGAAATTGCCAGTAATCTTTGTTTGCGAAAACAATGGTTATGCAATGGGTACTTCAGTACAACGTACCACTAACATGACTGATATTTA
Source organism: Pedobacter petrophilus (assembly GCF_009674725.1). Taxonomy (GTDB): domain Bacteria; phylum Bacteroidota; class Bacteroidia; order Sphingobacteriales; family Sphingobacteriaceae; genus Pedobacter; species Pedobacter petrophilus. Next base: position 70,800 of record NZ_WKKH01000005.1, on the reverse strand, counting down.
TAAAATAGGTTTAGGTTTTGATATGCCATGTGCACCAGTTGATGGAATGGATCCGGTTGCCGTTCATAATGCAATGGATGAAGCCATTCAACGTGCCCGTAAAGGTGAAGGACCAACTTTCTTAGAAATGAGAACTTACCGTTACCGTGGTCATTCGATGTCAGATCCTGCTAAATATCGTACTAAAGAAGAGTTAGAAGATTATAAAGCGAAAGATCCGGTTGAACTTGCAAGAGAAACCATCTTGACAGAAAAGTATGCGGATCAGGCCTGGATTGAAGAAGTGGAAGCGAAAGTTAAAGCAACTGTAGATCAGGCTGTAAAATTTGCGGAAGAATCTCCATGGCCGGAAGTATCCGAGTTATACAAAGATGTATACAAGACGGAGAACTATCCTTACGTAATGGACTAATATTTTAACAAGATTTCAATTAATTAGATATAATGGCTGATGTAATTAAAATGCCCAAAATGAGCGACACCATGACCGAAGGGGTTTTGGCAAAGTGGCATAAAAAAGTGGGTGATAAAGTGAAAAGCGGCGATGTTTTGGCAGAAGTAGAAACTGACAAGGCAACAATGGATATGGAATCTTACTGGGATGGTACACTTTTATACATAGGTGTAGAAGAGGGTGCTTCGGTTCCGGTTGATGCAGTTATGGCTGTTATCGGTAAAGAAGGTGAAGATTACAAAGCAGCTTTGGAAGCAGAGTCGGGAAGTCAGGAGTCGGAAAAGCCGAAGTCTGATGACACTACCCCAAAAGCTGATGATAAAAAAGAAGAAACTGCTCCTGCTCAAGGTGGTGGTTTAAGTGAAGAAGAATTGGCAGAAAAAGGTGTTACGGTTATCCGCATGCCTTTGTTGAGTGATACCATGACTGAAGGCGTAATTGCTGAATGGCATAAAAAAGTGGGCGATAAAGTTAAGGATGATGATGTTTTAGCTGATGTAGAAACCGATAAGGCAACTATGGAAGTGATGGGTTATGCAACCGGTACTTTATTACATATTGGTGTTGAAAAAGGTTCTGCGGCAAAAGTTAACGGCATTATTGCTATTGTTGGTCCGGAAGGAACTGATGTAAGCGGTATTTTAGCGGGTGGTTCTGCTCCTGCTGCTAAAGCAGAAAGCGAAAAGCCTGAAGCTGAAAGTGCTGAGGCGCCTAAAGCAACAGCTGATGCAAGTTCAAATGCTCCTGTAGCAGAAAGTTCATCATCGGATAGCCGGGTTAAAGCATCTCCTTTAGCGAAGAAAATTGCTAAAGATAAAGGAATTGATTTATCGCAGGTTTCTGGGAGTGCAGAAGGCGGACGAATCGTTAAAAAAGATATCGAAAACTTTAAGGCGCCGCAGGCTGGAAGCGAAAAGCCGAAAGCGGAAAGCAGCGAACAACCAAAAGCAGCAGCTGCAGCTGCGCCAGTGATTCCTACTTTTGTTGGTGAAGTTAAATTTACGGAAGCTCCGGTTTCGCAAATGCGTAAAATAATTGCAAAACGTTTAGCAGAGAGTTTATTTACTGCTCCGCATTTCTATTTAACCATTAGTATTGACATGGACAACGCAATGACTGCCCGTACGGCAATTAACGCGGTAGCACCAGTTAAAGTTTCGTTCAACGATATCGTAATTAAAGCGGTTGCTGTTGCCTTGAAAAAACATCCGGCTGTTAATTCTTCATGGGGTGGTGATAAAATCCGGTTCAATGAGCACACTAACATTGGTGTAGCAATGGCTGTTGAAGATGGTTTATTGGTACCAGTTGTACGTTTCGCTGATGGTAAATCTCTATCTCACATTTCTGCAGAAGTAAAAGACTTTGGTGGTAAAGCAAAAGCTAAAAAATTACAGCCAGCAGACTGGGAAGGTTCTACTTTCACCGTATCTAACTTAGGTATGTTTGGTATTGATGAATTTACATCAATCATCAACTCTCCTGATGGCGCAATTTTATCAGTTGGTGCTATTCAGCAAGTGCCTGTAGTTAAAAACGGGGCTGTTGTTCCAGGTAATGTAATGAAATTAACTTTAGGTTGTGATCACCGTGTGGTAGATGGTGCAACCGGAGCACAATTCTTACAAACATTAAAAGGTTTATTAGAAGAGCCGATTAGATTATTAGCATAATCAGTTTGCGATTCGCAAATTGCAGTTTAAAACTGTGAAAATATTAAAGCCATCCTCAAAAAAGGATGGCTTTTTGCATTTGTATGCTTTAAATTATGGCATTTTGTTATTTTTGAATACATAAAACCCAATCCGGAACCGAATGAAGAAAATATTTCTTTTAGCAGCCTGCACTACTGCATTATTTTCATGTAAACAAAACAAGAAGCAGAATAGCTCAGACAACAATCCACAGTTTGCAGCAATGTGTGAACAATATTATCAGGATGGATTAAAACTAAATCCTGTTGGTGCCACTTATATCGGTGATGAGCGATATAACGATCTTTTACCTAACGATGGTTCCCAGGCTTTTATTAAAGCATCTAAGGAGTATAATCAGCGTTATCTGGATAGTTTGGGGAAGTACGATCAGGAAGAATTAGCTTCTGAGAATGATAAACTGTCTTATGATTACTTAAAAGACCAGTTAAGTATTAACCTTGAGGGATTAAAATATCATGCTGAATACCTTCCCTTTAACCAGATGTTTGCTTTGCCGCTAACCATAGGCCAGTTAGGATCCGGAACCGGGGCACAACCTTTTAAAACCGTGAAAAATTACGAAGACTGGTTAAAACGTGTAAAAGCATTTTCGGTTTGGGCTGATACCGCGATTGCTAATTTTAGAAAAGGAGCTGCTGCAGGAATCGTGTTGCCGAAAGCACTTGTTGTAAAAATGATTCCGCAGATGCAGAGCATGGTGGTTTCTAATCCCGAAAAGAGTCTTTTTTATGACCCCATAAAGGCTTTACCAGCAAACTTTTCGGCCTCAGATAAGCAAAAATTAACACAGGAATATCGCAATGCGATCACTGCTGTTATCGTTCCGACTTATAAAAAGTTAGGCGACTTTCTTCAAAATGAATATCTACCTAAGGCAAGAACAACTTCGGGTTATTCTGCTATGCCAGGCGGATTGGCATGGTATACGTATCTGGTTAAACAACAAACCACTACCAATAAAACACCGGAAGAAATCTATCAAACAGGTTTGAGAGAAGTAGCGCGTATAAAGGGCCAGATGGATAGTATCAAAAATATGGTGGGTTTTAAAAGTGATTTGAAGGCGTTTTTCGAATACATGAAAACAGATAAGAAATTTATGCCTTATCAAAATTCCAGGGAAGTGTTAGCTGCTTTCGAAAATATTCATCAGCGGATGAAACCAAATCTGAAGAAAATGTTCGACGTGGAGCCGAAAACGCCATTCGAGATTCGCCAGACTGAGGCTTTCAGAGCTGCATCTGCAAGTGCCGAATATAATCAGGGCTCTGCCGATGGGAAGCGTCCGGGTATTTTTTACGTACCAATTTTAGATGCGAAGACATTCAACACCACTTCTGGTATGGAATCTTTGTTCTTGCATGAAGCGATTCCTGGTCACCATTATCAGATTTCCTTAACACAGGAAAATAAATCACTTCCAAATTTCCGTCGTTTTGGTGGTCATAATGCTTATGTTGAAGGTTGGGCACTTTATTGCGAATCTTTAGGTAAAGAACTTGGGCTTTATCAAGATCCTTATCAGCATATGGGGGCCTTGGGTGATGAAATGCACCGGGCTATTCGTTTGGTGGTTGATGTAGCCATTCACACAAAAAACATGAGCAGGGAACAGGCCATTAAATACATGACTGATAATGAAGCGATCAGTACGGAAGGTGCTACCGCTGAAATTGAACGTTATATGGGGATTCCTGCACAGGCTTTAGGCTATAAAACGGGTGCAATGAAGATCAGAGAATTAAGAAGTAAATATGAGAAACAATTAGGAACGAAGTTTAAGTTAGCGGCCTTTCATACTGCAGTATTAAAGGATGGTTCTTTCCCATTGTCTGTTTTTGAATCCAAAATGGATGCCTGGGCTGAAAGCCGGAAATAATTTTGTGCCGCTTGAAAAAGCGGCACTTCCTTTTACCGGTGGCCAGATACAAACTAACCAGAACTATAAGCGCTGTGTCTGTTAAAAATAAGTTCCACTGATTGCACGGGTTATTGACGATAGAAACAGATCCAGACTTAATATTTCTATTCCATTAGTTTTATCTCGACTAAATTTAAACCCTTTCCATCTTCTATTGTTAATAAACAAATACCACTATCATGGATAAAGAAAAACTAATACAAGAAGCCTATTTGGTTTCCCATAAAATAGAAGAAAACGGAAATTTCCCGAATAACCCGAATTTACCATTAATGATTTATAAAGGTGCGTTTCTAATTCACCCTGATGAAACGGAGGAAGAGATCAAAAAAGTCTTTGCTCAAAACGGTTATACAAATGCCTGGGTAGACGGAATTTTTGATTACCAACATTATCACAGCAATACACACGAAGTAATGGGTGTTTTTTGTGGTAGAGCGGAAGTTCAGTTTGGAGGAGAACATGGCGTATGCATCGAACTTGATAAAGGTGATGTGGTTGTAATCCCGGCAGGTGTTGCGCACATGAAATTGAGTGCTAGTGAAGACTTTACAGTTGTGGGTGCTTATCCAAATGGCGCAGAATATAATATGAAATATGGCAAGGCCGATGAACGACCGCAGGCTGATGAAGAGATCGCCCAGGTAAAAAATCCTGATAATGATCCGGTTTATGGAAGCAAAGGGCATTTATTCGAATGCTGGTATAATCAAAAATGCGCAAATGTTTAAAACTCTTTCTAATAAAATGTCTAAAATTCTTTAATTTTCGGGTTTTAAATCCCTACTTTTTACAATAAATGAATTTTAGATATATATGTTCAGCATTAGCCCTCTCCATCACTTTATTAACCGCTTGTAATAGCAAGAAATCGGAAGAGAAAAAGGCTGCTGATGCAAAAATCCGCGTGAAAGAAGACGATAAAGCGGATAGTGCTTTGATTGCATATAATCCGTCCAAAGGCGATAAATGGATTGCCGATTTTGTTCAAAACCTCCATAAAAAGTATGGCTTTAACGGGAATATGCTGGTGGCGAAAGATGGTAAAATCTTATATGAAAAAGCGATTGGATGGGCCGATTACCTACATCGCGATAGCCTGAAAATAAATTCGGAATTTGAGCTGGCTTCCATTACCAAAACTTTTACAGGGACTGCCATTATGCAACTGGTAGAAGCAGGTAAATTATCACTAAATGATGATGTAAAGAAGTTTTTTCCAAATTTCCCGTATGATGGAATTACGGTGAAATTGCTTTTAAGTCACAGAAGCGGGATGATGAATTATGTCTATTTCATTGATGATATCTGGCGAAAAGAAAAACGCCCAATGAAAAAAGGCGTAACCAACCAGGAGGTAATGAATGTGATAGCCGAGCGCAAGCCTAATCCTTATACCAAACCAGATAACCGTTTCCATTACAACAACTCCAACTTTATGGTATTAGGTGCAATTATCGAAAAAGTAACCGGTCAGCGATATTCACAGTATATGATGGAGCATGTTTTCAGGCCTGCCGGGTTAAAACATACACATGTTTACAGCACCACTGAATATGAAAAAATTCCGGTGGATGTGGTAGGACACGACCGTACCTGGAAATATTCTGTAGCACAGAACTTTTTGGATGGTCCTGTTGGCGATAAAGGAATTTACAGCACTTTGCATGATTTGGTGTTATTTGATAAATATCTAAAAAACGGTCGTTTACTTAAGAAGCAAAGCAGTGACTCTTCTTATGTCGGTCGGAATAAACCTGTGAATGGTCACTTTAACTATGGTTACGGATGGCGGATGTTTGATGGGGAGAAGATGGATAAGGTCGTTTATCATACTGGTTGGTGGCATGGTTTCCGCCATATCTACGTACGTGATCTGGATAAAAATATTATTGTTATTTTTCTGGGAAACTTAACCAATGGGAGCCTGATGCACCTTGATGAATTATATAAGCATTTAAATATGCCGATTATTCGCAAAGGTGCTTATCATGGAAACGGAAGTTTACCTGGTTCTGATGAAGATTAAATATGGCTAAAACAAAATGGATTATTGAACCCAGTACCGTTACCATTTATCCAAAACGTAGTTTGAGGATATTAGGACTTGTCTTTTTTATTCTGGTTGCGGTATTTATTTACTTTCTGGCTACGGAGATGAGTGGCTATTCTGTGGCAACTTCGATCACTTATTATGTGGTGTTGCTAATGATTCCGTTGCTTTTGGTTTTTGTTGCCGAATCGAAAGTAATCTTTAACGGAACAGACAGAAGATTATATAAAAAGATTGGGTTTCTACCAGTTGGATCTATTCCATTTGATGATATCGCAGCAGTTGAGCTTTATGAAACGCTGGGAAGCGGATTCAATTATTCGCTGTTTAGAAAGAGTAACAGGCATGGAAAAGGTTTGGTGGTATCTGCTGGTTATAGTAAGGCGACAGATGCCAATTTTATTCAATACCAAAATGAGGTACTACCGAAGATCGATGAACTGGTTTTTGCTAATGCACCTGTTATATCAAAGCAAGCCATTTTCGACTTTGAGTTCTTTAAAGAGGAAGGTGGCGTTTACGTATTACGGCAGAATAAAATTGGCGGCTTGATTGTAGGCTTTGTGATGATTGGCATTACCGTAGCCATTTTGCTTAATCCGGATTTTATGATGGAAGAGGCTGCTTTTAAAAGAATTCTTGTTACTTACTTTCCACTGATCATTGGTTTGGTTTTTGTGTATGCTTTCTTTTCAAGTCTTAAATTTGATAAAAACCAAGGTAAGGTGATTCATTCTACCTTCGGTGGCAGGAAAGTGACTGAATATGCTTTCGATGACCTTATTCGCTTTCAGATTGTAAGAAAAACAACCAATCTGATTTACTCAGGTACCGAAGTAAACGCCGAAATCTACTTGCCAGACAAAAATAAAATGAAAACCCTGTCGATGAAAAGTTTCATCGGCACGAAAAAAATCGATCGATTCCTCGACGAAGCCAATACTATTCTCGGACGAATTTAAGCCTAAAGAAGGGTAACTATTTTTGGTTTGTTCATATGTAAATTCAGCTATATAAAAGTGGTATCTGAAAACCAATTCAATTGAATTTCGTTTACTATAAAAACAATAAAATTATGTTCGATAAATTATTCGCAGCACAGCAAAAAGCCGAAGAAATTAAAAAACGTTTAGATACGATTTACGTATTTGGAGAAGTAGAAAATGGCGCTATTAAGATTACTGCTACTGCTAACAAGGCGATTACTGCTGTTGCCATTGATGAAGAATTTTTAAAAAATGCAGATAAAGAGGAACTGGAAGAATTGCTTTTAACGGCAATTAATAAAGCGCTTGCCAATGCAGAACAGGTAAGCGCTACAGAAATGCAGGCATCAGCACAAGATATGCTTGGCGGTTTGGGTGGCATGTTTGGTCAGTAAGACTTTTTTAAACGAATTGGCTATCAACAGGATATTAAAAATAATTTGAGTGTTGATACCAGATTTCAAATCCTGATACTAATAATATGAAATACACTTATTATGGTCAATCTTGCTTTTCAATAGAAGCAGATGGCAAAAAATTTCTTTTCGATCCATTTATAAAATCAAATCCGCTCGCAAAAGATGTGGATACCACAAAAATTGAAGCAGATTACATTTTGGTTAGTCACGGGCATAGTGACCACGTAGGCGATTTAGTTGAATTGGCAAAACAAACTGATGCCCAGGTGATTGCTTTGGTTGAAGTTGCCGGCTGGATCAAAAGTCAAGGGGTTGAAAAGGTGATTGATATCAATTTCGGAACCCAAACTTTACCTTTCGGTAAACTCCGTACGGTATGGGCTGTTCACAGCAGTTCTAATCCTGATGGAAGTTATGGGGGTAATCCGGCTGGTTTTGTACTGGAACTGGAAGGGAAGCAAATTTACTTTGCAGGTGATACCGCTTTAACCTTGGAAATGAAGTTGCTGGCAGATTTGCATCATTTAGATTATGCTATTTTGCCCATTGGCGGTCATTATACAATGGGGGTAGATGATGCAGTTATTGCTGCTAAATACATCAATTGTGAACAGGTAATTGGCGTACATTACGATACTTTCCCTCCTATTAGTATTGATAAAGAAGAAGCAGTTGCCAAATTTAAACGCGAAAATAAAACGTTATTACTTCCTGCAATTGGTGAAACCATTTCACTATAAATAAAAAAAGGGTTCTAACTTTCGTCAGAACCCTTTTTCAATGATAAACTAAACCTAATTCTTTTTAGCAACGGGTTTGTTTGCTTTATAGCGCATATCAGCTGTTCCATCTTTTTTAGTAGGGCCAGCAATCTTAGTTACAGCTTTAGTTTTATTTTCTGTAAAACGCTTGTCTGGCGTGCCATCGGCTTTTAATTTTGTAGCTGTTGCAGTAGTTTTCGTTTCAACTTTTTTAGTCTCTTGTTTCGCTGCTGCTTTTGCAGGAGCAGTTGTTGTTTTTACTTCTTTTTTTACAACAGTTTTAGCTTTAGCAGGGGTTGTTGCAGGTGTTTGAGCAAATGCTGTTGTTAATCCAAATGCTGCGATCGCGATTAAACTTAATAATTTTTTCATGTTCTTTAAAATTTGATTTTTGATGGTCTGAAGCTACTTCGTTATACTCCGAGGTTCATGCTTTTTAACCTTTGTATTACTCGTTATTTGTTGATATAAAAGTGATTACTCGGAATGAAGTTTTAATGAAGTTAAGAAATTATTTTATTTAATGTGCAGCAAGCCAATTATCCCCTTCGCCTATTTCTACTACAATAGGAACAGTTAACTTAATTGCATTCGCCATTTTATCCTGAATGATGGCCTTCATCACTTCTTTTTCAGATCGAAGCACATCAAACACAAGCTCATCATGCACCTGCATCGTCATTGTAGACTGTAATTGCTGTGCTTTCATTTCTTTGTGAATGTTAATCATTGCAATTTTGATCATATCAGCCGCAGAACCTTGAATGGGTGCATTAATTGCATTTCGTTCTGCAAAACCGCGTACCGTTTGATTAGCGGAGTTAATATCCCGTAAATACCTTCTTCTGCCCATAATGGTTTCTACAAAGCCATTTTCCCTGGCAAAGTTCATGGTATCACTCATGTATCGCTTAATTCCAGGGTATTGCGTAAAATACTGCTCAATAATATCAGCAGCCTCTTTGCGCGGAATGCTAAGGTTCTGCGATAAACCAAAAGCGGATTGCCCGTAAATAATACCGAAGTTTACGGCTTTCGCATTTCTTCTTTGCGTACTATCTACTTCCTCAATCGTTATTCCATATACCTTTGCTGCGGTTGCCGTATGGATATCGATGCCTTGATTAAAAGCATCGAGCATGTTCTCTTCTTTACTGATTTCGGCGATGATTCTTAACTCAATCTGCGAGTAATCTGCTGATAATAAGATATGGTTTTCATCTCTGGCAATAAATGCCTTACGCACTTCACGCCCTCTTTCTGTACGAATAGGAATATTCTGTAAGTTAGGATTGTTAGAGCTTAAACGGCCGGTTGCGGCTACCGCCTGATTATATGAAGTATGAACACGACCGGTTTTGGCATTAACCATTAAAGGAAGGGCATCAACATAGGTCGACTTTAATTTCTGTAATTGTCTGAAATCCAGGATATCTTTAACAATATCACTTTTATTGGCAAGTGCTGTCAACACATCTTCGCCGGTTTGATATTGTCCGGTTTTTGTTTTTTTAGCTTTAGGATCAAGCTGGAGCTTATCAAATAAAACCTCACCCAATTGTTTAGGCGAAGCTAAATTGAAAGTCAGGCCTGCCTTATCATAAACACTTTGTTCTGCTTTTCTAATCTCTATTGCTAACTCTGCAGAATAGGCTTTAAGCGTGTCCATATCAATGCGAACACCTTCTTTTTCAATATCAGCTAAAACATAAACCAGTGGATTTTCAATTTCCTCGGCAAGTTTAGCTGCGTTAAGTTCTGTCAGTTTTGGCTCAAAGATGTGGGCCAGTTGCAAAGTTACATCAGCATCTTCAGCCGCATAATCCACAACATCTTCCACCGGAACATCACGCATGGTGCCCTGGTTTTTTCCTTTTGGCCCGATGAGTTTTGTAATGGAAATAGGAGAGTAGTTGAGGTAATTTTCGGATAGTACATCCATACCGTGACGTGTATCCGGATCAATCAGGTAATGCGCCAGCATGGTATCGAAAATTTTTCCCTGAACCTGCACATCATACCATTTCAAAACCAAAATATCATATTTAGTATTCTGGCCAATTTTCTCAATTTCAGGGTTTTCTAACACCACCCGAAACTCGTCAACAATGGCCTGTGCTTCTGCTCTTACTGCCGGAACGGGGATATAATAACCTGTTCCAGGTTTAATACAGAAAGATAATCCAACCAAATCTGCGGTATTGGCATCAGTTCCCGTCGTTTCAGTATCGAAAGAAATTCTTGGTTCTGCCAGTAGTGTTTTAATTAAGTCTGCACGTTTTTCTGCGGTATCAACCAATTGATAATCATGTTCCGTATTTTCTATCGTTTTTGCCGGTATTTTTTCCGCAGGTTCTTCTTCAATGGTATTGGTATATTGAACAGCTTCTCCGGTTTGATTGCCAAAAAGATCGGTTTGCGTACCTTCGCCAAACCTGGCGGTGGTTACCGAAAATTCATCACCAAATACACGGCGGCCTAACGTTCTGAACTCCAGTTCCGTAAAAAGAGGTTCCAGTAAATCGCGACTAGGATCGCAAAGTTCGAGGCTTGCTTCGTCTAATTCCACCGGAACATCCAGAATAATGGTGGCAAGTTTTTTGGAAATTAATCCCTGCTCGGCAAAGTTTTCTACGTTTTCGCGTTGTTTGCCTTTTAGCTCGTGAGAATGGGCAATGATATTTTCCATCGAACCATAGGTTTTAATGAGTGCTTTTGCCGTTTTCTCGCCAATTCCCGGAATCCCAGGAATGTTATCAACTGCATCACCCCATAAACCTAAAATATCGATTACCTGCAGTACATTTTCAATTTCCCATTTGGCTAAAACCTCTTTCACACCAAGAATTTCCATGTCGTTACCCATGCGTGCGGGTTTGTAAACGAAAATATTCTCCGATACCAGTTGGGCAAAATCCTTATCAGGCGTCATACAGAAAACCTGAAAACCCTTTTGTTCCGCCTTTTTTGCCAGCGTACCAATAATGTCATCAGCTTCATAACCATCAGAAGTAATCACCGGAATGTTGAAGCCTGTGATTAATTTTATTACGTAAGGCATGGCTGCGGCCAGATCTTCAGGCATTGCCTGGCGATGTGCTTTATAAGCTTCAAAAGATGTGTGTCTTTCTGTTGGTGCTTCCGTATCGAAAACGACTGCTATATGGGTAGGTCTTTCTTTTTTTAATACATCAAGCAAGGTATTGGTAAATCCCATTACTGCCGATGTATTTATGCCTGTTGATGTAAAACGGGGATTTTTACTGAGTGCAAAATGTGCCCGATACATTAGCGCCATCCCGTCTAAAAGAAAGAGTTTTTTATTATTCATGTGATTTCACCGATTTAATGATTACACCGATATGAAGGTTTAATCTGTTGATAAAAGTAACCAAAGTTAAAGGTTTAGAAAAGATATACTTTCAATTAACTGAAAAGAAAATCGAGTAAAATGGCGATGAGGTTAAAAGAAGCGGGTAATAAAATGGAATAGACTAATCCATGTTTTACCCGGATGTAGCCCCTTGATAAACCTCTAAATGCCTGAGTCTCCTTTATCAGCATTTTCTTATCTTTGCTGAACCTTAAGTATTTAGGTTTTTTTAGGAATTGCCAATATGTGGTGAGCGTTTCAATCATATCAATATTATTTTTACTTAAGCTTCGTTATATCAATAGCATACTCACTTATGAAGATTTTTAGCTTATTTACTCTACTATTTTTCGCCATTTCGATGACTGGTTCTGCCCAGGATTTTATCGTTAAAAACAATGATGATGTAATTCGTGGAACCATAAAAGGAACTGATTATTTCTCTGTTTTCATTAGCGCCAATGATCAGCAGGATGTGATTCTTCCGGCAAAGGAGGTTAAAAATTTCTTCTGGAATGGAAATAGTTTTTTGAGTAAAGGGTTTGCCAACGGAAAGAATTTTGAATACCGGTTTGTGAAAGTAATGGAGATTGGTACGGTAAATTTATATTCGTTTGGCGGTGGAACATTAATGCCTGCCGTAAAAGAGAAGAAGGTTCGGTTTCGCCCCTCTGTAGGCATTGGCACCGGAACAGGCGGCTTTGGCGGAATGGGTGTAGGCGGCGGAATCAGCATTGGTGGCGGCCGAAATGCTGCGCCAGAACGATCAGGAGCAGCTGCAGTTCGTTACTTTATCGAAAAGCCTGGAACAGGACCATTACAGGAAGTGCCCATGAAAGCAATCACCGATGAGGATAAAAAAGCCGGTGTAAAAACGGTGCTTCTGCAAAAATTAGGTGATCAGCCAGGATTGAAAGCGAAGATAGAAACGGCTACAGATTTGAATAGCAGAGACGTAGTAAGTTGGGTGCAGGAGTATAATATGAAACGTTGATTACAGAACCGACATTGTATTGATTAGGGTCTAACATCCGGTGTTCAGGGGTTTTAACAGTTTGGTGCCTATGTCGGCTTTTAAAAGCTTTCATTGAAATTACCCGATCTTGAAAATCTATCAAATGTATTTTACTTCGGGTTATTTATCTTGCGCAGCAGTTCAGTAAATGATCATTTACCATTCCGGTGGCCTGCATAAATGCATAGCAAATGGTGGTACCGAAAAATTTAAAGCCACGTTTTTTCATGTCTTTACTGATTGCATCAGATATTTCAGTTCTTGCAGGAATGTCGCTCATTCTGTTTATCTGGTTTTGAAGGGGTTCTTTACCTGGCATAAATTGCCATAGGTATTTTGAAAAGCTTCCAAATTCATTCTGAATCCCGATGAAGTGTTTAGCATTGGCAATTGCACCGTTTACTTTTAATTTGTTGCGGATAATGCCAGCGTCATTCATCAGTTTTTCTACATCTTTTTCATCAAAAGCAGCTACTTTTTCTACATTAAAATTAGCAAAAGCTTTGCGGTAGTTTTCCCTCCTCCGGAGGATAGTGATCCAGCTTAAGCCTGCTTGCGCACCTTCTAAGATCAGAAATTCAAAAAGTATTTGATCATCATAAACAGGTTTCCCCCATTCTTCATCGTGGTATTTTTGATATAAGGGATCGGTGCCCGCCCATGAGCATCTTATTAAGTCTAAAGTCTTTAGTCGGGAGTCTTGAGTCATTTTACGCGAACTTAGCAGGGTTGTTAATCATGTAGTTTAATAATTTACTGATTTCTTCGCATTCAGTATCCAAGGTATGATAGGTGTCTGTTGAAATATAATTGCAAGCCAGAGCAACATCGAGCCAAACCTGTGTTTCGCCGTTTTCCATATCTGCATCTGTTAGTTTACTAATGAAATGATTTGGGTATCGCCTCTTTTTATAGGCCTCGCCAATGCTGCTGCACACCGATCTAGATGACCTTCGCATTTGATCGACCAAGCTATATTGTTCAGTTTTCGGAAAATCTTTAGTCAACGTATAAATTTCCATTAATAAGGAAAAACCTTTCTTATAGACAATTAATTCTCTGAACTTCCCCATGCTATTTATTTTGACTCAATATAGCAATTAAGAGTAAGACTATTGACTCAGGACTTAGGACTCAATAACAATTCATCCCAATACTCCACAGCTCTTCTATAATGCGGAATCACGATGCTTCCACCAACCAGGTTGGCGATCATGAAAATTTCGTTCATTTCCTCACTGTTTACACCGGCATCGTGGCATTTGCCCAGATGGTATTTAATGCAGTCATCACAACGCAAAACCATCGAAGCAACAAGGCCTAACATCTCTTTGGTTTTTACATCTAGAGCACCATCTGCATAAGAAGTAGTGTCTAAGGCGAAAAAACGTTTGATGTTTGTATTAGCCGTTTCCATAATTCTATCGTTCATTTTTTCGCGATAGCCGTTAAATTCTTCTACTAACTTTCCCATATTGTAAAATCTAAATCTTTTTTAATAGATGATTGTTTAATAAATTAAATAATTGAATATGAAAATTATATCCCCAAAATTTCATGCGGTATTGGATTATATTCTGGTGATGTTGTTACTGATTTCGCCTGATCTCTTCGGGCTTTCATCAACTGCATCCACCCTTGCTTATACTTTAGGGATAATTCATTTCTTATTCACCGTGTGTACCAAATTCAGCGGTGGTATCTTTAAGATAATTAACCTTCAAATTCATGGTTTAATAGAACTTGTGGTGAGCATAACCTTAGTTGTATTAGCCTTTACTGTATTTAAAGGCAATATCGTTGATGAAATGTTTTATGCCTGTTTTGGGATACTGCTGCTTATTGTTTTTACCTTAACAGACTACAAACGAAGTCTGCCTGTTATTCTGTAATTTCTTCCAGCGGATTCCAGAATACATTTTTAAAGTTCACCACTTTATCGTCTTTTACTTCTACGCCCTCTCCGGCCAGTAATTCTTCCATCATTTCCGGGGTTTCAAAATGAAACTTGCCAGTTAATAATCCACTGCTATTCACCACGCGATGTGCCGGAACTTTCGGATGTGCAGTACCTGCATAACGCATGGCATAGCCTACCATTCTTGATGATTTTGCTGCACCTAAACTTTTAGCGATGGCACCATAAGACGTTACTCTCCCCTTTGGGATGAGTCGCGCAATCTCATAAACCTGCTCGTAGAAGTTCGTGTTCATTATTCAAAGGAGAATTGGATGTAATTGATGTTTTTATCATGAAGCAGGTATTTTTTTTCATAATAAGTTTTGATCGACAATACCTCATCAGCAAACGCTGAGGTGTATAAATGATCGGTATTTTTATGAACGGTTAAGCCCAAATCCGCAGTTTTTTCAACGGTATAGGCATAAAGCTGATCGTTATCTGTTTTCAGGTTAACACAACCACCTGGCTTCAGCACGATTTTATACCTGTTTAAAAAAGCCGGAAAGGTTAAGCGCTTTTTCTCGCGACTATCCTGTGGTTGCGGATCAGGGAAGGTAATCCAGATTTCGTCTATTTCACCACCGTCGAAATAATCAAGTAAATTTTCAATTTGAATCCTTAAAAAGGCTACATTATCAATGCCATCTTCAATAGCCGTTTTGGCACCACGCCAAATGCGGTTTCCTTTATAATCGATTCCAATAAAGTTTTTATCAGGGAATAATCTTGCCAGATTTACAGAATATTCACCCTTTCCACAAGCAAGTTCGAGCACAACAGGATTGGCGTTTTTGAAGTGATTAGCTGCCCAATGCCCTTTTAATACCTTGCCCTCTTCTAATTGATATACGTTTGCAAATGTTTCGATCTCTGCAAAACGTCTAAGTTTATCTTTACCCAAAAGTTTAATTTTTCTGCAAAAATACAATTAAATCAATATCGAAGTTCTTTTGACAGAAAGATTAATGCCATTCTTATCAAGGAATTGTATTTTTGTAACCTATAAAAACAACTGTGGAAAAGAACGCAAAAATATATGTTGCCGGGCATCGTGGAATGGTAGGCTCTGCCATTTACCGGAAACTGGTTAAAGAAGGGTATACGAATATCATTACCAGAACCTCTGCCGAACTGGATCTTCGGAACCAACAGGCGGTAACTGATTTTTTTGCTGCCGAAAAACCTGATTATGTTTTCCTGGCTGCGGCGAAAGTTGGTGGCATTGTAGCCAATAATACTTACCGTGCAGATTTCCTGTATGAAAATCTGGCGATTCAAAACAATGTCATCCATAATGCTTACCTGAATGAAGTGAAAAAACTGATGTTTTTAGGTTCAAGCTGTATCTATCCTAAACTGGCGCCGCAGCCTTTGAAGGAGGATTATTTATTAACCGGAACTTTAGAAGAAACCAACGAGCCATATGCCATTGCGAAAATTGCAGGGATTAAAATGTGCGATGCTTACCGCGATCAATACGGCGCTAATTTTATTTCGGTAATGCCAACCAATTTATATGGGTATAACGATAATTATCATCCACAGAACTCTCATGTTTTGCCTGCATTGATTCGTAAGATTCATGAAGCAAAGATCAATAATGTAAAGGAAGTGGTGGTTTGGGGATCTGGATCGCCAATGCGTGAGTTTTTATTTGCTGATGATTTGGCTGATGCCTGCTATTTTTTAATGGAACATTACAATGAACGTAACCTCATCAACATCGGTACCGGTCATGATTTAACGATCAGAGATTTGGCGCTATTGATTAAAGAAGTTCTGGGTTTTGAAGGCGAACTGGTGTTTGATACCACCAAACCGGATGGAACACCACGAAAATTAATGGATGTAACTAAACTGCATGATTTAGGCTGGAAACATAAGGTAGAACTTCGTGAAGGAATCGAATTAGCCTATCAGGATTTTGAAAGCAGGTACTAAATAATGATTGAGTTTTGAATGAGAGAATGTTGATTGGCGATCTTATCATTCAATAATTCAGTCGTTCGCTAATTTTGAATGAGAGAATGTTGATTGGCGATCTTATCATTCAATAATTCAGTCATTCACTAATTTTGAATGAGTGAGTGTTGATTGGCGATCTTATCATTCAATAATTCAGTCATTCACTAATTTTGAATGAGAGAATGTTAATTGGCGATCTTATCATTCAATAATTCAGTCATTCGCTAATTTTGAAAGAGTGAGTGTTGATTGGCGATCTTATCATTCAATAATTCAGTTATTCGCTAATTTTGAATGAGAGAATGTTGATTGGCGATCTTATCATTTAATATAATTCAGTTATTCGCTAATTTTGAATGAAAGAGGAATTGAATGTTTGAATGAGAGAATGTTGAAAGCTTGGGCATTAATTACAATTGCAGGTTAATAGTCAAATATTCACGCATTCATTCAATACTTATTCATTCTGTCAATCATTCATTTCCTAATTCTATCACTCCCTAATTTTAATTATAGTTAAAATTTATATCTTTGGATAAATAAATAAATTTAGACTATATGACTTTAGTTCAGCTAGAATACATTGTTGCAGTTGATACCTACAGAAGTTTCGTAACGGCTGCAGATAAGTGTTTTGTAACCCAGCCAACCTTAAGTATGCAGGTGCAAAAACTAGAGGAGTTATTAAGTGTTAAAATATTTGATCGCAGTAAACAACCAGTCTTTCCGACAGAAATCGGTGCACAGGTAATTGCACAGGCACGGGTTATTTTACAGGAAAGCGGAAAGGTTAAGGAATTAATCAGCAGTCAGCAGCAGGATGTTTTAGGAGAGCTTAAAATTGGTGTAATCCCTACAGTTGCCCCTTATTTATTGCCCGAAGTAATTTCTGCTATGCTGGAGAAATACCCCGATCTTAAATTGTTGATTTGGGAATACACCACAGAGGATATTATTCATCACCTTAAAACAGGCGTTTTAGATTGTGGAATTTTAGCTACGCCATTAACCGATGCCAATATTTCTGAAACGCCACTTTATTATGAAAACTTTGTCAGCTATATCAGTAAAAATAGCAAGCTCTATAAAAAGAAAGCGGTAGATGCAGAAGATCTTAATGAAGAAAATATCTGGCTGCTGAATGAAGGGCATTGCATGCGCAACCAGGTGTTGAATATTTGTCGCTCTACAAAAAACAATCGATTACAAGGTTTAGAATACAATACCGGGAGTGTAGAAACACTGATCAGAATGGTGGATTTAAATGGCGGCGCCACATTATTACCAGAATTAGCTATCGCTGAATTAAGTGCCAAGCAAACCGGTAAAATCCGTCATTTCAAATCACCTGAACCAGTAAGGGAAATCAGTCTGGTTACACACAAAAATTTTATCAAAAAGAGAATGTTAAATGCTTTAAAAGATGAAATCTTAGAAATTATTCCCAAAGCAATGAAACAAAAAAAGAAGAAGGATATTGTAGGGATTTAACTCAGGCCCCCGAATAGAAAGTCTCGTTCAAACCGCAGAAGCAAATCCTAAACCTGGAAATAAAAGAATGTTATTACTGTTTTTGAGGCACTAACGGAGGTGCTGAAAGTAAACCTTTAATGTCGCCTTCTACCTCTGGCTCGTCACCTTTTTTCTTTTTCTTGCTTTTGTTTTTAGCAGATTTACCACTTAAACGTTCTTCAATCACTTTGTCGTATTCGGTTTGTTGCTCGCCTTTTAATACATTGCGAATGCTTTTCGACGTTTCGTTCTGAAGCTTATAAAATTTATCTACATCCTCTTCCCGGGAATTTCCAGCTTGTTGCCTTTTAACCAAATCTGCCTGTTCTTTGGCCTGGTTAAAAGTGAAACGATAAATTACACTTTTCTGGGTATCATTTAATTTTAGCCTTTTATCTAAATCGTCCACGTTCTTTTTCGCAATTTCATCTGGCGTTGGCATCTTGTTTTGTTGCGCATTCGCTGCAACACTTATTCCAGCTAAAACTAAAAGTAAAAATATAACCCTCTTCATTTCGAATATTTTAATTGTGGTAAAGTTAGGTAATTATCTTAAAACAAGAAAGTCCCGGTTTTTACACCGAGACCTTCCTGTTTAACTATATTGTTTTGCTTACAATGCTTTTTTGTAAAGTTCTGCAACAGCATCCCAGTTCACAGCATTCCAGATTGCAGCTAAGTAATCCGGACGTTTGTTTTGATATTTTAAATAATAGGCGTGTTCCCAAACATCAATACCGAAGATAGGTGTACCTTTTACTTCAGCAACATCCATTAAAGGATTATCCTGGTTTGGAGTAGATGAAACCTGAAGTTTTTTATCAGCACCAACCGATAACCAAGCCCATCCCGATCCGAAACGAGTTGCACCAGCTTCCTGTAATTTAGTTTTTAACTCAGCGAAAGAACCGAAAGTTTCGTTAATCGCTTTAGCTAAATCGCCAGTTGGCTCGCCACCTTTATTTGGACCTAAAACGTTCCAGAATAAAGAGTGATTATAGTGACCACCACCATTGTTTCTAACAGCAGCAGGATATTTTGAAATGTTCTTAACAATTTCTTCGATGCTTAAATTCGCCTCTGGTTTACCTTCAACAGCTTTGTTCAAGTTGGTTACGTAAGCCTGGTGATGTTTATCATGGTGAATTTCCATGGTAGTTTTATCAATATGCGGTTCTAATGCGTCTGTAGCGTAATGTAACGCTGGTAATTCAAAAGCCATAGTTTTATGTTTTAAATTTAAAAATGTTTGTTGAGCAAATATAACATTCGTAGGTTAAGATTTGTTCATGTTATTATCATCAAATGGTATTTTGGTTCTTAACATAGAGTAGACTTGCTTATTCAAATCAAGAGACTGGATAAAAGAAATTCAAAACCATAAGTTAGTATAGGCGTTATTTTTATTGAAAACATTAAGGAATTAAGGATTATTAAGTTAGGGTGTGCATATCGGTCTTTTTTCTTTTCGCGTTAAAAATATTAAGAAATTAAGGATCATTAAGGTGTTTAGCATTTAGTCTTGATACCTGATACTAGCTACTTACTACTAATATACATCAGTTCTTTGCTTTAACGTCTAGTCTTGATACCTGATACTCGCTACTTGATACTAATTACTACTCCCTCATCTCCTCTTCTCAAAAAAACTTTTCATTAACAATCCACATTCATCAGCCATTACGCCGCCTTTTAAAATGGTTTTTGGGTGTAAGAGATTAGAACCTTTAGAAATAAAGCCTCGTTTTTCTTCCCTTGCCCCGTAAACAATCCGGCTTATTTGAGTCCAGTAACTGGCGCCGGCACACATTACGCAAGGTTCTATAGTTACATATAAAGTGCAGTCTTTTAAATATTTGCCACCGATGGTTTGTGTTGCAGAAGTAAAGGCCTGCATTTCTGCGTGTGCGGTAACGTCATTAAAACGCTCCGTTAAATTATAACCCCGTCCAATAATTCTGTTTTTGCTCACCACAATTGCACCGATTGGAATTTCATCCGCTGCCAATGCCTTTTTAGCTTCTTCCAAAGCCAGTTTCATATAGTGGATATCT
This sequence comes from Pedobacter petrophilus, assembly GCF_009674725.1. Classification (GTDB taxonomy): domain Bacteria; phylum Bacteroidota; class Bacteroidia; order Sphingobacteriales; family Sphingobacteriaceae; genus Pedobacter; species Pedobacter petrophilus. The sequence continues at coordinate 50,606 of NZ_WKKH01000005.1, read as the reverse complement.
TCTTCCTCGGAATTTGTTTCTTCAAAATTGTAAAAACTCATGGTGCAAATATAGGCAATCTTTCATGCTGACTTTAATTGATGAGGAGCGCAATGGCAGTGCTTGTCGGGTGGTTCGGTCCTGCTTTCCATTATAGTCCCGATTAGAAAAAATCGGGAGCTGGCATTCCAATCAAGGCTAAAAATAAAATGCACTGCACAATCGTTACAAAGCCAGCCTAAACCAGCTTACTGCCATTCGGTACTTTCCGTTCAACCGCTGATAATACAATATCACCGTTCTCATCTGCGAAACCGGTCACCAAAAATTCCGACATAAATTTGCCGATCTGTTTCTTAGGGAAATTGATCACGCCGATAATTTGTTTGCCTACTAATTCTGTAAGGCTGTAATGTTTAGTAATCTGGGCACTGCTGGTTTTGATTCCAAATTCACCGAAGTCTACCCTTAACTTATAAGCTGGTCGTCTGGCTTCCGGAAATTCTAAAGCTTCTATAATTGTTCCGATTCTGAGTTCAACCTTTTCAAAATCATCCCATGATATTTGTTGCATAATCAAATTTAATTTTGTGCAAATTAATGAAAATGAATAATTATTAAGCTAATACCTTCCAGAAGCACTATTTTTCATTTCTGGTAACCATACGCTACATCTATATCCTAATCTTATTTGTTAAAAATAATTAATAAAAGCTAAAAAATTTGCGATTAGGATTTTTACCGTTAACTTTATGCAACCGTTTGCATAACCAGATATTAAAAAATTAATTAAAAAAGAATGTATTTATTAGGGATAGATATTGGCACCTCTTCAATTAAGGTTGCAGCAGTAGATGCAGGCACCCGGAAATGTGTGGCTACCGTTCAATATCCGGATGAAGAAACAGAAATAAAAGCAGTAAAAAACGGTTGGGCAGAGCAGTCGCCTGCAGAATGGTGGAAGAATGTACAACAGGCTATTTTAAGGCTCAATGCTACCGGGGCTTTCAATCCGAAGGAAATTAAAGCAATCGGTATTGCCTATCAGATGCATGGCTTGGTGGTGGTAGATCAGGCACAAAATGTGTTGAGAGACAGCATCATCTGGTGCGATAGCCGTGCTGTGGAGTTAGGTGATGGTGCATTCGAAGCCATTGGTCACGATAAATCACTTTCGCATTTATTAAATTCTCCGGGAAACTTCACCGCATCCAAACTGGCATGGGTAAAAGAAAATGAACCGGATGTTTATCGCCAGATTGATAAAATCATGTTGCCCGGCGATTATATTGCCATGAAATTAACAGGAGATATTACCACCAGCATCCCGGCGCTATCTGAGGGCATTTTCTGGGACTTCAAAAATGATGAAATTTCCAGCGATTTAATGGAATATTATGGTTTTGATGAGAAATTGATCCCGGAAATTAAGCCATTATTTTCAGCTCATGGAACATTAAGCGAAGAAGTGGCGGGTTTACTCGGACTAACAGCCGGAATCCCGGTTTCTTATAAATCTGGCGATCAACCTAATAATGCTTTATCGCTAAATGTATTTAAACCTGGCGAAGTTGCGGCAACTGCGGGTACCTCCGGTGTAATTTACGGCGTAAGTGATGAACTAACTTACGATCAGCAATCACGCGTAAATACTTTTGCGCATGTAACCTACACCAAAGAAAAGAAACACACCGGTGTATTGCTTTGCATTAACGGAACAGGAAGCATGTACCGTTGGGCCAAACACAATTTCGCTCCGGATACCAATTACCCTGCCTTAAATAAACTGGCTGCAACAGCACCGATTGGCAGTAAAGGACTTAAAGTATTGCCTTTTGGAAACGGCGCAGAAAGAATGTTGAACAATAAATTTACGGGTGGCCAATTAATCGGCATCGATTTAAACCTTCATCAGCAGGCAGATATTTTCAGGGCGGTACAGGAGGGGATTGCTTTTTCTTTCAGGTATGGTTTAGATATCCTGAGGGAAAATGGCATGCAGCCAAAAGTGATTCGTGCAGGCAGGGCAAATCTGTTTTTGAGTGATGTATTTGCACAAACCTTTGTAGATGTAACCGGTATTCCCGTTGAACTTTATGAGAACGATGGAAGCGTGGGGGCAGCTTTGGGTGCTGGAATAGGCGCCGGAATTTTTAAAAATGCTGAAGATGCTTTTACGCAACACCAGGCAATCAAAACCTTAAACCCGCAAAATTCGGAGCAATATGAGCCGATTTACCAGGAATGGAAAGAAATTTTAATCAAATTATTATAAACAGAACCGCAAAATAAGAGTACAATGAAAAACGTAGTAACAGGAGAAAAAGAATTTTTTAAAGGCATTGAACAGGTTAAATTCGAAGGTCTGGAAAGTGATAATCCATTAGCCTTCAGGTGGTATGATGCCGATAGGGTAGTGGCGGGAAAGACCATGAATGAGCATTTCAAATTTGCCTGTGCTTACTGGCATTCATTTAATGGTAATGGTGCAGATCCGTTTGGTGGCTCAACACACGTTTTTCCATGGGATGAAAAGAAAGATGCCATTGAAAGGGCAAAAGATAAAATGGACGCTGCATTTGAGTTCATTACTAAAATGCAATTGCCTTACTATTGTTTCCATGATGTTGACGTTGTTGATTACGGAAATAATGTTGCTGAAAACGAACAAAGGTTACAAACACTGGTAGAATATGCTAAACAAAAGCAGGCAGATAGCGGTGTGAAGTTACTTTGGGGTACTGCAAATTTATTCAGCCATGAGCGTTACATGAACGGTGCTTCTACCAATCCGGATTTTAAAGTTTTGGCACATGGTGCTGCACAAGTTAAAGCGGCATTAGATGCTACAATTGCTTTGGGCGGTGAAAACTATGTGTTCTGGGGTGGAAGAGAAGGTTATATGAGCTTATTAAATACCAATATGAAACGTGAGCAAGAGCATTTAGCGCAATTTTTACACACGGCGAAAGATTATGCACGCAAACAAGGATTTAAAGGAACCTTCTTTATTGAGCCTAAACCATGTGAGCCATCGAAACATCAATACGATTATGATGCAGCTACGGTGAAAGGCTTTTTGCAACAATATGATTTATTAAACGATTTTAAATTAAACCTGGAGGTAAACCATGCTACTTTAGCTGGTCATACGTTCCAGCATGAATTACAGGTTGCCGTTGATAACGGTTTACTGGGATCAATTGATGCCAACCGAGGTGATTACCAAAACGGCTGGGATACTGATCAGTTTCCGAATGATATTAATGAATTAACAGAATCCATGTTAATCATTTTAGAAGGTGGTGGCCTTCAGGGTGGTGGTGTAAATTTTGATGCCAAGATCCGCAGAAATTCTACAGATCCAAAAGATTTGTTTTATGCTCATGTAGGTGGCATGGATATTTTTGCCCGTGCTTTAATTACTGCTGACGCAATCCTTCAAAAATCTGATTACAAAAAAGTAAGGACAGAACGCTATGCCTCTTTCGATAGCGGTAAAGGTGCCGAATTTGAACAAGGAAAGCTGAGTTTGGAAGATTTAAGAAACTATGCTGCAGAAAATGGCGAACCGGAAGTGAGGAGTGGCAGACAAGAATATCTTGAAAATCTGATCAACAGATACATCTAAAATCAATGTTTAAGTAAGATCATAGATTAATAAACGTCTTTTTAACGTTTTTTATTTAAAAAAATGTGAATATTGATTTATGATTTTACTACATTTAGATTTCTAAACCAAATAACCTTTTATCATTCAATGAAACATAACTTACTGGACACGAAGGATTACATTGTATTTGCAATCTACTTCGTTATTGTAGCAGCCTACGGTCTTTACATCTACAATAAGAAAAAATCTGCATCCACAGGTTCTAAGGATTACTTTTTAGCGGAAGGGTCTCTTACCTGGTGGGCAATTGGCGCCTCATTAATCGCTTCAAATATTTCTGCAGAGCAGTTTATTGGGATGAGTGGTTCCGGCTTCAAAATGGGCTTAGCCATTGCTACCTACGAGTGGATGGGTGCACTTACACTTGTAATCGTTGCCGTATTCTTTATTCCTGTTTACCTCAAGAATAAAATTGCTACTATGCCTCAGTTCCTGCATCAGCGGTATAACGGTACCGTAGCGATGATTATGGCTGTGTTTTGGCTGTTACTATATGTAGTGGTTAACTTAACCTCTATTTTGTATTTAGGTGCATTGGCGGTAAGCAGTATCTCTGGTTTTGATTTAACTTTTTGTATGTATGCCATTGCCGCATTCGCCATTTTAATTACCCTGGGCGGGATGAAAGTAATTGGTTATACTGATGTTATTCAGGTGTTTTTCTTAATTCTGGGTGGTTTAGCAACTACTTATCTGGCATTAAACCTGGTTTCTACACATTACGGTACATCAGGTGTTTTTGAAGGCTATAGCTTAATGACTTCAAAAGCTTCAGAACATTTCCAAATGATCTTAAAGCCAGACAACGAAAATTACATTGATTTACCAGGTTTGAGCGTGCTGGTTGGTGGGATGTGGATTGTGAATTTAAACTATTGGGGTTGTAATCAGTACATTACTCAACGCGCTTTAGGAGCCGATTTAAAAACAGCCCGTGGTGGTTTACTCTTCGCTGCATTCTTAAAATTATTAATGCCGATTATTGTGGTGCTTCCTGGTATTGCAGCTTATGTATTATATAAAGATGGTGCTTTCCAGTCAGAAATGATGCAGGATGGTTCTGTAAACCCGGATCGTGCTTATCCGGTATTGTTAAACTTATTGCCTGCCGGGTTAAAAGGCTTATCATTTGCGGCATTAACGGCTGCAGTTGTAGCTTCACTGGCTGGTAAGGCAAATAGTATTGCAACAATCTTTACTTTAGATATCTATAAAAAGGTTTTAAAAACAGATGCTTCTGAAAAAGACCTGGTATTTACCGGTAAAATTGCGGTTGTAGTGGCTATGGTTTTAGGTGTTTTAATTGCACCTCACTTAGGAATCGATAAAAAAGGTGGTTTCCAATACATTCAGGAGTATACAGGTTTTGTATCTCCGGGTATCTTCGCCATGTTTATTCTAGGTTTCTTCTGGAAAAGATCTACCTCAAACGCGGCATTGTTTGCCACTATCGGTGGTTTTGGCTTGTCGTTGTTGTTAAAATTCTTACCGGGAATGGTGGATCTTTCTTTCTTATCAGGAATAGGATTCTCTGTTAAAACAGCAGCGGGTATTTATGAAATTCCGTTCTTAGATAGAATGGGTATTGTATTTGTGTTCTGTATTTTAGGAATGGTATTAATCAGCTTAACTGAGTATAGAAAAGGAGTTGCCAATCCAAAAGGACTTGAAATTGATTCGAGTATGTTTAAAACAACCCCAGGCTTTGCCGTGGGTGCCTTAATCATTGTTGGCTTACTGGTTGCACTTTATGGTATCTATTGGTAGCTGGAACACCATATTAATAAAACCAAAAAGAGCTCCGATTTTTATCGGAGCTCTTTTTGGTTAAGGAGAATTTTAATCAGCATGAAGTTGACTTTTACCATTCACGACCTGAAGCTTTATATTAGCTGCTTAGTCTGGCAATAATTTAAATGTTTTCAGCTAAAGGCGACTATTTTAAGATTAGTATTAAGGTGACTTATTTTTATCACGGTTCCTGGCGAAATAATAACATCATTAATACTGGTATGAAACTATTGTGAACAAGGCCCGTCAGGAATTTCTTTGCTGATTTTTAATACTTTCGTAACCACCAGTGTAGAATCAAAATCGGCTGAAACCGCAGAGGTATCTGATTTTGCAAAATAGCCTTCCAGTTCTACATATACTGGTTCGTATGGTTTTTCGAAATTAAGGTTGCTGTAAGAAAGCTCCAGATTTTTAACGCTATCAGCCACCCAATATTCACGGCCATCATCACACATGGTAAAGGATTTCATTTCCGGCCCGAAACTATATAATCCTTTCACAACCTTAACATCACTCTCCTGCGCTGCGGCTTTTTCCTTCCTATTACAAGCTGTAATAGCCAATCCGAAGATTACAACAAATACAAATGCCTGTTTAACTAATTTCATTCTTATAAAGTTTGATTAATTTGGTCTATCTTTTTAACGCTTAAATTTGATGACAAAGCTGATGCCAGAAATGAGAAAAATCCAACGGTTAAGAACACTAAAAGATAGTCTTTCCATTTAAGTCCGATTGGATAAGAATCCATTAATAAGTTTGCTTCGCCCATTTTAATGATGCCATAATTATGCTGAACATAATAGAAAATCAGTCCTATTATAAGGCCTAATATGCAGCCCGACATGGTAATCATCATGCCTTCGAATAAAAAAATGCGTTTGATGAGTTTTTTGCTTGCGCCAAGGCTGCTGAGGATCGCAATGTCTTTCATTTTATCGATCACCAGCATGGTTAAAGAACCAATAATATTGAAAATAGCAATGATGAGAATGAAGGTAAGGATAATATAAACAGCCCACTTCTCTGTATTTAATATGTGGTAGAGCGATCGGTTTTGCTCTGCCCGGTTGCGCACTTCAAAGCCTTCACCAAGATTGCTGGCAACTTCTTTTTTAAAACGATCTACATCGGTTCCTTCCTGCAGGTTAATTTCTATGGTAGAAACATTTTTCTCTTCGCCAAGCAGTTCTCTTGCAAAAGCTAATGGAACGATAATCCCGTTATCGAACTCTTGCTGCACTTCAAATACGCCACTTACCCTGATGCTTTTATTTACAAAATCTTCTGTCGGGTTTAATGTATTAACTGCGATTGTTTTTTTAGGAGAGAAAATTTCCAGTTCTGTAAATGGATCAACTGTATTTACGGCAAGCTGACTTTGCAAAGCCGAGCCGATTACGGCCGTATACCCGCTTTTATTCTGTAGTGTGAAATGGCCTTCACGGATCGAACTATCGAGCTTGGCATTTTTTAAATAGGCTAAGCTTACGCCCTTTACCATGCCAACAGCCTGTTTCTGGTTGTATTTAAGGAGCGCATTTTCTTGCAGTACTTCGGTATAAGAAAAGACTGCTTTGTTTTTTTGCAGTGAAGAAAAATAGCTTGTATTTGGATCGAACGTTTTTCCCTTCGCTGGCACAATAACGAGTTCTGGTGTCATCGTATCAAACAGCCCGAGTACCACTGTTTCTAAACCATTAAATACCGAAAGAATAATTATTAACGCCGCACTGCCAACCATAACACCAACCATAGATATGCCGGATATCAGGTTAATGGCATTGGTAGACTTTTTTGCAAACAAATAACGTTTTGCAATATATAGGGGCGTATTCACAGCGGTAAAGATAGTTAAAATGTAAGTTGGAAAATGTGAAACAAACAATTGTGCATTAATTGCACAGGATCTACTTCCTTCGCTCGCATTTAGAAGAATGGGTTATGTTTTTTCTCGTAACCAATAGTTGTAGCCGGACCATGGCCCGGATAAACTGTGGTTTCATCAGGTAGAACGAACAGGCGCTGTGAAATGTTTTGAATTAATTGCTGATGATTCCCGCCGGGAAGATCTGTCCGGCCGATGCTGCCCTGAAACAACACATCGCCACCCATTAAAGTATGATCGGCTTTGCTGTAAAAGCATAAATGGGCAGGTGAATGGCCAGGCGCAAAAATGATAGAAAGCGAACTGTTTCCGAAGTTGATCGTATCGGCTTCCGTTAAGAAAGTGTCTGGAAGCGGAGAAATCTGGTATTGCGTAAAACCCATTGCCGGTGCATAAGCCGGAACCGCATTTAAGACTTCCAGCTCTCCTTTATGAAACTGTGGTTTCAATCCGTAGGTATCAAATACAAATTTATTTCCGAACACGTGGTCGATGTGGCAATGTGTATTCAGCAATAAAACGGGTTTAAGGCCATTTTCCTTGAGGAAAGAAACCAGCTCATTTTGTTCGTAGCCCTCATACATTCCCGGATCTATGATTACACACTCCTTTGTTTCATCAAATAAAACATATGTATTCTCACTATAGGCATTAAATGTTAAGCTTTTTACGGTAATCATAATGTTATTGGTTTTTCCACCTGAAGTTAGAGATTAAGGTATCTATATCTTTTTTAATGAAACTGATTACGGGTGCAATCGAATCATATTGAGGACGCTCGTTGAAATATAAGGCACCCCTGAAATAATGTTTGGTGCTGTCTGTTAAGAAAAACTGAACAGAAGAAGCAGTATTGCCTTCTATTGCGTAATAAATGCCATATACTTTCCTATCGGGATAATAAATTACTTTCTGATCAATCGCGCTGGCTTTGATGGTATGCTTAAAGGCTAATTTTCGCGCATCTTCCACCATGTTTTCATATTCCCCTTTGCCCGTTACGTCATAGTAAGTTAAATGCAGGTAACCGTTAAATTGTTTAAAGTGAAGGTTATACCAGTTCTTTTGAGCATCGCGACTTAGATCTTTCTCCAATGTAGCATATTTTGGATAATCAAAACGGAATGGCATGGGCGCTAACATTGTTTGATAGGCTTTTTTTGGAAACTCAATGCGATAGTAAGCTCTCGGTTTAGGACTATAATCATTATCCCGGCATGCCGAAAAGGTGATCAGCAGAACAACTTGAAAAAGGATGATGTATTTTAACTTCATTGTTCTTTATAATCTTGATTATTGTTCCTTGCCTTAACACAGAGAAAAACTATCTATTCCATATTGCCCAGGCTTTCTCCGCTTGTTGATGCAACATTTCCAGGCCATTTTTAGTAACCGCCCCACGTGCTGCAGCTTTTAAAAGAAAGGTAGTTTCCAGTGGATTGTAAACCAAATCATATGCCAGATGCTGGTCTGCGATATGTGTAAAATCTATTTCCGGAAATGTATCTATATTCGGCGACATGCCCAGGGGCGTAGTGTTGATCAGTAATTTATGGCTAGCTAAAATTTCAGGTGTTACTTCGGAATATAAGATGGCATTTTCTGTTACGCTGCGCACCACCACCTGAAATTCGATTTTTAGTTTCTTTAATACGTATTTAACGGCCTTGGCTGCTCCGCCATCGCCAAAAACCAAGGCTTTGGTGTGTTGCGGTTGCAAGAGTGGAGTTAAAGATTTCTCAAAACCATAGGCATCGGTATTGAAACCTTTTAAATAAGTCTCGCCTTGAAAACGTTTTACACAGATGCAATTCACTGCGCCAATTTTTTCTGCAGCTTCTTCAATCTCATTTAAGAAAGGCAAAACACTTACTTTATGTGGAATGGTAACGTTTAAACCGCAAATTGATTCATTACTACTTAATAAATCAGGAAGAGATTTGACGTTTTCGATAGAATAAAGCTCATACTGATGATCAGCAATGCCGTCATTTAAAAATTTTTCTGTAAAATACTTTTTAGAAAAAGAATGAGATAGCGGAAATCCGATTAAGCCGTAAGTTTTCATGTGTATATTACGTCAATGCGAAGCAGAAAGCAATCAGACTAAATCAGCAGATTTAAGATTGCTTTTTGCCTCGCAAGGTCAGTATTTTTATTTTGTCTGGTTTAGGAAATAGTCGAACGTATCGCCTCTTAACCCTAAACGAATGGTTTCTAATGGAATCACTTCGGCCGGTGCAATGTTGCCCAGGTTTACATTTGTTCCGATTAATTTGATAAACCAAACCTGTTGTTCTTTTTGTGGTGCTTCCCAGATAATGGTTTCTTCAGGGATTTGCGTTAAAATTTCATCAACTAAACCTTCACGAACCTCGCCACTACCACGGTAAATACCTACGTTTCCACCTTCACGTGCTTCCGCAATTACTTTCCATGCGCCAGCTTCGATTTCAGCCTTCATTAATTTGATCCATTTGTATGGCGCAAATATTTTAGCTGCATCTTTACTGCCCACTTCAGAAATTACGGTAACCTGTTTAGCCAGTTCAGTAATGTAGCCACATTTCAAGTCATGCTCAATTTCAATAGAACCATCTGATACTTCAGCATATTCCATTCCATATTGGTCTAAAATGCGCTGATAATCTGAAAACTGGTCACGTATGATAAAAGCTTCAAACAATGTTCCTCCGAAATAGGTAGGAATACCGGCACTTTTATATAAAGCTAATTTTTCTTTAAGTTTTGGCGTCACGTGTGATGTCGCCCAGCCTAATTTTACGATATCTGTATGTACACCGGCAACTTCAATAAAATCTTCCACCTGGCGCAGGCTTAATCCTTTATCCATAACCATTGTAAGGCCATTCTGGCGTGGTTTAGCAGGACGTTCAGGAACGTTTAATAATGGGTAATTCATATGCGTACAAAAGTGAAAAAAAAATTTGAGATTTATTTGTTAAATTTTTCTCAAAAGGCTGTTATCTAATATAGCGGTTAATAACGTTGATAATGGCGCTGTTATCCTGCAATTGAGGCAAATACTCGAACAAAATATAGTGCTTATCCGGATCAGTGGTTAACGCAGTTTCTAAAAATCCCAGTGCATCTGCATAATTTCCAAGTGCAAACAGGTAAGCCACCATGCGGTAATAAAGTTCGGCGGCTTCCGGATTATTCTTTATCGCTTCTGCCATCGTTTCCGATGCTTCTAATAATTTGCCTTGCTCGTATAGCACCGTACTGAAATCCAGCCAGGCTTCTATATCCAAAGGATTATATTCCAAAACCTTTTCGTAAGCTACTATGGATTCTTCAATCTGACCAAGCTTATAGTAGGCATCAGCCATCGCAAACCAGAAATCCGGATTTTCAGCTTCTAAATCGATTGCTTTTTTATAAAAATGCAAAGATTCAAAATAACGTTCTTCATGGTTCAGGGTTACGCCTATCCCGAACCAGGCATCAGCCATCTTCGGGTCCATTTTTACCGATTTCTTGTAATATGAACGGGCCTCATCCATTTTTTCTAACTTCTCGTAGCATTCGCCAATGGCACAGTAAGTGTCTGCATTGGGTTGCTCATACTCAAAAGTGTGCTTATAAACCTCTATCGCTTCGTCGTATTTATCCAATTGCACCAATGCGTTACCTTTGTTAAAGTAAGCAGAGCTGAAATCTTCTTTGATTAAAATGGCATAATCGTAAGCGTCGATGGCTTTTTCAAAAAGATTCAGCTTATGGAAACTGTTGCCCAGGTTATACCAGGCCGCATAAGAATAAGGATCGGTATCGATGTATTGCTGATAAAATTTGATGCTTTCTTCCTGCTTATCCAACACGTCGTAACAGAAGGCCAACTCGTAAAGGCCATCCTGGTTTTCCATATTTTGTTCTAAACTAAGCTTAATATAAGTAATTGCACTTTCATAATCGCCCATGCTTTGATACACATAAGCCATTTGCAAAAGTACCTCATCTGTGCTTTCTGCCAAGCTTAAAGCCTTTTCATAATTTTCCAGTGCCTCGCTATAACGTTCGGTATTCTGGTAAATGTTACCACGCAATAAGTAAATATCCGGTTCTGATGGTTCCAGTAATTCGGCTTTTTGCAAGGCAAGAAAAGCCCTGTCATGATCGTTTGTTAAAATATAAAGATGTGTCTGCTTGATTAAAAATACGGTTGCATAAGGGTGTTGATTAACAGCGTAATCTACCACTTGCAAAGCCTTTACCGGATCATTTTTTTCAATGTAAAAATCTACAATATACTCAAAGGCGCCTGCATCGAAAAAGTATTGATCCTGATTACGGATCATCTCTTCGTAGCGTTCTACCGAACGTTGTGCGTCTTCGTTGGATTCAAAAAAGAATTCTTCTTCCATATACAATTAAATTAAAGAACCGTGCCAATTGGCAGAAAAATACAATATAAGTTTACCAAATTAAATTATCCGCTTTAGAAATAATTATTAACATCGATTGTTGAAAACGATGTAAACGGCTGAAAATAAAGCTTATTGTTGCAATAATGATGTGTGGATAATCGATAGATTTTTTCAACATCGCGGTTCCTTTTCCCTTCTTTTACAAAAATAGGATAAATATATCGCACTAACGTAATGCCGAAGTCAGGAAAGATAGGAGATGAAGTGAAGCTTAAATCCGGACAGAAAGTGGATCTGTTGCGTAAAAACTAGTCACTATGAATGATTTTTATATCAGCATTTGCCAGGATTGGGCCGTAAAAGTAAGCAGCATGTTGAAATGCTTCGGGTCCGAATGTTTTTAGCTGCCTTCGGACCCGAAGCTTTTAATTAAAGGCTATTGTAAAATTTAAACACCGCAACCAGGTCGGCATCTGATTTTAAGTCTAAGTTTTCTTGTGTAATAAACGTTTTGATTTGCTCACGCTGATTGGCCAACACGCTGCTTAATCCTTTTACAGATGGGTTAATCTTTTGAAATTTATCATCTTCGCTGGCAAAGTAGCTGTCTTGACGCACCATTTTGCTTGTTTTTCTTTTGGTATAGTAATCTTCAGTGGTTTGTTTTTTTGCCTCGTTTAATTTATATAATTTTTTATGTCCGTTAACCAAGAGCTCAAAAAACGGCCGGGGTGTAATATTTTTTACTTTTTCGAAGGTGTGGATTTTTCCGGATGGGTCAGAAAGCGTAAAAGATTGCACAGAATCCTGAATGGCATACACCTGATCATTTTCTGTATATTCCAGTTGCTGGGTATCTAAATTATACCGGAGGTTTTTGACTTCAAACTCTTTTTGGCTAACAGTTCTTATTTTCCCTTTGCCATAACGATCATTAAAATAAGCGCTTCCTTCTACCGGAGTTTTTATAAGAGTTTTTAAAAGCGGTTTCTCGCCCGGGCCTACCGTTACATTTTGTGCAGAAGACGATGTTACTGCTGCAATAAAGAGCAGAAAAAAAGCAAGTTTTTTCATGAGTTATTTTATAAAAAGTTAAAAAGATAATGTCTTTCGTTTAGTTTCATTCTGATAAAATATTTTTTAGAAACCAGAATGAAAACAAATATAAAAAAAGCTAAAATAAGTAGTTTTTAGTAAGGGTTTTGTATAGAAACTCTTTCATGCTAAAACATTTTAGTGATAATTTAAAAGCAATTTAATCTTTTTTAAAGATATATGTTAAAAATTTTGATTTATTGAAAGAAATAACTGTAATTCGGGGATTATTAACTAAAACAAGCTAAAGAATTATGAAAAAACTCGTACTGTGTTTAGTCATATTTTTATTTTGTGGCATCATTCAGTCAAATGCGCAAAGTAAAAATGTTACTGGAAAAGTGATTGCATCTGGCGATGGGCTGCCTCTTCCAGGTGTAAGTGTTCGTGTAAAGGCGACAAGTAAAGCCGTTTCCACCAGTTCTGATGGAAAATTTACAATCAATGTTAGTCCAAATGATGTGTTACAGTTCTCTTACATTGGGTTTGTAGCTAAGGAAATTACAGTTGGTTCACAATCAAATTTCAATGTTGGCCTTGAGCCGGATTCGAAAAGCCTGAGTGAGGTTACGATTTCTACCGCTTTAGGAATTAAACGTAAGCCAAAAGAAATTGGTTATGCTACGCAACAGGTAACAGGTAAAGCCTTAACTTCCAGCAGGCCAACCAACCTTGCAACAGGTTTATCCGGTAAGGTTGCCGGTTTACAGATTAACCAGGCAAATAACCAAATCGATGCAGGTGATCAGGTAAGGGTTGTGTTGCGTGGTAACCGGTCTTTTACCGGAAACAATCAGGCGCTTTTGGTATTGGATGGGATTATTGTGCCGCTTAGTCAGTTAAATTCGATCAATCCGAATGATATTGAAAATGTGAACATCTTAAAAGGTGCCAACGCTGCTGCGCTTTATGGTTCAGATGCATCAAACGGTGTAATCATTGTAAGTACCAAAAGGGGAACTCCTAATGGAGGTGGCATAAGCTTTACTAATTCAACTTTACTAAATCGTTTAAGTTACTTCCCTAAGGAGCAGAAGGAGTTTGGTGGCGGAACTACACAGGATGATTTTGGATTTGGGTTATATACGCCTTTTGAAAATCAAACCTTTGGAGAACGTTTTGATGGCAGCATCAGGCCACTAGGTCGCGTGCTGGAAGATGGCACATACCAGATGGTTCCTTATAGCTATAAAGATGGAGAGAAAGAAAGCTTCTTTGAAACCGGGATTGATGAACAAAACGATCTTACTTACTCTGGTGGAAATGAAAACGGAACCACGTACATTAACCTGCAACGCGTAAATAGTAAGGGATATGTACCCGGTGATAAATCGAACAGAACAGCCATCCGGATTAACGGAACACGTAAACTGGATAAGTTTTTCGCCGATTATTCCTTTAATTATACGCAGAGAAACTACGATAAAAGTACCAACCAGGTATATAATAATATTATTAATACACCAGGTAATGTTCCTTTAACAGAGTACAGTGATTTGACCTCGAAATATGGTAACCCTAATGATTACTATAATGATTATTACAGCAGTCCTTATTTTGGCTTACAACAATACCGTAACAATGAAAGAAGAGATGATTTATTGGGTAATTTATCCTTCACTTATAAGCCGGTAGATTGGTTGAGCTTATTGGCCAGAGGTGGTTTTAGCAGCAAAAACACCCAGGGCAAAAATAAGAATTATGCCTTTACATATTCAGACTTTGCGCATGACTCTGGTAAAGCAGCAGCTGCTACGCAATATGTTAGGTCTTCAGTAGGCGATTATAATGAATTTGAAAGCAGATACACAGGAGATTTTCTGGCTACCGCAACTAAAACGTTTAATCAATTTAAATTTACGCTGATAGGTGGTGCGCAGGTAATCCAGAAGAATTACAAATACCTATCGCAATCCGGTTCAAATTTAGTGGTTGATAACCTGTTTAACATTAATAACCGAACGGGTGAAATTGTAGGTTCTGAAACGGAACGCAACTCCCGTCAATTGGGTGTTTTTGGTGATGTAACGGCTACTTACAATGATTACTTAACCATCCATATTTCTGGTAGAAATGACTGGGATTCGCGATTGGCACAAAGTAACCGTTCTTTCTTCTATCCTGCAATTGATGCAGCTTTAACCCTTACGGATGCGATTCCGGCATTAAAGGAGAGCAAGATAATTAGTAATTTAAAAATCCGCGGAGGAATCTCAAAAGTGTATGCAGTGCAGATAGATCCATATAGATTGGTTTCTACTATAAGCCCGGCAGGGAACTTCCCATATGGCGGCACTGCAGGTTACTCAATTGATAATACCGTGTATGATCCAAACTTAAAACCAGAGCAGACAATTTCAAAGGAAATTGGTTTTGATATCGGCTTTTTAAATAACCGCATTACTTTAGAAACTTCTGCATATCTTCAAAACACCAAAGACCAGGAGATTATTAACGGGATAGATTTATCTGGTACAACAGGTTATAACAGTGCCATTATTAATACAGGTGAGGGCGAAAACAAAGGGATTGAGTTTAGCTTAAATGCTGCACCGGTTATAGGTCTGTCAAATGGATTTAGATGGAATGTTGGTGTGAATTATTCTTATAACACCAATAAGGTACTGTCACTATATCAAGGTCAGAACCAATTGGGTATTGGCGATAATAACTATATCGTGGTAGGCCAGAGTTTTCCTTCATTACAGGTAAGTAGTTATCAAACAGATCCGGACGGTCGCGTAATTGTAGATGCAAATACCGGCTTGCCACTTTCTAATCCAATTAATAAAGATTTCGGACAAACCAATCCTAGCAGTGTGTTGGGTATTAACACCAGCTTCACTTTCAAAAACTTCACTTTATCTGGTGTAGCAGAATACCGCAGTGGTAATGTTTTCTACAATAGTTTTGCCAGTACACTTGATTTTGCCGGGATTAGTTATACTTCCGGTCAGGCAGGACGTGAGCGTTTCATTTATCCTAATTCAGTTATTGAAACCTCACCAGGGGTGTATGTGCCGAATACCAATACCACAACGATTCAGGGTAACGGCTCATTCTGGGGCGATGGGATTCGCACCAATACCGCTTCTAACTATGTAATGAGTGCTGCATTCTGGAAAATCAGAGAGCTTTCTTTGGCTTACCATGTGCCAACCCAATGGCTCCAAAACAGGGCTAAGTTTATTAAAAATGCCAGCATTGCCCTGATTGGAAGAAACCTGTTTATGTTCAGACCGAGCGATAACATTTATACCGATCCGGAAATTAATGTAGGAACGGGAAATGCACAAGGTGTAAATAACTTAAATCAGACGCCGCCAACCCGCATTTATGGTTTCACTGCAACCATTGGCTTTTAACAATTAATGAATAAGAGATGAAAAAGAAATTAATATATGTGTTTACCGTATCAGCAATATTATTGTTAGGTGCCTGTAAAAAGGATTTTTTAGATATTAACGAGAATCCAAATAATGCCACAGTAGTTAAACCAGCTTTGGTTTTAACCGGTGCATTAAATAATACCGCGGCTTATACAACTGGTGGGTCTATCTTTTACAGTTTTGCAGCCTTGTGGATGAATTACTGGATGACACCAGGCGGCGTTTCTGGCTGGTATGAAGAGCGTTCCTATAACTTTACCACCAACTGGAGTGGCTCTACAGTACTTTGGGCTAACCTTTACGATAACCTGAATGATTACACTTATTTAGAGACACAAAGTAGAGCCGCCGGACAGAATTTTTTCGTAGCAGTTGCTAAAACCATGAAAGCCTGGGATTATCAGTATCTGGTAGATTTCTATGGTAATGTGCCTTATACACAGGCTTCAAAATCAGTTCTTTTCCTGAACCCAAAATATGATAAGGCCCAGGATATTTATGAAGATTTAGCAAAACAGCTTGATACTGCAGCTACCTTATTTAAAACGGCAACTATTAGCCCGGCTGATGCTGCTGCGGATATTTATGCCAAAGGAAACGCACAGAAATGGGGTAAATTTGCCAATACCTTAAAGTTGAGACTGCTATTGAGACAATCTGAAATGCCTGGCAGACAACAGTACATTAAAGATGAGATTGCAAAGATTACGGCAAATGGTTTAGGTTTTATCGGAAAAGGAGACGGCATATTTAACAACCCGGGCTATTTAAACACTGCAGGTAAGCAAAACCCATTTTGGGCGGTGTACGGTTATGGCGTTGATGGAACCAGAACGGCTTCACATGGTTATATGTTAGCCAGCAGTTATGGTTTAAATTTCCTTCAGGATAATGACGACCCAAGGTTGGGCAGACTATACAATACTGTGAATGATGGTGCAGGAAGTAACTATGTGAGTTTAGTGTGGGGGCAAGATGTTAATTTTGATCAAACCATTGTAACCGTTTCCAGTATTGGTAAGGGCGTATTAAAATCATATGATCAGCCTCAGCCAATCATCACTGATTTTGAAAGCTTGTTTTTACAGGCTGAAGCTGCTCAAAGGGGGTATATCAGCGGTTCTGCACAAACAGCTTATGAAGCAGCAGTAACTGCAAACTTCGTATACCTTGGCTTAACAGAGGCAGAAGCTACAACCTACCTGGCCGATCAAACTGTTGCTACATGGTCTGCCAATGCGGATAAAATTGCTTTGATCATTAAACAAAAATGGGCAGCAATGAACGGTACCAATGCAATAGAACCATGGACGGATTACAGACGTTTAGAGTTACCTGCAGATATGCCGATTTCCATTGCTTCTACGGTAACCACTAAAAAGATTCCGGTAAGAATGTTGTATCCGCAAAGGGAATATAATACCAATTCGGCTAATGTTATTGGAGAAGGTACAATCAACCAATTTACGTCTAGAATTTTCTGGGATGTTAAATAATAATCACAAAAAGATGAAAAATAAAAATATATTAACAGGCTTAATTGCTGCGCTTTGCGTAATAAGCCTATCTTCTTGCTTAAAAAATAAAAATGAACAGCCAGATTTTTCTGCCACAACACCTGTTGTAGAAATTCCGGTTGGCTCACCAGTTGGTGATGGTAGTGTAAATTCCTTAACTACTTCACTGATTCAGCAAGATGCACCCAGCGATTATCTTTTTTATATTAATTACGCTGCATCAACTACAAAACCTACTGATATCAAGGTAACATTGTCTATTGATCCATCGGCACTCGCTACATATAATGCGGCACATGCTTCAGATCCGGCGTTAACGATAGTGCCAGGCAACGCTTTTACCATGCCTGTAAGCATTACCATTCCGGCCAACACCCGCCGGGTACAGGTTCCTGTAAAGTTTATAAGTACACTCCTTGATCCGGCAATATCCTATGGTCTTCCGGTAACCATTAAAGATGCATCAGGAGAAGTAATCAGCAAAAAGTTTGGTTCGGTGGTAATTAAGGTTGCGGTTAGAAACAAGTATGATGGAAAATATAGCTTAAAAGGATATGTTTTTAGAGAAGGTGATACTGGCGGTTTAACCGGGTTCTATAAAGGTTTAAGTAAAGATTTACCAAGTAATGGTGCTAATGCTGTCAATTTTGCTCAAATTTGGGCTGATGGTGGTGGTGCAGGCGGTATTGATGGTTTAACTATCAATGTTAATCCTACAACGAATAAAGTAACCATGAAAAGTACCGCAAATCTAGGTTTAGCAAATGATCCTGCTTATGATAATCGTTATGACCCGGCAACCAAAACTTTCTATCTTTCCTTTAAGTGGGGCGCAAGCCCAGTGAGCAGAGCGGCAACCGATACCTTAACGTATGTATCGCCGAGATAATTATAATTATTAAGAGGTAACATTAACAAGAAAAGCCCCGCAATGCAGGGCTTTTCTTGTTAAATGATATTCTTTTATGGTCTTGACCTTATTCTTTCCCTAAAACTGCAGCTGCTTTTTTAAATAACGCTGCCTGTTTGTTCAGGTTTGTTTTTGCTTCCCCACTTGCGGAGTTGGCTTGTGTAGATTTGCCTTCTGCGGTTGCTTCATAAGCAGTGGAGAGTTGCTTGTTTAAATAAGCCTGCAATTTTAACCTTTCAATTACATTGCTAATATTTTGTAAGCCTTTTTCCGTTACAGCTGGGTTAGTGTTAGCCCGCAGGTATTGAAAGTACTGACCAATCACTGCAAAAACTTCATTCCGGGTTCCTTTATTGGTAATATTGGCATAAAATTCCTGGTGCTCATCTTTCGGGTCGCTGATGTAAAGCGTAGCGATTGATGGGGCAATATGATTTTTAGTGTCCTCATCCAAAGCAGCTAAAGCAGTTAAGCTTTCTTGCGGTGCAAGTTTTGCAAGTCCGCTAATTCCCGCTGCAATTACACGATAAGACCTGTCTTTGGTACTTGCTATTAATAAACTTTTATAGGCCTGGTCGCCGGTTTCTGCTAACTTAGAAATTGCTGCAGATCTTACTTCCGTATCCTGGTCTGTTTTCGCTAATTGAAGTAAAACAGGGATTGCAGCTGCTTTAATTTGTGCATCTTCCAGGTTTAATCCATCAATACTTAATGCACGTAAATCTCCTGAAGGATCTTTTAAGCCTGCCAATAAAATCTGTTGACCGCTTTTTGCCTTACTCTGCATAATGAATTGCAAAGCCTCAATTCTGTTGGCATAAGTTGGTGCATTTTTGTATTGGAAATAATAGTTCTCGGCAACTTTATTGTCGTTCAACTCACCTACGATAATCTTATCTACATCGAAATCAATTAAATCGGGTTTAGTACTTACCTCAAAAGAAAAAGTTTGTTCGCGGCTATTGATTAGTATTTCTTTACTGATTTTCTTTCCACCGAAGTAAATGTCAATTTTAACAGGTAAAGTGAATGTTTGTACTGCCGAATCCTGGGTCTGTTTTACTTTAATGGTGGCCTTTCCACCTGAATAGCCATAATCTACAGCTAAAATCGGGTGACCGCCATTATAGTACCATTGGTTAAAATATGGGCTCCAGTCTTTACCAGTAATATCTTCCATTGCTAAGCGCAGCTGATGCGTTTCGCCATTTTTAAAAGCATTGGTAGTTAAATATTTGTTGAGTGATTTATAAAAAGCAGCATCGCCCATTTGGTTTTTCAATGCATATAAAATCACCGATCCTTTGGCATAACTCACATTATCGAACATGTCTTCTTTATCTCCATAATGAAAACGAGCCAAAACCGGACTTTCGCCATTTTTTGTAGAACTGATATAGGATTGTAGTTTCTCGTAGCGCGATTTATCTTCAGCCTCTTTTCCAGCGTCATGGCCGTGCCAGATGATTTCGCCAAAGGTGGCAAAAGATTCGTTCATGGTTAAGTTAGACCATGATTCTGCCGTAACATAATCGCCAAACCATTGGTGAAAAAGCTCATGCGCGATGGTCCCTTCTTCGTTGCCATCTAACAATTCACGGTCTGTTTTTTGAATCTGTTCTCCATGTAATGTTGCCGTGGTATTTTCCATTGCGCCGGAAACATAATCTCTGGCCACTACCTGCGCGTATTTGTTCCAGGGATAATCCAGGCCCAACGTTTCACTGTAAAACTTCATCATTTCTGGTGTTTTACCGAAAATCTGTTTAGCGTAGGGTGCGAATTTCGGCTCGAGGTAATAATTTACTTCTTTGCCTTTATAAGTGTCTTTTGTGATTTTGAAATCGCCAATAGCCATCATAAACAAATAAGGCGAATGCGGTAATTCCATTTTCCAGGTATCAGTTCTGGTACCATCGGCGTTTGGTTTCTGGCTCACTAATTTACCGTTGGATAAAGTTGTGTATTTAGATTTAACCGTCATCGAAATTTCCTGCGTGGTTTTTTGATCTGGTTTGTCAATTGTTGGAAACCATGCCGAAGAAGATTCCGTTTCCCCTTGCGTCCAGATTTGGGTGGGTTTATCTTTATCTGTTCCATCCGGATTGATAAAATACAAGCCTTTTGCATCCGTAATTGCGGCACTACCCTTTACTTTTAATTCATCCGGCTTTGCCGTATAAGCAATGTAAACCGTATACTTTTCGGTGTTGGTGTATTTTTTATTTAAGGTGATAAACAACTTATTGTCGTTGTACACATATTTCAAAGGAGTATTTCCTTTTGCACCAGCTAACGCAACGGTTTTGATATCCATCCCCTGGGCATCAAGCGTTAAAGAATCTGTCGGGTAGAAGTGCGGTTTAAGGGTTACCCATTCTTTTCCGTTTAAATAGCGCTTGGCGTAATCAAACGATACATCAAGTTTGGTATGAACTAAATCATTCACTTTGGTTGGCGTAACGCGATAAACAGATAAGTCCGGAGATTTTTCTGCAGGTTTTTCCTGAGCCGAAACATGGCTAACCACAAAAAGGGAAAGCAATAAGGCGCTACAGGTGAGGAATTTTTTATTCATTTTCTATGATTATGTAAGTCAGTTAGGTTTAAAACAACATCTAAATTATTGTGATAAAGTAACGACTCAAATGTACCCGCTTTCCCTTAATTTTTTGTTTTTTTGTGTAAATCGTTAGATATATGACTACAAATATTCAATCCATTTTGGATCAGTTAGGTGTAAAAGCCAATAATGCAGCTTTCAGCACAGGAAGTAGCTGGGGCGGTGATGCAAATGCCGAATCGCTGGAAAGTTTTTCTCCGGTTGATGGAAAACTGATTGCTTCAACAAAGGTGGCCACTACCGGAGATTATCAACAGGTTATAGAAACTGCGCAAGTTGCATTTGCAGATTGGCGAACAGTGCCGGCACCAAAACGTGGTGATATTGTGAGGCAATTCGGCGATGCTTTACGGGCAAATAAAGAGGCTTTAGGTACCTTGGTTTCTTATGAAATGGGGAAAAGCCTGCAGGAGGGTTTTGGTGAGGTGCAGGAAATGATTGATATCTGCGATTTTGCGGTGGGTTTATCGCGCCAGTTATATGGCTTAACCATGCATAGCGAACGCCCGAATCACCGGATGTACGAGCAGTGGCATCCGTTGGGGATAGTGGGGATTATTTCTGCATTTAATTTTCCGGTAGCAGTTTGGAGCTGGAATGCAGCCTTAGCTTTGGTTTGTGGGAATGTTTGCATCTGGAAACCATCAGAAAAGACACCGTTAACGGCAGTTGCTTGTCAACATATTATCGCACAGGTTTTAAAAGAGAATGAGGTAGCAGAAGGTGTTTGCAGCTTAATTTTAGGCGATAGGACAGTAGGAGAGGTGATGACCAATGATAGCCGCGTGCCATTGATTTCTGCAACCGGTTCTACACGGATGGGAAAGGAAGTTGCTGCGACAGTGGGCGCCCGCCTGGGTAAAACGCTGCTGGAATTAGGTGGCAATAATGCAATTATTATTTCAGAACATGCCGATTTGGATATGAGTTTAATCGGGGCTGTTTTCGGTGCTGTTGGTACGGCTGGTCAAAGGTGTACCTCTACCAGAAGGCTGATTATTCAGGAAAGTGTTTACGATGTTTTTAAAGAAAAACTGGTGAAAGCTTATGATCAGTTACGCATTGGAGATCCATTGGATCAAAATAATCATGTCGGACCGCTGATTGACAAAGATGCAGTTACAGCCTATTTAGATTCGATACAAAAGTGTAAAACAGAAGGTGGGAATTTTGTGGTTGAAGGTGGTGTATTAACTGGCGATCATTACAGCAGTGGCTATTATGTAAAACCCTGTATTGCGGAAGTAAAAAACGATTTCAAAATTGTGCAGCATGAAACCTTTGCGCCCATTTTATACCTTATTAAATATAAAACCTTAGATGAAGCGATTGCTTTGCAAAACGGTGTGCCACAGGGTTTATCATCGGCAATTATGACTTTAAATTTGAGAGAGGCAGAATTATTTTTATCGGCCAAGGGCTCTGATTGTGGTATTGCCAATGTAAACATCGGTACATCAGGAGCCGAAATCGGTGGCGCATTTGGGGGTGAAAAAGAAACTGGCGGAGGAAGGGAAAGTGGATCTGATGCCTGGAGAGCGTACATGCGCAGGCAAACCAACACGATTAATTATTCGAATACTTTGCCATTGGCGCAGGGCATTAAATTTGATTTGTAGGAAGTTTTTTTTCTAAACCTCGCAGGTTTTAAAAGTTGTTTATCAGACAATCTAAACCTGCGAGGTTTGGATTGTGATGCCAGATTCCCTTGCTATCTCGAAATTCCGTCATGGCGAGGAGGTACGACGAAGCAATCTATTTGGTAAGAGAGATTGCTTCGTTGGCTGAAAAAGCCGCCTCGCCATGACGGAGGAACGATGAATTGGTCGCTGGATTCCTACTTCAATAAATACGAAGTTACTCTTTATATAAAGAACAGTAAATCATATGAAATTGCTCCTGGGCGCTAGCTTGCTTTTTTAAATTATAATTTCCTAATCAGCAAATGGGCTTCTACATTGAACCATCCACCCTTTGTGTTACCCCTGCTTTTATAGCCGCGGATACTTTCGATTACGTAGGTAAATTGATAATGATTAACAGTTTTAGAAAAGGAGAACTCCTTTTCAGGGACAAAGAATTCCCTTGTATTTTTTGCAGGTTTTAATTTTTCTTGGTCGGCCTGGGCCACAGCACGATCAAAAATTTCGGCAATGTCAACCGTAATTTTCTCGGTATCTCCCAGATTAATAACAACGATATCATTATCACTCCTGCGATCAACTTTTATTTTTACGCCTTCCAAAACCTTCTGCACATCCTCATAGCTGTTGATATTCATGAAGTAGTCATAACCCTTGATATCGTAAAATTCGTGATTTGAATTAGTAAATGAATATTCAGAACTACTATTAACACTTTGTTCACTGCTAACCTTCAAAATAGAAAAGGCAGAGTCTATTGCCGCTTCTTCCCTTGCATACCGGCGAAAGTATTTGATATTGATGGCTTCTTCTATACGCCCTAAATCTTTTTTAGTAAAACCCTGCAAAACACTCAAACCATGTCTCGACACCAGGTACCTGATGATCATTGGCTTCTCTTCCAGGGCTTCAGTTGATTTTGAATTGAATATTGTCTTCAGCCTGCTTAACTGAGAATATCCGGAAAGGCCACTTGCACTTTGCGGGCCATAAACAGCGAGAAGCGTTATAATTGCGAGGCTGATCGGGATTACTTTAATATTCTCTTTCTTACTGAACAGAAAATATGCGGTAATGCAGGTAAGCCAAATGGCGATGATGATCAGGATATACCGGCTTTCGGTAATCCCATACGGACCAACCCTTTTCCAAACGGCCAATAAAAGCAGTGCGATGAGCGGCAACAGCATGGTATAAAAGAAGCGCGAGAAAAGCTTTATCCAGCTATTGCCTTCCTTATCTTTCATTGGGTAAATGAGGAGGAGAGAAAGGATTCCAAATACGGTGTAGCCGATTATTAAACTGGAAACCATGCCTTTTGGCAGCGACCAGCTGATGATGATTTTGATTTCGTAAAACAGTAAAATGGCAAGGTAAATGGTCATTAACGGAATGAGCACAAACTGCGTAAAAATCTTTAATCCCTTTGGGTAAGATACATCTTCATCTAACTGTTGAAAGTTTCGGGGTACACCGGCCAGAAAGAAAACCGGACTGAAACCGCCTGCTATTATTGCAAAAACCGTTAAGTAAATCTGCCAGCGAATATTAACATTAAATAAGCCATCAATAGCTACAAGTGCAATAGATAAACCTCCGTATAAAACAGCAGAATAAAGTGCAGCCGTAAGAAAGCGCAGGAATAAAACCTTGTTGAATTGCCAGAAACCATTAATGTGGCCTTGATCCATAAAGGGAGAAAAGGCCACGAATAAATGAAACGCAAAAGCCAGTAAAGCAATCCGCAACTGATCAGAAAAGTTGTTGTTCAGATCGAACAAAAAGAAAAGTAAAATGCAGAATAAAACTGCGAGCGTTCTGATCAACCACTTTTTTTGCAGCTTAAACTGTTTTTTTTCGGCCAATAGATCTAAAGCCAAGGTAAGTGCAAGGCCGAGGTTACTGATAAAAATCGCTTTAACCAATAAGTTCAAAAGCCGATAATGATTGGAATCATTGTCGTAATTATCAATATTAACATAGAAAGCCCAGCAGCTTGTTGCTATGATGATGAATATACATTGAACCGGAAAGCGTTTAATTACGGCTATTAAACCTTGATAAAGATGCTGTAAAGAGGGTAGTTTCATAAGCGCTAAAAATTTGTTAAAGATAATTTTTTTAGTAATGTAAAAACTATATGATTAAATGGTTAAAAAAGGTTAAAGCCTTTCCTAACTAAGGCATTAGTTTTATATTGTGGCAGAAAAACTAATCATCTGTTTATGAAACGAACGCTCCTCTCTTTGTGCTTTCTGGTTGTTGTTATGTCTGGTTTAAAGGCACAAAACATTCATCAGATTAAGGGCCGCACAATTGACACCGCTTCCACTACACTCCTTTCAAGTGCAACGATTGCCGTATTAAATGCCAAAGATTCTACCCTGGTAAAATTCACCCGGTCTGCCGAAAATGGCTCTTTCGAAATTAACGGCATCAAAAATGGAAAATTCATCCTCCTGGTATCCTATCCAAAGTATGCCGATTTCGTTGATCACTTTACTTTGGATTCTACTAAAAAAGACATCGATTTTGGAAAGATTAATTTAACCGGAATGGCTAAAATTCTGGCAGATGTGATTATCAAGGGAGAAAGAGCTGCTATTAAAATTAAAGGAGATACTACAGAATTTAATGCATCAAGTTATAGTATACAGCCAAATGATAAAGTTGAAGATTTATTAAAAAAACTTCCAGGGATACAGGTTGATAAAGATGGTAAGATTACTGCGCAAGGGAAAACCGTTCCAAAAGTACTGGTAGATGGCGAAGAATTTTTTGGTGATGACCCTACACTGGTTACCAAAAACCTAAGGGCTGATATGGTAGATAAAGTTCAGCTTTATGAAAAATCAAGCGATCAGGCCGCATTTACAGGCGTTGATGACGGACAGAAAACACAAACCATAAATATTAAGCTTAAAGAAGATAAAAAAAGTGGTTATTTCGGAAAAGTTGATGCTGGTTATGGTACGGATAACTTCTACCAGGGCCAGGCTTTGTTTAACCGTTTCAAGGCCAAACAAAAGTTCTCTGTTTATGGTACGGCGGGTAATAATGGTACAACCGGACTGAGTTGGCAGGACAATAATAAACTAAATACCGGCGGAGACAACATGCAAATGGGTGAAGATGGAAGCATGTGGTTTAGTTATGGCAGTGGAGACGACTTAGAGAACGGTAATTATTACGGAGAAGGAATACCAAGAGCTTTAACTGGTGGAGCACATTATGATAATAAATGGAATAATGATAAAGAAACTATAAATACAAATTATAAATTAGGATCATTAGGTATTAAAACCAATAAAAATACCATTAGTCAAAATAATTTACCCGATGGCATTATCAATACAAATACTGATGAAAACTCTGATCGAAATGTATTCAGACAAAAAATTGATGCCACATATACGATCAAATTAGATACCACAAGTAACCTCAAAGTTTCAGTGGATGGGTTGCTTAAAAACAGCGATAATACATCTGACTTAAAGAGTATCGGTTTAAGAGGAGATAATTCAAAGCTAAATAGCAATATTCAATCAAACAGGAATAATGGTAAAGAACAGAATTTTAATATTTCTGCCTTTTACACCAAGAAACTTAAAAAACTGGGGCGTAATTATTCTGTGAATATTAGCCAGAGATTTAATGTGATAAATAGTGAAGGCTTTTTATATTCGGATGTTAATTATTTTGATGAATCCAGTGCGTTTCTCAGACAGGAGCTAACCGACCAGTTTAAGAAAAATAATACTCAAAACGCTACTTTAAGTACCAATATTACTTATAATGAGCCAATTACCAAATCAATGGCCTTGGTGCTGAATTATGGTTTTGGGATTAATGATAGCCGTTCTGATCGTAAATCTTTTAATCAATCTTCACCGGGAAATTATGATGTTCTTGATCCAGAATTTAGTAATGATTTTAAAGCTACTCAATATATTAACCAGGGTGGAGCCGTTTTTAATTATAAAAAACTAAAAACAACCATTAGTTTTGGTAGCAAGTTGAGTGCAGTAAAGTTCGATCAGCTGGAACAGTTATCAAATCAGCGTTATCACAGGAGTTTTATAAATTGGCTACCTCAGGCGAGCTATTTATACAAATTTTCTGCTCAAAAGTCTTTACGGATTAGTTATAATGGCAATACCAATCAACCTTCTGTAGACCAGTTGCAGCCAGTAAGGGTAAATGACAATCCATTATATCAACCTTTGGGTAACCCTGATTTGGCCCCGGCATTTAATAGCCGTTTTAATGTGAATTATAACTCATATAAAGTTTTAAGCCAGCAATCGGTATACATAAACGGTAGTTTCGGCTTCGTTAATAAAGCAATTGTAAGCAGTACAGAAACAGATGCATCTGGAAAAACAATAGCCAGATCTGTAAATCTATCAGATAAAACCCCTATTAATTATAACTTATATAGCGGCATTAGAAGAAAGATTAAGTTTTTGTTTGATGCCAATGTTGGCCTAGGTTTAAATGCAGGCGGCAATACGAATTATAGTTATGTAAAAAGCCAGTTAAGTGAGGCTGTCGAATTAAACCAAATAGTAACCACTCGTTTTAATCCTTCAATAGACATTAACAGATACAATGATAAGAGTGAATTCTATATTAACTTTGGTCCGAGTTATAATGCGCAGGTAGCTTCTTTACAAAAAGATCGTGCTAATAAGGGGTGGGGAATGCAGGGTTATGGAGGCATCGGGATCAATTTGCCTAAGAAAATAAAAATCAGGGCCGATGGTGAATACACTTACACGCCTAAATCGCCAGCTTTTGATACCAGTTTTGAACAAATAATTATTAATGCTGCTGTTACAAAGGCCTTTTTTAAAGGTGAAGACCTGAAATTTACCATTCGTGGAAATGACTTATTTAATCAGAATCGTGGTTTCAATAGATCTTCCTATTCAAACATGATCACCCAAACCAGTTATAATAATATCAACCGTTATTTTATGTTCTCCTTAGTTTGGGATTTTAATAAAATGGGCGGTGGCACTCCTCAAAAATAATCGACCATTCTAAATGGCTTGCGATTTGCGAAACAATTTAAAATTGACCTTTAAAAATTATGGTAATGAAATTAAGATATGCTATACTGGTGTTTATTTGTACAATGAATTGTGCAATGGCACAAAATGCACGATTTGTAAACCAGGGTATGATAGAATTTGAAAAGAAGGTAAACGTTTATGCCCTGCTTAAAGACCAGGCAACACGATACCCTGATAATTTTTGGAGTGCAAAGGCGCTGGAAGAATACCAAAATAACAATCCACAATTTAAGACCTTAAAAAGTGAGCTTACATTTAAGAATAACCAAACTTTTTTCAATCCGCTACCGGATGAAAGTGGTACTAACAACTGGCTGAATAGTTTTGCCTCCGCAAAGCAGAATAATATTATCTTAACTAATCTGAAAACTGAAACCAGCATTAATCAAAAATCAATTTATGAAGAAACTTATCTTGTTAAGGATTCGATACGCAAAATAAACTGGAAAATAACGGATGAATTTAGAAACATTGCAGGATATGATTGTAGAAGGGCAAATGCCTTAATAATGGATTCTATCTATGTCGTTGCTTTTTATACTGATGCGATTCCTGTATCCGGTGGTCCTGAAACCTTTAGCGGATTACCCGGTATGATATTGGGTGTTGCCTTGCCTCGTGAACACATTACCTGGTTTGCCACTAAAGTAAGTGATTTAGAAGTGGCGGATGCAAAGCTTAAAATTCCTTCCAAAGGGAAACCCGTAAATAAAAAGCAATTGAGTGATATTTTAAAAAGCGCTTTAAAAGATTGGGGAAACTATGCCAGCGATATATTAAAATCTGCAGATATGTAATGAATAATATTATCCTTTTCATTGGTCTCATTCCTTAGTTAAAACGATGGACTTTTAATGCAAGACTTTCATTTTCTAAAAATATTTTTTATTCGTTCTTTCGACCGTAGCGGAGAAATCTTTGAATTTTATTAGCCTGGTTCAAAGATTTCTCCGTTTCGCTATGCTCCAGTCGAAAGGAAGAGTTGTTATTTTAAGTTTTAAAATTTGAACATATAGAAGAATGGCAAGCTTATTCTTATTTTAGGCTGAAATGTATCAGCCCCTTTATAATCATATTAAACGATTTGTAGATTTGAGTGATGAGGAAGAAGAAATTCTGACCTCAACACTCAAATCTTTTTCCTTTAAAAAGAAAACATTTCTATTGGAGCAGGGGCAAATCTGCAGGTCCAACTATTTTGTGGTGAAAGGTTGTTTACGTTTATATTTTATTGATGTGAAGGGCGTAGCGCAAACCACTCAATTTGCAATCGAAAACTGGTGGATTTCTGACCTGACGAGTTTCATGTTTCAGAAGCCATCTGATTTTTTTATTCAGGCGGCAGAAACAACCGAAGTCATCGCAATTGCGCATCAGGATTATGAAAAGTTGTTTGAACGGATCCCTAAACTTGAAAAATATTTCAGGCTTATTTTTCAAAAACTTCATCAGGCTTCCCAACAGCGGATTATGTTTCTTTACAGCTTTAGTGCAGAAGAAAGGTATCGCCATTTTAATGGCTTATTTCCTGAGTTTGTACAACGCATCCCACAATATATGCTTGCCTCATATCTGGGTTTTACACCAGAATTTTTGAGTAAGATTAGAACGATAAAATAGGTTTAGCCCGCTCCCTTGCACACCTGTTGCACTAGAAATTATTGACTCTGCTAAAATTCGCTCACCGGTGCATTCGTACCGGGTGCGAAAAGCTTATATTAAAAAAAGCACTATCTCACCACTTGCCAATATATACGTGCACTGGTACAAAGCCGGAAAAAAGAAAAGCCCATCTGTTTACATATTCTAATCCAGGTCAAACCAGTTCCGAAACAAAATAGTTGGAAACATTTTTTTGTTTCCAACTATTTTGTTTCGGAAAAGTGAAACATTTTTTCCCTGAAACATTTTTTTGTTTCGCTTAAAAATGTTTCACTTTGTGCATTGGAGAATGCAGAGGCTGTTTAGCTTAAGTAAGCTTGATCCAAAATTTAAATGCCTCCGGTAATTGCAGGTATGAATCTGCTTTATGATCTCTTGAAAAACATAAATAACCTTGCTTTCTTAAACCAGATTAAGTTTTTTGTTTTCCCTACTGCCGACCTTTACAGGGTAATTAAAAACAAAGAAAATGGAAAGTAGAGTAAACATTCAACAGGTAGAACCAGCCGCTTATCAGGCGATGTATGGTTTGGAGAAATATTTATCAACCAGCAAAATTGATCCGATTCTTTTAGAGCTAATTAAAATGAGGGCATCGCAAATTAATGGTTGTGCTTTTTGCCTGAATATGCATGCGATAGATGCGCGTAAAATTGGTGAAACCGAACAGCGCTTATACCTTTTAAATGCATGGAAAGAAACCACCCTGTTTACTGAAGAAGAAAAAGCAGTTTTAGCCTTAACAGAAGAGGTAACCTTAATTTCAAACCATGTTTCTGATGCGACCTATCAAAATGCAGCCAGCCTCTTTAACGAACAAGAGTTATCACAGATTATGATGGCTATCGTAACCATTAATGCATGGAACAGAATTGCCATTGCCACTAAATTAACGGTTGGTTAGTTTACAACCCAATAGGATAGGTGGTCAATTCTTATCCTATTGGTCATTCTTTTTTACAATTTATTAATCTTTTTCAATCCTTCATACACCAAACGGGCAATTTCTTTTGCCCCCTCGGGCTGGAAATGTGTATTGTCTTTTTGTCCTTTCGGATAGGCCACGTATTTGCCTGAATCTAAATTCATGAAGTAATTCTTCGTAACAAAATCATTTCCTTTGGAAGTGAAAAATGCTGCGGATAGTGTAGTTAAATCGATAACCGGAACTTTTAATTCTTTGGCTACATCAATTACCGCCTGTGGATATTCGCCATGTGCGCTGCCGAGTTTCCCCTCTTTCCAGGGATAATTTCTGGTTACTGGTGTGATCAGGACTGGCCTGGCACCTTTTGCACGGCTTTCCTTTACATACATGCGGAGAAAATCTTTATAACCGGGAATATCCACATAACGTTCAGGCTTATCTTTCGCTGCATCGTTATGTCCGAACTGGATTAATACCAGGTCATTTTTCTTTAGCGTCAACAAAATCTCCTTCCATCTGCCTTCCTCAAAAAAGGATCGGGTGCTTCTGCCGCCTTTGGCTTTATCGATCACCTGCGCACTATCGCTTTTGATTAAGTGGTTTAGGTTTTTCAGACTGTCTTTTGAAAGAAACTGTTGAAACACCTGCCCCCAGCCCATTAAAGGATAACGCTTCTCCATGTATTGTTCTTCCAGTGCGTAATCTGCAACGGTAGAATCACCAATGAGGTAAACTTTTACAGGCTCCCGCTTCACCATAAACGACATCAATAAAAATGCTGTTCCCAGAATGATAAAAGGTTTGATATATTTTTTCATGTGCGTACGATTATTTTATTTTACCAATGCTGAACCAATCATATTCTGCTATACCTGAATCATTGGTTTGCGTATCTCGAATGGCAAACAAGCCCACTTTTGCGCCAATCCATTGTCCGGCAGTCGCCTGAAATTCATCGCCAACCTGATTAAAAGTGAGGCCATCTTCGCTATAGCTAAACTTACATTTCGCGCCATTTGAAACAGTTACCCTAAAGTGTACCGTGCCATTTTTAAGCTTCCCAATTTCTTTTTCGTTTTCTGCTTTTCCCTTATCAGCACCCTGGCAAACCCCATACATTAAGTAAAGGCCATCTTTTTTGCTCTTAATACTTAACTGCGCATAACTTCTCCCCATTACCACTAAACCAGTTTTTTCGCCCTCGAGCTTTGGATTTGGTTTAAAGTTAACCTTTGTGGTTGCCGTGAATTCATCTGCCGGGAATTTTTGCAGCAATAAGTTAGGCACATCCCAAAGGTTTTTGGCCTCATCGGGAGTTTTAGCAGTGTAAAGTTTCAGTATCCCTTTACCGGCATCAGTAAATAACCAGGCTGGCTGCGGATTAGCTTGCCACTGCCATTGTAAACCCAGGTTTGCTGTGCCAAATTCATCACTTTCTAATGGTGTAACGATCGGATAAGTTTTACCAACATTTGGTTTTTTATAGGTCGTTACCGGTTCTCCTATACCATCACCGTCTTTATCGCTGCCAATAACAGGCCAGTCGTTCACCCATTTCATCGGTTGCAAATGCACTACCCTTCCGTAGGCATCTTTATCCTGGAAATGGAGGAACCAGTCTTCACCGGTTTGTGTATTTACCCAGGCACCCTGATGCGGACCGTTCACGGTAGACTTTCCCTGATCCATCGCTACCTTTCTCTCGTAAGGGCCATAGATATTTTTACTCCTTAATATCAGTTGCCAGCCGGTTGAAACCCCGCCTGCAGGGGCGAATAAGTAGTAATATCCGTCTCGTTTGTAAACTTTTGGCCCTTCAATGGTCGGGTCAAGTTCATGCCCGTCGTAAACTATTCTTCCGGTTTCCGTTGCTTTTGTACCATCAGCAGTAAGCGGCATTACGGCTAAAACACTTTTAATTCCGGCACGACTTCCGGCATAGGCATAGGCCAGGTAAGCTTTCCCATCCTCATCCCAAAACGGACACGGATCGATCAGGCCTTTACCTGCTGCCACCAGTTTCGGAGCAGACCATTCACCCGTGATGGTTTTAGCTTTGGTGAGGTAAATGCCAAAGTCAGGATCCGGGTAATAAATATAAAATTCGCCATTTCTATATCGGATAGACGGTGCCCAAACGCCATTGCCATGTTGCGTTTTCTCAAAATGCTCAAACGGTGGTTGGCGTTTTAGGGCGTGTCCAATAATTTTCCAGTTCACGAGATCTTTAGAATGGAGAATTGGCAAACCGGGTATGGCATCAAAGCTTGAAGCAATCAGGTAAAAATCGTCGCCCACGCGGATCGCATCGGGATCTGAATAATCTGCATTAATAACAGGATTTTTGAATGTGCCGTTGCCCTGATCTGCCACCCAGACCTTTGAAACGTAATTTGTAGGTGGTGCCTGCTGCGCCATTACGCTTGTACTCACACTTAAAATAAGAATAGAATTAAATAAATATTTCATTATCGTAATTGATACCTGGTTAGTTTTATTCGCTTAAATTAATGTTAATCACTGGAAAAGGCTCCCGTTTTAGGAAGATGGGTTGCTGCCTCATTCCCGAATCAAACAAATTTGCTTACAAACAAGATTAAGCCTTTTTTTATTTGTGAACAAGTTGATACTGTGCAATCGTTCCCGACATCGTTTGCGATCTTTATTGTTGGCGTTTCTTCTTTCTGATGATTATTAATGTTTAAAATTGTTCATCATATATTTGTTAAAGCTCGGCTACGTGATTAAGTTTAAACTTTACGTGGCCGATTTAATTTAAGCCTAACCAGATCCCAATATGAAATTCATTATTTTAGTACTGTTTGTTGCGTACTCATTCACCGCAAATGCAATTGATGCCAAGCCAGATTTTATTGTAGATGCGAAAGGAAGCGGCAACTTCAAAACTGTGCAGGAAGCCATTCATGCAGTACCTGATTTCAGAAATAAAGTCACAATTATTTTTATAAAAAAAGGAATTTACAAAGAAAAATTAATCCTGGCAGCCACCAAAAAGAACGTGAGGTTAGTTGGCGAAAGTTTAAGTGAAACAATCTTAACTTATGATGATTTCGCTCAAAAGAAGAATGTTTTTGGGGAAGATAAAGGCACGTCAGGTTCATCCAGTTTCTATATTTATGGTGAGGGGTTTTCTGCGGAGAATATTACGTTTGAAAATTCTTCTGGTCCGGTAGGTCAGGCTGTAGCCGTTTGGGCAGGTGGCGATAAATCAACATTTGTTAATTGCAGGTTTTTGGGTTTCCAGGATACCTTATATACCTATGGTGGGAACAACAGGCAGTTCTATAAAAACTGTTACATCGAAGGTACGGTAGATTTTATTTTTGGCGCTGCTACCGCCTGGTTTGAAAACTGTACCATCTTTTGTAAAAAACAAGGCTACATTACTGCTGCCTCTACGGCTGACACCACTAAATTTGGCTATGTTTTTAACAAGTGTAAGGTTGTTGGTGATGCTCCGGCCAATAGTTTTTACCTCGGTCGCCCGTGGCGCCCATATGCCAAGGTTGCTTTTTTAAACTGCGAGTTGCCGGCTATTATCCGCCCGGAAGGCTGGAACAACTGGGGGAAAGAAAGTAATGAACAAACGGCTTACTATGCTGAATACCAGAGTACAGGAAAAGGCGCTGATTCAAAAAACAGGGCAAAATGGTCTCATCAGCTTAGCCAGGAGGAGTATAAAAGTTACATTATGGAAAACGTTTTCCGCGGATGGAATCCTGTAGTTAAACAGGGAGCCTATTAAGCTGTTCAACAGTAATTTAAGTCTTGTTAGACTTTGTTTTAAGGTGCCTTTTTCCGGCAACGTTTGCATAGATTTAGTTTCGCTTTTAAAGGCAAACAACGTACACTTGTTATTACAATAACCAAGTATAATTTAACAGCGCAATAATGAAACACATTTCAGGAAGTTTATGCCGATCTAAAATCGCCCTCGCATGCATCCTTATATCATCTGCAGGCATGGCCTTAGCTCAGCAAAAAGTGAGTTTACCCATTATTCAGCAGGTTAAAATCAAAAATGACACCACAAGTATTATTACTTTCGGCGCCAAAGGCGATGGAGTGACTTTGAATACAGAAAGCATAAATAAAACCATTGCAAGTGTTAGTCAGAAGGGTGGAGGAGTGGTTTTGATTCCATCAGGTTTATGGCTTACCGGCCCTGTTGAACTGAAAAGCAATGTTAATTTACATTTAAAACGCGATGCAATTCTTCAGTTTACTGATGATTTTAACCAATATAAATTAGTAGAAGGAAACTGGGAAGGCAGACCGGCCTGGCGTAACCAAAGCCCCATTTCTGGAACCAACCTGGAAAATATTGCCATTACCGGCACCGGAATTATCGATGGCAACGGTGGTGCATGGCGCATGGTTAAAAAAGATAAGTTAACAGAATCTCAATGGAAAACCCTGGTGGCTTCCGGCGGAATTGTACGCGAGGACGGCAAAATGTGGTTTCCATCTGCAAAGACGGTTAAGGGTTCAAACACCAAAAATGCAGGGGTAGTTGAGCCAGGAAAAACAGCAAAAGATTATGAAGACATTAAAGATTTTCTTCGTCCGAATTTGCTGGTATTGACCAATTGTAAAAAGATCCTTTTAGAAGGTGTTACCTTTCAAAATTCACCGGCCTGGAACCTGCATCCACTGCTTTGTGAAGACTTAACGTTAAGAAATCTTCAGGTAAAAAACCCCTGGTATGCACAGAATGGCGATGGAGTAGATGTAGAATCTTGTAAAAATGTATTGATAGAAGGCAGCACTTTTGATGTTGGTGATGATGGGATTTGCATTAAATCTGGCAGAGATGAAGCAGGGCGCAAACGTGGCGTACCCACTGAAAACGTAATTGTTAGAAATAATGTGGTATACCATGCTCACGGTGGCTTCGTTATTGGAAGCGAGATGAGTGGTGGCGCTAAAAATATCTGGGTTTACGATTGCTCTTTTATCGGAACTGATATCGGTTTGCGTTTTAAAACCACCCGCGGCCGTGGCGGAATTGTAGAAAACATTTATGTAAACAACATTAACATGATCGATATTCCAGGTGAAGCCATTCTTTTTGATATGTATTATGCCGCTGTCGATCCAATTGTTTTGGCTGGCGAAAAGCGTGATGCCATTAAAAGTGTAATGGTTCCGGTTACGGAAGAAACGCCTCAGTTCAGAAATTTTTACATTAAAGATGTGGTAGCCAACGGTGCAGAAAAAGCAATCTTTTTTAGGGGCTTACCAGAAATGAACATCAAAGATATCCATTTGGAAAACGTTACCATCCAGTCGAAAAAAGGCATTGAAATTATTGAGGCTACGGGCATCTTCCTGAAAAATGTGAATGTAATTACCGAGAATTCCAATCCTGTGGTGGATATTCAAAACAGCTCAAACATCAACATCGATAATCTTCAATATAAACCAGGTTCAGAACTGTTATTTAGTATTGCCGGAGAAAAATCTAAAGGGATTAAGGTGAGTGGAACTGATAGTTCCAAAGCAAAAAAAGCTACAAATGTTGCTAGTGAAGTAAATAAAAAAGCATTAGAGATGTCAAAATAATATGAAGAGATCAATTTTATACACCGCAATTGCATGTCTGGGATTATCGACATTAAGCCTTACAGGTTTTGCGCAAAAGAAACTTTCAGAGCAGTTAACCTTAACCGCAATGGAAAAATTATTCCAGGATACAACAGCCTTAAAAAGTGCTAAAGGTCCAAAATGGACTTACGATATGGGTGTTGTGCTGGAAGGTGCTGCTGCCGTTTGGCGCAACACCGGAGATGGTAAATATTTCAAATACATCCAATCTTCTATGGATGCCTATTTAGATAAAGAAGGAAATATCAGTACCTATAAACCAGAAGATTTTAATATCGATAACATTAAAAACGGTCGGTCACTTTTGCTTTTGTATAAGGTAACAGGGCAGCAGAAATATCTTTTGGCTGCAAATAAGCTTTATGATCAATTACAGAACCAGCCGCGTACTAAAGAGGGTGGGTTTTGGCATAAGAAAATTTATCCAAACCAGATGTGGCTGGATGGATTGTACATGGGCGAGCCATTTTACGCTGAATATGCGAAACTGATGAAAAAGGATGCCGCTTTTGATGATATCGCCAATCAGTTTATCTGGATGGAAAAAAATGCACGCGATCCGAAAACAGGTTTATTATACCATGGCTACGATGAAAGCAGGGCAGAAAAGTGGGCAGATCCAAAAACTGGTTTATCGCCGCATTTCTGGGGCAGGGCAATGGGCTGGTACATCATGGCTTTGGTTGATGTGTTGGATAACTTCCCGGAAAATCATCCAAAAAGAAAAGAATTAATTGCTATTTTAAACCGCACGGCAACTGCTACCCTGAAGTATCAGGATGCAAAATCTGGCGTATGGTATGATATTTTGGATTTGGCAACCAAAAAAGGCAACTATCTGGAAAGTTCTGCATCGAGCATGTTTGTTTATGGCTTAGCCAAAGGCGTTCGTAAAGGCTGGTTACCACAGTCTTTTACCGCGGCAGCAAAGAAAGGTTATGCTGGTTTAAAGAAAGAATTTATCGAAAAAGCTGGTGATGAACGGGTGAATCTTACTAAAACAGTTTCCGTTTCAGGCTTGGGGGGGAAACCAAAATACCGCGATGGCAGCTTCGAATATTACATCAGCGAAAAGGTAATTACAAACGATCCGAAAGGGGTTGGTGCTTTTATCTGTGCATCATCAGAAATGGAAATTGCTGCCTTGCCTAAAACTGGAAAAGGCTTAACCGTAACTGTTGATAATTTCTTCAATAACGAGTACATGACCGGCCCAACGGGGGATAAAATTCCATTTCATTACCTGTGGGATGAAGATGACAATAATGGCTTTTCATTGCTTGGAAAAGTATTTAATGATGCAGGTGTAAAAACTTCTACCTTAAAATCTGCGCCAACTGCTGCAAACCTTAAGGGAAGTAACGTTTACATCATCGTAGATCCGGATACGGAAAAGGAAACAGCGAATCCTAATTTCATGAATGCTGAACACGCTAAACAAGTGAGTGAATGG
This sequence comes from Pedobacter petrophilus, assembly GCF_009674725.1. Taxonomy (GTDB): domain Bacteria; phylum Bacteroidota; class Bacteroidia; order Sphingobacteriales; family Sphingobacteriaceae; genus Pedobacter; species Pedobacter petrophilus. The sequence goes on along the minus strand of NZ_WKKH01000005.1, from coordinate 12,955 downwards.
GTTAAAGCCGGCGGTGTTTTAGTGTTGTTGCTTAATGATGTGGGCAATTGTGAGCTAACGAAATTTAATGTTTTGCCAGAATCTTTCGGAATTAAATTTAATGAGGATAGCCGTAACCGGGTTCAGGGTGCAAATTTTGAACAGGGCGCAATTAAAATTCCAGCAGGAAATTCAATTTTCAAAACAGCCAAAAAGGTTTATATCAAAGAGATTTCCACCATTGTAGCTAAAGCACCTGCAGTTTCTGCACTAAGTGAAGGTGGTGATGTGGTTATCGCGACAGCAAAATATGGTAAAGGAACGGTATTCGCAGTTGGCGATCCGTGGTTTTACAACGAGTATATCGATGGAAGAAAATTGCCTGCAGAATTCGAAAACTTTAAAGCAACGAATGATTTGGTGAACTGGTTGATTAAGCAAGTGCCAGTTAAGAAATAAAGTTTGCCACGGAAATACAGAAGACACGGAAAAAAAAGTGGAATTAAAACTTCCGTGCAAATCCGGGTCTGGGTGGCAAGAAAAAGAATAGTTTGCCACGGAAATACAGAAGACACGGAAAAAGTGGAATTAAAACTTCCATGCAAATCCGGGTCTGGGTGGCAAGAAAAAGAATAGTTTGCCACGGAATACAGAAGACCCGGAAAAGTGGAATTAAAACTTCCGTGCAAATCCGGGTCTGGGTGGCAAGAAAAAGAATAGTTTGCCACGGAAGCACAGAAGACACGGAAAAAAAGTGGAATTAAAACTTCCGTGCAAATCCGGGTCTGGGTGGCAAGAAAAAGAATAGTTTGCCACGGAAATAGAGAAGACACGGAAAAAGTGGAATTAAAACTTCCGTACAAATCCGGGTCTGGGTGGCAAGAAAAAGAATAGTTTGCCACGGAAATACAGAAGACCCGGAAAAGTGGAATTAAAACTTCCGTGCAAATCCGGGTCTGGGTGGCAAGAAATAGAATAGTTTGCCACGGAAGCACAGAAGACACGGAAAAAGTGAAATTAAAACTTCCGTGCAAATCAAGGTCTGTGTGGCAAGAAAAAGAATAGTTTGCCACGGAAATACAGAAGACACGGAAAAAGTGGAATTAAAACTTCCGTGCAAATCCGGGTTTCCGTGGCAAGAAAAGAAATAGTTTTAGATCAAAACGTTTATCCGTAGGAATGGAAGTGAAAATCAAGACTGGCAAAATGAACACTACAATTGTGTTTATCTGTGTGCATCATGGTTAATTTAAACTAACAAACAAAATGAGAATTAAATTATTATTAACTGTTTTCTGTTGCATGCTCATGGCATCTTGTTATGCGCAAAAGCCAACTGATTCTGCCGCAGAAAAGATGTTGGTTTACCAGCTCGGCAACGGCGGCTGGCCGAAGCAATTAGGAGATAAGAGTGTGGTAAATTATGATGCCACTTTAACGCCGCAACTGCGTGCGAAAATAAAGGCTACTGAAGATAAGCATGCTACTTTCGATAATAAAGCAACCAGCAGAGAAGTGGTTTATATAGTAAAAGCGTATAAGAAAACCCAAAACAAGGCCTATTTAAGTGCTGCAGAAAAAGGCCTTGATTATATTTTAAAAGCACAATATGAGAATGGCGGATGGCCGCAATATTATCCCGATCAATCTCTTTATCGCTCAGAAATTACTTACAATGATGATGCCATGGTGAACCTTTTGAACATTTTGCAGGACATTGCCAATGGAAGAAATGATTTCGAAGTGGTGAACCCAAAATATCTTCCGAAAGTGGAGAAAGCCATTGAAAAAGGAACCGACTGCATTATAAAAACACAGGTAAAGCAAAATGGTACATTAACCATTTGGGCGGCTCAATATGATAAAGATTCGATGTTGCCGGCAAAAGCAAGGGCCTTCGAACCAGCTTCTTTAGCAACCAGCGAATCAGTAGGCATTATTCGTTTTCTGATGGGCATTAAAAATCCATCACCAGAAGTTAAAAAATCCATCTCTGCTGCAGTGAAATGGTTCGATACCTACAAAATTAAAGGTTATCGTTTCGATAGGGAAAAGGGTAAAACGGCAGCATTAGTGCCTGATGAAACGAGCATGGCCTGGGCCAGGTTTTATGATCTGGATAAGAACTGTCCGGTTTTTGGAGATCGGGATAATACTATAAAGTCCAAACTGGAAGAGTTAAGTCCCGAACGAAGAAGCGGCTATGCCTGGTATGGCAATTGGGGTCAGAAAGTAATTGAAAAGGAATATCCGAAGTGGTTAGTAACCAACGGAAAATAAAAATAAAGTTTTACTCAGCATGATCAGATGCGGCAAGCGCACGTTGCTTGTGTCAAATCTGGCCATAATGGAAATCGTAAGAACATGATTTTAAACAAAGAAAATTTAAAAAACATTAGCGGAGATAAGGTGCTTAAACCAACTGCTGAAATGCTGGAGTTGCCAGAGAAGGTAATCCAATTTGGAACCGGCGTTTTATTACGCGGCCTGCCAGATTATTTTATTGACAAAGCAAATCACCAGGGCATTTTTAATGGCAGAATTGTAGTGGTAAAAACAACTTCTAAAGCCGGCGTAGATGATTTTGCTGATCAGGATAATTTGTACACACTTTGTGTTAAAGGCATTGAAGATGGTATAGAAGTTGAAGAGAACCTCATCAATTCTTCCATCAGCCGCGTATTATCTGCCACATCTGAGTGGGCTGAGATTTTAAAAACGGCACACCAGCCAGAAATGAAAGTGGTTATTTCGAATACCACAGAAGTAGGCATCGTAAAAAGTGAAGATAAAGTTACCGATAGTCCGCCGCAATCTTACCCGGGTAAGCTTTTAGCTTTCTTATATGAGCGTTACCAGGCATTTGGCGGATCGGATGACAGCGGAATGGTAATCGTTCCTACAGAATTAATCAGCGATAATGCCGATAAATTAAAAGAGATTGTATTGGACCTGGCCATCCAGAACAAACTGGGTTGGGATTTCGAAAACTGGTTAAGAACAGCGAATCATTTCTGTAAAACCTTAGTTGATAGAATTGTTCCGGGAAGACTTCCGACGGCAGCGCAACAAGCGATTGAAACTGAATTGGGCTACAGCGATGGGCTGATGATTATGGCAGAACCTTTCAGGCTTTGGGCAATTGAATCGGCAAGTGAAAAAGTAAAAGAAGTTTTATCATTCGTTAACGCGGATAAAGGCGTATTCATTGTTCCGTCAATTGATAAATTTAAAGAACTAAAACTTCGGTTACTCAACGGAACGCATACCATCAACTGCGGATTAGCCATTTTAGCCGGTTTTCACACCGTGAAAGAAGCCATGGCCGATCAGGAATTTTCTAACCATGTGTTAAAACTGATGCAGGAAGAAATTGCGCCGGTGGTAGAAAACGAAGATATTACCAAAGAAGAAGCCATCACCTTTGCCAAAAGTGTAATTGATCGGTTCAGTAATCCGTTTTTAGAGCACCAATGGCATGCCATTACCTTGAACTATACGCAGAAATTACAGATGCGCAACATGCCGCTCATTAGAAAATATTATGCTTTAAAAAATGAAGTTCCTCAACTTACTGCCCTGGGGGTTGCGGCTTACATCGTTTTTATGAACGTAACCAAAGATGGAGAAAACTATGTTTCAACCGTAAATGGTAAAACTTTCCCGGCCCAGGATGAATTTGCAGAGGTGCTTTATCAATATTGGCAAACCCCGGAAACCGTTGTGGATAGCACCTTAGGTGACAGACGTCTTTGGGATAAAAATTTAAACAATTATCCAGGTTTCAACGCAGCTGTTAAAGGTTACGTGGAGCAATTACAAAGTAAGGGAGCAAAAGAAACTTTAAGTAACTTGCACTCAGAAAGAACAATTTAAAAATGGTTACTAGAATATTAAAAATCCATCCGAATGATAACGTGCTCGTTGCCTTACAAAATTTAACGAAAGGCGAAACGGTTATCTATGATGGTCACGAATATGTTTTGCAGGATGACATCCAGGCAAAACACAAATTCTTTATGCAGGATATGAATGCCGGCGATCATATTATGATGTATGGCGTTTTGGTAGGGAAAGCCCAGCATTTTATCCTTAAGGGTGGATTGATGGATACGGAGAACACTAAACATGCTTCCGATCCATACGAATTCAGGCCTTACCACTATGAGTGGCATGCGCCTGATGTTTCAAAATTTGCAGACAGAACGTTTAACGGTTATATCCGTAACGATGGTCGGGTGGGAACCGCAAATTATTGGTTGTTTATTCCAACCGTTTTTTGCGAAAACCGTAACCTGGATGTAATCAGAGAAGCTTTACACAATGAATTGGGCTATGCAGTAACCGATAAATACAAATCTTATGCACATCACCTGGTAGAGGCTTACAAAAGCGGTGAAGATTTAGCAGAAGCTGATACCAGTGCTATCGGACAGTCAAATCCTGCTGCCAACCGCATTTTTAAAAATGTAGATGGGATAAAATTTTTAAATCATCAGGGTGGATGCGGCGGTACCCGTCAGGATGCCGCAGTATTAAGCAAATTATTAGCAGCCTATGCCGATCATCCAAATGTGGCAGGCGTTACCGTTTTAAGTTTGGGCTGCCAGAATTTACAGGTTCAGGATTTTGTGGATGACTTGAAACACCGTTCCCCAAATTTCGATAAACCGTTGTTTATTTTCGAACAGCAACAATCGCAAAGCGAAGAACAACTGGTAAAAGAAGCCATCAGAAAAACCTTTATTGGCTTAACTGAAATTAATAAAATTGAACGTCAGCCGGCGCCTTTAAGCAAATTGGTTTTAGGTGTGAAATGTGGTGGAAGCGATGGCTTCAGCGGCATTAGTGCAAACCCTGCTGTTGGTTATACTTCAGATTTATTGGTGGCCCTGGGTGGAACAGTGCTTTTAGCCGAATTTCCAGAACTTTGTGGCGCTGAGCAACAATTAATTGATCGTACGAAAGATGAAACTGCGGCACGTAAATTCATTCAGTTGATGACAGCTTATAACCAGGCTGCAGAAAATGTGGGTTCTGGATTTTTCATGAATCCATCACCAGGAAATATTAAAGATGGTTTAATTACCGATGCAATTAAAAGTACCGGCGCTGCTAAAAAAGGTGGAACATCACCGGTGGAAGATGTACTGGATTACACCGAACCGGCTACAAAACCCGGATTAAACCTGGTTTGTACTCCTGGTAATGATGTCGAAGCAACAACTGGTAAAGCAGCAGCCGGCGCAACCTTAATCTTATTCACCACCGGTTTAGGCACGCCAACCGGAAACCCGGTTTGCCCGACCATTAAAGTATCTACCAATAATGCACTGACAAAACGCATGGGCGATATCATTGATATCAACTGCGGACCAGTAATAGAAGGCGAAAAAACCATCGAAGAAATGGGTGAGGATATTCTGGAATATTGCATTAAAGCCGCCAGTGGTGAAGTAATTCCGAAAGCAGTATTGTTGAATCAGGATGACTTTATTCCATGGAAAAGAGGGGTTAGTCTTTAGTTTGGAGTCTTTAGTCTGGAGTCGACAGTACATAGTCTTGGGTGAAGAGTGCTAGACATGAAGACGAATTAGAAAAAATAAATCCCGGTCTGTGGAAACACAGGCCACTAAATTAAAATATTAACAGATCAATTCTTTTACAAGTAACGATCTAAAACTCATTTAAAAAATGAAATCTTTCTTAGACGAAAATTTTCTTTTGCAAAGCAAAACGGCTGAAAAGCTTTACCATGATTTTGCAAAATCGTTACCCATTATTGATTATCACAACCACCTGATCCCGGAACAGATTGCCAACAATACGCAATTTGAAAACATTACTCAGGTTTGGTTAGCAGGCGATCACTACAAATGGAGAGCCATGCGTGCCAACGGGGTTGATGAAAAGTACATTACTGGTGATGCTTCAGACTTTGAAAAATTTGAGAAATGGGCAGAAACCGTTCCTTTTACTTTACGCAATCCGCTATACCATTGGACACATTTAGAACTGCAGCGTTATTTTGGCATCACCGACATTTTATCGGGTAAAACTGCCCGTAAAATTTACGATGAGTGTTCTGCAAAACTCCAAACGCCAGAATATTCGGTTCGTGGTTTATTAGCAAAAATGAATGTAGAAGCGGTTTGTACTACGGATGATCCGTTAGATACTTTGAACTTTCATCAGCAGCTGGCTAAAGAAGGGGTAGCTTTAAAAATGCTGCCTGCTTTCCGTCCGGATAAGGCAATGAACAGTGATGATGTGGCTGGCTTAAATGAGTATATTGATAAACTGGAAGGTGTTGCCGGTCAAACGATCAGCAATTTTCAGGATTATATTACTGCACTGAAGAGCCGTCATGATTACTTTGCAGCCAACGGATGTTCCGTTTCTGATCATGGTTTGGAGCAAATTTATGCGGAAGATTATACCGATCAGGAAATTACTTCCATTTTCGATAAAATCAGAACTAAACAGGATATCTCTTACGAGGAAAATCTGAAATTTAAATCAGCCATGCTGATCTGTTTTGCAGAGTGGGATCATGAAAAAGGCTGGGTGCAACAATATCACTTAGGTGCTTTACGAAATAACAACGCGCGGATGTTGCGTCAGCTTGGACCAGATACCGGATGGGATTCGATAGGTGATTTTTCTCAGGCCAGAATGCTTTCCAAATTCTTAAACCGTTTAGATAATCAGGATAAACTGGCAAAAACCATTATTTATAACCTGAACCCGGCAGATAATGAATTAATTGCAACCATGATCGGAAACTTCAATGATGGTTCTGTAGCTGGGAAAGTTCAGTTTGGCTCTGCCTGGTGGTTTTTAGATCAGAAAGACGGGATGATTAAACAGTTAAATGCCTTATCAAATATGGGGCTTTTGAGCCGCCTGGTAGGCATGTTGACCGATTCCCGTAGCTTCCTTTCCTTTCCCCGCCATGAATATTTCCGCAGAATAGTGTGTAACCTTTTTGGTGAAGACATGGAAAACGGCGAGTTGCCTGATGATTTGGAATGGGTGGGCAAAATAGTGCAGGATATTTCGTACTTTAACGCAAAAAATTACTTTACATTTTAATTAAACAGGCCTGTGTGCTGGTTTGTGTTGACTAAATATTGATCCTTAAACTAATCAAATTTATTGCTTCACAAATTAACTAAATCGATGAGGAGTGTATGCACGAATCATAACGAACCCGATCAAACAAAAAAATGAGTGACCAAATATCATCCTTAGCAAAAAAGGGAGAAAAAATTTTAAGTTTTGGAGAAATCCTTTTGCGCATTTGTCCGGATATGGATGGACAGTGGCTAAAGGAAAATAAGCTGCCTTTTTATGTTGGCGGAGCAGAACTCAACGTAGCAACCGCTTTGGCGTTGTGGGATGTGCCTTCTGCTTATCTATCGGCCATGCCAGAAAATTCAGTTACTGAAGAGATTGTTGGTTATCTGAAAGAAAGAAAGATCGATACCACACCAATGGTTTTTCATGGCGATCGTTTGGGTTTATACTACCTTCCGAAGGGAAAAGATTTAAAAAATGCCGGCGTCATTTACGATAGAGCAAACTCCTCTTATGCCTGTTTAAAAGTTGGCCAGATTAACTGGGATGAAGTTTTTGAGGGGGTTACCTGGTTTCACTTCAGTGCCATTTGCCCGGCAATTAATCAAGCTATTGCAGATGTTTGCCTGGAAGCATTAACAGTGGCAACCCAAAAAAACATCACCATTTCTTTAGATTTAAATTACAGGGCTAAACTCTGGAAATACGGTAAGGACCCCATTGATATCCTCCCTGAACTGGCTAAATATTGCACCCTGATTATGGGCAACGTTTGGGCAGCACAAAAAATGTTAGGCACTGCGCTTCACGAAGATTTATTGCCGACAGAAGGTTATGCAAAGGAAACGTTGCTGCAACAGGCAACTGATACCTCCAAAGAAATATTAGGGTTGTTTCCGGCGTGTAAAGCGGTGGCCAATACCTTTCGTTTCGATCATGGAAAAGGAATCAGGTATTATACTGCCATTTACAGCAATGATGAATTAACCGTTTCTCCGGAATATGTTTCTGAAGAGATTTTAGATAAGGTAGGCAGTGGCGATTGTTTTATGGCCGGGTTGATTTACGGCTTTTACAACCAGCTTCCAGTGGCCGAAACCTTAAATTTTGCCACTGCAGCAGCTTACGATAAATTATACATTCCGAGCGATGCCACCACCAGCACCGTAGCGGATATTGAAAAAAGAATTATACATCATGATTAGTAACAAGCACAAGATTTTAGATGCCATTTTAGAACAAGGCATGCTGCCCCTTTTTTACCAGGACAGCGAAGCAGGAAGTGTAGAAATCTTACGTACCCTGTATAAAGCCGGAGTTCGGGTTTTCGAATATACCAACCGGGGTAAATCAGCTTTGCCGAACTTCAAAAAGTTAAAAGAAATCAGAGATGCAGAAATGCCTGATCTTTATCTGGGTATCGGAACGATCAAAACCCCGGCAGATGCAAATGCATTTATCGAAGCGGGAACAGATTTTATTGTTGCACCAATCGTTAATCCTGCAGTTGCAGAAATTGCCAACAAAATTGGCATGCTTTGGATTCCGGGGTGTATGACGCCAACTGAAATCAGTGTAGCGCAGGAACATAAGGCAATGTTGATTAAAATTTTCCCGGCTAATATTTTAGGTCCGGAGTTTATTTCATCTATAAAAGACCTGTTTGCAGGGCAGCTATTTATGCCGACAGGGGGCGTGGAAATTAATGCTGATAATTTAAAGACCTGGTTTAAATCTGGAGTTTGTGCGGTTGGTATGGGAAGCAAACTGATCAGTAAAGATGTGATGAGTAAAGGCCTGTACGACGAACTTTTCGAAAACACTCAACTCGCACTCCACCTGATTCAACAAAGCAAGTAACTAACCACAATAACCTGAAATGAGCCAAGTCAAACCAAGCAAATACAGATGGACCATATGTTTACTTCTGTTTCTTGCAACCACTATAAATTATTTAGACAGACAGGTGTTATCACTCACCTGGACAGATTTTATCAAGCCAGAATTTCATTGGGATAATAACGATTATGGGAATATAACCGCATTATTTTCGATTTTCTATGCCATATCTATGCTTTTTGCTGGTCGTTTGGTAGATAAACTTGATACCAAAAAAGGCTTTTTATGGGCCATTGGTGTATGGTCTGTTGGGGCTTGTTTACATGCTTTTTGTGGTATTGCAACTGCTGGAATTACCACCGGCAACTGGTTTGTCAGTTTTGAAGGAGCGAAAGATATTATTGAAGGCATCAACAATACCGGAATGGTTGTGTCGGTAAGTGTAACCCTGTTTATTTTTGCACGCTTTGTTTTAGCAGTAGGGGAGGCGGGTAATTTTCCTGCAGCGATTAAGGCTACGGCAGAATATTTCCCTAAAAAAGACAGGGCTTTCGCCACGAGTATTTTCAATGCTGGTGCCACGGTGGGTGCACTTGCCGCGCCAATTACCATTCCATTTATCGCAAAGGCTTACGGATGGGAAATGTCTTTTATCATTATTGGTGCTTTAGGTTTTGTATGGATGGGCCTTTGGGTTTTCGTTTATAACAAACCCGAATTACATAAAAGGGTAAGTGCAGAAGAACTGGCTTACATTCAGCAGGATGTTATTGCCGACCGTAAACTGGCTGATTATGTTGAAGAAACCAAAGAAAAAGTTTCGTTTATAGATTGTTTTAAATACAAACAAACCTGGGCTTTTGCCTTTGGTAAGTTTATGACAGATGGGGTTTGGTGGTTCTTTTTGTTCTGGACACCGGCTTATCTGAAATCTGTTTACAATATGGATTCTACCCAGAGCGCATTGCCATTATTTGTACTTTACATGATCACCTTACTTTCTATTATCGGTGGATGGTTACCAACCTATTTCGTTGAAAAAAAAGGTATGAATCCTTACGAAGGCAGGATGAGGGCGATGTTAATTTTTGCATTTTTTCCGCTATTAGCCTTAGCAGCACAACCGCTGGGCCACATTACTTACTGGATTCCGGTAATTATTATCGGTATAGCGGGTGCAGCACACCAGGCATGGTCGGCAAATATTTTTTCAACCGTGGGCGATATGTTTCCTAAAAAAGCAATCGCTACCATCACCGGTATCGGTGGTATGGCTGGGGGGATCGGATCTTTCATCATCAATAAAGGATCTGGCGTATTGTTTGATTATACCGGCAAAAACAAAATCGTTTTCATGGGCTTTAAAGGTGAAGAAGCTGGTTATTTTATCATCTTCTCTATCTGTGCAGTTTGCTACTTAATCGGCTGGACAGTGATGAAAACATTGGTTCCAAAATATAAAGTGATTGAACTGAAATAATTTTAAGCCGGATCCTGCTAAAAGATCCAGCTTTAAAACACCAAAAATCTATACTTACCCCATAGATTTATAATTGCAAACCTAACACCCAGACTAAAATTGAACACAACATTAAACCTCGAAAGTATTTTCGTTGAAGAAAGCCAGATTCCTGATGAATTTAGGCTGGCGGAAGAAATCGATCAAAAAGAATTTCTTTCTAACGGGGAGATGAAAACCTGGAGCGGACCTTTTAACGAAGTTTTTTCTCCGGTTTGCGTTAAAACTCCCGAAGGTTACAAACGAAAACGGATTGGAAGCTTTCCGGTTTGTACCGAGAAAGAATCAACTGAAGCATTAGATGCTGCCGTTGCTGCCTATGATAACGGCCGCGGACAATGGCCAACCATGAGCGTAGCTGACCGCATTACCTGCGTAGAAAATTTCACGCATAAAATGTTAGTGCAAAAGGAAATTGTTGCTAAACTTATTATGTGGGAAATCGGTAAATCTTATGCCGATTCTGTGAAAGAATTCGACCGGACAGTGGAGTATATCTATGCTACTATTGATGCGCTGAAGGATATCGACAGGCAATCATCGCGTTTTGAAATTGAGCAAGGTATTGTGGCGCAAGTTCGTCGCTCGCCACTAGGTGTGGTGCTTTGTATGGGCCCGTTTAACTATCCGTTAAATGAAACTTTTACAACGTTGATTCCCGCTTTGATTATGGGCAATACGCTTTTATTCAAACCACCTAAACATGGTACGTTATTGCATTATCCTTTGCTTGAAGCTTTCCGTTCCAGTTTTCCAAAGGGAGTAGTGAATACCATTTATGGCCGTGGAAATTCGATTGTACCCGGGTTAATGAAATCTGGAAAAATTAACGTGCTTACTTTAATTGGTTCGAGTAAGGTAGCAAATGAACTTAAAAAGCTGCACCCGAAAGTAAACCGTTTGCGGGCAATTTTAGGTTTGGATGCTAAAAATGCAGCCATTATTACGAAAGATGCAGATTTAGATCTGGCTGTTTCTGAAACGGTGCTGGGTGCATTATCTTTCAACGGACAGCGTTGTACTGCGATTAAAATCGTTTATGTTCACCGCAGTTTGGCTCAGGAGTTTTTAAAGCGCTTATCTGCAGAAGTGGAGAAACTGAAATTTGGAATGCCATGGGAAAAAGGGGTGAACCTTACGCCGCTTCCGGAGCTTAATAAACCAGAATACCTGAAAGAGTGTATTGATGATGCGACTGCTCATGGTGCTAAAGTGGTGAACCAGAACGGCGGACAAACCTTCGAAACCTTTGTGTACCCGGCGATTGTTTACCCGGTAAACAGCAACATGAAATTGTATCGTGAAGAACAGTTTGGTCCGATTGTTCCGGTGGTTCCGTTTGATGACCTTGAAGAGCCTATTGAGTATTTAATCGGTTCGCCACACGGGCAGCAGGTAAGTATTTTTAGTAACAATGCAGCGGTTATTTCTTCACTGATTGATCCTCTGGTGAACCAGGTGAGCAGGGTGAATATCAATTGCCAATGTCAGCGCGGACCTGATGCTTTCCCTTTTACAGGTAGAAAAGACAGTGCCGAAGGCACACTTTCTGTGGTGGATGCCTTGCGTTCGTTCTCTATCCGTTCGCTGGTAGCAACGAAGTTTACTGATGATAATAAAAAGTTATTAAATGAAATTGTGAATGGAAATGATTCTAATTTCCTGAGTACGAAATATATTTTTTAATGCCTCTCTTGTTAAGCCGCAGGTTCGCAGATTCAAATCTGTGGATTTGCGGTTTTTTAGCAGTATCATCCTTGCGAATTGAAGCAAATCTATCCAGTGGAGGCTTATTAATTATTTGGCCGCTGCGCTGGCTTGGTTTCGGCTCGCCGCCGCCGGAGGGGCTCTAAACTTTTTCTTGATAAAAAGTTTAACAAAAATCAAGGCTTGGATCTGATGTTGGATAAGCGCGTCGAAAACTGATTTCGGCAGCACAAGTACCGATGAAGAATCGGCAAGTGTGCGCTGCCTTGGTTGGGTGAGGGGGTGAAAGTTGGTGGGGGTGGTTTTCAACTGCTTTTCCTTCCATCATCTCCTATGCCGGAGAGCAGGGTGGCAATAGCGGGGTGCAGATAGCGGGGTGTTAATAGCGGAGTGCCGTCAGTAAATCGTCCTTATGCGAAAAATCGTCCTTTAGATTTGTATTGGTCTATGAATTATAGATAATTATTATTTTAGGCTTGGTAAGATTAAAGAGATTACCTAAGCGGTAGCGGCACATTATTACTTCATTGCGAGAAGGCACGACGAAGCAATCTGTTTGTAGATTCTTCAATGACGGTTTCCGCGAAGAAGACGACGATTTTAATCCATTATTCAGGCCAGGAAATTTGGAAGCAATAAGCCGTGCAATCTTTTCACTCTCTTTCCCCTAACACTAGCAAGGTGATTTTTAGACCCGATTTTTCTTCGGGGTGTCCAGTGAGGCGTAGAAAAGTTGGGAGTTGGGAGTTGAGAATTTGCCACGGATGGACACAGATAAACACGGATCAGGGCCGCTACCCGTTGTTGGTGGCTATTTCCGGTATAGCAAGG
>NZ_WKKH01000004.1 GCF_009674725.1 Pedobacter petrophilus | reverse complement strand
AGCGGAATCTAAAGTAATGCTTCTCAAAAAAAATAATCTGACAATAAAAAAACCTCTAGTATACTATTGCAATTCCAGTTTGATCCTTCTGGTAGCAATACATGATATCTACCTGTGTACGCTACTTTTTCTTCTTTTTTCAATGTTTTGACATGGTTTTAAGGTTTTAAGTTTGCCTACTCTATTCAGGATTTTCGGCTTTTTCCCATTTGTATTTTTCAGCGCTATACAATACCCAAAATTGAAATAGTTATAGTGTAAAAAACGTAGTTAAATCACTAAAAATCAGTGTTAAAAGCAACAGAATAAAAAGTAGTAGAAACAACCATAAGAAATGGGGAAAACCCCATTATTAATCCTCAAAAGATTGATCACATTTGGTAATAAAACTTAACTTTAATTAAAACTCAAAAATGATGGAAATGCAAAATTTACCGGGTTATGCCATAGCGTTTTTATGTGGAACGATTGCGCTTTATACATTGCAAAAATTAACCGGTTACATTGATCAGGGTAAAAGAAAAGGACATCCTGCTACCTTAGATCCTAAAGTTATTCAGCAAATGGTTGATGAATATCGGAATAATCACTTAGCTGCAATTAATAAGGCTCTGGGGGTAAGTGATGCCTATTCTGTTTCATTTGGTTTAAAAACCCTTAAAAAATTTATTGCCGATATCGAATTTTATAGTAAAAAGGTAAATCCGCGGATCACTGATAATACATTAGGGATCCGTTTTTATTATGCTGCCTATCCAAAAGATACAGATTGGGGCAGTTTTGAAAACGAAAAGTCGATAGGAAAAGATTATGCACAGAAACATACGCTTATCATGATCCCAACTTTAAAAAAGAATAGCAATAGCGGAAGCTATCTGGATTATGATTTTAACCCTTTAGATCGCACTACTTTTCTGATAAAAGATAGAGACCAGGAACGGCCCATTACCTTAATGGCAATGAGTGCTGATCGCAGCGATAATCAATCGCATCAGGTAATGGCACAAAACCACGGACAACTTATTCCTCCGGCTCAGATAATTCAAGAATCTTATTAGGATTTAAGCAATGTTCAATTTTCAAACTTTTTTAAGCAATACTCTTTTATGGATTGAAGGATTAGCTGCAATAATTTCTCTCTTGGTTTGTTATAAAAATGTAACTAATAATTTTTGGAAATACTTTGCTTTCTATTTAGTGCTTATTTTTTGCTGTGAACTTTTTGGGAAATATGGAGGAAATTGGATCATGTTTTCAAAGGCAGCGTTTTACAATTATTTTGTAATTCCTTTACAATTTCTCTTTTTTTATTGGTTGTACGCCGTTAAATCTTTAAAAAAGCGGAGTTTGTTTATTATCCTGTCTTTACTGTATTTAATTTCATTTATTCCGAGCGAATTTTATTTCAAGGGAAGCAAAATAATCTTTTCATTTAACTATACATTCGGTTCCTTTATTTTAATGGTTTTAGTTATCATGGAGTATTATAATCAAATTACATCTTCAGATATCATTAATTTTAATAGAAATAGAATGTTTTATATTAATTTAGGAGTAACGCTATTTTATATAGGAACTTTACCCTTTTGGACATTCTATTACTTATTGGTAAACTATATCCAAATCTGGAATATTTATTTTGATTACTTCCTGATGTCAGGTATTGTAATGTATGTGTTATTCTCAATTTCATTTATATGGGGAAAACAGAACTCTTAATCACTATTATTCTTTTCAATTTGTTTTTTGTATTATTTGTGGTGGCCATTATGGTTTACATCAAAAAGTATAAACTGCGGAAAAGAGAATATCTGGATGAAATTAAAATTAAGAATGAAATTCATCAGAAAGAGATTCTAACCACACAATTGGAAATACAGCAGGCAACCATGCAGCAGATTGGCCGGGAATTGCACGATAATATCGGACAAAAATTAACTTTGGTAAGTCTTTACACGCAACAGCTTGTATATGAAAATAAAGTACCACAGGAAAATGAAAGGATTGAGCAGATTTATCAGATCATCAATTCATCATTACAGGATTTAAGAAGTTTATCAAAAAACCTAACCAACGATAATGTAATTGAAAATGAAATGGTAACTTTAATACAGGAAGAAGTAAACCATATTAATGCTTTAAAAAGATGTAAAGTAATTTTTGAACATAATTTCGAAAAAATCGACCTCGAATTTGTAAAAAAGAACGTGTTGTTAAGGATTACGCAGGAATTTCTTCAAAATAGCCTGAAACATGCGCAATGCAATAATATTATCATTCAGTTAAACTCGTATCCTGGTTTTTTATTAGCATTAGAAATAAAAGATGATGGCGTGGGATTTGATGATGCCAAAATAACCGCTGATGGTATTGGATTAAAAAACATGAAAAAAAGAGCCGAAATTATTGGTGGAAAGTTTACCCTGGAAAGCAAAGCTAATTTAGGTACTAAACTCACTATAACTTTAAATGGTCAGACATGAAAGTACCTATCGTTATTGTTGATGATCATATCCTTATTGCAAAGGCACTTCAAGGCATTATTAATAATTTTGCAGGTTTTGAGGTAATTTATGTCTGTGAAAATGGAAAAGATTTGATTGAAAAATTTGAGCGCAGGAATAAAATTCCGGATATTTTACTTTTAGACATCAGTATGCCCATTATGGATGGTTTTGAAACCGTAAGCTGGTTAAAGGAGCATTATCCGGATGTAAAAGTAATGGCGCTGAGTATGCAGGGCGAAGAAAAAAGTGTTATTAAAATGGTTAGCAACGGTGCTAAAGGCTATCTGTTAAAAAATGCGCACCCAATGGAGTTGGAAAATGCACTTACAAAACTAGATATTAACGGTTTTTTCTATCCTGACTGGGCCTCTAAAATTATCTTTTCCAGTTTAAATAAAGTAAAGGATGCTGAAATCAAAATTTCTGAAAGAGAAAAGGAGTTTTTAAAATATACCGTTACAGAACTTAATTATAAAGAAATAGCCGATAAAATGTTCTGTAGCCCCCGAACGGTAGAAAGCTATCGTGATCAGTTATGCGAAAAGCTGGAGCTTAAAACCCGTGTTGGGTTGGCTGTTTTTGCCATTAAAAATGGATTTGCTTAATTGTACTCATATTCAAAATCGGGTAAATTTTTTAGCTAAAAAATCAAAATAAAAAGCTACTGCTCCACGCTATTAGCTCCATCAACACCTAATGAACGATTTCACAATTGACTAATAAACAATTTACCTTACTTTTGAACCATGAAATTTCATCATCTCATTTTCTTGGGTTTCCTGGTAATTTTCTCTTCATGCAAGCAAGAAAAAGTTCAACACCATATTAAATTTAATAATACCGGAGAATTATATCAATTTCTGAAATGGACACCGGAAAATCGTTTTCCATTAATTAGTGCACACCGGGGTGGCCCAATGCCCGGCTTCCCGGAAAATTGTATTGAGACATTTGAAAATGCAACGACCTATAATCCAATGGTGATCGAATTTGATATTGCTTATAGTAAAGATTCGGTAATGGTAATTATGCACGATGATAACCTGGACCGAACCTCAACAGGAAAAGGCCCGATTGGAAATTATACCTACGAAGAACTTAAAGCTCTTAACCTGAAAGATGATAAAGGCACCGAAACAAGTTTCAAAATCCCAACGTTAGATAGTGTTTTAAGCTGGAGTAAGGGCAAAGTACTGTTAACAATCGACCTGAAAAAAGGAGTATCTTATGCGAAAGTGATTGAAAAAGTTAGGCAATATAAAGTAGAAAGTAATTCCATTATCATTACCTATAATGCAAATCAGGCGGAAGAAGTTCATCGCCTGGCGCCAGATTTAATGATTTCAGCATCTGTACAGAAAAAATCAGAGTTGAAAAGACTTAATGATTTAGGCATTCCAAATAATAGAATTGTCGCATTTGTTGGGGTCTCTGCACCTGATCAGGCATTATATGAGTTTTTACACCAAAAAGGAATCACCACTATATTGGGAACAATGGGCAATATCGACAAAAGTGCCATTGCAAGTCCGGCCAGAAATATCTATTACCATTTAGTAAATAATGGAGCAGATATTTTATCGGGGGATAATTTGCCGCAGGCATCAGAACAGCTTAATAAGTTCAGGTATAATAAAAAGATTACCTCACCTTATATCAATTAATATAAGAAATATTAATAATGCCCGGCTTCAAGCCCTGCGATTTAACTTATGCCTTTTCTGAAAAACCTACTGTTCATTGCGCTTAAACCATTAAAATATGAGTATTTCAGTTCAAAACTTATCTAAACATTACAATGGACAAAAAGCCGTTGATTCGATTAGTTTTGAGGCAAGACCAGGCCGTATTTTAGGCTTTCTTGGGCCAAATGGCGCCGGGAAATCGACCACAATGCGCATGCTTACCGGTTATTTAACGCCTACAAGTGGGGCGGCATCGGTTTCAGGTAAAAACATCGTCAGCCAATCTATCGAAGCCAAAAAAAATATTGGTTATCTGCCGGAAAATACGCCGCTTTATCCGGATATGTATGTAAAGGAGTTTCTTGGTTTTGTTGGCGAAACGTATGCGCCTGGTAACCTTTCTAAGCGGATTGAAGAAGTAATTAAACTGGTGGGCTTAACACCAGAGCAGCATAAAAAAATCGGGATGTTATCTAAGGGTTATCGCCAGCGGGTAGGGTTAGCACAAGCCATTATTCATAACCCAGAGGTACTAATTCTTGATGAGCCTACTTCAGGTCTGGATCCTAATCAGTTGGTAGACATCCGTGCATTGATTAAGGAACTGGGCAAGAATAAGACGGTAATCATTTCCACACATATTATGCAGGAGGTGGAAGCCATTTGTGACGATATCATCATTATTAGTAAAGGCAAAATAGTCGCCAATAACTCTTTGGAAGGGATCAAGAAAGCATACAATCAAGATTCGCTTGAAGATATTTTCAGAAAACTTACCTCCTGATTTATGTTTAGAATTTCATTTATCATTACTGCTTTTATTTTATCTGCCTCCCTTACATTGAAAGCACAAAATACTTCCGGTATAGACCTTGGACCAGAAATCAATTTACCGTCGGGCAATTTCTCGAATCTTTCCGGAATCGGATTGGGTTTTTCTGTAAAGGCGAGCTTTCCTGTTGCAAAAGATTTTGCCATTAGCATTAGCGGAGGTTACGCCAATTTTTTTGGAAAGCGTGCGTCAGTCCTTCGTCTTGCTGATTTAACATATGTGCCGTTAAAAGCGGGCTTGAAATATTATTTAAGCGAAACGTTTTATGCAGAAGGGCAATTGGGGGCAGGGTTAGCACTAAAAGACGGGCAGAAAACAGTGGTGATTTGGTCACCAGGTATTGGTAATCAGTTTAGCTTAAATAACGAAGATAAGCTTGATTTCGGAATCAGGTATGAAAGCTGGATTGGGCAAAATGATAAGCTTATCAGCGCAAACCGTACAAACGCTAAAGGCTTTGTGGGAATTAGGCTTGCTTATGTTTTTTAAATATAGCACATAGAGTCTTTTGTATTTAATTAACCTAAATTTCTTTCAATTCCAGTTTTTTTTCATAATTTTCTGTCAACTATAAAAACATGAAAAAGCTCTTCACTACACTATCCTTCCTGGCAATATTTGTTTCTGCATTCGCTCAAACCAAGCCAATTAAATTTGGCATTAAAGCCGGTGTTACATTCCCTACCATTTCAGCTAATAGTGGGGCCTCTGCTTATGATGGTCCGGAACCGGATTATAAAACAAATACCTCTTTCTATTTAGGCGGTACAGTTGATTTACCTGTTTCAGATTTGTTCTCTGTTCAACCTGGCTTAGCATTAATTGGAAAAGGAGCCAAAGCCCATGTTTATAATTCAAATTTCGAACCCGGACCAAACTTATATATTTTCGAAGGTTCTTATAAAGTAAATATAATGTATTTAGAAATCCCTGTTAATGCAGTTTTTAATTTTAATGTCGGCAACGGGAAAATCTTTTTTGGAGGTGGCCCATATTATGGATTTGGAATAGGCGGTAAAATAAAATATGAAGGAGTTACCACCGCTAACGGACGATCTGTTAATGAATCAACAAATTTTGATGTTAAATTTGGGGATAATGAAGATTTTAAAAGAGGGGATTTTGGATTTAATTTTTTAGCTGGTTATCAACTGAAAAATGGTTTTAATCTGCATGCAGGTTACGGTCTTGGTTTAACAACAATAATCGGAGGTCCGGCTAATTCCCATCAGGAAAAAAACAGGGTACTCTCTGCTGGGATTGGTTTCTCTTTATAGTTTTCGTAAAAAACGAGTGATTGCGATTTACTGATCGTATGTACAAATGTCATTTAGTGCGGCTTAAACCCTTTAGCACCTTTAATATGCAGGGATATTTAATTAACTTCGGCATTTTAACATCATATGTACGCAGTTTTTAAACGCGAGTTATTCAGTTTCTTAAGTTCAATGGTTGCCTATATTACCATCGGTATTTTCTTACTGGTATCTGGCCTATTGCTTTGGTTCTTTCCCGATACCTCTATTCTGGATTATGGCTATGCAGAAATGGGTGGTTTCTTTAGCTTGGTGCCGTATTTATTCATGTTTCTAATTCCGGCCATCACCATGAGGTCTTTCGCAGAAGAGCGCAGGGAAGGAACTTACGAACTTTTGATCACCCGGCCCATCACGCTTTGGCAAATCATATTTGCTAAATTTCTGGCCAGCCTGGTTTTGGTTTTTTTTGCTTTAATCCCAACATTGGTTTATTATTACTCGATATCAAAACTGGGTTTTCCAGAAGGGAATATCGATTCGGGAGCGGTAACCGGATCTTATATTGGCTTGTTTTTTCTTGGTGCCGCCTTTACGGCAATAGGAATCTTTGCCTCTTCGTTAACTAAAAATCAGGTAATCGCCTTCGTAGTTTGTGCCGCATTATGTGCCTTTGCCTTTTTAGGTTTTGATTATACCAGTCAGGTTTCTGCTTTAGGAAGCATTCAAGGTAATGTTTCCAGTTTCGGTATTAATCAGCATTATACTTCCATGAGCAGAGGAGTGCTTGATACCCGGGATTTATTATATTTTCTCAGTTTTACCATGCTGTTTTTATTATTTACCAGGTTAACAGTGGGAGGGAAGCGATAATGGGAGCGAACAAGAAATGGTTGAATATAATTTTACTGATCATCGGAATCATTGCCATTAATATTCTTGGGAAGTATATATTCTATCGTTTTGATTTTACAGAAGACCGGAGATTTACGTTGAGCGAAAAAACCAAATCCATTCTGGCGAACAACAAAAAGCCGATTAGGGTTACAGTTTTTTTGGATGGAGAATTGCCGCCAGCATTTAAACACCTTCAATCTGCTGTGAACGATGTACTAACTGATTATCAAGCTTATTCAACCGGAAATTTAAAAATTGTATTCGTAGATCCCCTGGGCGGATTGAGTCAGTCAGATCAGGATACAGTAATCAACAATTTATATGAAAGGGGTATTGAGGCGACCAATTTAAGTGTTAAAACCGATGCGGGATTAACGCAAAAACTGGTTTATCCGATGGCCATGATCGAAACTGATAATAAGGAATTCCCGGTTAAACTTTTTCAAAATTTAGATACCAGAGGCAGTTACGAAGATAATATCAACCGGGCAATTGAAAACCTGGAATATGTATTTACTTCAAGTTTGAAGAAAGTAATGGCAGGAAAAAATCCCCGTATTGGATTTACAGAATCAAATGGTGAACTGAATGATTTACAGGTGGGTGATGCCATTCGTACCCTTTCCGGTAGTTATGAAGTTGGTCGTGTAAATTTAAATACTATAGATAAAGCGGGTTTAGACAAGCTTAATATGCTCATCGTAGCGAAGCCGACTCAGTCTTTCACAGAAACGCAGAAATATAAAATCAATTACTTTGTAATGAATGGCGGTCGGGTACTTTGGAGTATCGATCAGGTGAAGGCAGAGCTGGATAGTTTAAGGGGAAGAAACGGACAATTGGCCGCCAATAGCAACCTGAATCTGGATGATATGCTCTTTATGTATGGTGCAAGAATCAATTACAATTTAATTGCCGATCCTGCGAACTGCGCTGAAATTCCCGTTTCTACCGGTATTGTCGGCGGTCAAAGTCAGATGGAATTATTACCATGGATTTTTTATCCTGTTTTGCTGCCGGATACGAGCCAAAGTGTAGTCAAGAAATTAGATGGCGTGAAGGCCGAGTTTCCGAGCACGGTAGATAGTATTGGCGTTAGGGGAGTAAAGAAGTCTTTCATTTTAAGCACCTCTGCATTTAATAAGGTTTACAATACGCCAAAGCCATTTAGTTTACAAATGGTGAGTGAACAACTGGATCCAAGATCTTTCCAAAGTGTGCCGCAACAGGTGGGTTTAATGCTTGAAGGAAGTTTTCCATCGGTTTTTGCAGGCAGACCATTACCTGCTACAATTGCATCGCCTTATACAATGGATGCAACCAGTAAGTCCACTAAAATGATCGTGCTTGGTGATGGCGATATTTTCCGGAATCAGGTTTCGGAGAGAGACGGTTCACCTTATCCTTTAGGTTTTGACCGCTATAGCCAGCGAACTTATGGAAACAAAGCATTGTTGCTGAATATTGTAGATTATTTTACTGATGATGATAACCTGATTATGCTTAGAAATAAAGAAGTAAAGATCAGGTTACTCGATAAAACGAAAATTAAGCTCGAACAAACCAAATGGCAATTTATAAATATTGTGTTTCCGTTGGTATTGTTAATATTCTTTGCGATTTTTCAACATTATTACCGTAAATACAAGTACGCTAAATAATTTTTATATTTTTGAAGAAGACTAAATGATATCATGAGATTTATTGTATCCACATCAACTTTATTAAAACACCTGCAAACTGTAAATGGTGCTTCCAGCAGCAGTACAGTTTTACCTATACTAGAAAATTTTCTTTTCGAAATTAAAGACGGAAACTTAACGATCTCAGCTACCGATTTACAAACCAGCATGACCACCTCATTAGCTGTTGAGTCAAAGGAAGAAGGTAAAGTGGCTGTTCCATCGAAAATTTTATTAGATACACTTAAAACATTACCAGATCAACCAATTGCTTTTAATATTGATGACACTACTTTTGCCATCGAAATTAGCGCAGGTGATGGTAAATATAAGTTGAGTGGAGAAAATGGTGATGATTTCCCTAAAATTCCGGTGGTAGAAAATGCCTCATCAGTTAATTTGCCAGCATCGGTTTTAACTGAAGCCATTACCAAAACTATTTTTGCGGTTAGTAACGATGAATTGCGTCCGGCAATGACGGGTGTATTTTGCCAGTTATCGCCTCAGCACATTACTTTCGTAGCAACGGATGCGCATAAACTGGTTCGCTACCGCCGTATGGATAGTAAGGCAGATAAGGCAACCTCATTTATTCTCCCCAAAAAAGCATTAACACTTTTAAAAGCTGCTTTGCCCTCTACAGACATTAACGTTTCAGTAGATTACAATGCAACAAGTGCTTTCTTTAAGTTTGATAACATTAATTTAGTGTGTCGTTTAATAGACGAGCGCTACCCAGATTATGAGGCAGTAATTCCGCAGAATAATCCAAATAAATTAGTGATAGACAGGGGTTTATTTTTAAATACCCTTCGTCGCGTAGTTATCTTTGCTAACAAAACCACGCATCAGGTACGATTAAAAATCAATGGTAGCGAACTTAATATTTCTTCAGAAGATTTAGATTTTGCTAACGAAGCTCATGAGCGTTTAAGCTGTCAGTACGATGGTGAAGATCTTGAAATAGGTTTCAATGCACGTTTCCTGATCGAAATGTTGACTAACCTAAGCGGTGATGAGGTTACATTAGAACTTTCCACTCCAAATAGAGCAGGTTTATTGATTCCTCAAACGAACGATGAAAATGAAGATGTATTGATGTTGGTAATGCCGGTAATGCTAAACAACAGCTACTAATCTACTAAGGTTTTAGTTTAAATATTAAAAATGGCTTGGTTTTTGACCAGGCCATTTATGTTTATAACCAAACCAGCTTATGAAACGCTATTCTAACCACCTCACATTCATCTTACTTTCTGTAATTCTGTTTACGGGATTTACATCGTGTAAAAAAACTGATCCAAATCCCGAGGTAAAAGGCGAATCGAAAGTGAAGTTTGTAAATGCAGTGCAGGCTGTGTCTGTGCAGGATATCTCCATTGATGGTGAAAAGGTTTCTAACGCAACCCTGGCCTTCACAGAATCTACTGATTATTTAAAACTGGTATCAGGAGATAGAAGTGTGAAATTTATGAGCACAAATAATCCGGAAACAGTAAGCGCCGTAAAGTATACGCCTTCCATCACTTACACCACATTTTTAGTCAGCAACCGGGCAGGTGTTAAAGAGATTCTGTCTTACGAAGACAATTTGAGTAATACTGAAGCCGGAAAAGCAAAAATTAAGCTCATCAATTTAACCCCGTTTTTTACTACTGGCATTAACGTTAGCGTACAGGCAGGAACGCTCTTTGTGAACAGTTTACAGTATAAAGATGCATCTGCCTATTTTTCTGTTGATGCAGATTTAAACCTCAGTTATAACGTTGTAGGCTCCGGAACAACAAGAATCATAGATAACTCCAACTTTGTAGCCGGTAAAATTTATACAGTCTGGTTTAGTGGCAATACAGCTGCAACTTTACAGGCCCATGTGATCACAGATAATTAATTGCCTGTTTTAATATGGTTTCTGCTATCTTTACGTTTTAATTGTGTTTATACATATTTATGAAGAAAAAATCGTTTTTAATTCCTAAACTATTCCTTTTAGCTGTCGCGACTATTTTCATCAGTTCTTGCATAAAAAACGACAATTTCATTAAAGGGGATGCCAAAATCAGGGTTTTTCATGCTTCTTCTTTAGATACAACACAGAACTTTTTTGAAAATGGCAGACCGCTGGGTTCCGCTACGGTAACGGGTTCTAACAGCAGTTATGTTGTTGTAGCCGGAGATTCCACTTACAAAATAACATCAAGAAATATTGATGGAACAACCGATTTGGCAAGTCTCGATAATCAACGACTGGAGATAGGCAGAAATTATTCAGTGTTTCTAACCAGGAAAACGCCTACAGCGCCTCCTAGCTTGATCTTTAAAGAAGATCAGGTTAGAGTTGATACCACCGTTGCCAAACTTGTATTTATGCATTTAGGTTATACGTTAACCTCTCCTGTGATTATAACAGATGAAGGAGCCAGTTTCGGAAGATTTACAATGAACTACAATGATATCATAGAAAAGACAATAAAGGTAGATAAACTAACTAAAATTTCCTTCGCGCTTACTACGCCAACGCTCACTAACCCTCCACCAGCTGTTACGGTAATTGATGCTACAACGGTAATAAAAGGTAAAACCTACGTGGTATTGATTGATGGTACAAAGGCAGGTGATCTTCAAAAGCGAGTGATTGCTAATAATTAATACAAAAGATTATTGCTATAAAAAAACAGTTAATCGCTTTCATATTCATACTTTTGCCCAAAATAATATAAATTGGATTTACTACATCAACTTCTAGATTTTATACTTCATATTGACGTTCATCTAGCGCAAATCGTTAACGATTATCAAACCTGGACATACCTTATTCTCTTTCTGATTATTTTTGCAGAAACCGGCTTAGTAGTTTTACCTTTCTTACCTGGAGACTCTCTATTGTTTGCAATGGGTGCTTTAATTGCCGGAGAGCATGAAACCGGATTAAGCATCTGGTTAATGTTGGTTATCTTAATTGTAGCTGCAATTTTAGGGAACACTGTAAACTTTAAGTTAGGAAGTGTGTTAGGAGCGGGCGTTTTCAAAGAAAAGAATAAGATCTTAAAACTAAAATACTACGAGCAATCTCACGAATTTTTTGAAAAGCATGGTGGAAAAGCGATTATCTTCAGCCGCTTTTTGCCTATTTTCAGAACAATTGCACCTTTCGTAGCGGGGATAGCAAAAATGCCTTTCGGTCGCTTTACCTACTTTAACATAATTGGTGGTGTAGCATGGATCGTTGCTTTATTATTAGGCGGATTTGTTCTTGGACAAATCCCGGTAATTAAAAATAATTTCGAACTCGTTATTGTGTTCATCGCTGTGGTAACCTTCGTTCCGGCCATATGGGCTGCTGTAAAAAGCCGTATGCAACCTAAAAAAATCGAAGAAATTATTGAAGGTGACGATAAAAAATAAATAACTTAAACACAAACAGTAAGATTCATTTCTTACCGTTTGTGCTTTTAGATTAAATTTCTCTCCCGATGATAGTGCCTTTTTGATATTTCTTTTCTGTCTCCGATTCTTCCTTTCTGACATCAGGCTCAAGCTCAGTCTTAATCAGGTTTTTAAGTTCAGGCTGGCCTGCATCTACCCAGGCTGAAAACCAAAAATTTCCGATTTCTAATATTGCAGACCGCATCTGTTTTTCTACCATGTTATTCATTTTATCGTGGTAAGCTTTCGAATAAGCAATAGAATACTGCTTTAAAACTAAGTTGTTTCGTTCTGAGAAGCTATATTTTTGATCAGATGGAAAGGAAGCAGCAAGTTGAGCCTCAAAGGTTAATACCGTATCAACCAGACTATGTGTATGCCTTAAAATTTTCCAGGTCTCTTTCAAAGGGTTTTCTAGATAACTTGCCCGGCCAACAACGTAATTGTATTTTGTAGAAAATAACTCTGGTAACCTGCTTTCCCAAAAAGCATGTATGCCAACCTGGTTCGTTAACTGCCCGTTATGATTTGATGTGGTATGCAGCGGAACATGTGCATCACCGATATAATGACCCAAGTCTGCAGAGTATTTTAAGATTTTGATGGAATCCCGCGTTTTAAATGCCTTTACCAGGCTGTAATAGGTCCGCTGGATTTGCCAGGGCAGGATACCATTTGCGCTCAACGATTTCGACCCATATTTTGCCAGAGCATCGTTCCACTTCTCCGGAATGCTGTCTATACTTTTCTCATAATTCTCAACGTCCAGATAGTGCCGCGGCGGTTCCAGTGTATCTGCATACCTGCGTTTATCTGGATCTACGGCATGCTCGGTAACATATTTGATGTTCTTTTTGTAGAAACCAATCATGCCGGATGGTAAAGTGAAAATGGCGAGGTTATTGATCCTTTGATGTGCAAAGAAACCCCAGGATGTACAAAGAAATAGCGGGATGATTAACGCTGTTAAAATCGCTAATCGTTTCATGCCCTAATATAAAAAAAATATTGCGGATGATTTATTCCGATCTAATTTAAATCAATCTCATTTCGGTAGATATTAAAAATTTCTGATCCTATTCTATCTAATTTTTCATGGAAGGGTTCAAATCCATTGTCCATAATATAGATTCTTTCATTTTCAGTAATGGGTACCATCCATAATATATTCACTTGGCTACCCCGGTAATCATCAAGTTCTATATCAGGTAGATTAGTTAAATGCTTTACCAGTACTACAGATGTCATCTTGGTATTACTGAGAACATTAAATGTAACGGTGTGTCCATTTCCAAACCAAGAGATTCTTTTCCATGGAATGCTTGCCTGGCCACTAATCCAACTTCCGATGAGGTTAAGTTCTTCTTGAGGCAGACCAGCATTTAAGAGTAAGCCTAACTCTATTCTGTTAGTCTCATGAGGATGTTCATTATACATTTCAACTGTTGGCATAGGTAGTAGTGAAAGGCCTACGGTTACAAATACGTCCTTAACTTCTCCTTTTTTTAAGAATAAGCCTCTGGGCGGCCACTCATTGCCATCTATCGCGAAATATTGATCACTATTACCTAAATTATTTTCATATTGTTGAAGTAATTGGGGTTGAATAATCTGAAATGGATTAATTTTCTGATCCCACAATTGCCAGTATTCTTTTGCCTTTTCGACTCTTTCTAACAAGGCATTAGAAGATTTAAGTTCCCAGCCATATTCTCCTTCTCCAACAGAATCTCTGGTATAACCCGAAAAACCATTTATACCTGCCCAGGATGGAATAATGGTAATAACTTGTCCCTTTTCCATTAAAGCCGCCCCGTCTCCTTCTTCAAACCAAACAATTTCCAAATCGTTTATCTGCAAAGGTGTCTGTCCTTCCGGAAATTTGCAGTATGCTTTGCTCAACATTGGTGGAATTCCTTCTTCTAACTGTTTTAAATCCGTATCAATCGGGGCTTCATCCAGATTTCTGATCCAGCATGCTTTAACCCCGAAATCGGAATCCTCATCACCCCACAAATAAAAATAAGCTACCTGGTTATCCTGCTCAACAATGGCATTAATCGGACAACTCGGACTTCTCAACTCTATGAGTACTTTTGGCTCTTCTCTCTTTGGAGAATCTGAACCAAATAACTTTTTTAAAAAACTC
The DNA here is from genome assembly GCF_009674725.1 of Pedobacter petrophilus. Lineage (GTDB taxonomy): Bacteria > Bacteroidota > Bacteroidia > Sphingobacteriales > Sphingobacteriaceae > Pedobacter > Pedobacter petrophilus. The sequence continues at coordinate 212,734 of NZ_WKKH01000004.1, read as the reverse complement.
ATTTTAATAATATTAATTCTTCAACATTTTAAAAGAAAACCAACCTAACAGCACAATGATTATGGTCATTAGTACCCAGAGCCAAATCTTATTTTCAAATAATGGTTTTTCTGTTTTAATTGTATAAGCCGGATTTTTTTCTTCATTTCCAACAGAAACAGTGGTTAAGTTTGTAGGAATTTTTTTCTCAAATTTTTCAATTTCATAACTAGGAGCAGTGGACTTTTCGTTGCCATAATAGATCGCATAATTAGCTTTAAGATCCTCAAAGCGTGCAATAATTTCATAAGCATTACCCTTTAATTCTAAATTGCTAATTCGTAAAGGCTTGTTATCATTATTCTGGATGGTTATTCTAAGTTTTGAGGTGATGGTATTAGGAAAAGAAAATGCAGTTTCTTCAAGCGAGCTGATGGTGCCATCATAAATCCCGGTGTAGTTATACTGCATTCCTTTTTCGCTTTTAAAACTATCTGTTGCAGCTTCGATTTTAAAAGAACGATAAAAGTCAAAATCACTTTGCGCTTTCAGTTTCAGGTAGGAAAGCGGTACAGGATTCTTTAAGTTCACCTCTATAACCGTTTGTTTCTGCACAGCATCATTTGATAAATGATAATTTAACGAATTTGCCTGTTTATAAACTCCGCCAACCGTATCGGTTTTGTTCAGCTTTGCTGCAATCAGATGGGGATGAACGTTGCATTTGATTGCAATCCGGAAATACTGATACTTCGCATCGGGAAACTTAAGTTTAGTGAATTTATAATCTGTATCAGTATTCTGAATAGACAGAATCCGGTAGTTTTTCAAAATGCCGAACCACTCTTTATTATCATTACTCCCCGCTAATGTTACCTGCCAATCGAAATTAGTTTGTTTAAAACTTAGGTTAATTTGATTAATTGTGCTTCCGGCAGGCGCTTGAAACGTATAGTAAAATCCATTTTCATTGGTGCTTTGATTGATCTGTTTAAAAGAAACCTCTTTTGTATTAATCTGATCAGCGCGCTGTTTAAGCAGGTAAGGAACTTCAACAGTATCTTTGCCACTTACACCAAAAATTCTAAGATCTTCGAAGCCTGCATTTGCATTTTTATAAAGTTCATCAGGCAGCGAGATGCTGTGCCAGATCGTATTTACGCCGCTAATTTGTCGTTTAAACTTATAAATATTGGTTTGTGCATTAGCAATTGCAATGCAGAAGAGTAAAGGTAGGAGCAGCTTAATTTTCTTTTTGAACATCATCAGTTATTAAATGTTTATACTTGTTGTAAAGGAAAGAAATGATGAGTAACAATATTCCAAGCGATACGAAAACGATTGTTTTGGAAATGGTACTGAGGTAGGCCATATCGTAAATAAAGAGTTTTACGAGGGTAATGACAAACAAAACCATTGCGCCAATACGTAAATGTTTTTTGTTTTTTGCTATTCCTATACTAATCAGGAACAAAGAATAAATGCCCCAAACCATGCTTAATCCAAGTTTGTAACTATCTGTTAATCCTGATAGTGATAAAATGTTAATTAATTCGCTGCTGATAATCCATAATAACGAAATATAAATCAGGGAATCGAACATAATTTTTGAATCGATGTTCAAAAGGCCAGATTTCATCAACTTATAACACTGAAAAATTAGCAGTGCGAAGAATGCGATGCTGAGATAACGGATGCCAATATTGAATGAACTGATCACAAAATAGTTATTTTCGTTAGATAGATAGGCCTCTCTAAGGTCGCTTAACAGATATAAGCCATGCGTTAAAAATGCGACTATTGTAACCAGATTGATTACCAGATTAGCAACGGCTAGTTCACGGATTCTGAGCTTTTTGATATTTACGAAAGTTAATAACGACACGAAAATCAAGGTGTAGATATAAATCCATGCGGTGTTTAATTTTTCGAAATTATAGTTGTATTGATAATTGTCGAAGTTTGTTTTAGCGTTCGGAGTGGTGTTAATTTTCGTTAGTTCAATTTGGGTGTTAAAATAATTCGAAATCTCTATCCTAAAGGTTAGATAAGTAACCAGCAATAAAACAGTTGGAATGAAATAAGTTAAAATTTGTCTCATCCATGGCCATTCTACAGGTTGTTCAACGGATTTTTTGCCTACATAATAAATCCAGCTAAAGCCTGCAATAAAAATTGCCGCTGTTAAAAACAGTACATTAAATATTGGAGTGATGGGAGCACCAGTGTTGTAGTAACTTCCATAAGATTCCCAATCCTGGATTAAACTGAAGAATGCAATAAAGATTAATGGGAATGATAATTTTTCATAGATTGAAATCAATTTAACCCTGCCCAGATAAAATAATACCGCTGCTTCAACCGTCCAGAAAATGGTTACCCAGCCGCCGTTTAACTGTACTGGAATAGCCAGCGTTATAAATGTAATAACGACTGCCAGAATCAGGTAGAAAAGGTTTTTATCGGCCAGTTTTCTTTTGTAGATAATCACACTTACCACAAAGTGGATTACCGCATTGGCCAGCGTAAATAAGCCTAATAATTCTACACTATTTTTATTTTCAGAAAGTATCAGGTATCCAATTCCATAGTAAATAAAGGCGTTCAAAAGAATCAGTACGACATCACTCAAGCCAAAAATTTCTTTTTTACTTACTTTATAAGCGAGATTTGTGATATAAAATGTAACGAAGAATATTGCAGAGAATAACAATGATAAAAGAAAGAAGTTCTTGTCGCTACTTAAATCTAGCCGCCACGCAAGAAATATAATCCACGTTAAAGCAAAAGATGCATATAGTAGCGGCTTCCAATATTTCCTGAAACTTAAGATTAAGATACCAATGTTAATAATGGCCATATAAGTAAAGAGCACCGCAACTTGTCCGGAACCATTGCTTAATAAGAAAGGAACGGCATAGGCACCAACCAAACCGATGTGTGCAATAACCTGCTTGTTATATTTAATGGCTGCAATAACTGTAAATGAGGTGAAGACCACCATCAGTGCGAAGGCTAAAGGCTGGGGGATGAGCGAATAAAAATCGTAAGCGGCATAAGTGATGAAATACATAATTGCGATCGCACCGCTAACTAAAACAGCAGAAAAATTTTCATATTTAGCTTTCAGCTTGATGGCAAAAGCCATTAAACCTGCACCTACAGCATAACCCAATATAATTCGGGTAAGCGGACTGATCATCTCGTGATCGATGGCATATTTTGCACCAATGGCTACCCCGATGATTAAAATTAGAATACCAATTTTGCTAATCAGATTTTCGCCAATGAACTTTTCAAAATCAGACTTGACTAAGTTTTCACGTTTAAATTTATCTGCAAAGTTAGGTTCCTGTCTGTCTTTTCTCTCTGGTAAAACCACTGGCCTGAATGGTGGTGGCGTAACATTTGGAATTTCAGCAGCAGGTGGGATAATGCTCGGAGCTGTCGGAACGACATTTTCGACTGTTTTCGTGATCGGAGGGCTATACCCGGGGGATTGCAATGCGCTTACCTCATCCCTTAAGGCTTTAATTTCTTCCTCAAACCCCTGCTGACGGAGTAATAAATTTTCTAGCTTAACTAATAACAGATTTAACTTTTTCGAATCATCCATGCTATATTTTTATTGCGTTATTTAGTTTTTTAAATATAGGAATGAAACTTACAAACAAAAGAATTAATATCATCAGCTGGATAGTTTGAGGATAGATATTAGTGCAGTAAATACCGGAATTTGGTTGAGGCCTGGTAGAAAAAGAATATCTTTAGATCAAAATATTTAAGATGGAAATTTCCTGTCCGATATCAGCTGAACGTGTGAATGAAAATGTGATCAGGATAATCGCTTTTATGGTTGCTTTGATCGCAATCTCTTGTTTAATATCATCAAATTACTGGGCGATTATATTATTGTTAGTTGATTTTGCAGCAAGGGCGTTTGGCTCTGGAAATTTTAGCCTGTTAAAGTTGTTAGCGCTTCAAATTGCTAAAATTCTGGCTTTAAAACCGCAGATGAAAGACCTGGCACCAAAGAAGTTCGCCGCAACTTTGGGCTTTGGATTTAGCTTACTGATTACGGCGATGTTCCTGTTTAATTTTTCTATTATGGCAATGGCCTTAACTTCAGTGATGACAATTTTTGCCTTGCTGGAGAGCCTTTTTGCAGTTTGTGTAGGCTGTTACGTTTACAGCTTTATTCAAACGTTTAAAGAGTGAAAGTTTAAATTTATTGCTTAAGCGCTTTTCTAACTGCCGGCGCAATTTTATTGCCAAAAATCTCAATTGATTTCATCATTGCTGTGTGCGATGGGCCGCCAACATCCATATGTGCAGAGAAACGGGTTAAGCCAAAAGTTTCTTCCATGGCCAGTATTTTATCTACAGATTCGTTCGCATCTCCTATAATTAAAGCTCCATCAGCACTTCTTCCTGCCTCAAACTGGTTTCTTTGAAATGGTGCCCATCCACGTGTTTTGCCAATTCTATTCATTTGTGCAGAATAGAGCGGGAAGTAATAGTCTGACACATCCTGACTATTTTCTCCAAATAGTGAATGCATATGTACCCCTACTTCAAATTTGGCCATATCATGACCGTAAGCCTGATAAACTTTTTTGTAATAATCGAAAAGTGGCTTGAATTGAATAGGCTGTCCACCAATAATGGCAAACATTACCGGTAAGCCCAATCTCCCGGCTCGTTCTACAGATTCTGGCGTTCCACCAACTGCTACCCAGATTTTCAAATGATCATTCACCGCTCTGGGCAAAACTTCCTGATTAACCAGGCTGGCTCTGAATTTGCCTTTCCAGTTAACTTTCTTTTCGCTGTTTATTTTTAAGAGTAATTCTAGTTTTTCTTCATAAAGTTCATCGTAATCCTGAAGGTCGTAGCCAAATAATGGAAATGATTCAATGAAACTTCCGCGGCCAGCCATTAATTCTGCACGGCCGTTTGAGATTAAATCTATCGTTGCAAAATTTTGATAAAGCTTTACCGGATCAGACGAGCTTAAAACAGAAACTGCACTGCTTAACTTAATGTTTTTTGTTACAGTGGCTGCTGCTGCTAAAATAATCTCAGGACTCGAAACGGCATAATCCGGACGATGGTGTTCGCCAATGCCATAAAAATCCAAACCCACTTCATCCATGAGTTTTATTTCTTCTATAATTTCCTGAAGTCTTTGTTGTGCAGGTTGGATTTCTCCTGTTGCATTAATTTGCAAATCCCCGAACATACCGATACCTAATTCCATAATGCTAAATTTGTTTAACAAAGTTAGTGGATTGAGGTTTGAAAAGTTTTGATGTATGGTAAGAAAGTTGAAGTAGAAATAATCAATAATCGTCGTGAAGCCATGGTTCGTGTCTCCACGAACCATTCACATTATGCAGGGAATTGTTTAAACAGCTAAGTAAATGCCTACTGTGAATTGCCAACTTAATTATTCTATCTTCTTACCCTTCATGGCTGTAGAAATCGCCGCATCCATTACACGTTCGGCAAACGGACGTGTAAATTCGTTTAGTTCATCTGCTTTTTTAAGGATTGTATCCTTATCTGCGCCAGCTAAAGCGGTTCTTAAAGCTTCAATATGAATTTTGGTTTCCGAAATTTCTTCTTCGGTCAGGTGTTCAGCGTGTTTTTCAATGAAACGGTCGGCGGTATAAAGCAATTGTTCGCCCTCACTTCTTGCCTCAATCAGCATCCGTTGTTCCACATCACTTTTAGCATGCGTAATGCTATCGATCAACATTTTTTCAACGGTATCATCACTCAACCCGTAGCTTGGCGTAATTTCGATTTCCTGTTTCACACCAGAACGAAGTTCAATGGCCTGAACCGTTAAAATTCCGTCAGCATTTAACAGAAAATTAATATCGACCTTAGGCAAGCCCGCCGGCATCGCAGGGATACCTCTTAAGTCGAATTCAGCCAGTTTGCGGTTTTCCTTCACCAAATCGCGTTCTCCCTGGTAAACTGAAATCTTCATGTTTACTTGTCCATCAATCGAGGTGGTATACTGGCGACCGGCCTTCGTTGGTACTTTACTATTTCTTGCGATGATCACGTCCATTAAGCCACCCATGGTTTCGATTCCCAAAGAGAGCGGTGTAACATCAAGCAGTAAAATATCAGAGCGATTTCCTGCCAGTACATCAGCCTGAATGGCAGCGCCAAGAGCCACAACCTCATCCGGATTAATATTATCCTGAGGCGCTTTGCCAAAGAAATTTTCCACCTGCTGTTTCACAAACGGTGTTCGGGTAGAGCCACCAACCAGAATCACTTCATCAATATCTGCTGCTGTTAAATCTGCATCTTTCAAAGCATTTTTACACGCGGTGATGGTTTCTTCAACTTTTGTAGAAATGAGTTTTTCGAACGTTTGCTTATCCAGTGTACACCAGATTTCGCCAATCTTTTCATTGTATAAATTTTGAGTAGATAAAGCTCTTTTCGCCGCTTCGGCTTGTAAGCGCAGGGTTTGCATTAAAATATTATCTTCTGCCAATACCTTAATATCTAAATTATTTTTTTCTATCCAGTGGTTTAATATAGCGTTATCAAAATCATCACCACCTAAATAAGTATTTCCATTTGTAGAGAGTACTTCGAAAATTCCATTTTGGATTTGAAGAATAGAAACATCAAAGGTTCCGCCGCCTAAATCATAAACAGCGATGGTTTTTTGTTGCGAAGGATCTAGGCCAATACCATAAGCTAAACTGGCTGCGGTGGGTTCATTTACAATCCGCATCACATCTAAACCGGCAAGTTTACCTGCATCGCGGGTAGCCTGGCGCTGACTATCATTGAAATAGGCAGGCACAGTGATTACTGCTCTGTTTACGGGGGTTTTTAATGCATGTTCCGCTCTTGCTTTCAGCTCTTTTAAAATTTCTGCTGATAATTCAATAGGCGTGTAGAAGCGATTGCCTGCCTGGATTTTCACCAAAGCATCGCTATCATCATCAATGATTTTATAGGAGAAGATGGAAGCATGATCTGCTACATCTTTGTAAGAACGACCCAGTAATCTTTTAACAGAGAAAATCGTGTTGGCCGGGTCGGTAGTTAAAAATTCTTTCGCTTCATTACCAACGATAGCTTCATTTTGGCTATTAAAATAAACTACAGATGGCACCAATAAGCCTTTTCCGGCATCGTTTATCACCTGTGGATTTTTATCGGGATTGATGAATGCAACCAAACTGTTTGTGGTGCCTAAATCGATTCCAACTATTACTTCTTCCTTTTGAAACGAACCTGTAGCAAGGTTAATTGAGATTTTTGCCATGGGGCGAATTTACACAATTGTTGTTTTAAAATTGTTGGAATGTTGTAAAGTTGAAAGGTTGTGAAGTTGCAATTTTAGAACATTGCGAAGTTGGATGGTTGAAATTGAAATCATTTCTATTATGAAAATCGAAATCAAAGTTTGAACGCTATTATTGTTTATAGCTGGTGAAATAATGCGTTTATTCCTATGTGTTTTGTCTATTTAGTTGTGTTTTATGTATATATTTAGCTTAAATTAATAATAAATCTATGAAAAAACGACTACTTAGTGTTTTATTTGTCTTATTTATGCTATCTATTACCTCATTTGCGCAAATTATTGTAAAAGGTAAGGTGGTAACAGCTAAAGGTGAGGGGTTGATTGGTGCTTCTATAAAAGAAAAGGGTTCTAATAAGGGTACATCCTCAGATTTAAATGGTGATTTTCAGATTTCTGTTTCAAATAATGCCATTTTAATCGTGAGCGCGGTTGGTTATGCACCCAAAGAAGTACAGGCAAACTCCAGTCAGTTAACCATTACCTTAACGGAAAGTGCTGAGAACTTAACTGACTTAGTAGTGGTCGGTACGCGTGGCAAAGCTCGTTCTTCTATCTTGACACCGGTACCTGTCGATGTGATCAGGATAAATCAGGTAAACATGCCAACCGCTAAGATGGATTTAACCTCTATATTAAACTCCGCATCGCCATCTTTCAATTTTAATAAACAAAGTGGTTCTGATGGGGCAGATCAAATCGACTTAGCTACGCTGAGAGGCTTGGGGCCAGATCAAACCTTGGTTTTGGTAAATGGAAAACGCCGTCACCAAACAGCTTTTGTAGCGGTGTTTGGCACCAGAGGAAGAGGGAATTCCGGAACGGATTTAAATGCCATTCCTGAATCATCCATAGATCGGGTAGAGATTCTTAGAGATGGGGCATCGGCACAGTACGGCTCTGATGCAATTGCAGGCGTAATCAATTTAATCTTAAAAAAAGATGTAGGTACTTTGAGTTTTAACACCGGTTATTCAGGCTATTACGACCCGAAATTCAATACGCATTATGGTAAAGAACTTGGCCAGTATCGGCACAGTGGTGCAATAGATGGTAACGCTTTATCTGTTGGTGCAAACTATGGGGTGGCATTAGGGAAAAACAATGGTTTCATTAATTTTTCCGGCAATTTCTTTAAGAATGGTAAAACTTTCAGACAAAATTTGAATACAGATTTGAGCACGAAAGATGGCTTGCCAATTAATACCGTAAGGCGCTCCACGGGTGATGGTTCTGTAACATCAGGTGGGTTAATGTACAATATGGAAATACCGATTGCCAATACTAAAACCATTATTTACTCTTTTGGCGGGGGAAATGCAAAGTCATCTGAGGCTTATGCTTATACCAGAAATTTCTCAGAAAGGCCCGAACGTTTTCCTGATGGTGTGATTGGAAATCCAATTTTGCAAACCACAATTGATGGAGAAACTTATTTCGATCCGATTATCCAAACTAAAATTCAGGATATTTCCTTTGCAGCTGGTATAAAAGGTATTTGGGGTAAAGATTGGAACTGGGATTTGAGCAATACTTTAGGGCGGAATAATTTTCATTTTTATGGTGATCAAACATTTAATGCCTCTCTTGGTGCCGGAAAAACCCATTTTGATGATGGTGGTTTCTCCTTTTTACAGAATACCGTCAACTTCAACCTAAGCAAGGTGATCCCTACAGTTGCCTCCGGATTAAACCTGGCTTTTGGCCTGGAGCACAGGTACGAAGCTTATGAGATTTTTGCAGGTGAGCCTGATTCTTATGCAAACTATAATGCTGATAAGGCAACTGGTGCACAAGGTTTCCCTGGTTACCAGCCAGCAGATGAGGTTAATGCAAATCGTTCGAATGTTGCTGCCTATGTGGACGCAGAATTAGACGCAACTGATAAATGGTTGCTTGGCGTAGCCGTAAGGGCAGAAAATTATAGTGACTTTGGTTTCACCAGCAACTATAAATTTGCTACCCGGTATAAATTAACCAATAATTTTAATGTTCGTGGATCTCTAAGTACCGGTTTTAGGGCGCCATCTTTACAACAAATTAATTTTAGCAATACCTTTACCAATGTGCAGGGGGGGAATGTTTTCGAAGTGAAAATTGCCCCAAATTATAGCCCTATCACTAAAGCGGCAGGTATTCCCGATTTAAAACAAGAAAAATCAGTTAATGCCAGTTTAGGTTTCTCATGGAAACCAGTTTCTAATGTAACCGTAACGCTAGATGGATATCGTATCAACATAAAAGACAGAGTAGTGCTATCGGGTCAGTTCGATGAAAGTATCCCTGCCCTAAAGCCTATCTTAAATCAGTTAAACGTCACACAGGCACAGTTTTTTGCCAATGCAGTAAATACGACCAATTATGGTCTGGATCTGGTAGTCGACTATAACAAAAAGTTTGATAATAAAAGCATTAGGGTACTCTTTACCGGAAACCTGAATCGTTTGAATATCGATCAAATCAATATCCCTTCAGTATTAAGTGGTTCTTATGAAAATCAACAGGCATTTTTCAGTGATAGGGAACAGGCTTATATTAAAGCTTCGGCGCCTCCGGTTAAGTTAGGTTTAAACCTAGATTACGGCTTTGGAAACTGGATGGTTGGCACACACTTTTTGTATTATGGCAAAATCTCTATCTTAGGTTATGGCTACGAAAACACTTATCCTCCTTTAGTTGCTTTGGATAATGATCCTAATACAACCGTTTTAGAGCAATTTAATTATTCTGGAAAAATGGTTTCAGACCTTTACGGTTCTTATAAATTCTCGAAAAGAGTGACTGTTTTCTTTGGAGCTGATAATGTTTTTAATGTTCATCCTGATTTAGGTTATGTACAAGGTGCCAAACTCTCTGCTTACGATGGCGAAACAGGTGGTGCATGGGATGCGGTTCAAATGGGTTTTAACGGACGCAGATTGTTTACTAAACTGGCTTTCAATTTCTAAACATTAAGAAGTTGTTTCAATTTCGATTGGTAATTTCATTTGTCATGCTGAGCCTGTCGACGCACGTTTAACAAAGGTCTTCGATAAACTCAGACTGACGAGCAGCCAAATTTAAACAGATTCTAAGCTTTTTTTAAAAACACAGGCCTTTAAGTTATTTAAGGCCTGTGTTTTTGTTTAAGACAAGGGTTTCTTCTGCTTGAATTAAACCTATTGATGTGAAAAAATTGAGGGAATTTTTACTTCGTTTTAGATACCACCTTTTTCTTATTGTTTTTTCCCAACCAGATTAAAAAGCCAGTTGTAGGCAAAGTGGCAATGATTAAGGCTGCCAGGAAGGCCAGGATTTTAGTCGGCCATCCAAATATACCTCCATCATGGATATCGAGATTAGAATTTCGCCACTTCATGCCAAGCGACTTATCCTGATGCAACATTTTGTCAAACAGCATTCCGGTGTTCGGATTGAAATATAAATAGCTAAGTCCCCGCCAGGCATCTCCACTGTTGATGATTTGAACGGTAGCCATCATGCTGATCTTTTCTTCTTCCGGATAATTAAGCAGGATGATTTTAAAATTCCCATGATTCAATTTTAGAATGGTATTTAATGCAATGTTGCTCGCTTCTTTTGTTTTTACTTCGCCTGGAAGCTGAACATATTCTTTAACCAGATTAGGTCTTTTGGATGTTCCGAGAGATTTATAAATACCGAGTTCCCACCACCTGAACGACCAAACTAAACCTGTAATAACGATAATGAGTGCGAACGGGATTACATAGAAGCCAAATGTGCTGTGCAAATCCCAGTTGAGGCGTTTAAATTTAGCATTCCATTTAACTGTTAACCGTTGTTTTAAATTCCTGAGCTTTTTAGGAAGCCAGATCACAAATCCGGTAATAATGATAATTAAAAACATCAGTACCGAAGACCCGACAATGATACTTCCTACTTGCTTGTTTAACAATAAGAACTGATGGGTCATCCTGACAAGCCTGAAAAATTCATACTTGCGATTCACTATGCCATTAACCTTGCCGGTAAATTGATTAATATAAACATCTTTATTGTAGGCTACCTGATCAAGGTAGAAAATAGATTTGGATTTCTTATTGGCTTTATTCGCGGAGAAAACATAGGCATGTTGGTCTGACTTAACCTCGAGCAAATTAATTTTTTCGCCCTTAGGAAGTGCCTTTTGTGCATTTTCTTCTAAAACGTATAGCGGCATCGGTTTTCCCCCTGCCTTTACGTAAACTAAATCTTGATGAAAAACATTAAATAACTCCTCTTCGAAAACGAAAATACAGCCGGTAATAGAGACGATTGTGATAATCAACCCGCTGATCAGGCCGAGCCATAGATGCAGAAATGCTGCTATTTTCTTAAATTTTTTCAAGACAATTAATTAAAGGTATAACCCAAAGTAAATAGATAATTTGATGGCGTACCCGGGAACAATCTGATATAATCGTATCCGCCAACCCAATGTACCTTGTTTGTGATGTTGTTCATATTAAATTGAACCTGCACTTTACCAATGTTGTAATAAAGCGCTGCATTAAATAAAGTATAACTTGGAATGGTTTGGGTTAAGTTTTGAGAAAGGGTTCTGGAATCTACGTAATTTGAACCCCCACCAATACCCAGGCCTTTCAAGGTGCCATTAACAAAATTATATTTTAGCCAGACGTTGGCTGTATTATTTGGTGCATTAGGTTTTTGTACGCCAATTTCTGCGGCGATTGGGCTTTCTGTAATATAGGCCCTGTTGTATGAATAAGATGCCAGTATGCTTAACTGAGGGATAACCCGACCAATCAGATCAAATTCTATCCCCCTGGATCTTTCTTCGCCAACGGCACGTAAAAGATCTGGCTGACCTGCTACATTTGCCGGGTAAGTTACATTTTTCTGTTTAATCTGGTAAATGGCAGCAGAAGCCGTTAAGCGGTTATCCAGCCAGCTGGTCTTCGCACCAAATTCAATCATATCGCTTTCCAGCGGATCAAACGGGCCGCCTGCATTTGGATTTGAAAGGGTGGAAGCCGTTTGGGGCGTGTAACCCATTACATATGTACCATATAGGTTAATATTTTGGGTAGCGGAATAAACCAAACCGAATCTTGGCAAGAGTGCTTTTGAATGTGTTTTGGCTTCATTAGGTTTGAGGTAATTAGCGAAATCTGTATAATATTCGTAGCGTAAACCAATTAAAGCCTGCAGCTTTCCTAATTTAATATTGTCCTGTACATATCCGGCATGAAGGAAATAATAAGTGGGATCAAACGCTGCCTGAACAAAAAAGTTTTTACTATCATCCTGCAGCCTTTGTGAAGCCATCACATCATTTAAATTAAACGATGGTACGTTAGGAACCAGTAAATTGTTAACCACGAGGAAACGTTTAATGTAGTTGGTCGGATCCTTATCATAATCAGACTTTACAAAACTAATTGACCCGGTGTTTGTAGCATTACGATAGTTAGATGCTGTAAGTTGTGAAGCACCAACCGGGAGTTTTTCACTAGCATAATCATATCCGGCAACAATGGTTTGTTCTATTTTGCCTGTTTTAATTTTATAATTGATAAAGCCTGAAAAGTTGTCAACGTACCTTTTACGAATCCTGTTGAAAATCTGCATGGCAACCAGATTGTCTACCGCTTTTCCGGTAGCGTCTAAAGCATAACTATTAGCGCTTCTGTGCTCATATAGGTCTTCACTGTATCCGGTTTTCATGTAAGATGCAGTAAAATTCAGGTTATCACTGAAACGGTGATTTAATGAAAGCGACACATTGTAAGTTTTTTCATTTAAACGGTCGTTCCCGGTATTTAAAGAGGTAGACTGAGGGGTAGAATACAGATTCCCGGTTCCAAATACCGACTGGCCTCTATCTAAACGGCTTTTCGAATCATTATAAACCAGATCGAAATTCAGGCTTGTGTTTTTTGAAGGTAGAAAAGTGAGTGATGGCGCAATAACCACATTCTTATCAAATTGTAAATCACGGAATGAATTTGCATCCTCATATCCGAAATTTAAACGATAAAGCAATGTACTATCTTTATTTGCTGGTCCGGTTACATCTGCAAGTGCACGAAAAGTGTTGTAACTTCCCATAGAAAGGCTTAGTGATTTACGGGTTTCTGCCAGAGGTTTTTTAGTAACGCGGTTAAGTACGCCACCCGGACTCGCATTTCCATACAGTGCTGATGACGGCCCTTTTAACACTTCAACCCGTTCCAGGTAATTGGCCAAAGGCTGTTTCCAGAAACCTGTGCTGCTGCGCATGCCATTGATTAATTGGGTGTTACTGCCTCCGTTTATTCTGAATCCACGGATGGTAATATCATCATAAAAACTGAACTGATTTACACCGCTAAAGTTTTTTACCACATCGCCAACCCGTACGGCTCCCTGATCTGCAATTAATTCTTTACTGGCATAAGAAACAGACTGCGGTAAATCTTTTAATAGAATTTCAGATTTACTCCCAATAAATGTAGCAGTGTTTTTATAAGTTTTTTCCTTCCTTCCTGTAATTTCAACCTGTTGTAAATCTGATTTCGTTGTTGACAGGCTAATATTTAAGGTGATCTTACCGCGGTTCAGATTAATATTTCTGCTGGTCGTAATATAACCAACATAGCTAAATTTTATTGTTTGAGAGGTTTTGCTTACAGATAAGGTAAAATTACCGTTGTTGTCTGTAGTGGTTTTTTCATTACCATTATTAGAATATACATTCACCCCAGGGATAACATCTCCTGATTCATCGGTTACTTTACCGTTAATGGTAACTAATTCTTGAGCAGAGACAAGGGCATAAACGCCCATAAAAATGATCAGGAATGATAATTTTTTGTAAATATGGCACATCGGTTCTGTTTGGTTTTATTTAGACTAAATTTAAATAATGCGCAAATCTAGAATATATTCTGGAAATGTTCCAAACGAAATTGAAAAATATTATTGGCGGTGGAGGATAGGGTTGTAGTTCCCTTGATAGAAATGTTTAATCAGGATGATTATTTATGCTTGTTTTTTTCTTCAATCCAGAGTGACATGTATTTGGTATGTTGAATTGCCTGGTGATTTAAAATCTGGCCAAAAAAGTTGTTTTGACGATGTGTTGTTAATTGCGTTAGCAAGTCATTAATTCTGGAAGTGAAATCTGCAGCAAAATGATGTAAATTGTACCGTTGGTTAATAATCTGGACGCCCTTTATTTGCGCAGAAGTCCACAAGGCTTTATCAGTGTATAATGCTATCGACTTTTCTACAAAAGTTTGCAGATTATCTTCTACAAAACCGTTCCAATCCAGTTCGCCTTTCATTGCTTCTGCGCCAATTTGCGTGGTTACAGATGGAGTTCCCACTTGCATAGCATCAATAAATTTTCCTTTAACGCCAGCGCCAAACTGAATGGGAGCGAGTAGTATTTTATGTTGTGAGAGGGTTTCACGAGCATTTTGAGCTCTACCTTTAATAAAGAATTTTTCCTTTTTATTCTCTAATTGTAATACTTTTTGCGAAGCATAGGAACCATATATATTTAAATTAGCACCAGGGATTTTTTTTCTTAAGGCTGGCCAGATGCTGTTTTTTAAGGTTTGCACAGTGTTCCAGTTTGGTTCATGAAGAAAATTTCCAATAAAAACGAAGTCTGCTCTTTGCTCAAATGGAATCCAGTCTGCGGCTATTTCCGGCGTTATCTCCTCTTCGAGAAAGGGTAAATAATGAAGAATCGAACCGTCGACTTTAAATTGCTGTGTTAAGATTTTCATCTCTGCCTCAGAAATGATTAGTGATAAATCGCTGCGTAAAATGGAGGCAATCTCTCTTTTTGCTAAATCTGAGAATAAATCTGTAGCGGTTTGTTTTTTAATGCTTTGTTCCCGTGCATTTCTTAAAAAATGAAGGTCCTCTGTGTCTAAAATTTTCAGTGCATCCGGGCATTCCTGTTGAACGCGCCACCCATATTGCTCTTCAATCATGAATCTATCGAATAACACAAGACCCGGATTTAAGTCTTTTACAAATGAGTTAAAGCTACTATCATTTAATTTAATTTCATGTTCAACAACATTTCTTCCGGTGAAGTCGAAACTGAAATCGCTTTTTAAAGCCGCACAGGCGAAGATAATCTGATAGTCGTTGCTTAAGAATAAATCGATCAATTGAATCATTCTCGTTCCTGCTGCAGATGAAGTGGGTTCTGGCCAGACTAATCCAATAATCAATAATTTTTTAGCACTCATATTCATTGACCTGCAAAATAAGTGCTTTTTTTTGACTCCCGCAGATAAATGTGATTTTCGAAGATTACAACCTAAAATTTTCATTCATCTTCTAAATCTGTGGGAGATATTAACGTTTGCTAAATATTATTAATTTTGCAACTCAATACAAAGCACACATGTTAGGATTAAAATTGTTGACAGACCCGCGTTGGGCAAATATTGCGGAATCAAATCTTGAAGAAATTTTATCTGATCATGCCTGGTGCGAACAGAAAGCCGCAACAAACGCAATCACTTTAATCACGCAGAACTCCGAACATCAGGATCTTGTTGAAGAATTAACGGCAATTGCCATTGAAGAAATGCAGCATTTCCAAATGGTAATTGATATTATTAAGCAACGGGGTTATACTTTAAGTCGGGAGCGCAAAGATGATTATGTTGGACGGTTGGTCAAATTTAGCAAGAAAGATGGCAGTCGCAATCAATCTTTTATCGATCGGCTCTTATTTGCAGCAATGATTGAAGCAAGAAGCTGTGAGCGCTTTCGTGTACTTTCCTTAAACATCAAAGATGAAGAACTCGCTACATTTTACCATGAATTAATGGTTTCTGAAGCCGGACATTATACCACTTTTTTAAACTTCGCCCGTAAATATACCATCGATGTAGATGTAGATAAACGTTGGAAAGAGTGGCTGGAATTTGAAGGTGAATTGATTCAAAGTTTTGGAACGAAAGAGGCGATACATGGGTAAGAGCTAAATGTTGAAAGTTATAAGTTATAAGTCTGGGTGCTTAGCCTTTGAAGCTTTAACTTTCGACTCATTCCTATGAATATTCCACAACCAGATTACAATATCCTGATAGCTGTCGATGCCTTTTTTCTGGTTATTCAGTTTTAAAAAGCGATCAAAAGCGGCATCCATGTAACCAAACATTTGTCCGTTATATTTCCGCCAGAATTCTTTCTCTGTTTTAAAATCGGCTAAAACCTGCGGAAGCAATTTATCATGCAAGGCCTGATACTGTGCAGGAGACTTCATTCTGATTTCGAATAAAATATAACGCAGCATTTCGTAACTGGCAGCGTATTGGTAGTTCAGGTCCGGACTGCTGCTTGCCGTTAAATAACCCAATAGATTGGCTTCATCTTCATAAGCAATGCCCAATTGGTGGGCAATTTCATGACAGGAGACATAAGGCTTAACAAAATCAGGGAGGTTCATATTCATATTGGCTTCTCCAGACAATGGTGCATAATAGCCTTCAATTCCAACTTTACTGATGATCCAGGGATTTAAAACGGCTTTTAAACAAGGATTTGAATATTTAAATACCGAGTTTTTCTTTTCCATTAAATCGTAAGCTGATGCTGATTTTATTTCCAGTTCTTTTATTGAATAAATCGGTGTTTTAGGTTGTCTCAGTTTTAAATTATTAGTCTTCTTAATAAAGTAATCTGCCAGCAAGACTAATTCCTTAACGGTATATTTTTCATTTCCGATTTTGAGTGCTTCGCTGATGCTCGGGCGACTGTAATTTAACCCCCAAACGATTTTGAAAATGATATAAAGTATTAAAAAGAAGTTTAAAACCTGTAATGGAACGGTAATCCGATGTGATTTAATTAAAGTTGTTCTCCTTTTGTAAAACCGGATGATTTTATAAAGTACGTATCCAATAAGCAAGGCATAAATTATATCACCTATAGCAAATGGAAATATTGATGAGATGAACCTGAGGGCTGAAGATATATAAGGATAGAAAACTGTGGAATAATAATTGTCTACTGCGGCTGGAAATAAACCAAAAAGGAAAATTAGGCTAGAAAGGCCAATTAATATGACCGATTGGATTAGGATAGAACGTTTAGTCACTATTTGTAATGTCCTTTTAGTGAATAAACAAAAATATAATTATTAATAACTTCATAAACAATTCGATGCTCTTCGTTTATTCTTCTAGACCATTTGCCGGAAAGTTTATGCTTTAAAGCCTCTGGTTTCCCTAATCCAGTAAAAGGATGAAGTATCATGTCTGCAATAGTATTTCTATTCTTTTTTGAACGATTTTGTTGCCAAAATTTAAAGTCTGTTATCGCTTGCTCGTATAATTCTATCTGCATATCAAATTATTAATTGAATAAATTGGGATGCAAGAATTAAAGGGGGGATTTAAAGGGGTGTTATTTCCACATATCTTGAACATTGATTTTAAGACCGGGTTTTTCGGATTTTCTTGCCTTTTCACTGCTCAAAATTTTCTCAACAAATTCCCGATTATAGGGGCTATTTTCGGTTTCAAAATCAATTTTCAAAACTTTCATGACTGCTTTTAAAGCGATTGCTTCTTCTTCGTTTTTAGGATGGGCAATTAATGTTTCCATTTGATTATAGTCTTGTTATAGCAAATATAGCAAAACTATAATTTGAAATGGCAGATTAGGTTAATAGTTTTAAGTCTTCAATATACTGGAAATGCTTTTGGTTGAGGTATTAAAGTTTAGGTTATGTGCAACTGCTGTTGCTGCAATAAATAAATCAGTTTTATCTATACTTTTGCGTTTCAGCTTATTTTGAATGTCTACTGCCGCGAGCGCTGCGTCTCCATCGAAAGGAAATACAATGAGGTTCTTCTAATGTATGAGAACTTTTTTTATAGTTTTTTTTAACGATTTTACAAAACCAGCGACTTCCTCTTTCAGATTTGAAGGAAGTGAAGAAATCTCGGCGTATAACTGTAAATTGCTCATATTTATAAACTTAACAAACTAATTTACGTAATTATTTTTAATTTTAGTAATTAGAGCAGAACCTTATCTCGCAAAAGTTAGTCGCTTCCCAATCTGATCCGTCGTAAATCTTCCTTTCAGGTAGGCTAAATTTCCAGAGACAAAAGTATGTGTTACGCTGGCCTGAAAAGTATCTCCATCAAAAGGGCTCCAGCCACATTTATAAAAATTGTTTAAGGTGGTTACCTTCCAGGAATCTTTTAAGTCTACCAAAACCAAATCTGCCCAATAACCTTCGCGGATAAATCCGCGTTTTTCAATATCAAAGCAAATGGCCAGATTGTGAGCTGTTTTTTCTACAATCTTCTCCAGTGAGATTTTTCCTTGTAAATGCATTTCCAACAACGCAGGCAATGCATGCTGAACCAAAGGTCCGCCTGAAGGTGCCGAAGCATAAGGTTGCTGTTTTTCTTCTAAAGTATGCGGGGCATGGTCGGTTGCAATTACATCAATATTATCATTCAATACACCCTGAAGCACTCCACTTTGATCAGCCTCAGTTTTTACAGCCGGATTCCATTTAATGAAATTACCTTTTGTTGCATAGTCTTTATCATTAAACCAAAGGTGATGAATACAGGCTTCGGCAGTAATTTTTTTATCTTTTAATGGGATGGTGTTATCAAACAATGCAATTTCTTTCGCAGTTGAAATATGGAGGATATGCAACCGGGTTTGATACCGCTTCGCCAATTCTACGGCTAACGATGAAGATTTATAACAAGCTTCCGCACTTCGGATCAGTGGATGCATATCTATAGTTAAATCATCGCCATATTTAGCTTTATATTCTGCTAAATTCTTACGAATAGTTGCTTCATCTTCACAATGTGTGGCTACTAATATTGGTGCTTTGCTGAAAATATTTTCTAATGTTTTCTCATTGTCAACCAGCATATTCCCAGTAGAAGAGCCCATAAAAACCTTAATGCCACAAACATTTTTAGCGTCGGTTTTAAGCACTTCTTCGATGTTATCATTACTGGCACCCATGTAAAATGAGTAATTTGCTAATGATGTTTCAGCTGCAATTGCATATTTATCAGCTAATAACTCTTGTGTCAAGGTGTTCGGAACGGTATTTGGCATTTCCATAAAAGAGGTAATTCCGCCAGCGACAGCAGCCATACTTTCGGTAAAAATATCTGCTTTATGGGTTAAACCGGGCTCCCGAAAATGAACCTGATCATCAATCATGCCTGGTAAAAGGTATTGTCCTTCGGCATTAATTTCCTGTGCCTCAGGTGCTGAAAGATTCTGACCAATTTTGGCAATTAATCCATCTTTAATTAATACATCAGCTACAAATTTTTGTCCTTCGTTTACTATTGTGGCGGCTTTTATCAGGTAAGAATTCATGGTTTCAAAGGTAGTAAATTAGTATCAAGTAGGAAGTATCAAGTATCGAGTAGCAAGTATCGAGTAGCAAGTATCGAGTAGCAAGATTGGGCGGATGAAAGGTAGGAGTGGAGTTGGATGTTGCTGGCTGGAATTAAATAAACCTGACAGCAGCGGGCACGAAGTGTAACGAAGTAAAGCGAATGGCAGGGCTATTTCATCAGAAGGGTTACTGAAATTGCTTTACCCAAAATCCCCAGAATGAAACTTTGATTTTACAATTGGTTTAAACCTTCTACCTTACGCCTTCAAACCCTCAACCTTAATCACTATCTTTGTGCGCTATGGCAAAATCGTTCGAAGAATTTAAGTTAAACAGGCAAATTTTAAATGCAGTTGCCGATGCAGGTTATACCGTTGCCACTCCAATTCAGGAAAAAGCGATTGCACCTGTATTATCCGGGCAAGATATTTTCGGTATTGCAGAAACCGGAACAGGTAAAACTGCAGCTTTTGTTTTGCCGATTTTAATGCAATTGAAATATGCTCAGGGCGAAAATCCGAGGGCTCTGATTTTATCGCCTACGCGTGAGTTAGCGATGCAAATTGCAGAACAAGTGAAGTTATTTTCTACTTATACTGATTTGCGTTCGCTGGTAATTTTCGGCGGTATTGGTCCGAAAACACAAAAGGAACAAATTGCTAAAGGCGTTGATATTTTGATTGCAACACCAGGAAGATTTCTCGATCTTTATTTAGCAGGCGACATCAATACGCAAAGCTTAAAGTTTTTAGTGTTGGATGAAGCTGATAAAATGATGGATATGGGCTTTATCGGATCGATCCACAGGATTTTAGAAATTGTGCCCCGGAAACGTCAGAATTTACTGTTCTCTGCAACAATGAGTGATTTGGTGCAGAAAATTGCTGGTGATTTCTTAAATAATCCAATGGTTATTGAAGCCTCAGCGCAAGCTACACCGGCAGCCAATGTAACGCAGGCTTTATATTATGTTCCAAATTTTAAAACTAAAATTAACTTACTTCAGCACCTGTTGAAGAATGATGAGGCTTTTAGCCGCCTGATCATTTTCTGTAAAACGAAAACAGTAGCTGATAATATTTTCAGCTTTATTGAGCGCAGATATGGTGCGGGGAACGTACGTGTAATTCATGCCAATAAAGGACAAAATACCAGAATCAACTCAATTAATAGTTTTAAGGAAGGAAATATCCGTGTTTTAGTGGCAACAGATGTAGCCAGTAGGGGAATTGATGTGAGCGATGTGAGTCACGTAATTAATTTTGATGTGCCGATTATCATCGAAGATTATGTACACAGAATCGGACGTACAGGCAGGGCTTTCTCGAAAGGGGATGCGATAACTTTTGCAACAGATGCAGAGAAATACTATATCCGTAAAATTGAAAAATTAATTCGCCAGTATATTCCGGTTGCTGAAATTCCGGAAGGTGTTTATATTGATGAAACACCTTATGAGGAGCGCCAGCATATTGCCAAGGAGATTGATATGCAAAAGCGGAAGGAGGACCCTGATTTTAAAGGTGCTTTCCATGAAAAGAAGCATGCTGCAGCAATAGAGAAAAAGGTTCGGGAGAAAGCGAAAGAAAAAGCAGGAAAAGAAGTGAAATCATTTAAAAAGGGTAAGAAATTCGATAAGAAAAAATAGTGTAAACTGAGGCAATCTGAATAAATTAAAATTTTTAAAGTAATTGTTTTGACGGTGATATGCTTCCGATGAAAAACAACAATAGATAATAGCAAATGAAACTTCGGATTACACCTTTAAATATAATTGGTGCAGGCGCAGCGGTTACTGCTTGCTATCTGTTCTTAAATCCAAATGCTTCGTACCCAAACATCAATATAAACGGCTTAGTTGCCTGGGGCCTGGGAATATTAGTGGTAGTTACTTTTGTTACGGATTTAGTTTTTCGTTTCGCACTGAAAGACCTGAAAAGAATTTGGATCATAGAATCTATCTTTCTGGTGATTACTGTAATTTTGATCGTCATCATTCAAAAGGTAAGGTAATTAACAGGTCAAAAAAAATGAGAAAAAGTAATCTCTGTAATCAACGCATCTGTGTAATCAAATTAAATAGCATCTTTGCAACCGAAAAAATAACCGATACTTTTTAGTAATGCCATCGGTTTAATTAATTTAAAATGAAAACAGCAGAAATTAAACTAACAGTTGAGTTAGACGACGCAAATAATCCAGATAATATCCTTTGGGAAAGTACGGACTCTGGAAATGCAGATAAAGTACCGGCAAAGGCAATGTTTCTATCTGTATGGGATCATAACTATAAAAACACGCTGAAAATAGACTTATGGACTAAAGATATGCCTGTTGATGAGATGAAACGTTTCTTTTACGAAACTTTACAAACCATGGGAGATAGCTTTTTAAAGGCTACAAATGAAACTTTAATTGTTGAAGACCTACGTGATTATTGCGCACACTTCGCAGAGAAAATGGGGATTGTAGAAGGGCAGTAGCGGACTTTTCGTTTTTCGTCTGTCGTTTGGCGTTGGTGGTTATTGTTAGTTTAATATTGATTTGTGGATTTTTTTCTATTGATCATTTGTAGACTGAGATTATATTATTCTAAATTCCCTCAACAATCAGATAGAAATCTTGTTATTTACTCAAACTGTGAAAATATAAAATATGTTAATCTTAAATAAATTCAGGGCTTTAGTTGGTATTTTGCTTTGCATTATTGCCAGTTTTTGTCCGATGTTAAAAGTGCCGATTAAAGGAAACTGGAATTTGTATCAATCTGATGCGCGTTTATTTTTGATTACATACGCCATTATAGTAATCTCAGTACTTTTCTTTTTCATTAGAAAAGCCAGCGCTTTTAGGTTCATGAGTTTTGTAATGGCAATTTGGTATGTGCTCGCTGTTGTTGCGGTTTATTTTACGGCTAACAATTATACCAAGTATGGCTTTGCTAACAAATTAATTGGCAAGGTTGTTCACTTTCAATGGGGTTGGATTGTGTTTTTAGTCGGCGTTTTATTTATGCTGTTTAGCACTAAGCGTGGCGACAAAATTGTTGCAGCAACTAATCCGGAAATTGTGAAGTAAGTTTGCTGTCCTCATATCCTTGCGCTTTGTCGCAAAACACAATTTCATCAGGAGTTTTTTCTGCATGGTTTGATTGCAACTCATGATGAATAGAAATTTATAATCTTGAAGGGCAGCAACTACGTAAGACTCATCATCCTCTAGTTTACCAGTAAATTTTACATCCTGAGTTAACTGATGCAACTTGCATTTTGCTTTCTTTGTCACTTTTCTTTTCAATGAAGTTTTTTTACCACCTGGGTCACCAAGTTTTATATCTAGGAAATAGCAGAAACCCCATCTTCATGTTCTCCGTGCCCTTTCCTTGTGTTCTCTATGGTTAATATTTATAGCTATATTTCCTAATCAGCTAACTGTAGAAAACCCATACTTTGCTTTCTTTGCGCCTTCTCTCTGCAATTAAGTCTTTTTACCACCGAGGTCACCGAGTTTTACACCGAGAAAATAGGAGGAATTCATCTTCATGTTCTCTGTGCCCTTTCTTTGTGTTCTCTGTGGTTAATAATTTACAGCTATATTTCATAGTCAGCTAAATGTAGAAACCCATACTTTGATTTCTTTGTCACTTCTCTTTGCAATTAAGTTTTTACCACCGGGGTCACCGAGTTTTACACCGAAGAAATAGGAGGAACGCATCTTCATGTTCTCTGTGCCCTCTCTTTGTGTTCTCTGTGGTTAATATTTACAGCTATATTTCATAGTCAGCTAAATGTAGAAACCCATACTTTGCTTTCTTTGCGCCTTCTCTCTGCAATTAAGTTTTTTTACCACAGGGGTCACCGAGTTTTATATCTAGGAAATAAGAGAAACCCATCTTCATGTTCTCTGTGCCCTCTCTTTGTGTTCTCTGTGGTTAATAATTTTCAGCTATATTTCATAGTCAGCTAACTTGTAGAAACCCATACTTTGCTTTCTTTGCGCCTTCTCTCTGCGATTAAGTTTTTTACCACCGAGGTCACCGAGTTTTACACCGAGAATATAGGAGGAACCCATCTTCATGTTCTCTGTGCCCTCTCTTTGTGTTCTCTGTGGTTAATATTTACAGCTATATTTCATAGTCAGCTAACTGTAGAGACCCATACTTTGCTTTCTTTGCGTCTTCTCTTTGCAATTAAGTTTTTTTACCACCGGGGTCACCGAGTTTTACACCGAAGAAATAGGAGGAACGCATCTTCATGTTCTCTGTGGTTAATATTTATAGCTATATTTTCTAACCAGCTAACTGTAGAAAACCCATACTTTGCTTTCTTTGCGCCTTCTCTCTGCAATTAAGTTTTTTTACCACCGGGGTCACCGAGTTTTACACCGAGAAAATAGAAGGAATTCATCTTCATGTTCTCTGTGCCCTCTCTTTGTGTTCTCTGTGGTTAATTTTCTAATCAGCTAACTGTAGAAAACCCATACTTTGCTTTCTTTGCGCCTTCCCTTTGCGACCTTTGCGGTTAAACCTATAATCCCACACTTTAAAACTAATCCACTATAAAAAGATCATCGGTATCATCATCTAGCGGGATATAGATTCTTACCCATTCATCGCCATCTCCAATTTCCCAGGTATGGCCACTTCCGCGCGTATCATTGGCGATTAGAATGATTCCAGGTTCAATCATAAACGTCTCACCGTTCGTTGTACCAAACTTTAATTTCCCTTTTAAGGTGATAACATATTGCCTCCGAGGCGCCGGATGAGGTATTCCTTCCAAAGCAGAAACATTCGTTTTGGCGAAAAAGAAACTGGCTTTAATATTCCTAAGGACTGGAATCCTTCCAATCTCAAATGCGCAATCATCATTTTCAATATTAATCAGCCTGATGGCTTTTAGGTAATCTTTTGTTTCGGCTTTTTCTGAAGTCATCTTTAATATTATTAAAATTTAAGTGTCGTTTGTCCTTTTTGAGCAATCTCTCTTTCATGTTCCAGTAGCCACTGTTTCCGCCACAAACCACCCGCGTAACCAACCAGTTTGCCACTGCTTCCAATCACCCGGTGACAGGGAATTACGATGGCAATATTATTTTTTCCATTTGCGGCGGCAATGGCCCGAATGGCTAATGGCTTGTGTTCAGAAAACTTGGCATAGGAAATTGTTTCGCCATATGGAATGCTGAGCAAATTCTGCCAAACCTCCTGCTGAAATTCGGTTCCCTTTTGCTTTATTGGAAAATCAAAACCCTTTAAATCTCCTTTGAAGTATTGTGCTAACTGACTTGCAACTTTTTTGGTTAATTCATTTTCTGATAATCCTGCTACATCTGTTTCCGTAAAGGTAACAGTATGAACAAAGTCATCATCAGCAAGGATGGTTAATTTGCCAACAGGCGATTCTGTCACTGATGCGTATTTCATATTCTATTTACAACTGTTAACATCTAAACTAATGCCTAAGCCTATGTAAAACCTAATCCGTATTTATTTTTCATTTCAGGTAAAACCAAGGACGGGTTGCACAAAAAAAAAGCCCGTTAGCGTTAATCTCTCCAAGTTAAATGTTGAAACAATATTACAACAATCCAACAAAATTACACTGCGATAATTTATCAATAAAAGTATCTTTGCGGTTATGCAACTGGCCAAAGAGGTTAAATATTTAATCCATAAGGAAGTACTGTTAGAGTGGCGCTCCAAATATACCATCAATGGAATTCTATTATATGTAGTTTCTACCATTTTTACTTGTTACTTATCTTTCGTAAGTCTGGGTGATAAGCTTGCATGGAATGCTTTATTCTGGATTATTATTCTTTTTGCATCAATAAACGGTGTTTCTAAAAGTTTTCTACAGGAAACTAAAGGTCAGCAGTTATATAATTATATACTTGCTAGCCCTGCGGCAATATTAATCTCAAAAACAGTTTATAATATCGTGTTGATGCTGGTTTTAACAACCATCGCATTGGGTTTTTATACTATGGTCTTCGATACTTTCACTCCGCCAGATTTATTACTTTACTACGTGGCCGTCGTCATGGGAAGCATCAGTTTTTCAACTGTTTTTACAATGGTTTCAGCCATAGCAAGTAAAGCCGGTAATGGGGGAATGCTGATGGCTATTCTCAGCTTTCCAATTATCATTCCTGTGCTAATTCTTTTAATAAAATTAGCTAAAAATGCTGTGGACGGCTTGCCGTGGGAGAATAGTTACGATGAAATTGGGATGTTGCTGTTGGTAAATGTATTAACAGTTGCTACCTCTTTATTGTTATTTCCTTACCTTTGGAGGGATTAAATGGAATGATAGAATTATAGAATGAGTGAGTGATAGAATGGGAAGGAAACATTTAATAATTCAAAATTCACTCATTCAAAATTAAAATAATATATGAATAAAATTTGGTGGAAAATCCTGGGATCGATGTTAGTGATTTATACTGCAATAGCAGGGTTACTACTTGGCGTTCCACGGTTACCTATTATCAATGAATCAATCAGAAACCTATACTTCCACGTGCCAATGTGGTTCGCTATGATTGTTTTGTTTTCCATATCTGTTTTCTATAGCATAAAATCGTTAAGCACTAAAAGCGAAACCGATGATTTGAAAGCAGTAGAAAGTGTAAACGCCGGGATTATTTTTGGTCTTCTGGGCTTGGTTACTGGTGCCATTTGGGCGAAGTATACCTGGGGGCAATTTTGGAGTTTCGATCCAAAACAAAATTTCGCCGCCATTTCAGTATTACTTTATTTTGCTTATTTAATTCTTCGCAACGCGATAGATGAAGAGCAAAAAAGGGCTAAAATTTCTGCCATTTACAACATCTTTGCTTTCCCGATGATGGTGGTTTTACTTTTCGTTTTACCCCGTTTAAAAGATTCATTACACCCGGGTAATGGTGGCAATCCAGGGTTTAACAGCTATGATTTAGATAGCCGCATGCGCATGGTATTTTATCCTGCCTGTTTAGGGTGGATCATCATCGGCTACTGGGTTTATACCATTCGCTTCAGAATACGTTCAATAGAAAACAATCAACAACATAATTAATGAAAAAGGTACTTTTCTCTCTCCTGTTAATGCTGGCTACAATGCAATTATTTGCACAAGATAATGGTGTAGAAATGGCAGATAAGTTGCGTAGCGATGGTAAAATATACGTTGTAGTTGTCTGTATAGTTATCATTTTAGTCGGTTTATTGGCTTATCTTTTCTCTATTGATAAAAGATTAAAAAAAATAGAAAAAGAAAACACAGGCAAAAACTAAGCTTAAACGTTTTAAAGCTATTTTTTCGGTCATTTTCAATTGGTGTTTCCTTTACACTAAGTATTTTTTCATTTGGATATATGCAGTTTTTTTAGGCAATTTTGCGGCATACTTAATTCATAAAAAATAAATAATGGCTAATCTAGCAGACGAGAACAAGTTTTTTGCAGATGTATGCAAGAACTTTGACAGTGCGGCTCAATTCACCAACCATCCCGATGGTTTATTGAACCAGATTAAAGCGTGTAATAGTGTGTATCGTTTCCAATTTCCAATTCGCAGAGGAAACGGTTTTGAAGTGATTGATGCATGGCGTGTAGAGCATTCGCATCACATGAGTCCAACCAAAGGCGGTATTCGTTACAGCGAGATGGTTAATGAGGATGAGGTGATGGCACTTGCAGCCTTGATGACATACAAATGTGCAATCGTAAATGTACCTTTCGGAGGTGCAAAAGGTGGAATTAAAATTAACACCAAACAATATAGCGTAGCCGAGTTAGAAACCATCACTCGTCGTTACACCACAGAATTAATCAAGAAGAATTTTATTGGTCCTGGTATTGACGTTCCTGCGCCGGATTATGGATCAGGCGAACGTGAAATGAGCTGGATTGCTGATACTTATATGACGATGAATCCTGGTCAGTTGGATGCATTAGGTTGTGTAACAGGTAAACCGATCGCTTTACACGGTATCCGTGGTCGTAAAGAAGCTACCGGTCGTGGTGTTGCTTATGCCGTGCGCGAGTGTGTGGATGTTGCTGAAGATATGGCTAAAATCGGCTTAAAAGCTGGTTTAGGAGATAAAAGAGTAATCGTTCAGGGCTTGGGGAATGTAGGTTACCATTCTGCAAAATTCCTTGCAGAATTTGGGGCAACAATTGTTGGTTTGTGTGAGTACGAAGGTGCAATCTACAATGCTAACGGTTTAAATGTTGATGAAGTTTTTGCTCATCGCAAAAATACAGGTTCTATTTTAGGTTTCCCTGGTGCTACCGATTTTAGAAATTCTATGGAAGGGTTAGAGCAAGATTGCGATATCATCGTTCCGGCGGCTTTAGAAAACCAGTTTACTGAACTTAATATTCGCAACGTAAAGGCAAAAATTATTGCTGAAGGTGCTAACGGACCGACTACGCCAGAGGCCGAAGCAATCTTCACTGAAATGGGTGGAATCATCATTCCGGATATGTATTGTAATGCCGGTGGTGTTACAGTTTCTTACTTCGAATGGTTAAAAAATCTTTCTCACGTAGCATTCGGACGGATGGAAAACCGGTATGCGGCGAATTCAAACGCAAACTTAATTGCTACTTTAGAAAACTTAACAGGCAAAACGATTCTTCCTGAACACCGCTTAATGATTGTTAAAGGTGCATCTGAAATGGAATTGGTAAACTCCGGTTTAGAAGATACCATGATTCATTCTTACCACGAGATTCGTGAAACCTTAAGAGTAAAACCTGGCACACAAACATTAAGAACTGCAGCTTTCGTAAATTCGATTGATAAAATTGCCGTTTCTTACATGAACTTAGGCGTTTGGCCATAGTAGTTTAAAGATAAAAGTTTAAAGCTGAAAATCCTTGCAGATGTATAATTTGCAAGGGTTTTTTTATTTGGAAATGAATGGTCCGGTGTTTTGTGGGCTAAGTTCAGTCCCGCTAATGCTTCAAGCACCAAAAAAAAATCGGTGGCTTTCCACTTATATCGGGTTTATAAACATCAGTTTGTGTAGCGAGCGCTATATCAATCACCATTTAATACTGAATCCTATGAGGTGATGCTCAATTCTTCCAAATCTAATCGCCACTCTTCTTTTCTGATAATATCATCATCGTAGCTTTTATTGCCTTTTAAATGATGAAGTTCATCACGCTGAACCTGAATTAAATCAAGAACAATTTCATTATACGCTTTCAGGTCAACAGTGTTAATTTCTCCTTTTTTAAACGCGTGGAGGGTCTCTTTCTTTTCGTTCAATGAGTGCTGTAATTCAGCTTTTAAGTTCACCATTAACTCATTATGGGTACATTGATATTGATAATTGGCTACCAGCTTTTCCAGTGAGAGATCAATCAGCTTCAATTTAATCTGGCTGATTTGCTCCTGTTCAGAAAGCTTGTGTTTCGCTTCCGGGATTTTCAGCAATTTAATAAATAGGGGTAACGTTAAGCCTTGAACAACAAGGGTTACAAAAATCACGACGAAAGTAATGAACAAAATCAGGTTTCTTAATGGAAAAGGAATTTGTTCCGAAATCATCACTGGGATGGAAAGCGCGGCGGCCAAAGATACCACACCCCTCATGCCGGCATAAACAATCACTAAAGAAGAGTGCCACGTAAGATCCTGATAACGAATTCTACTTTTTTTGTTGAGTACCCGGGTAATGCTGGAAGTAGAGAAAAGCCATACAAAGCGAACAAGGAGCGCCAAAACACTAATTCCAACGCCATATCCAATTGCCTGTCCTATTGGATAATCAGGCCCCAATCCGGCCACAATATCTGGCAACGCCAAGCCTATTAAAATAAAGACTACACCGTTTAGTAGGAAAATCAGTGCAGACCAAACAGAGACTGTTTTTATTCTGGAGTTGGAAGTGAGAATTACATGCGATTGACTGGAAAGCAATAATCCGCCAGAAACTACTGCCATTACACCAGAGGCTTCAAAATGCTCTGCAACGATGTACATAAAGTAGGGGGTAAGCAAAGTGAGGACGGTATCAATATTTTCTGTGGTCGGTAGCCATCGGTGAATGGCGTAAAATATGCCGCCAATCGCCAAGCCGATAATTATGCCAAGCCCTGCAACGGATACAAAGTTTACAGCAGCATCTTGCAAAATGAAAGTCCCGGTGGTTACGGTGGCCAGTGCGAATTTAAATACAATTAAACTGGAAGCATCGTTTACTAAACTTTCGCCTTCAAGCAATGCGCTTACCGTTTTCGGAATTTTCATGCCCTTAAGCACTGCTGCTGCGGCTACCGCATCTGGTGGAGATACAATTCCGCCAAGTAAAAAACCAAGCGCTAAGGTAAAGCCCGGAATAAATGCAACTGAGGCATAAGCAACGGCCACAGAAGTAATAAACACCAATCCAACTGCCATTAAAAAGATAGCACCTTTATATTCCCAAAAAGCCTTCCATGAGGTAAACCAGGCGGCTTCGTAGAGCAGGGGAGGCAGAAATAGGAGGAAGACAATGTTTGGATCGATCTTGATGTGGGGCATTCCCGGAATAAAACCAATAAATAAACCAGCAAGAACCAAAAAGATCGGATAAGAAATTTTGAGCTTTTGGCCCACCATTACCAAAATGGTTACGCCAAGCAATAGTACCAGGATGAGAATTAAATTATCGTGTAGCATGTAAAAGAGATGATGCTCTAAATATCAGAAATATAAAAGAAAATTGAGATGAAAAGAACAGATTTGAACCTTAAAAATCTTTCAATAACTGATACAAAGAATTGATGTCGCCATTAATTAAAGTGAGTTTTCCATTTAATTGTACCTGATGCGGATTTACAGCCTTACCTTTCATGGTTAGTTTGCTGAAAGATTTTAGGTATCGGTTTGCTCCGGGTATAACTGATTGAGTATTTAATTTCTTAAAATTCACATCAAGGGAAAAGAAATCTGTTGAGCGCTCTTTTTTAGTATCAGCTTTAAGATTGTTATTTGTTCCCAAAAGAAATTGCTGATTATCGCCCCCGACAAAAGCCTGATAAAGTGGAAATACCAATTTGTCAACTGTGCCGCTATCCAGATTAATAATTTTTTGCCGACTCAGGTAGTTTTTCAAGCCAGTGGCCTCTGCAGCAATATTCAAAGTGAAATTTGGAACCTCTTTTTTCTGCAGTGTTATCTTTTCAACCTTTTCAAAATCATCATTATATTCATAAGTAATAATGGAGTCGGTTTGAGGTATGCTATTCGTCCACTCAAAATCCACATAACCCTTGTAATATTTAAGTAAGCTATCCCGCGCTATGGTAGCGTTTTTAAATCGATATGTTTTATCTGCTATTGTTGGAAAGTCTGCATTTAGCCAGATACTGGCGGTGCTTTCTTCGTTAAACGTTCTATGTTCAGGCTGGGCGGCAGGAATAATTGCTTCAGTGGGAAAATTTGCATTAAAATTAATCGCTCCGGTACTAAAATCAGTGGTGAAGGTATTCTTATTATCGCTATAGGCAATGTGGTGTGTTAGGCCATTCATGGTATTGAATCTACTTTCACTAAGTTTCACAAAGTTTTCTTGTGTCAAGAGTTTAATTAATATCGGCTCAAAGCTTACCATCTCGCTGGATACTACAATTGCTGCCGCTTCATTATTGTAGCAGATTGCCATGTTGCCTAAACTTGAACTTGCAAAGCTGATCCCGTTTTGTTTCTTTAAAATTTTAAATCCGAGCGTGTGTTTTATAAAGCTTTCAAAATCGATGAGTGATTTAATCTCCAGTCGCGTAAAAACTGCTGTTTTGGGCTGGTTTTGTAAAAAGTAAAAGTATATGCTTGCTGGTATTTTTAGGCCGCTGGCAAGTTTGCTTCTTCCGGTAGTAGGTTTTTGCTTATCATTTGATTTTAAATAAAAACCAGGGTTAGAAATCAGGTTTGCCGCCAGACTTTTAAACACTTCATCTACGCTGATCTTCAATACCGAAACTGCATTACGCGGAATGGAAACCTGGTTTGCCTGATATTGCCGGTATTTAAAAAGGGCAACAAAAAAAATAAGCAGTGATAGAATTATCACTGCTGTTATTTTAAAAAATTTCCTCATAGTTTATTCAATAATGATTTTGCCACGGAATCACGAAAGCCGAGAAATATTTTTCCGTGGCTTCGGCGTTTCCGTAGCAACTGTTTTTAGTAATCAATTAAACTGTCAATTGAGAACTGCCAACTGAAAAACCGGATTACTTCGATGCATTTTCAATCAATGTAAACAAATATTTTAAAGCATTTTCGTGCCCGTTAGGAATTTCTGCGCTAATATCTGCAGAAACCAGGTTCCCTTTAATAGGATTTGATTTCATATATACATTTCCCATTTTACCCAATGTCTCGTTAAATTTCTTTGCTGTTTCTTCACCACCAAATTCCTGGTCAGGTACTTTCCCTACTAAATTTTTCGCGTTAAATAAGAAGCTGAAATTATTCTTGCTCAACAGGCTTTTATGCGTTTTGCTGATGTTTGCGCGGAAATTATTGTTGCTAATACTTTTCATTTCCGTTAAAGAGTTTCCGAAAAACACAATATTATCTTTTATCATAAAATAAATATCAACCGGACTTTTCTTTTCTTCAATTTTATAAATGTTGTTGTCAACGCTCACACGTTGCTTGTTTACACCATATTTAATTAGCTTATTCATTAAGCGGTGATCTTCTGAAGAGAACATGAAAAGGAAATCTGGCATGGTTTCTTTTTTCGTTTTCGTTACCTCGGTTTGGTTGTAATCTTCATCATATTCGTACGCAGTGTAAGTTACATCGCGGGTATTTAAGCCGTTGATGATAAATAAGGCATCACCCTTAACCACTTTGCTTACGGCCTCTTCATCCAGGAGCAGTGTGAATAAATCAGTACCCAAAGAAATTTCTTCATCCATTCGGCCACCCAGAAAAGAACCATAGGTTTGTTGCATCAGCTTTGGAAACTCTTCTAAATAGGCTTTGGTATCAATGGCATACCCCATAAATCCAATTGCTTTTTCGCTATCTACGTAGTTCAGGAATTTTTTATTGATTTTCCTGTTCATGATTTTTTTGTAAGAATCTGCCTGATCTTTTGCCAACTCCAGGCCTGTAGAAATGCGGAAACTTTTATCATCCATAAATAATTTAGCAGTTAAACTGCCATAGCCTTTCATAAGCCCTGCTTTACCATAAGTGCCAAATTCTGGGGAGATGGAATTATAAACATCCTGCAAGCTCGAAACCCAAACTTCAGCAATGGCATTTTTATCTAAGCTGCTGTTGTAAGATTTATTGCTTTCAATAGATTCGTAGTTTGTGTTGAAGATTTTATCTGCCTGAGCGCTGATCCACACCAGTGTTAAAGCTTTAGTTTTAGCATCCTGTTCTGCTTTTTCTTTTTGATATTCATCATACTGATCCGGATCGGTTGCATAAGCATCCATACCAACAGAATCCTTTACTGCGTAGTCGTCAACATCTATTTGCTCCGCTAATTTCACTTTTTTACGTTTAACAGCTGTCTTTTTCTTTCCTGCTTTCTTTTTTGAACTGACTTTTTTCTTTGCAGATTTTTTTTGAACCTTTGCTTTTACAACCGGGGGCGCAATTACAGTTTCAACCATTGGTTCCTCCGTCGTTACGTATGTCGAATCAGTAACAATAGTAGCACTATCTGTTAATACATCACTGCCCTGATATCGAAGATCTTTGATGCCATATTTTGCAGATTTAAGCGAATCGGCAAAGAAAGAACTTTTTATGCTTCCGGTTACGAAATACATCATGTTGTTGTTCCACTTAATAATGCTGGTGCTATCCGGTAAAATCATCGTTCTTGTTTCACCGTCAAGCGTAAACTTTTTCTCTTTATCGTTAATTAAACTTTCAAATTTGGTTGCATCCTTAATGGGAATCAGAAAGCAATTGTAAGTAATACTATCGCTCAGCTGATTAAAATAATACATGTTCTTCTCCAGGTTGATGCCGAAGTCTTCAATGCTTGTAAAGTTTTTATCGAGCGATTTAGAAGTTTCTGTTAGCAATTTTTTACCTACAAAAGATTCATTAAAATCTTTTACAAACATGAGTTTAAATACATTGTCGCCTTTAATAGTGGCAACAGTAAAGGCGTTTGCAGGGATTTTCTTTGCTAAATCCTGAGCATAATTTTGAATGCTAAAGAACAGCAAAGCGAGCGCAAAAAGGAGTTTTTTCATTTTATTTTGATAGTTGTATTTGATTGGAAACATTAATTTTTCCGTTGATTAAATTGGTGATACTGCTTTTAAGCATCACTGCTTTTTTTGTTTTCGATAGGTTTGATGCCGGGTTGGTTACATTTGTTACGGGTGATTCAAATCTATAAATGCTGGTGTACATTGCTCCGTTAAAAACGGCTTTATCCTGGTTTTTCAATTTGTTGAATTCAGATTTCGCAGTCGTTACTGCCTGATATCTTCTGGCAAACGTTTTGGTAGCTTTGTTATAACTGTAAGAAGATGTATTGGTTGCCTTTATTTTTTGCCTGGCCAGAATGTTCCTGGTTATGTTATTAATATTCGATACCTCTTTGAAAGTAAAACTGATGGTTGCGATGTAATTGGTAAAGTCGCTGGTGCTTTTTACATTCGAAATTCCTTCAGATTTTTTAAGGTAGGCAACCGCTTCGGCGAGTTCTTGTTGAATTTTTTGTTTACTGGGTACTTTATATCCCTGCACACTATCCAGAAGCATTACAGAGGCTACTTTAGTTTTACTTTGGCTCAGATTAATGGTAAGCACCACATCTCCGGTGCCATTGTTGCGCATATTAATTTCTTCAATAATTTCGAAGCAGGATGATAAAGTTGGAATTAGAAGAATAAAGAAAAGGAGCTTATAGCACTGCTTAACATTCATATCTGTAGAAATGGGCTAATTATAGTCTTAAAAAACAATTATCTGATCGTCAAACTTAATCATTTAACTGAAATTTTAAGACGTCTTTTTTCGGTAAAGTGTAATTAGTCATACACCTTTAGCGGTACGTGGGCAATTGGTAAGATTTTTAAATGATGGATTGTGTTCGGTGATTTATCAAACATTTTAACCATGGTTTTCGATAATCAGCTAATTGTCAATATAACGACACGAAAACGGTAAAAGAATGTTCGCTAAGGCTATTTTTCTATCTTTGTTGCCAGCTTTTACCACAACAACACAACATGAAAAAAAGTGCAATCATTGGATTAATTACTATCGCAATTTCTATAGGGATCTTATTTAGCTTAAATGCAAATACAGACACTTATTCAAATTTTAAAGAGGCAACCAGTTCTCAAAAGGAAGAGCATGTAATGGGATATTGGGAGAAATCTAAAGGAATGTATTATGATGCGGCTAAAGATGCCAATCATTTTGCTTTCCATATGAAAGATGAAAAAGGTGAAATCAGAGAGGTAGTTTACAATGGTACTAAGCCTCAGGATTTTGAAAAATCTGAGAAGCTGGTATTGATTGGTAAAATGGATGGAGAGAAATTTTATGCTTCAAAAATTTTAATGAAATGCCCGTCTAAATATAACGATAACCTGGTTGAAGTCAATCAGAATGGCAAGGTTGATACTGTTGGTAAGTACGGCGAAAAAATATAACTAATTTTAATGGATATTCAATTTGTAGGCGAAAACCTGTTACCGGGTAAAATCGGGCAGTTTTTCATTGTGCTGGCGTTTAGTGCCTCATTACTTTCAACCCTATCATATTTCTTTGCCAGTCGCGATAAAGAATTGCAGGATAAATCCTGGAGAAATCTTGGAAGAATTGGTTTTTTAATCAATTTCGCTTCCATTATTGGTATCGGTGTAACCCTGTTTTATTTAATTTTAGGCCATTATAACGAATATAGCTATGTTTATTTCCATTCTTCAAAAGCACTACCTGTTTATTATATAGTATCTGCTTTTTGGGAAGGACAAGAGGGGAGTTTCTGGCTTTGGGCATTTTGGCAATCATTTTTAGGTGCGCTTTTAATCTGGAAAGCAAAAACCTGGGAGCGCCCGGTAATGACAGTTGTGGCCTTTTCACAAGTGTTTCTGACTTCAATGTTATTAGGTGTAGAAATTTTTGGTGAGCGCATTGGTAGTTCTCCATTTATCCTATTGAGAGATGCTGTTGATTTGAAAGCCATGGCTCCGGTTGTTTTTGCTAATCCGGAAAACTTTAAAGATTATCTCAAATTCATCACCGATGGTAGAGGATTAAACCCACTATTACAAAACTATTGGATGGTCATTCACCCGCCAACGTTATTCCTGGGTTTCGCGAGTATGGTTGTTCCATTTGCATACGGTGTTGCTGCGCTGTGGCAGAAAAGATATAAAGAATGGATTAAACCGGCATTGCCATGGACGCTTTTTGCAGTAATGGTTCTGGGAACTGGTATTATCATGGGTTCATTCTGGGCTTATGAGGCTTTAAACTTCGGTGGTTTCTGGGCCTGGGATCCGGTAGAAAATGCTTCGTTAATTCCCTGGCTAACCTTAATTGGTGCAGTACACGTAATGATTGCGTATAAAAATACCGGTCATGCCTATTTCACCGCAATTGCATTGGTATTCTTAAGTTTCTTATTGGTGCTTTATGCATCATTCTTAACCAGAAGCGGAATTTTAGGCGATACCTCAGTGCACTCATTTACGGATATGGGAATGTTTGGTCACCTGATCCTTTATAACGTTGTGTTTGCGGTAATTGCAGTAGCACTTATTGTGGTAAGATGGAAAGAATTACCCATCACTACCAAAGATGAGGAAACCTATTCAAGAGAATTCTGGATGTTTATTGGTGCCTTAGTGGTAACTGTTGCTTGTATACAGGTGATTTTCTCTACATCAGTTCCGGTATTCAATAAGGCTTTTGGAACAAACTTCTCTCCGCCAATTGATGCAGTAAAATATTACAATCAATGGCAGGCCCCTTTTGCCGTTTTAATTACTTTGATTTCTGGTTTTTCACAATACTTAAAATACAAACGTACCGATCCGCGTAAATTCTACAGCAGTTTAATTTCTGCAATTTTATTTGCATTGGTATTAACAGCAGGTTTGGTTTGGGTGGCAGATATCTACACCAATACCATGTATATCTTAATTACATTCAGTTGTGTATTTGCAGTATTATCAAACGCTGCAATTCTATATCAGGCTTTTGGTGGCAAAGCAAAATTAGCTGGTTCTGCGGTTGCCCATATTGGTTTTGCCTTTTTGATTTTGGGTGCTTTGATTTCAGCAGCAACGAATAAGCCAATATCTATTAATGCCAATAATTTTATTCCGGTAAAGGATTTTGAAAAAACGGAAAAACCTGGTGAAAACATCATGTTATACAAAAACGAACCTAAAGAAATGGGCAAGTATACGGTAACATATGTAAGTGATACTACCGAGGCTCCTAATACAATTTATACGCTGAACTTCAAGGTATTAGATAAGGTAACAGGGAAAGTTAAAGAAGACTTCAACTTACATCCTCATGTTCAGGATAACGAGAAGATGGGGCTGATTGCTTCTCCGGATACCAAGCATTATTTAACGTATGATGTTTACACCCACATCACCAGTGCGGCAATTAAGCAGGAAAGTCATGGTGATCACGAAGGTCATTCTGACGATGAAAATTACAAAGCACCGAGAATTGTTAAAGTTTCTGCAGGCGATACAATCCATACTTCGAGTGGTGTAGTTACGGTAAAAGCGCTTAACAATAAGCCGGTGGCGAAAGATTTAGTCTTAGCCCAGGGAGATTATGCAGTGGGTTTACCTTTAGAAATTAATTCGGCTGGTAAAATTTATAATGCAGAGCCAATGTTCTTAATTAAAGGAAATAATACATTTGATTTTGCCCGTAAAGTGGAAGGACTGGATCTTAAATTCCGTTTCTCTAAAGTTTTACCTGAGGAGAAAAAAGTAGAATTACAGATCTTCGAAAAACCACAGCAAGCGAAAGACTGGGTTGTTTTTAAAGCAATTGAATTTCCATTCATCAATTTATATTGGGCGGGAACGATCGTGATGGTAGTTGGTTTCTTACTTTCAATTTTTAGAAGAAGAAAAGAGGCAAAAATCGCATAGGAATGAAGATTGTTCTATTAGGTTCGGGAAATGTAGCAACACATCTGGCTCAGGCTTTTGTAGCCAAGGGCGAGGAAATTGTGCAGGTCTTCAGCCAGAACCTAAACAATGCTAAAATATTAACAGATGGCGTAGGTGGTGAACCGATTGATGATCTGGCTGCGATTAATTACACCGCCGATTTATATATTATCGCGGTTAAAGATGATGCAATAGAAAGTATTGCAAATGGGTTAAGCTTGGTAAATGGCCTTGTTGTTCATACATCCGGCACAACTGATCTCCATACATTATCATCAAAAGTAAAACATGCCGGGGTTTTTTACCCTTTGCAAACGTTTTCGAAAACCAGGGAAGTTTCTTTTGATCAGATTCCATTGTGCGTTGAAGCCACTGATGACATACAATTAAGTATCTTACGAAATCTGGCTTTAAAATTAAGCACTCAGGTTTACCAGATGGATGGGAACCAGCGAAAAGTATTGCATTTAGCAGCCGTTTTTGCGTGTAATTTTCCTAATCATCTTTATGCCCTGGCGAATCAATTGCTTCAGCAACATCAACTGGATTTTGAAATCATCAGGCCTTTAATTAAAGAAACCGCCGATAAGGTAATGGTTAATTTACCCGAAAATATGCAGACCGGGCCAGCGCTGAGGGCAGATGAAACGACTTTAAATAAGCATTTTAGCATGTTAAATAACATGCCCGAACTGCAGAATATTTATCAAACTTTAAGTGATAGCATAAAATTAATGCCTAAATAGCATATTTACCGCTTGAGCTTATTACTTTTGCAACACAATTATGAGCATTTTTAAACTAAAAATAAATTTTGAAGAGGCCGATCACGAGTCTTTAGAGTTACCCATTGCTGCCGGAGAGTCTGTACTAGACGTATGCCTGGATAACGGAATCGATCTTCAGCACAATTGTGGTGGCGTTTGTGGCTGCAGTACCTGCCACGTCTACGTAACTAAAGGAATGGATAATATTGAGGAAATTTCTGATAAAGAGGAAGATTTTATCGATAGAGCTGTCCGTCCGAGAATTACATCCCGCCTTGGTTGCCAATGTGTTGTCATTAATGGCGATATTGAAGTAACTATTCCAGATCAGTCTGGTTTTATGGGGCATTAGATTAGTCCTTGAGTCCAGAGTCTTTAGTCAGGAGTCCGAAACTTTATTACATTTAAACTTTACAACAAAACAGTATGAACAACGATAAATTTGCATTGCCTTTTTACTGGAACGATTATGAAGATATTGCAATGTCTTTGTATGAGAAATTTGGTGATGACTTTACAGAAGCTAAAATCTACCGGGTCCGTTTCACCGAACTTTTAGAATGGGTTTTAGAACTTCCAAATTTTAAAGGTACCCGTGAAGAAAGTAGTGAAGGGCATTTGGAGCAAATTCAATCTGCCTGGGTTTACGAATGGAGAGATAATCAGTAATTAAGTCCTGAGTTCGGAGTCCTTAGTCATGAGTCGGTTCCTAACGCCTAACGTCCTACGCACAAATGTTTCTCCAAAAGCTTAAAGAAATTACCACTTTCATTTTTGATGTTGATGGCGTATTAACCGATGGTTCTGTCCAGGTAACGGATAACGGGCAATCGCTACGCACTTTCAATATCAAAGATGGCTATGCCATGCAGCTCGCCGTTAAGAAAGGATATCACCTCTGCATTATTTCCGGTGGCGATGGTATTGCCATGGGGAGGCGTTTTTTCAACCTGGGGATAACGGATGTTTTCCTGGGAGCCGGAGATAAAGTTTCGATCTATAAACAATATTTAAAAGACAAAAACATTACTGCGGCTGAAGTGCTCTATATGGGCGATGACATTCCGGATTTAAAAGTAATGAAGCTGGTTGGGCTACCAACTTGCCCTGCCGATGCGGTAGCGGAAATAAAAGCCGTTTCTACATTTGTATCTCCATACAATGGCGGTAAAACTGCCGTTCGTGATATTATCGAAAAAGTAATGAAAGTGCAGGGGAGATGGCACGATGAAAATCCAAGCGCCGCCGATTCTGGCAAGTAAATTGTTTCATTGGTTATTCGTTCATTTGGAAATCAATGCATAGCCACCCATCGTCTGCGGCTTACAGACCATTTAATCTTTTTTGGCAAACGGTTATGGTTCATCAAAACCACATCAGCACATAGATCGTTATTTTCATTTGCAACGGCGACGTTACATTTCTTGATTAAACTTTGTTTCTCTGGTATACTCCAACCATTCTAAACATCAAATAAAAACAACAACATGAAAAAACTAATGATGATCTGCGGATTGATGCTAGGGATAGCTGGTTTCGCTCAGGCACAACAAGGAGGCGGAAGAGGTGGAATGATGATGAAACCTGAAGAGCGGGTGAAACAACTGGATGAAAAATTGAAACTATCTGATGAGCAAAAAACAAAGCTAACAACCGTTTTCACCGAGCAAGCCGAATCTATGAAAAAGATGCGTGAAGAAATGCAAGGTGGAGACCGTGAAGCAATGAGAGAAAAGATGCAGAAATTTCGTGCAGATAATGATGTGAAGGTGAATGCAGTTTTAACTGATGATCAAAAAAAGACTTACGAAACCTGGCAGAAAGAGCAGCGTGCTGAAATGCAGAAACGTATGCAAGGAAGCCGAAATAATTAATCTGCTAAAACAGTAAATAAGAAAGCGGCTTTTGGTCGCTTTTCTTATTTTAGCTGAAAATTACTTTTATGGCCATTACTTTCCCGCCAATTATCCTGGCATCAAAATCTCCCCGAAGACAAGAACTTCTAACCCTGATGGGCTTGAACTTTCATGTGGTACTTAAAGATGTGGATGAAAGTTATCCGGAGGGCTTGGAACCGGCCGAAATTGCGGTTTATATTTCTGAGCAAAAGGCTAAGGCATTTAACGCTGCTGATGAAATTGTAATCACTGCTGATACCATCGTGGCGCTCAGTGGTGAAATTCTTGGTAAACCATCCAGCCGCGAGCATGCACAAGAAATGCTGGCAAAATTATCCGGCAGCAAGCATGAGGTTTATACCGGGGTAACCCTGGTTAAAGGCGAAAAGCTTTATTCTTTTTATGACCGGACCGAAGTTTACTGCAGACCTGTTACAAGTGAAGAAATCGATTTTTATATCGATCATTATCAACCTTATGATAAAGCTGGAAGCTACGGAGTGCAAGATTGGTGGGGATTAGTTGTAGTACAGCGAATTGAAGGTTCTTATACCAATGTAATGGGTTTGCCGACAGAAAAATTGTATGCCGAACTCAAAAAACTAACGGGTTTATAAACCAACAATATTTATTTGTTAAATATTATGGAATAATAAATTATTTTTCATCATGTAAGCAAAATCTAAATCATGAAAGATCCACAAACAAAGGTTACCATTGCAAAATCTTGCACTCAAAACTGGGATGAGATGGAAAAAAAGGCTGGCTTCAGTTTCTGTAACTCCTGCAGTAAAAATGTAATTGACTTTACAGGGTATAGCAATGCTGAAATCATCTCGGTATTAACTACATCAGTCTCTACAGTTTGTGGCCGTTTAAGCGAAACGCAATTAAATCAGCTCAATTATTACCTGTTAGTTAAGCCAGTTAATAGAAACTGGATGAAATATTTAGGTGTATTGGCCATTGGTATGAGTGTATTTACACAGAGCACAAATGCATCTGTATTACCTCTGGCTACAGAAATTTCTATTGTAAAAGGTAATGAGAAAAATGCAGACAAACCGCTTGTGGTTAATAAAGTTACCGGTAGAATTTTAGGCCCCAACAAAAAGCCCGTTGCCGGAATTCGTTTAGTTATTTTAAATACGCCATATTATGCAATGACAGACCAAAATGGTCAATATGAGATTATTTTAAAGAATGGGTTAAACATCAAAAATAATAAACTCTCTGTTCAAAGTGCCAGGTATTCTGCTACGATTATCATCAATTATACAAAAGTAAAGCAGAACGACTTCATATTGAAAGACGAGCCGATGATTATGGGCGAAATAATGATTCAAACACCTAAAAAAAGTTAATAGCGCTGTATTTGGTTAGCCAGAATGCCCATTTTTAAATCGTAAGTTGATAAACGGAGCTGGTTGATTTTAAGTCTGCCTAAAACGAAATTGGTAATGAGGGCAGCAATCACAATCAAATCTACCCTTAATGGAATAATGCCTGGCATTTCTACCCTCTGCTGATGTGTGGAATTGATTAATTTAATGGAGAGTGCAATGTATTCATCAAAATTAAATGGATAAGATTTGACCGTGGCTACGTCAATCATTTTATTTTTTTCAGCGCTTACTAATTCTGCGAAGGTTTCAAAGGCTCCTGCTGATCCGATTAATGTTTTTGGCTGATGGAGTTCGCATACGTCAAACAAGTCGGTTAGCGCTTCCTGAATGTGTACCAGGATCTCATTTTTATCCTGATCAGAAATAGGATCTGATTTAAAGAACCTTTGCATTAAACGTGCTGCGCCAATATTATAACTTTTTTTCCAGATGAGCTTTTCCGTATCGCAAAGGATAAATTCTACGCTTCCACCACCAATATCCATAATCAAGGATAGATCTTCGATAGCGCCACTTAACTTTACGCCTTCATAAATAAGCGCAGCTTCTTCTTCTCCGGATAAAATTTCGATTTCAATTTCGGTCAGCTCTTTTACTGCAGCAACAAATTTCTTTCCATTACCTGCACTGCGAACAGCTGAAGTAGCCGTTGCTTTTACCCGTTCTACCTGGAAGCCAACTATTGTTTCTTTGAAATTTTTGAGGCAGCTGATTCCCCTTTCAAATGCTGCCGGGATGATGATATTATCATTTATTCTGCCTTCGCCCAGCTTTACCGGAACATTTGTTTTGTACAATACCTTGAAATCCTGACCGCTTGTTTCTGCAATAAGCAGGTGGAACGTATTGGTACCAAGATCTATCACAGCTATACGCATTTTACTTAACCTTTCGTTTTTGATTTATAACCCTTGCCTGTAAACCCCACCCAAAAGCACAGATCTATGTTCTTTAAACTGGGTTGCAGCGGTATCCTTCTTTATTCGATGTATGATTTTTTCAAGCTGAATGAAAGAAGATTTAGCGGAAGACCAGGATGCTGGTTCCGATTGACACTGCAATTGCTTTCCTAAATTCAGACCAGATTTTTTAAACCATCAAATATACTTTCGAAAAACGTAGAAAGATTTAAGCCTGCACTGTGGTTAAAATATACGAATACCAAAAACGCAATTACAACAAAAATAATCAGCTTTCTAAATGCAAAGGCAATTACAATGAGCGCAATTGGAATGATAAACAACCAAAGGCTGTTGATGGTGTAAGGATTTAAATCATTCTCTTTCTTGTACACATAAATGAGTTTGCTGTGCGTGCCAGAGTCGTTTTGATGTTTGATATATACGAAAGTAGATTTATCTACCGGCAATGGTAATACTGCTATACCATCATTAAATTTAAGTATTTGGGTAAAACCACTTACGCTAAAAGTATAGGTTCCGTTAATGTTTTCATTAGGAACATTCAGCGAATCTGCGGCTATAATAGCTAATTTATTGTTTTTAATTAGATTTTCCTTTACCAGAAAATTGTTAATGCTTGCAGTTTGAGCCGTGCTGAAAAATGTAATTAAGCAGAGCGAGCAAAATAGGATAACGTGTTTCATTCGATAGAACGTTTATTGTAAATTAAATAACCGATATGCAATAATACACCATTTCTTTTAATGGCATCATTATATAAATTATAACTTAAACTAACCGGGCCGAGCGGTGTATGGTAAACCATGCCAGCTGTTGCTGCATAGCGGATTTTGGTAACGGCTTTTGCATAGGTTACATCTTGTAAACCAGTGCGTTCAAATTCTTTGTGCGGCAGAAATAAATAGGCTTCGCCTCTAAAATCGAGGTTCTTTTTAAGATTGTAAATATTTTTCAATCCACCGGCGGCATATGTTGATGCCCGGAATTTATCGAGGAAAAGTGAACGGCTATCCTGAAGAGGATAGAAGGCCGGAGAAACCAGCAGCGTTGAATAATAATTGTTAAATAAGGGCTGATTGGAAATTACACCTTCGATAATGTAGCCAAGCGTATATTTTTTAAGGTGAAGAAAATAATTTTCCTGGGTTATCTTTATACTGCCCCAATGGTGTAGTCTGCTTATAGCATCAGGTTCGATATAGCCTAGCGTATTGCG
Organism: Pedobacter petrophilus; assembly: GCF_009674725.1. GTDB lineage: Bacteria > Bacteroidota > Bacteroidia > Sphingobacteriales > Sphingobacteriaceae > Pedobacter > Pedobacter petrophilus. The sequence goes on along the minus strand of NZ_WKKH01000004.1, from coordinate 168,698 downwards.
AAATATGTTGCCGGGGTTGTAGTTTTCTCTACCCGTGGTATAATTAAAGCTAAGGGAAAAATTTTGTCCGTTAGTGGCGTATTGTTTTCTGTTTAGCGAATTTTTTTCGAGGTTTAGAGATCCTCTAAAGCCATTAAAAATGGTTTGATCGAATAAATCACCTACCGCAAATGTATTGTTCGGACTGTAACGGTCATTATTGTTGATGAACGTAGCATGCAGTACAATTTTGGTGTTGTAATTTAAGGGTACACCCATCATTAAGTCGATTTTTCTATCGGATTGTTCGATGTAAATTGGTCGCGGATTTTCGATAAAAATCTGACTTGTATTGTAGTAATTCCAGTGATTGTAGGTGAGTTCTGCCGCTAAAAACAAGGGCAGTTTTGTGGGATAATCTACACGGCCATTGAGCTGAACAGATTCGTAAAAGCGGCCGGAATAAAAACTGGTGCCAAAAGTATAGGCTTTGCGGTTAAGGTAATTATATTCTGCACCCAAAAAAACATTGCTGATGGGGCGGGTAGATATATTACCACCCAGTTCCAGCTTAAAACTCTTCTTGGGCTGGGCAACCACTTCGAAAGTATAGCTATCGGTTGCCGCCTGATAAGAAATTTTTGGATAAACGGTTTCGAAAGTCTGATCAGCAACCAGCTTGTAGTAACCGCGTTTAATGTCTGTTAAATTAAAAGTAGCCTGATCGCTCTTAAATAACCTTTCAATGTATTTTTTCTGCTGGCTATTTACGCCGGAAACCGAAACATTACTGAACTTTAAATCTGGTTTTCTTGAATTAAATTTCGCTCTTTTTTGTTCCAGATCATCATCGCTAACCCGTCTTTTAATCAATTCTTTTATTCGGGGCATGTTTGCTATGGTGGCATCATAACCTTTTTTAATCAGTTCTTTTACGGGGCCAAAGTTGGTTACGCTGTATTCTGCCAGTTCTGGTTGGATGTAAACGCCGTTTTTGCCGATCATTGTGGAGTCTGATTTAGACAAAAACATGTAGACCAGAAAGCGGTTCATGAGCCGGTCGTCGGTGTTTTTCGGGTATTCGTTATAGGTTTTGGAAGATACATTGGCGCCGATCACATAATCTGGCTTAAACTCTTTTTCCATTACATCTGCAGGAAAGTTATTGTACAGGCCTCCATCAAAAACATATTTTCCATCCAGTTTAATGGGGCGGTAAATAATGGGAACCGTCATGGTAGCCCGAACGGCTTCTGCTAAACTACCTTTACTCACGGTAATGCTTTTTTGCGAAAGTACATCGGCAACCATACAGCGGTAGGGCACAAAGAGGTGGTTAAAATCATCTTTAGATACGGCAGATGCCTGAGAAAATAGCTCTAAAAAGGCAAAATTTAAAGGGATATCATTGATCAGATTGGATCGGAAGTTAAAATGAAAACCGGTATCTATAGCCACTTTTGCTGTAAGCATAGAAGCGTTTGGCGCTTTTTTCTGAAAATAATACGTATAATCGCTGGTGTAGCGGCCGTTTACCCAATTTTGAAATTCATCACTTACCGCTATTTTTTCTATTTCTAAGGGCGAATAGCCCGATGCATACATGGCACCAACAATACCGCCCATTGATGTTCCGGTGATATAATCTATCGGGATGTGGTTTTCCTCAAGCGCTTTTAGTGTTCCGATATGCGCTAAGCCTTTTGCACCACCGCCACTAAAAACCAAGCCTACCTTTTGCGCATGCAATTGGGTATAGCACAGAACGAAGAGGAACAGCATAAATCTTTTAAAAGCTACCACTCCCCTAAAATAAGGTTTTCTTTTAAAATTAATTCAATATGAAGATGTTATAAGTTAAAAATGATGCAAAACTTACCCATAAAATGTATGGAATAAAGATTAAACCAGCCCGTTTGTCGATTCTGTAGAACATCACAGCGTTTAAAATGATTACCGTCAGAAGCATTAGAATTTCTGCCAAGGCAAAACCAATTTCATGCTGGTAAAAGAAGATAAAAGACCAACCTAAATTTAAAATCAGCTGAATAAAATAGATGGCAACTGTTCTTGGGAAGTGAACAATTTTATCACGTTTCATCCAAACTAAATAGGCTGCAACTCCAATTAAAATATAAAGGCTCGTCCAAACCGGGCCAAATAACCAGTTCGGCGGATTAAAAGATGGCTTATTTAAAGTAGGATACCAGGTTTTTACAGATTGAGTCGTTGCCAGGCCGCCCAATGCCCCAATGGATAACGTAATGGCAATACTTATTATAAGTGCTAAAGGCTTAAATTTCATGCAGCGAATTTGAGGTTAAACAATGGAAAAACCTAGCTTTTTTACTAGCGGCCAATCCCGGGGACGACGGGTAAACTCTCATTATCTTCGCTCCCTACACTCTGCACGGCAAATAAGTAATTATCCTTGCTGTATGGAATCCTCAACTCTGTGCTGGTCGTGAAAATTTTCTTTTCCCAAACAGGACTGCTGGTTTCACGAATTAGCACATAGTAGCCTTTCGCACTTCCGTTTGCCGGCGCCTTCCAATATAATAGAGAAGAATTGCTCAGGTTTTTTACGTCTATTTTTACATCTGTTGGTACGGCTGGTGCTTTAGCCAGGTTGGCCAAAACGGCTATGTTTACACCGGTGTTTTTTCTAAGGTATTCAAAATCCATAAACTCCTGGAGATCTCCATACCTGATGCCGTTTTCTGTTCTCAAATCCTGATGTTGATGTTCAAAGTTTTCGTTCATTTCCGTAATTCTCACAGCAGTAAAACCATTTTCTACAAATGGCGTATGGTCGCCGCCACGTAAAAACCTGTCGTTTCTATAAATGAGTTTAACTTCCAGCTGATCTACATAACGTTCGCCCACTTCCTTAACATAACGTGCCAGCTGACGGCTTTTACCATCATTTTCAAGTCCGAATTGTCTGATGGTTTTTGCATTTTTATCTAATTCATAAGCAGGCAATCCTTCGCTGAATACGCGTAAACGAGTATTGTCGATAATTTGTGTCTCGCTACTATTGTTACTGCCGATCATGTCATTGTTCAGCATGGCATCCACATTCCAGCCTTCTTTTTTTGCGGTAGCGGCCATAAAACCAGATCCCAATAGCGATTGTTCTTCACCACTAACGGCCACAAAAATGATCGTTGCCGGGAATTTATATTGGCTCATAATCCTTGCTGCTTCTATTACGCCGGCAACGCCGCTACCATCATCATTGGCTCCGGGTGCGTTACTTGTTCTGTTCATCACATCAGTAACCCGGCTATCCAAATGGCCGCTCACTAAATACACCCTTTTGTCATTTGCATCAGTGCCTTTTAATACCGCAACTGCATTTCCCAATAGGGTGGTTTGGTCTACCCGTTTTCCATCGGACTTAAATGTGGTGGTATCTAAGTATGCCGTAAGCCTGCCATCACTTTGTTTGGCAAACTGATTAAATTTACTCACCACCCAACTTCTGGCTGCGCCAATACCCTTTGTTTTGCTTTTAATATCGCTTAATGTATTCCTTGTACCAAATAAAACCATTTTAGAAATGTATGATTTCAGCGAATCCTGATTTACAGATTTAACCATTTTCTCGATCTCGCTGTGGCGGTTAACCGTAGTTTGCGCATGAACCGATGTGATTAAAAAAGAAATTACTAATAAGACGTAAATTTTTTTCATATGAAGCTAATTGATTTGCTAAGATATTTAATGTTTACAAAATTGAAACTGATTGAGGTGAAAACGCTGTAACATTTTGAGCATAAAAAAGCCCCTGAAAATAAATCCCGGAGCTGTAAATGCAAACACGAAAAAATCTTCGATAATGAACAAAAGGGCATAACCAAAAATACAATAAGTCTTTCTGAACACGGTTGGTATTCATCAGACTTATTGTATTCTATATTTGTTCCGGAAAGGAAACTGCTCAATGAATTAGTTTTTAACCCTAATCTCCGTTCTTCTGTTTAAAGTTCTTCCTTCTTCGTTATTATTAGTGCTTATTGGTTCTTTTTCGCCGTGACCAACTATTGTGAAGTTATCACCGTTTAAACCAGCATTTACGAAATAAGATTTTACCGAATTTGCACGGTCTACAGAAAGCGACATATTGTATTCAGGAGTACCTTCTGCAGATGAATGGCCATGTAAAACAAATTTAGTTGTCGGCGATTTTTTCATTTCTGCCACTGCTTTATCTAAAATAGCAAATGAGGATGTTTTAAGCACAAATGAGTTAAATTCAAACTGAATATTATCAAGGTCGAAATTTGGCTTATCTGATGGTGCCGGTTCAGTTTCTTTCTCTGGTACTGGTTCTGGTTTTTTCTCTTCTGCAGGTGGTGCTGGTTTAGCTACCGGAGCAGGCGCCGGTTTAGCCGCCAGTTTTTTGGTTTTGCAAGAATAAAAGGTTAAAGTAGATAATGCGATGAGTGTGGTGAATAAAATGTTTTTAATGTTCATTTTTTTTAAAGGTTTTAAGGGTTAAATTTTGTGCCTGAATCAAAAATACAAAATTACGATTATAGCTATAACGATCTTTTTCAAAGAAGTTATATAAAACCTGGTAAGTAGCTCATTTAAGATTTGTTGAAGGGATGGCTTCATTTGGTTTGTAAATTAAAATGCAATTGAAAAACCTAAAGTAAATTTCTTGCGTATATGCTATTACCAAAAGCACAGAACCTATGAAAGATTTCACAATTGCCGCGTTATTGGGTGGCCCCGAAATGATCATCCTCGGCGTTGCCATATTATTACTATTTGGAGGAAAAAAAATCCCCGAATTAATGAAAGGCTTAGGCAAAGGAATTAAAGAATTTAAGCAGGGGCAGGCAGAAGAGCCAATCCCGGCACCAGTTAACGAGAAGGTTAAATAGACCTTTGCAAAAAGAGGCTAAAATTTTTTAGCCTCTTTTTTTATTTAATAGATTTAAGGTTTGATTTTTAATTAGAAATGATTTAACAAGTCAATCATTATTATTTACGCAAAACACCAGATAAGTTGGCACTATAAAAATGTGCTGAAAATTATTCAAGTTTAAGCGGAATTCTCGTATTAAATCTGGAAATAATAGCCGTAGTGTTTAATTGATAATCAGGAATCTGCATTTAAATTATGGGGGAATAATTTTACAACCAATACCTATCTATATTAGGTGTTTTACTATAGTGCACTTCAAAACATATCTTTGCTTTAACTGTTAATGCAGTTAGAATGATTGAAAATACCTTTGGCATCAACATTGTGCCCGAAAATGATGCCAATAGACTAGATGCGCTTAAGCGTTATAGAATTTCCGATACCCCATCAGAAGATAGCTTTGATGGAATCGCCAAACTTGCTACCCAAATTTTTAACGTTCCTATATCGCTGCTTTCATTAGTAGATGCAGAAGCTGTGTTTTTTAAAGCTAATGTAGGGATGGGGAGAGCTAAAGAAGCAAATAGAGGTAAAAGTTTGTGTGCGCTGGCGGTACTGGATAAAACAGTAACCGTATTTGAAGATGCATTGAAAGAACCTTGTTTAATGACTAATCCTAATGTGGTAGGTGACTTCGGATTGAGGTTCTACGCAGGAGCACCGTTGATAACCAATGATGGTTTCATAATCGGCACACTTTGCATCATCGATCAGCATCCGAGGGTGTTTACAGATTTAGAACGACGTATTCTCGAAGGTTTGGCCAGCACTGCAATGGATCAAATCGAGTTGCGGAGATCTGCCCTTGATACCATTGATGAACTCACCACTGCAAATACTGCTTTAACTACTGCTCAACTTGATCTTAAATCGAGCATTGAGGAGCTTGCCGCTACAAACGAAGAAATAGAAGCAACCAATGAAGAACTAAATGCAGTGCATGAGGATCTGAATAAATCATACGAACTTGCCGTTCAACTGAACAGTGACCTTGCGAAAAGTGAACTTCGGTTTAAAACTTTTATTAAAAAAGCACCTATTGCCATCGGCATTTTAAATGGCAGAACATTATCAGTTGAGGTTGCAAATGATATGTTACTAAACGTTTGGCGTAAAAACAAATCCGTACTCGGAATGCCATTTGCAACTGCGATGCCTGAATTACCGGGAGAACCTATTTTGTCTATCCTGGATGATGTTTTTACAACAGGGAAAGCCTATACTGGAAAAGAAGTAGTGATACAGTTGGATTCTGAAGGTGTATTAAAAGATCATTATATGGATTTTATTTACGAGCCATTTAAAAACGATCAAGGCGAAACCGATTCCATCATTGTAATTGCCAACGATATTACTGACCGCGTAACTGCACGTGACGCCCAACAAATGCTCAATGATCAGTTGGAAATGGCCCTGCGTGCCGGCAGGTTGGGCGCCTACAGTTTGGAAATTGCAACAGGTGATATTATTTGTTCGGCGCAATGGAAAAGTAATTATGGGCTTACAAGTGAAGATCATATTACCCAAACTAAGCTGTTAGAAGTGGTTGTTCCTGAATACCGGGATAATGTAACTAAGCTTTTAGATGATGTGATTGCAAATCAATCTGAATACCATGCCGAATATGTAGTGAAATGGCCAGATGAATCACTGCACTGGATTAACGCTTCAGGCATGCTCCTGTACGATGCTGATGGTAAAGCAACCCATTTAACCGGCGTGAGTGTAGATATCACAACCCGCAAAAACTACGAGCAGCAAAAAGATGATTTTCTCAGTATTGCAAGTCATGAGTTAAAAACACCGATCACCAGTTTAAAGGCCAGCTTGCAATTGCTCCTGAAGTTAAAGGAGAATCCATCGCATGAAATGCTCCCCAAATTGATTGAACAATCAAGTAAAAGCATGGAGAAGATTAACGCTTTGGTTAATGAACTTCTAAACATGAACCGGATAAGTGAAGGTCAGCTTCAATTGGAAAAAACAACTTTCAAAATATCAGAAATGCTTGATGTATGTTGTGACCATGTTCGGGTGGCTGGTAAATATGAATTGGTTATTAAAGGTGATCTGGATTTAGAAGTTTTTGCCGATGAGCATAGAATTGATCAGGTTATGGTAAACCTGGTAAATAACGCAGTAAAATATGCATCAGATTCTTCTGAAATTCAGCTAATCGTAGAAAAGATTGGAGATCAGGCCAAAGTTACGGTAAGGGATTTTGGTAATGGCATCAATGCAGAAGTGCAACCATACTTGTTTGATCGATATTTCAGGGCAAGTTACAACGGCAGAGCTTATTCTGGTTTGGGGCTTGGACTTTATATCTCTTCAGAAATTATAAAAAGACATGGTGGAAAAATGGGGGTAGACAGCAAGTTAGGAGAAGGAAGCAGTTTCTGGTTTACAATCCCATTAAAATAAGCCCATAAATCCTAATTTAATTTATTTTTTTGCTCTTATAGCAAAGCTGATGCTTTCTATCGGATTGAAAAATTTTCTGCGGTCATCAACATATTTTTTTCTGAATGTTTCATTTGCACCTGAAAGGATGTAGATGTTAACGCCTTTGAGATGCGAATTTTCCATCTGCAATTCTTCGGACAATAATACATGCTGCGCCAGTTTGTCTACTGCTACCTTAGCGTCTTTCGAAAGATAAACTATGGTGCCGGTTGGAAGATTTCCCGGAGATTCCAGCATGAAACTATTATTTGCAGAAATTATCTGTGGTGTTGAAAATGTAGCATAATATTTTAAGGCTCCTGCAATTGCATAATTATCAGTAAGTACCACTATTGGTTTACCATGCTGATTTTTGTGCTGAATGGTTGATATTTTATTTGAAAGCGTCTTCCATCCGGTCATATCCGCAAAAAACTGTGGAATGGTGCCACTGGAGCCATCCTCCCAAACCATAGGTCTGGAAAATGACGTATAGGCCACCATCTTTTTGATGTATTCGCGGCAAATGTAAATGGGAAAAATCGGGATAACAAGCGGAAGGCAGATTAAACCGAATAAATAGATCGTACCTACAAAAAAGTATTTAGTCAGCACACGGGATTTAAGCATCATTTCCCAGCAGCATCCTCCCGCAGCAAATAATATAGGGAACATGCCAAGGCCATAATATAGCTTGCCCTTTAATAAAGCAAGTAAAATGACCAGAATTATTAGTGTAACCGGCCAAACCAAATTAAACCTGTTTCCAGTCTTCTTCATGATCAGGAATAGAAAACCAGCAGTCCACACGGCAACGCCTGCACCATGAAAGAAAAACAATTGAAACAGATAATCTGCGATATCCAACGAAAATGCCTTGTTGCCCACCAGTTTTAAATAGCTGAAAATTGGAAAACCGTAAAACCATTGCCATAATACATTCGGAACAATTATGAGGATCAAGAGCAAGCCAGGGCCTATTAATTTCTTCCAACCCAATTTTAACTGTCGATTATAAATGATCAACCATGCTAGAACGATAGCTGCGAGGTACATTACAATAGTATATTTATTCAGCATCCCAAAGCCTAAAGTGAAGGCTGCCAGATAGATAAAACCTGGTTTTTGAGTTTGCTGGAATCTCAATGCCGAGAAAGCCAGAAGAGCCCAGAAAAATTCGTCAAATACTACTGGCTGAAGTAAATAGGAGGTGGCTAAAAAGGCGGGTGAGCAGATAATTGCAGAGCAGGCGATTGTAATTCCGAGTTTTTTCGCACCCAGGTAATGGGCCATCAAGCCGGTGAGTGTTACCGTTGTTGCGGCAAAAATACAGGGGATAATCCTCCATGCTGTAATGGAAGTGCCAAATAATGCGGAAGCAATTTTTGCCATCCAGGTTACGAAGGGAGAAATATCCAGAAAACCCCAGGCAAATCGTTCACTTAGTGATATATAGTATAATTCATCTGCATGAAGCCCATATTTTGAGATACCAGTTAAATGAATGCAAAATTTTAAAATTCCAAAAAAAACAAGAAGTAGCCAGGTTTCTTTACCTGTTTTTAATGTTGGCGATGAGGTGTTAGTAAACACTTTCTGCACTGGCTGATAGGTTCTTTCTTTGCTGGCTGGGTGAAAAGTGCTTCTGCTAACTATATCCATTGTCTGCAAACGCCATTTTTTTGAAGGTAGCCAATGTTAATAAGGTAAAAGGGGGTGCTATCATTCATAAATTTATAGGTGCTTCAGTTTGAATAACCCCAATATTTGCTGACAATTAATGATGTTCATATGTTCAATAACATCCATTCCTACCAGATGGATTTAAAAATAAGTTATTTCCAATTAATTTTAGGTTTTTTGGCCTAATAAACGGATTTAATACATCCTGAATATTTAAGACTCCGAAACCAGTGGAATCTCAAACCAGAATTCAGATCCTTTTTTAATTTCGCTATCGATACCGATTTTGCCCGGGTGGCGTGTAATAATTTGAGCTGAAATGATAATAGGCCTGTGAAAACCGGGGAACAATTGTCTCGTTGGAATAGCAAAAAGGCTACCAATTTATGTTAGGGTAAGTAAAGATATTGAAATAACTTGGTTAAGACGAAAATGGGCAAGTAGAAGGCGTAAACAGTTGGTGATAAATAAGTAAAAAATGAGTGGCGTACAGCTTAGTGTATGGTGTGAGATGGGAAGAAGGAATTTCCTGATCTGGTTCAACATTACACTAGCGAAAATTATATTCTACTATTTTTATTTTCATACGCCGAAATTGGCTGGCAAGTTATATATTTGCCGCTCAAAGTTCCCATAGTTCAATGGATAGAATTGTGGTTTCCGGTACCACCGATGGGGGTTCGAATCCCTCTGGGAACACTAAAAGATTTATTCTTACTGATAATTAAAAAAGAAAGGAAGCCATTGAGCTTCCTTTCTTTTTTAGACTTAAAACTGAGGTAAATTATTTCGATCAATAATTTACCTACAGGATTATCAATTAAGTTAGTTAACATCCCACCATAATCGATCTACAATCTTTGCTTTTTGCTGCGGTTGCGGATTCGCTGTAATTTCTGAGTTTGGATATAAAACCCTTCTTGGAATTTCGGAAAGGGCATTTTTTACTTTCGTTAAAGCAGGAAATCCGGTTCTGCGCCAATCAGTATAATTTTCAGAATTAAGAAAGTTAGAGATTGATTTTTCCTCCATAATTAAACGTAATGCGTTCGAAGTATTCAATGTACCTCTTGCCGTAAGGTAGCTATTTGCATCAGCTGCGCTTACGCCAACTTTTTCCATATGGCGTAGCACGCCTTCCGTATAAAACGGTTGTGCTGCACCCGCACCAGAAATAATCAATGTAGCTTCGGCCTTTAAAAACGCCGCCTCAGTATAATTTACCAGGTAGTTATTGGCATTAGCGCCTGCGTAAAATTCAGCAGGAATGGAGTAAGATTCCAAACTGCCAATTTCATCGAGTCCGATTTGTCTTCCTGTGTATAAGCCGGTTTGAACCGCTGGCTTAATCATTTTACTTAATCTTGGATCGTTCCGCGTTTTAAAATTATCTACAAAAGTATTCGCAAGTACGAAGGTAGTACCGGGTAAAAAATTTTGTTGCCATGGGTTTTCAGCACCTGCAGTACCGGTAAAAGCCACTTTAAAATCATCACTGTTGTTTTGCATCCCGTTGTTTAGCGCAGTTAACGCAAGTTGCGCCTGTGCTGCGGCCGTTGTACCAGGTGCTTTGGTAAGGTGCATATAATAACGGGCCTTTAACGTGTAAGCCAGTTTTTTCCATTTTTCCATGTTCCCAAAATAAACGAGGTCATCTGCACCAGGTGTTGCACCAGTATTTTGGTCTATATTTGCAATACTTTCATCCAGTAAGCGCTGAATTTGTACGTAGATTTGTTGCTGACTATCATAAACAGGGGTAGGTACAGTTGTTCCTTTAAAAGCCTGACTATACGGAAGGTCTCCCCAGGCATCGGTTGCATAACCTAACGTGTATGCACTCAAAATTTTAGATATCGCGGCATAATTAGAATTGCCATTTGTAGTTGCCTTCGTGGTCAGTATATTAAGATTGTTCAATGTTCGCACGTAAACATTGTTCCAGTCACCGTCCATATCTACACTAAACATTTGGTAAGTACCGAAGTTGGGTGCAACCTGGTTTAAGGCCATTACCTGCAAATACTGTTGAAGAACTACACTCAGGTTGGCATCGCCCGATGCATTGATGTTTTGCGAGATCAGCATCTGGATCGGCGGCAGCATCAGCGACTCCTTTACATCTATTGGCCTGTTGGGGTCGTAATTAACGTCTATATATTTTTTGCAGCCAGCAAAAGCTGTCATCAATGCAAAACTTAGAATTAAATATATCTTTTTCATGTTGATTATTTCTATGTGGTGCCTATAATGTTAACTTCAAAGCAAAATCTACTGATCTTGATGTTGGGGTGGAGAAGGAATAAATACCCTGTGAGCCATTTGAAGAACCAAAAGAACTTACTTCAGGGTCTCCGCCAGTGAAGTGCGGGGCATAGATCCATAAATTTCTGCCGGTAACTTGTAGTCCCAGGGTTTTGAAAGGTGTTTTCTGCAGCCAGGTTGGTTTCAGGTTATATCCGAAGCTAACATTTCTTAATTTTACATAAGTACCATCCTGTATCACCGATTCCAGTACACTATTAATGCGTTGATAATAAGCCTGGCCCGATACCGATACCGTATTTGGTAATCCGGTAGTGGCATTAATGCCCTCTACAACACGAGGTTCACGGTTTTCGGTAACCTTAGGTGTGCCATAGAAGTAACCATAACCGTCAACATTGTTTTGAATGTCGCCACCTTTTTTCATGTCGAAAGAGAAACTTAGTGTGAATTGTTTATACCTGAAATTATTGATGATTCCACCCATCCAGTCTGGATTAATGTCGCCAATAATTCCCTGATCGTCTGCAGAGAAAGGGAGTCCATCATCGCCGGTTAATATTTTACCTTCACTATTTCTGGCATAACGCGTTCCATAAATTACGCCGTAAGGTTGGTTTACAAGGATAAAAGTGAATCCGTTACCAACCTGATTCAGGTTATTGTAGATGGACGTAACTTTATTTCTGATTCTGCTATAGTTTAAGGTGAGGTCCCAGCTAAAATCTTCCGTTTTGATTGGTCTTGCAGTCAGTAATACTTCAATACCTCTGTTTTGCATACCAGCTGTATTCACACTGGTCGAATTGAAACCGGTTGAAGGTGCCAATGCTACATTCGGGATAATCCCATTCTTGGTCTTTTTGTCGAAATAGGTCACTTCTAAGCTCAAACGGTTTTTGAAAAAGCCAGTTTCCAACCCCACTTCAAATTCATTGATCCGCTCATTCTTCAAGTTTGGATCGCTTAGCGTACCGCTAATCAAAAAGCCAGATTGCCCCTGATATGGAAAGGCAATATTTCTTACATTTTGTGATTCATAAGGGGTGAGCAGGTTATACGGGGCAATACTGGCATTTCCAACCGTACTATACGATAACCTTAACTTTCCGAAACTCATGATATCAGAAAGCCTTTTAGAAAAGAAATTAGAAAAAATAAAACTTGTTGCAGCAGAACCGTAAGGGTAAAAGCTGTTGTCTGTGGACAATACAGAAGTGCCATCATACCTTCCTGTGAGTGAAAGAATCAGGAACTTTTTATAATCAATGTTCGATTGCAGATAAAATCCTATTTTTCTGCTCAGGAAACTGTTTTCAGAAAATTTAACCGTTGATGCTGAAGCAATATTATTAAATCCTGGAACGGTGATACCAACGCCATTGGCATAAGCATTTTCGTAGTAGGTTGATATCACATTGTTACCTAATAATGCATCAATATTAAAATCACCATAATTCTTGTTCGCAGAGATGATCAGGTCATTATTATATTGCCTGAAATTAGAACTGTTGTTTACGATCCGGCCATTAGGATTAGAAACCGATAGTAAAGATTCGTGGTACTTTCCTAATTCGGTGTAAACATCAGCTCCAAAACGTTCTGTAATGGTTAACCAGCTCAATGGTTTATAATTGGCGTTAAATGTGGGTAAGAATCTGTTTACCACGGAAGTATTGCTGATATTATCTAACACCCAGTAAGGATTATTCCGGGAGAAACGGAATAAACGTTGAGATCCATCTGGATTGGTAGCTGGTTCTAAATTATAAGAAACCGGAGCAGAAAAAATGGTCCATACCGGGCTTTCTAATGCATAACCCTCTGGCAACCTGTTGTTTTTGGTATTGGCGTAGTTGAGTGAAAAGGTAATATCGAGATTTTTTAACACCTGGGTGCTGAATTTTCCGAAAACCGTATTCCGATCGAAAGATGTAGTAGGTACCGTTCCTTCCTGCGCGAGGTTGGTGTAAGATAGGAAATAAGAACTATAAGTTCCACCACCAGTTAAACCGAGGGTATTGGTGTAGGTTTTACCCGTTTTAAAGAAAAGATCAGATTGATCATAAACCTGCGCAGGCTGACCGTTTATTTTCAGGGTATCCATTCTTGCACCCCATGAGGTACTCGTTTTTTCAGTCGTTCCATCAAAATATCTTCCGTTAGATCCCAGCGAATATTTATTTTGAATTTCTGGTAATAGGGGAGTTTCTAACGATAGGGAAGAAGAGAAGCTTAGCGAAGGCTTTTTGTTTTGAGCACCAGCTTTGGTAGTAATGATAATCACGCCTTTAGCACCATCTGATCCATAAAGTGCGGTTGCTGCACCACCCTTTAATACGTTAATGCTCTCAATAATGTTAGGGTCTAAATCTGCAATTCTGTTTGTTCCAGGACCTGAATTTAAGTTGCCTGTTTCATCGTTGTTCACCGGAATACCATCGATTACCATTAGCGCTTCGTTGTTTCCATAGAGTGAATTAGCACCCCTGATTACAATTCTGGATGAACTACCTGGCGTGCCTGAAGAACTGGTAATCTGTACGCCTGAAACTTTTCCTGCCAGGGCATTAACCAGATTTGGTTCTCTGGTTTGGGTTAGCTGATCACCTTTTACCTCTTGAGAACTGTAAGTAAGGTTGCGTTTCTCACGCTTTACACCCAAAGCAGTTACCACCACTTCGCTTAAATTTTGTTGATCGTCTGCGAGTGAGATAATTAATCCGCGTTGCCCGGCATAAGTAAATTCTTTAGTCTGAAACCCTATTCCACTCACGGTAAATACCGCTGGGTTTGGACTACTAATTGCGAAATTACCTTGTGAATCGGTCGATACACCTTTAGATGTACCTTTTATTTTTACCGTAATCCCTGGAAGAGGAGCACCAGATGCATCCGTTATTTTACCGTTTACAAGTGCCGTTTGGGCATTTAATTGGATAAAACAGAGCATGGTTATGGCTAGCATAGCACTCTTGAGTTTAGTTAGCATGTTGTTTGTAAGTTGGTTTGCTCAAATTTAAGCGACTTTCAAACCACATCTATTGATGATTTTATCAGGTATTAACCGTAAATTAACAAGAATGTTACTTAGCTTGATTTTTGTATAGATATTAAGACATAAATCCAATAAGTGTTTAATGATTAATTAAATCTATACGTTTGGTAAAAAGATAGAAGTGGTACAAATGGTCTAAAACTTTAAGTAGTGTGCTTATGATAAGGCATATTCCTTACCTGCCTTTGGTAGATGCACTAGATAAGATTAAAATTATTGACTGGTTTCTTTGATGCATTTAATAGAAAAACCATATTTCATAAATATCGGATTCCGTTCAATGTTAGCAAAAGCCTGAAAAACCCTGGAGCTCCAGTGGTAAAACTCAAAACTTCCCTGAGTGGTCCAGTAATAGCCATTGCTTTTACGCATGTAAGATTTTCCATCTGCATCTTTGTAGCCTCCTGGCAGTGCAGAAAAACCAGTTGCGTTAGTTCCTTCGGTAAAGGAAGGCAGCCAATGTTGAGTTCCTTGTTCTTTTAACAAAGAAGCTGCTGTGGTATCTGAACCAATAAACTGAAGTAACTTACGTATGTCTGCTTCTGTAGGGATTCTCCAGCCTTTTGGTGCGAGTTCACGCTTATCGCCGATACAATACCAATTATAAAGCAAGCCGTAATCAGTATCAAGTGAATCTTTAATCCCGTAGGTGCTGCAGGCCGGGAGATCATTAGCTTTCCAGGCTAATTCATTTTTTAGGAAAGCAATTGTGTCTCCATTATTAAATCTTGTGGTTTTTAAATTTTCTACCATCCAGGTCTGTTTTCCAATCTGAACGCTATGATATACATTGCCATCAATATCTTTAAAGGTATTTTTATTCCCGCAACGCTGAAGAAGTGCAATGGCTAGTATCAGTACCAGAAAAGTTTTCTGTTTCAATAAAAGAATCTTCATATTTTAAAATTCATGTAACCTTATTTCATAAAAAACGTAGTGATCTGACCTTCATTTTCGTAGAGGATGAGATTATCCTGTTCCAGTTTTTTAATCACGAATCCATTCTTTTGAAGCAGTAGCGAACGGGTAGCAGGTTTTACAATGTCGGTTCTTCCGGCTGGTTCAACATCAATGCAGAAGTCTACACCATGTTTTTCTCTTGGCCCTAATGCAAATGGTGAAAGCCAGTAATGGTATTTATTTCCGTTAGAAATGGCAATGGCTACCTTAAGTTTTCCGTTAACCTCTACGATATATCCAAAATCGTTCTTTTGATCGTTATTAATATCCGTTGTAGAAACCGACGGAAAAATTTGCTTGTCATAAAAATCCCAGAACAATTTAGCATATGCTGATTTTTCTATAAGTACAAGGTTTGGGTATTCTTGTTGCATGGGTTTTAAGATTTCTTTCGGATAGGAATAAGCCACATTGTAAACAGGAACACTAGAGATCTTATTTTCTACCGGAACTTTGCAGGCCGTAAAGAATAATAAAAGTGAAAAAGAAATACAGGCTTTTTTTAAATCAAATAAGCGGTAAATGATATACCGCTTATTTAAAAATTGGAGATTACCAGATGCCATTTGAAGCCGTGTACGTTTGTCCGTTTACTTTTGTACTGCAATTTGTTGCGCTTTGGTGTTGAACGTTAGGGTTACCATTGGTCACTGTACCTGCTAATACTTTGGTGTTAGCGGCATCTTGAAGAAAAATTCCCTGTAGTGCCGTATTGGCAATGTCTACTGAATTTACCGTACATCCATTACTGCCTGTCACGCTGAAAAAGCCACGACCGCTACCGCGTGAATACACTTTTGCACAGGTAACATTCGGACCATTGCTATTGGCACAGCGAAAAGTGGCATAGCCTGTAACCGAACCGGTTGTGCTATTATTGGTGCCGGTTACCGTACCAACGGTTCCGTTTTTCGACTGATTTAGTAAAACACCACAAGCCGCATTGTTGCTGGAGGTTACATTTCCGATCGTAAAGCCATCAAGACCATAAGTTTCAATAGAATTATCTCCTCCGGTGATGTTAATTGTTCCGCTAATATTTAGGTTATTGGTAGACCCGGTGCTGTTATCCACCCTGATGCCTAAGCCTAAATCAGTTGCAGGTACCGAAATGTTCATGGTAATATTGCTGATGTTCATACCAGAGCAGCCTTTAAACCAAATGCCATAACGGGGTTTTCCTGTTACTTTTAGGTTTTTTACCTCCACATTTGATTTTCTGTCTGCCCATATCGGAATAATCAGGGCATCGCCACTGTTCGCATTAAAGGTATTGCCGGCAAAGTCAATTCCTGTATTACTTGCCATATTCACGTATTTAAGTGATCCGCCAGAACTGCCTGAAGCTCCCGATACACGAACGGTTACCCATTCTTTAACTGTTCTGCCAGATGTAAGTCCGTTAACTGCAGCCTGAATAGCTGAAATGTAGTTTGTACCGGTGTATTTATTTACACCATTTACTGCTGCCGTAAAATTGCCGCCAGATCCTGTAACTTCACCAGATGCCGTTGCCGCAGTTGCTGCGGCTGTAGCCATTAATTTTTGTTGGTCGCTTAACGAAGCAGTTCTGGACAAATCTGAAATGTCTTGTAAATCGCCTGAAGATTTTTTGCAGCCGGTGAGTGAAAATAAAAGCAAACAAATAGCCAGGCCTTGCCAGGCTGTTTTTGGGAACAGTTGTTTCATGAGAATTTATATTTTGGTTTATTCGAAGGTAGGACCGTTTAATTGATCCACTGTTATGTACAGTGATGTCTGTTTAAAATTACTTTTTATTCCTTTCCAGTTAAGAGAAGAGATCCTTAAGCGAAAGAAGATTCGTTAGAATATTTGATAGGCTTATTGAACACTCGTGCCTGTATTTTATTTATGTTAACAGGTGATTAAATCATCCGGGTGAAGATTAGAATATTAGGGTTTCCAAGCAAACCAGTTCAATATGGAAAGTTTCAGTGCTGGATTTAAAGATCTGCTACTGGCTTTTTAAAAAATAAAAATGCACCTTTGCGAACCGTTAATAAGGGGTTTAGGCATGTAGTAAATTTAATAAGTTGTTTATGGAAGAATTGGTTGTTGAAGAGGTTCGGGAAATACTTGATAGAGAGGATGATAAAGCTTTAAAGCTCTATCTGGATGAGCTGAATATTTCCGATGTTGAAGCCTTAATTGACGAACTTCCACAATGTGCAGCTAAATTCATTGATACCATTTCACTAAACCGTGCGGTAAACGTTTTTAGAATTCTCGATTTTCCTACCCAGGAACGCATTATCAAAAAACTTTCGGGCAATAAACTGAATCAAATCATCAAGGATTTGCCTCCTGATGACCGTACAGCACTTTTCGGAGAAATGAAAGGCGATGTGGTGAAAAAAATGATTTCACTTTTACCTTCAGAAGAACGGAAGGAATCACTCGCACTTTTAGGTTACAACGAATATAGTATTGGCCGTTTAATGACGCCAGATTATATTGCCGTGAAGCCAGAATGGTCGGTTACACGGGTTTTATCACACATCAGGCGATACGGTAAAAACTCCGAAACCATTGATGTGGTTTATGTGATTGATAAAGATGGTGTGCTGCTTGATGATATCAGGATCAGGGAGGTTTTACTTGCCGATCCGGAGGCCATTATAGGAGAACTGACAGATAAACGCTTCATTGCTTTGACGGCGAACGATCCGCAGGAAGACGCGATTAACATCTTCAGGATGAACAACCGGGTGGCCCTCCCTGTAGTGGATGAAAATAATATCCTTCTCGGTATTGTAACGGTGGATGATATCCTTTGGATTGCCAACGAAGAATATACCGAAGATATGCATAAGATAGGAGGTAGTGCAGCATTAGATGAACCTTATCTTGATACTTCTATCTTTAATTTAGTGAGAAAGCGGGTGGGATGGCTTGCCATTTTAATGCTTGGCGAAATGCTTACGGCAACAGCTATGGGCTTTTTTGAAGGACAAATTCATAAAGCAACGGTTTTGGCTTTGTTTATTCCATTGATCATTTCATGTGGAGGAAACAGTGGTTCACAAGCATCCACATTAATTATACAGGCCATGGCCCTTGGAGAAGTAACCATAAAAGATTGGTGGCGGGTAATGCGTAGAGAACTTACCTCTGGCTTTTTATTGGGTTTCTGTTTAGGTGTTATCGGCTTTGCCAGAATCTTTTTCTGGCATTTAGCCTGGCCTAATGCATATGGTGAACATTGGGTATTAATCGCTTTTACCATTAGCGTTTCACTTGTTTTTGTGGTATTATGGGGGTCATTAAGCGGATCGATGTTGCCCATTATATTGAAGCGTTTGGGGGCCGACCCTGCAACTTCATCAGCGCCTTTTGTGGCTACGCTGGTAGATGTTACCGGCCTGATCATATATTTCAGTTTTGCTTTACTATTTTTAAAAGGCGTTTTACTTTAAGTTCAAATTATGCAAAATAAAATCACAACCCTGTTTACTGATATTGGCGGCGTATTACTAACTAACGGCTGGGACAGACATGCCAGGGGAGAAGCGTCCGTTTTATTTAATCTTGATTCTGTTGATTTGGAAGAGCGTCATCACCTTACTTTCGATACTTATGAAGTAGGGAAGTTAACCCTTGATGAATACCTGGAGCGCATTGTTTTTTTTGAAGAACGGACTTTTTCTTACGATGATTTCAAAGCGTTTATGTTCAAGAAATCATTGGCCTATCCAGAAATGATTGAGTTAATCTGTGATTTAAAAAAGAAATATAACCTAAAAGTAGCTGTAATTAGCAACGAGGGGAGAGAACTGAATCAATATCGAATTAATACCTTTAAATTAAACGAGTTTGTAGATTTTTTTGTTTCTTCGAGTTTTGTTCATTTCCGTAAGCCAGACGCAGATATATTCAAGGTTGCTATAGATATTTCACAGAGTGATGTAGCAACGAGTTTGTACATCGACGATAGGATGCTTTTTGTTCAGGTAGCAGAAGGTCTGGGTTTAAAGGGCATTCATCACACCACTTATGAAGATACCAAGGCCCAATTGGCTGCTTACGGTTTGGAAGTTTAAAAGTAGAATCCATCATGGCTAACGTTGATCGTATAAAATCCGAGCCTTCCGTGTTTCCGTGGCAAAAACAAATGAGTTGACAACCTTCTTAGCCATTAGTGATTAAGTTATTAGCCTCCGGATCTAGAAGATCCGTGCCTTCTGAGTTTTCGTGGCAAAACAAATGAGTTGACAACCTTCTTAGCTATTAGTGATTAATTTTTCAGCCTCTTAATCTAGAAAATCCGTGCCTTCCGGGTTTCCGTGGCAAAACAAATGAGTTGACAACCTTCTTAGCCATTCGTGATTAAGTTTTCAGCCTCTGAATCTAGAAAATCCGTGCCTTCCGAGTTTCCGTGGCAAAACAAATGAGTTGACAACCTTCTTAGCTATTAGTGATTAAATTATTAGCCTTTGGATCTAGAAAATCCGAGCCTTCCGTGTTTCCGTGGCAAAACAAATGAGTTGACAACCTTCTTAGCCATTAGTGATTAAGTTATTAGTCTTTGGATCTAGAAGATCCGTGCCTTCTGAGTTTTCGTGGCAAAACAAATGAGTTGATAACTTTCTTAGCCATTAGAGTGATTAAGTTATTTAATTTAACTCTGGTTTAAAAAAAATATATGCCTCCGTTGCTACCATTTCCGTGGCAAAATTTACCCCAAATAAAAAAGCCACTCTCTCGAGTGGCTCCATGTAATTTATCTTTAAGATTTAAACATTAAACCTGAAGTGCATGATGTCTCCATCTTCCACTACATAAGTTTTGCCTTCAACGCCTAATTTACCAGCATCTTTACAGGCATTTTCAGATCCTAACGTTACGAAATCAACATATTTAATCACCTCCGCACGAATAAAACCTTTTTCAAAGTCGGTGTGAATTACACCAGCAGCCTGCGGGGCAGTAAAGCCTTTTGTAATGGTCCATGCCCGCACTTCCTGTACACCTGCGGTGAAATAAGTATATAGGTTCAATAATTTGTATGCCGTACGAATCAATTTATTTACACCAGATTCATCTAAACCTAAATCAGCTAAAAACTCCTGACGCTCTTCATAACTTTCCAGTTCTGCAATTTCCGATTCAATTTTGGCAGAGATCACCAAAACCTCAGCACGTTCATCCGCAACATTAGCTTTTACCAAATCCACATATTTGTTTCCGGTAACTACAGAAGCCTCATCAACATTACAAACGTACATTACTGGTTTTTGAGTTAATAATCCCAAATCCTCAATAAAATCAAAATCATCTTGTGCCAAAGCAGCGGTGCGGATAGATTTACCATTTTCTAAGTGCGTTTTAACAACTAATAAAATCTCATAAGTACGTTTAGCATCTTTGTCGCCGCCCGTTTTAGCCATTTTCTCAACCTTTTGAATCCGTTTGTCTACAGTATCCAAATCTTTAAGTTGCAGCTCGGTATCGATAATTTCTTTATCTCTAATCGGATCAACCGAACCATCAACATGGATTACATTTCCATCATCAAAGCAACGTAAAACGTGAATAATGGCATTTGTAGCGCGAATATTTCCTAAGAATTGGTTCCCTAAACCTTCCCCTTTAGATGCACCTTTAACTAACCCGGCGATGTCTACAATTTCGATGGTATTAGGTTGCACCTTATTTGGCTTAACCAACTCAGCAAGTTTAGTCAATCTTTCATCAGGTACTGTAATTACGCCAATATTTGGCTCAATAGTACAAAAGGGAAAGTTTGCCGCTTGCGCCTTTGCGTTTGATAAACAGTTAAAAAGTGTCGATTTCCCTACGTTTGGTAAACCAACTATACCACATTGTAATGCCATTATATATAGTCTATAGTGTTTTGCAAAAAATAATTGTTTTTAAGCGGGGTCGTTTTTCGTCTTTCCGCTTTCGTCTTTCCGCTTTCGTCTTTCCGCTTTCGTCTTTCCGCTTTCCGCTTTCCGCTTTCCGCTTTCCGCTTTCCGCTTTCCGCTTTCCGCTTTCCGCTTTCCGCTTTCCGCTTAAAAATCGGGCAAAGATAAGCTTTTAAACTGTTTAATTAAAGGCACTAATTTGTTGCTGAAGGATATTTTTTCTAAGTTTATCGAAAATTACAGATTATAAATATGGATGATTTAGAAAACGAAGTACCGCAGGAAGTGAAATTGATTGTAACGGAAGAAATGCGGAGCTATATTTATGATATCACTAAATGGGCTAAGTTTTTGTCGTTTGTGGGTTTTGCACTCGCTGCGCTGTTGGTTTTAGTGTCATTCAGCGTTCCGTCACTTTTAGGAAGTAACCCTGCATTGGCAAAACAATTTGGTGCGTTGGGGCAAGGTGGCTCAATGGCAATAACCATTATTTATTTAGCCCTAGGCTTATTTTATTTCTATCCAAGCCTGTTGCTCCTCAGAATTTCTAATAACGGAAAGCAAGGTGTATTATTTGGGAGCCAGGAAAGTTTAAATACGGCAATGCAAAATGTAAAGTCGCTGTTTAAATTTTGGGGAATTATTACAATTGCTGTAATTGTGGGGTACTTTTTATTAATATTTATGGTTGGTGCCGGAATGGGTATTGCTTAAATAAGCTAATCAAGAAACCTTTTTTAAATTCATAGCAAAAAAAGCCTTTGTATTGCAAAGGCTTTTCTGTTATATTTTATTTAGAACGAAAAATCGTCGGTTGTTTTTGGACTGTGTTCGCCATTTTCGGTGTATTCGTAGCGCTTTTCAACAACATCCTGGTGAGATTTGATGTAATCAACAGTTTCATTTAAGCCTTCTGTAAATTTCTCAAAGTCTTCTTTGTATAAGAAGATCTTGTGCTTCACGAATACTCCGTCTTCTAATCTTTTCTTGCTCTCAGTAACGGTTAAATAATAATCACCTGAGCGAGTAGCCTTCACGTCGAAGAAATAAGTTCTCTTGCCTGCTCTTACTTTCTTTGAAAAAACTTCTTCTCTTTCCTTGTTGTCGAATTCTCCCATGGTTGGTATTGATGTTGGTTTTTGGTTTCGGTAAATATAAAGCAAATATTTAAAGTTCAAAATACAATTTGATACAAATTAAATACTTCGTCCTTCTTCCTCCAAAAGTTGATTGTTATAAAGCTCCGTATAACGCTTATTTAAGCTAAGTAATTCACTGTGTGTGCCTTGTTCGATGATTTTTCCATCATCCAGTACTAAAATTTTATCAGCATTTTTTATAGTAGAAATTCTATGTGCAATTAAAATACTGGTTTTTCCTGCCATCATTTTACCTAGATTTTGCAAAATTTCTTCCTCTGTTTTCGTGTCAACAGCAGAAAGGCAATCATCAAATATTAAAATCTTTGGCGATTTTATTAAGGCTCTGGCAATAGATACCCGCTGTTTTTGTCCGCCAGATAAGGTGATTCCACGTTCTCCAAGCATGGTTTCAAACTTTTCTTCAAAATCAATAATGTTATGGTAAACCGACGCATTTTTAGCTGCATTGTATACTTCTTCATCAGTTACCTGGTCTAAACCAAAGGCAATATTGTTTTTAATGGTATCAGAAAATAGAAAAACTTCCTGTGGAACGAAGCCAATCTGGCTCCGGTAGTTCTTTAAATTCAGCGATTTCAGGTTTTTTCCATCAATAGAAATTGATCCATCCTGCACATCATACATCCGCATGATCAGATTGGCCAGCGTAGATTTCCCGGAACCGGTTTTGCCGATAATGGCTACAAATTCTCCCTCTTTAATTTCAAAGTTTAAGTTTTTTAGTGCCTGAATACCCGTGTCAGGGTAAGTGAAACTAACATTTTCGAATTTCAGGTGGCCGGTTATCTCTTTATCTTCCGGTTCAGTTGATTGAATATCAGAAGGAATATCCAGAAATTCATTAATACGTTTTTGTGATGCTGCCGCCCGCTGGATTAATGAAGTAACCCAGCCCAGCATGGTTACCGGAAAGGTAAGTTGGTTAATGTAAATGATAAATTCTGCAATATTTCCGGCCGTGATACTTCCATTCATCACCTGGATACCACCAATATATATGGTAAGGATAGTGCTTAAGCCAATTAATAGCAACATGGTTGGGTAAAATAAGGCAGAAACTTTTACCAGGCTCATGGAGTCTCTCTTGTAATCATTGCTCTGAATTTCGAACATATTCCTGGTATAATCCTCCCGAACATACGATTTAATAATCCTGATGCCCGAAAAACGCTCTTGTACAAAACTGGATAACTCCGAAAGCCGCTCCTGAATTTTACCACTCTTTTTAAAAATCAGGGTATTTACATAATAAATAATAATTACTAAAAATGGGAGGGGCAATAAACAGTAGATGGCCAGTTTAGAGTTTACATCAAACATCGACCAGACAATCAGTACCGATAAAACAAAAGTATTAATGGTGTACATAATGGCCGGACCTACATACATTCTAACCCGGTTCACATCCTCAGTAGCACGGTTCATTAAATCACCCGTATTATTTCTCCGGTAGAAACCGAGGCTCAGTTCCTGGTAATGTTGGTAGATGTCGTTTTTCATGTCAAATTCGATGTGCCTCGACATTAGAATAATCGTTTGACGCATAAAAAACAGAAACAATCCACGCATTACATAAAGCAAAATAACCAATAAGCCGAAGTAGAGAAGGTTGCTGCTAAATATAGTGTAAATGATTTCTTGTCGCTCAAAACCCTGAAAAAGGTTATAAATCTGTACATTTTCGGTAATTAAATCTACCGCATAACCGATTACCTGTGCGGGTACGACACCGAAGATATTGGAAATAATCACAAAGATGCTTCCCGGAATAATCCACCATTTATATTTAAGAAAGTATTTGTTTAGTCTGCGCAAATGTTTCATGTAATACAAACTTAGATAATTTTGTTATTTCAACCCGAATATTTATTTACTCCTTCGGTTTGTTAAATGTGATAAGTTTTTCAAACTGGTAAGCTTTAAAGGCGGCTAAAGCCAGAAGGATAGGTTAATTATTAATAGACTAACGTAATCGATCGGTGTCAGATAAGCTGTAGATAAATTAAAACTTTGTTAACGAAAGATTAGAATGAAATTAATTTCGTTATAGTTACTTTAAATGCACGTATTAATGATTTTTTTATTTTAATTTTGCAGCAAGTTAGCCGAACGTTCATATGCCAGCAAATTCTCCGTCAGATTCATCCATTTTAGCGCAATTAAGTGCTTACGGGCACAAGAAATTGGTTTTTTGTAATGATCCGGATACTGGTTTAAAAGCAATCATAGCCATTCATGATACGACGCTCGGGCCTGCTTTAGGCGGAACGCGGATGTGGAGTTATGCAACTGAAGGAGAAGCTTTGGAAGATGCCTTGCGTTTATCGCGCGGAATGACCTATAAAGCAGCCATAACCGGTTTAAATTTGGGTGGTGGAAAAGGCGTGATCATTGGCGATTCCAGAAAAGATAAAACAGAAACATTAATGCGGAGCTACGGCAGGTTTATTAAAAACCTGAATGGCGAATTCATTACTGCAGAGGAAATGGGAACCAATACGAAGGATATGGAATATATCCGGATGGAAACCAATCATGTTACCGGTGTACCCGAATCTATAGGTGGTGCCGGAAATCCTGCTCCTTTTACCGCTCAAGGTGTTTATTTAGGGATTAAGGCAAGTGTTAAAGAAGTTTTCGGAACCGATATGCTTGCCGGAAGAACCATTGTGGTGCAGGGGATAGGAAACGTTGGAGAACATTTGGTTGCTTTATTAAGAAAAGAAAATGCTGAGGTATTAATTAGCGACATTAACCAGGAACAACTTACTTATGTTGCCCGCAAATACAAAGCAAAACCAATAGAGGCTGATAAAATTTTCGGTATTGATGCCGATGTTTATGCGCCTTGTGCAATGGGAGCCACAGTGAACAACAAAACCATCGAGCGCATGAAGTTTGCAATTATTGCAGGTTCTGCAAACAATCAGCTTAAAGATGAAGTTTTGGATAGTGAATTACTATTGAAAAAAGGGATTTTATTTGCGCCTGACTACCTGATTAATGCAGGAGGATTAATTGCCTGCTATTCTGAGTTAACGGGCTTTGGTAAAAAACGGACTGTTCAGCTTACAGAAAATATTTACGATGCCACCAGGAGTGTAATCAAGTTAAGTAAATCTGAAAAAATATCAACAAATATTGCTGCAAATCGAATTGCTGAAAAACGAATTGCCGACATTAAAAAAATTAAATCATCATATTAATAATTATTAACAACAGGTTTTATAAACCGCACTCGTTCTTACATTCATGTTAAACAGAAGGCACTTAAGGATCAAAGCTTTGCAAAATATTTTTGCTTGGCACATGGCAGACAAAAAAGACATTAAAGGGGATTTAAAGCTCTTAATGCAAAGCATCGACAGCGTGTATGAAATGTACATCTGGATGTTATCGCTAATGGTAGAAGTGACCGAGTTCACTGCCAACGACGCTGCAGAGCGTGCCAATAAGCACATAAAGACTGCAGACGATTTAAATCCAAATTTGAAATTGCTACACAATAAGTTTAGCGTTTTAATGCAGCAAAACCCTGAGTATGTATCAGCGGTAAAGAAATACAAAGTTGATTGGGGCTTCGATCCTGAGATTCGCAAAACGGTATTCAATTCTTTAAAAGTTTCTCAGGAATATGCAGATTACCTGGCAGATTCTAACGAGAGTCTAGAATCATCAAAAGACATCATCAAATACATTTTTAGAAAAATTATCCTCAAAAACCAGGCTATTATTCAGGTTTTCGAAGAGAAGTTTATCAACTGGCAGGTCGATCACGAAGTGATGAAAGGAATGGTTGCTAAAACTTTGAAGAATTTTACTTTTGATGATCCATTCAAAAATAAACTAACTGAAATTAGCGCCGACTGGACCGAAGACAGCAAATTTGTACAGGATTTATTTGTACATACTTTGCAAAATGATGTGAAGTATCAGGAGATGATTGCCGAAAGAACTAAAAACTGGGAATCTGAACGTATTGCTTTAATGGATACGATTTTGATGAAAATGGCCATCTGTGAGCTGCTGAATTTCCCTTCTATTCCAGTTAAAGTAACCATTAACGAATATTTAGAGTTGTCAAAAGATTACAGTACACCGAAAAGTAATTCGTTTATAAACGGTATTTTGGACAAAATTTTAGGCGACCTGAAGAAAAACAATACCATTAAGAAAATTGGTCGCGGATTAATCGAAGAGTAATTATGAAAAAGGTATTCATTCTGGCTATAGCTGCCTTGTCTTTTACAGCATGTCGTAATGCAAATAATTCAACTACAGAAGTTGCAGGTTCAACCAACAAAACTGTTGTTTCTGCAGATGCGCCGGTAGTTGTGTTTGAAAGAGAGATTTTTGATTTCGGAAAAATTAAGCAGGGTGAAAAGGTTAATCACGAGTTTAAGTTCAAAAACACAGGAAAAAGTCCGCTAATTATTTCAAACGCTACCGCAACCTGTGGTTGTACTGTTCCGGAGTTTCCGAAAGAACCAATTTTGCCAGGTAAAGAGGGTGTTATAAAGGTGACTTTTAATAGCCAGGGCAAAGAAGGAATGCAGGATAAGGTGATTACCGTAAATTCTAACGCCAATCCGGCAACATCAAGTGTACACTTAGTAGGCGATGTTCGCTTGGGAAAATAGAATAAACGCCATTTGGCCGATTAAAAGTTAATATACAAATCAAATAAATAAGAAATGACATCAACAGTAATTTTACAGGCAGCAGGCGGAGGCAATATGCTAACTACTATCGTACCAATGGTATTAATTATGGTAGTTTTCTACTTTTTCATGATTCGCCCGCAGGTTAAAAAAGCTAAAGAGCATAAAAAATTAGTAGCCGAATTAAAAAAAGGTGATAAAATCATTACCACAGCTGGTATCCATGGTCGTATAGCAGATATGAATGAAACAACTTTCTTAATTGAAGTTGAAGGTGGCGTTAAAATTCGTTTTGACAAATCAGCTGTTTCTTTAGATGCAACAAAAGCAGTAACTGTACCTGCAAAAGTCTAAAATACTTATATCAGTATGGAAAGCCGTTGTTCACCAGAGCGACGGCTTTCTGTGTTTTAATTTGAATACTATTAGGTGAAGTGCGGCAGGAAAATTAAACATCAGGCTGAGCAATTTCTTTACTTCTTTGCATTATTTCTATTTGAGCACCTGTTTAGTTTTACTACATTTGGCGATAGTGTTATAAACGGTTTCGCATCGATAGTCAATTAGATCATAAAATATGCCTTTTATTAGATTAACCCAAATAGAAAAAAGACGTGTGTTTACACTCTTGGCCTGTTTGTTTCTGGCAATTGCAGCATGGCTTTTTATGGCATTGAACAATAAATATATTTATAACGCAAAAACAGTTTTGGTTTTTAAAAATGCGCCCACCCGCCGGGCATTTTATCCATTACAGTCAGATACAGTAGATTTGCAGGTAGAGGGAACGGGCTGGCAATTAATATTTTCACGTCTGCGGATTAGCCCGACCTCCATATCAGTGAGCCTTAGTCAGCTCAATACAAAAGATTTTATTACGTTTTCAGATCAGTTGTATAATGTAAACAGGCAGCTCGAAAGCACACAGAAAGTTATATCTGTGAAACCCGATACGTTGTACTTTGATTTCACCAAGAGAACAGTGAAAAAGGTTCCTATTAATCTGGTGAGTAAACTGGATTTTATCAGCCAATATGGAATATCCAGTGATATCATCCTGAATCCAAAATATGTAAAGGTAGCCGGACCTGCTGAAGAGTTGAATAAAATTACTTTCTGGCCAACTGATACTTTAAAATTAAGTAAAATTCAAGGCAGTACAACCGTTCGGATAGGTTTACAGCATAGCATTCACAAAAATGTAAGCATCTTCCCCTCATCGGTGGAGGTGAAGCTGCCCGTTGATGAGTTTACCGAAAAGACGATTGAAGTGCCCTTGAAGGTGATCAACAATAAGAATTACAACAGCATTAAGCTGTATCCGAAAAAAGTTAAGGTTACATTTTTAGTTGCGTTAGGTAATTATAGCCAGATAAATGAAAATTTTATCACTGCAACCGTAGATGTAAGCGAATGGAGGGATTTGGCACATAAGCAGTTTACGGTTAAGATTACAGAGTTCCCCGATTACTGTAAACTGATCAACGTTAATCCATCAAAAGTAGATTTTGTAGTAGAAAAATAATGTATAAAGTAGGTATTACAGGTGGAATAGGCAGTGGCAAAACAACTGTGTGCAAAGTTTTTGAAGTTTTAGGTATTCCGGTATTTTATGCTGATACTGTGGCTAAACAAATTATGGTAACAGATCAGTTGCTGGTTGATGGCGTACGATCAGCTTTTGGCGTGGAAAGTTATGCTTCTGATGGTAAACTGAACAATAAACACCTGGCTGGAATCGTTTTTAACAACGAAGCAGAACTTGCTAAATTAAATGCATTGGTTCACCCGGCTGTATTTAGGGCATTCGGGGAGTGGGAAAAGCAAGTTGATCCTACAGTGCCTTATACACTCAAAGAAGCCGCGCTTTTGTTTGAAAGCGGTTCTTATAAAATGTGCGATACATCTATTCTCGTAACTGCACCATTGAATTTGAAGCTAGCGAGAGTGATGCATCGCGATCAGGTTTCTGCAGAGCAGGTGAATGCCAGAATGGATAAGCAAATGACTGATGAAGCTAAAGCCAAAATGGCCAATCATTTTATTACAAATGATGAACAACATTCTATTATTGAGCAGGTTTTAGTATTGCATCAGCAGTTTCTTTTTGCTGCAGGCAATATTCAGTTGTAATTACTAATCTACATTTATCAATTCATAGCCAAACGTTTCGCTCGTTTAGATTTTTCCTAAACCTCAAATCCACGAAATACTCATCATGATTTTAGACGACTTTATCACCATCACACCTACTGGTTTATATTGTGTTTACGGCGATTTCTATTTAGATCCGCAACAGCCGGTAACGGAAGCTGTCGTTTCTCATGCGCATGGAGATCATGCCATTGGAGGAAGTCAGAATGTATATTGTACTGCTGCTACCGAATCTTTTATGAAACACCGTTACCGGAAGTTTGCAGCGGTTGATTTTCATATTAAATCATATCATCAGTCTTTTAAAATAAATGATGTGTCCATCACTTTTTATTCTGCGGGCCATATTTTAGGCTCTGCACAGGTATTAATGGAGTATCAGGGGATAAAATATCTTTACACCGGCGATTATAAAATTGAACCAGATCAAACCTGTGAACCTTTTGAATTTGTAAAGGCTGATATTTTGATCACAGAAAGCACCTTTGCGAATCCGGATACCAAACACCCATCACCGATAGTGGAAATTGAGAAGTTGAATGAAACCAATTCCAATATCATGCTCGGTGCTTATGCATTAGGAAAGAGTCAACGAATTATTCAATTGCTTAATCAACATTGTCCGGATAAAAATGTGATGGTTCACCACAGCATCATGCCTTTTGTAAAAATTTACGAAGATTATGGAATGAGATTAGGGAGTTATAAAATGTACGACCGAAAAGTGATGAAAAATATTCAGGAGCATCAGGTATATATTGTTCCCCCAATGGTTTTTCATAGTTACCATAAGGCTATTAATGTGGTTCGTGCTTTTGCTTCGGGCTGGAAAAATTTGCAGCAGCAGAATGGAATTTCACTATATATTTCTGATCATGCAGATTGGAATGCGATTTTAGAGACCATCGAAAAGGTAGCGCCACAACAGGTTTGGACTTTACACGGAGATGGAACCCAACTGAAAGACTATTATAAAGATCGGATGGAAGTGAAAATACTAAATTAATTGAAAGGATTTCGGGTTTTTCAAAATTAGCAAATGCTGAGCATTAAGTTTATTCAACACTCAATTGTTCACGCATTCAATCATTCACTCATTCAAAATTAAATATGAAAGAAGGCGAAGATTTTTATTTTAACGAAGATGGCCTGATGGTTTTTACAGAAGCTTATCATCTAAAACGTGGTTCCTGTTGCAAAAATAAGTGTAAGCATTGCCCGTGGGGATACGGGAAAAAGAAAGAGAAAAAATAGGGGCTCTATCGCGTTATTTCAATCTAACATGCTGATAGATATCTTTCAGCTTAATGTTAAAACCCAAGCTGAAAAAATTTAAACTTTCATCTACATTTTATATTCTTTTAATTCCCAATTTTCGTTTTCGTTGATGTGAAAAGCTTCAATAAAAATTTCAGTAGAATCGATCATAATATATTCCTTTAATGATGGAATGTCCCGGTAAAGCTTGAATTTATTACCTCTGTCATAATCTTTTGTAGATGGCGAAAGAATTTCAATGATCACAGTTGGTAGAAGAGCCGTATGCTCATCTTCTTCCAGGTGTTTAATGTCGTTGCAATAAATGGAGATATCGGGGTAGGTGAAAAGTGAGTTTTCGGGGATGTTCATTCTCATATCGCTCCCAAAGGGAATGCACTTCGACCCATATAACTTACTGCTAAGAAAACCAAAAGTGTTTGAAAAGATGAAGTTATGATTAAGACCTGCGCCAGACATTGATTTTGTATCTGTTGTACTAATCTCCCGTTGAAGTGGAAATATTTCGCCTTCAAAATATTCATGCTTTTCTTGCGAAGCATTCTCCATTTCAAGGTATTCGTGAACGGTGTAACGTCTCTTTTGGTATGCTACAGCAGGCTCATTTACAATCTCATCCATACAGCAAGATAGCAAAAATTATAGATTTTCTTATCGAAGGTTTTTTTGCTAAATGGCATCATGCTAATGATGACCTGCAAAAAAACCAATCAATGCAACACCTATCCCCAGTAAAACAGCCATCATTTTACGAAGGTTAATTTTATGGTCTGCGCTGGATTCAAATAAAATGGTAGTAGAAATATGAAGGAAAATCCCGATAACTACGCCCATAATTTTGTTGAAATAAGCTTCAACACCACCAATACTGCCATTACTTAGTCCAAGACTAACGTAAAATCCAAGCGGTGCCATAATGGCGAAAACCGCCAGATAAACAATGATGCTTCCTTTCTTGAAATGATTTTGCATCAAAATGCTGCCTAGCGCAAATGCAGCGGGAATGTGGTGCAATGATATGCCGAAAATTAACTCATTGTGCTGTTCTTTCGCTAATGGCATTCCCTCTAAAAATGCATGTAGGCAAAGGCTGATCATAATTCCAAACGGAAATATATGCCCATCTTGGTGTTTATGGATATGACCATGCTCTACTCCTTCAGAAAATTGCTCTAAAAATACCTGCAAGAGAAAGCCTACAAGAATAAAGATCCCAATTTCACTTTTATCCGGTCCGCTGAAGGCATCAGGGATTAAATGTAAAACGGTAATGGCAAATAGATAGGCACCACTGAAAGAAAGAATCAGTTTGAGTAATTTAGATTTATCACTTTTCACCAGGAATATTGTGGTTCCGCCAAGGAAGGCACAAAAGAATAGTACGCAGAATTTCCAGATTTCCATAGCTTAAAAATCAGGTTGTAATTTTTTAAACATTCTTGAACAGATAAACCCAATTAACGTTCCCAGTATTGCGCCTGCGGTAACATCAACCGGATAATGAACACCAACGTATACCTGTGCAAAACTGATAATAAATGCCCAGAAGATACCGATTGGTAGAATAGGTTTCCAACGGCTGTAAAAAATGCCGATAAGAAAAACAGCAATAGCAAAATGATTGGTGGCATGCGCCGATGGAAAGCTTAAGCCACTTCCACAAGGCACACGGTGAATAATATAATTTGTCAGATTAAAATCGTTACATGGACGAACCCTGGCAACCAATGGTTTAATGATTTTTGCAGAAATGGTATCGCCAGCTGCAAACGTAAACAGCAACATCCCAATAATGTAGTAGCCTTGTTTTCTATATTGTTTAATGCAAAAAATAACGATAAAAGCATATAGCGGTGACCAGAAATAGCGGTTCCGCATAAGCGGCATTAACCAATCAAAAAATCCGTTTGAAAGTCCACGGTGAATTTTGAGAAACAATTCCAGGTCAAATTGCTGTATGCTTTCTATCATGCTTTCTTACAAATTAGAATTAACCTGTCTGATGTACATTCATCGAAATCTTCCAGCTCATAATTTCCAAATGATTTATGGATGGTCATTCCTGCTTTTGTCATCATGCGCTCAAAGTCTGCAAAACTAAAGGCTTGTACACGCTCTTCGAAATTATAGATTTTGCCCTTGTCGTCGAAATTAATTTTTTTAATGATTTTTCCCTCAACTACATTTTTGGTAATGTTGAATGTGATTCCGTCCAGAGACTTTACTTCGCAAGAATTAAGGTTCCTGATAATTTTGCCCGTGTTAAAGTAATCAATCACTAAAACACCATCAGCTTTAAGACATTTTCTAAACGTCTTCAATGCATTAACGTGCTCTTTCTCTGTATCAAAATAACCAAAACTGGTAAAAAGATTTAAAGCAACATTATAATAATTAATATAGAAAAGCTTCCGCATATCATGCACGAGAAAATGAAGCTTACTATTTTCAAATTGCCGCGCATATTTAATGCTTTGTTCTGATAGATCAATTCCGGTAACATCAAAGCCTTTTTTATTCAGGTAAATGGAATGTCTGCCTTTTCCACAGGCAATATCAAGCATTTTCGAATCAGTATCCGGATGGAGAAATTCCGTTAGCCTGTCAATGAAGAATTCGGCTTCAGCATCATTTCTCTGTTGATAAAGAATATGATAATATGGCGAATTAAACCAATATTGAAACCATTTGCGTTGCATAAAAAAACTGTTTGTATTTTAAAAAGTTGCAAACTTAGATAAAATTGGATTAAACGCCGAACATTAAATGCAAAGCCGAAGCTGTATTAATATTCTTTGAGCAACCGTTAAAATAACCAAATTTGCGCAAATATAAGATTTTACCGTTGTATCAGTACGAGTATAACGTTTTTATGCAACAATATTGCAATATATTGAGCGCTTAAATAAATACTCATTGTCAACATCTTGATATCACAGCGGACTGGCAAAACCTGATCGTTCACTTCTATTAGATACCTCATATAAATAGATATAAATTAAATGTAAATTAACATCAGTGAGGGGCGGTTAATTGGCTGTCATCTTGTTTTTTTTCTTATTTTTGATGCTTATCATTAAATATAATAAGTGACTTTAATAAAATCAATTTCGGGAATAAGGGGAACAATAGGCGGACAGGCAGGAAATGGCTTAACGCCAATTGACATAGTGAAATTTACTGCTGCCTTTGGAAGTTGGGTTGTTCAGAAAACAGGAATTAAAAGAATTGTTTTAGGTCGCGATGCCCGTATTTCCGGCGAAATGGTTAACCATTTGGTAATTGGCACCTTGCAGGGACTTGGTATCGAAGTAATTGATTTAGGTTTATCCACTACACCCACTGTAGAAATTGCAGTACCAGAGGAAAACGCAGGTGGCGGGATCATTTTAACTGCAAGCCATAATCCTAAACAGTGGAACGCTTTAAAGTTGCTTAATGCAGATGGAGAGTTTATCAGCGATGCTGATGGCAAAGAGGTTTTAGACCTTGCCGAAAATGCGGCATTTGAGTTTGCCGATGTAGATAAATTAGGGAGAGTAATTAACAATGATACTTACCTTCAAAAACATATAGATAAGGTATTAGCCTTGCCCTTAGTAGATGTTGAAGCCATTAAGAACGCAGATTTCAAAATCGTTATTGATTGTGTTAACTCTACCGGAGGTATTTTTATTCCGGCTTTGTTAAAAGCATTGGGAGTTAAAAGGATTACTGAATTATATTGCACACCAGATGGCCATTTTCCGCATAATCCAGAGCCTTTACCAGAAAATCTGGGTGCTATTTCAAAAGAAGTGCAAAAGCAGAATGCAGATCTGGGCATTGTCGTAGATCCTGATGTAGATCGTTTATGCTTTGTAAATGAAGATGGCAGCATGTTTGGAGAAGAGTATACGCTGGTTGCCGTAGCCGATTATGTATTAAAAAACACGCCCGGAAACACGGTTTCCAATTTATCATCTACCCGTGCACTCCGTGATGTTACTGAAAAAGCAGGTGTTGAATATCATGCTTCTGCAGTAGGAGAGGTGAACGTGGTAAATAAAATGAAGGAAAGCAATGCCATCATTGGTGGCGAAGGGAATGGTGGTATCATCTATCCGGAATCTCATTATGGCAGAGATGCACTGGTTGGGATTGCGTTGTTTTTAACGCATTTGGCAAAATTTGGTAAGTCGATTTCGGTATTAAGAGGTAGCTATCCGCAATACTATATTTCAAAAAACAAAATTACGCTTACGCCAGAAATGGATATCGATAATCTGTTAAAGCAAGTGGAAGAAAAGTATCAAAGACAGCCACATAGTACAATAGATGGATTAAAGATTGAATTTGATAAAACATGGGTACATTTGAGACGCTCAAATACGGAGCCTATTATCCGGATTTACAGTGAGGCGGAAAATGAAACCGTAGCAGAAAGCCTCGCAAATAAGATCATTTCCGATATAAAAGAAATATTGCATTTGTAAAACTCAGATTGCTCCAAAAGATAGAATAAAATTAATAATGAGGTTATCATCCCAGGTGAAATCATTTAAATCGTCAGAACACATATGAAAAGGGTTTATTTAGATAATGCAGCTACAACACCGTTAGATAAAGAAGTAATTGCGGAAATGAGCAACGTGATGGAAAACTATTTTGGTAATCCTTCTGCAATTCATGCGCTTGGACGTGAGGTGCGAACTTTGGTTGAAAAAGCCCGTAAGAGTGTTGCTAATCTTTTAGGTGCCTCGCCGTCAGAAATTTTTTTTACATCAGGTGGCACAGAGGCTGATAATACCGCGATTCGTTGCGGCATTTCTGCCTATGGAATTAAACATGCCATTACCTCTAAAATAGAACATCATGCGGTAGAACAAACCTTAAATATAATGCTTAGAAATGGCGAGATAGATAAGCTTAGTTTCGTTAATATTGATGAAAAAGGGAATATTGATTATGCACACTTAGAGGAACTGTTGCAAAACAACGATCGTACTTTCGTTTCATTGATGCATGCCAATAACGAACTGGGTACGCTTACTGATATGATTAAAGTTGGTGATATCTGCGAGAAATACAATGCAATTTATCATGCAGATACAGTTCAAACGATGGGGCATTATGTTCACAATGTCCGCCAGTTGAAAGCCCACTTTATTGTTTGTGCAGCACACAAACTTCATGGTCCTAAAGGTGTCGGGTTCTTATATGTGAACAGTAGTGTGAAAATTCCACCAATGATTTATGGTGGCGCACAGGAACGCAACATGCGTGGGGGAACAGAGAATGTTTATGGAATAGTAGGTTTGGCAAAAGCATTGGAAATTGCTTATGCAGAAATGGAAGAGCACAAAAACTATATTCAGTCTTTAAAAGATTATTTAAAAGATCAACTTATTGCGGAAATTCCTGGGATTGCCTTTAACGGTGAAACCGATGCAGATAAAAGCCTTTACACAGTGCTAAATGTGTCTTTCCCTGAAATGGATATGGCAGATATGTTATTGTTTAACCTGGATATAAATGGTATTTGTGCCTCTGGCGGTAGCGCCTGCTCTTCCGGTTCAAACATCGGCTCGCATGTTCTAAACGGAATAAATGCTGATCCTAATCGCCCTTCCGTTCGTTTTTCTTTTAGCAAATACACGACTAAAGAAGAGTTAGATTATGTAATAGAAAAAGTTAAAATGGTGGTGAAGCAAAATGCATTAGCCTAAAATATCATTAACCAAATAGGATCAGTCTCGGAGAAATCTGAGACTTTTTTTATGAGATTTTTTTTTTGGAAAATCAAGACTAGTTCTTTGATCATTGTCAGTCTATCATACCCCATTGTGCAGTTAACCAAAGCACCTTTTTGTAACCTTAGCATGTTGTTATCTTCACGCTAATAATAACTAAATAGACCAAATTTTATATTCCTTGTAAATCTGAAATTAAAACGTTAAATTTAATTATACAAAGGCAAACCAAAAAGCCAATATATCTTCTTCCTCTACGATACCTTATCAGATCCCATGGTATAAGGTAAAGCAAAATGTAAAATAATTTTTATAGGTTCTTCAGCAGAGAATTAACTGTATTTGAAATTTATCTAACCATGGAAGTGCAAGCTTCCTCTAAACTTGTTGTTATGGAAAACGATCAAACTAATGCTCATCCTGAAACTTCAGGATTGAGCGAGAAACTATCAGAAGATAGAAAACACATTTACAAATTCATTTTATCACCTTTCTCTTTTGAATCTTCACATCACTTCAATAAAGTTCACAAGCGGAAATTCAATTCTTTTGGCTGTATTCATGAATTAAGGAAATTACCGGGCGCAATGTTATAGTGATTTATTTCCTATTAAGCCAATGTCTTTTGCAAAAGGATGGTTAGCGTTATGCATTAAATTCATTCCAAAAACAGCTGCTTAAAAACAATATTATTTTTGATGTGTTTCTATAGTACATCAATTTTAAATCACTATGGAAACCAATAAAGAAAAAGGAAAAGTTGTTGAGAATGAATTACTCGATAAAACTGCAGAAGATGTTAAAGATGATAGAAAGTTAGACGAAAATAAGTCATCAAAAGTAGCTACCAACTTATTTAATAAAGATAAGGATCGTAAGAATAACTCTTTTGGCCCGGGCCACGAGCCAGGTACAACACCAGGTTCAGGAATCTAGTGCTGATCAGCATTATTTCAGGTTAAATTATTAAATTTAAGCCACAGCATATCGTTGTGGCTTTTATTATGAGCAAAATGGAAAGAAGAAAATTTATCAGAGATTCAGCATTGGCAATGGCACTTTTGTCTATTTATAAAAGTGATGTTTTTGCAAACCAAAAATCTTTTGCACATCTCTTTAAACCTTTGAGAAATAATGTAGGTATTTTCACAGCGCAAGGTGGAACAATCGGCTGGTTAAACTCCTCAAGTGGCTTTGCCGTTATTGACTCGCAGTTTCCAACATCGGCGCCACATGTTATTGAAGAATTAAAAAAACTTGGAGAAAAGCCCTTCAAGTATTTAATCAATACGCACCACCATGGTGACCATACTGCCGGAAATATTGCATTTAAGGGGCTCGCTGAAAAGGTAGTAGCCCACCAAAATTCATTGGTTAATCAGAAAAGAGCGGCCGAGAAAGCAAATAATTTAGATCAGGTTTTGTTACCTGATACCACCTTTGGTATCGGTTGGAAAGCTCCAGTTGGAGATGAAAAAATCAGTGCCTATTACTATGGCTCAGGCCATACCAACGGAGATGCCGTTTATCATTTTGAAAATGCAAATATTGTTCACGTAGGTGATTTGGTTT
This sequence comes from Pedobacter petrophilus, assembly GCF_009674725.1. GTDB lineage: Bacteria > Bacteroidota > Bacteroidia > Sphingobacteriales > Sphingobacteriaceae > Pedobacter > Pedobacter petrophilus. The sequence goes on along the minus strand of NZ_WKKH01000004.1, from coordinate 130,918 downwards.
CCAATAGAAAATATCCCTATATCGACCGGGAAAATGGCGCTCATATTGGAAACTGGATTGTTGCTTTGGATAAAATCCATAATCAGTTTGATAATGATACAATGTTTATATTCGGACATAGCCGCGAACCAGAGAAGGTAACCGGGAACAAGGCTGATGTAAAGGCTTTTCGGAATTACTTACAGCATTTGTTAACTTTTGTAAGCGGAGCAATCAAAGCTGGGAAAAGCAAAGAAGATATTTTAAAAGCCACAGCTATTCCTAATGGGGAAGAATGGCAGGGGGATGGGATTCAGAGAAGCCTGAGTGCAGCATACGATGAACTGAAAGGAGTTTAGTTTTTTCTTTCAAAATGAAATTGAAATTTTGTGCTTAAACTTTATGCAAATGTGCTTAGAATATTACCAAATCTATTTTCAATTTAAAAACATTCTATATTCAAAATACTTTTAAAGTAGCAGATTAAAAGGCATATAAGTAATTCGCTATCAGTTATATTTGCGTCATACCAAATCCAAATATCAGATATGGATGATTTTTTAGCTGCACGATCCCAGATGGCCTTATCCTTAGGCTTTCACATTATTTTTTCTTGTATCGGAATGGTGATGCCGTTTTTTATGGCAGTATCACACTATAAATGGTTAAAAACCAACGATGAGGTTTATAAAAACCTGACTAAGGCCTGGAGTAAAGGCGTGGCAATCTTCTTTGCTACAGGCGCAGTATCTGGTACCATGTTGTCTTTTGAGCTGGGTTTACTCTGGCCAAAATTTATGGAGCACGCCGGTCCGATTTTCGGAATGCCTTTTTCACTTGAAGGAACAGCCTTTTTTATCGAAGCTATTGCATTGGGCTTTTTCCTTTACGGATGGAATAAACTGAATAAATGGTTTCATTGGTTTACCGGAATGGTGGTTGGTGTAAGTGGCTTAGCCTCAGGAATATTAGTGGTTGCTGCGAATGCCTGGATGAATAGTCCGGCAGGATTCGATTTTGTTAACGGACAATATCTCAATGTCGATCCAATTCAGGCCATGTTTAATAAGGCATGGTTTTCTCAGGCTTTGCACATGTGTTTGGCAGCCTTTACAGCGACTGGGTTTGCAGTGGCTGGAGTACACGCCTTAATGATTTTAAGAAATCAAAATAAAGTATTTCATTTGAGGGCGTTTAAAATTGCGGCTGTATTTGCCTGTATTGGTGCCCTGCTTCAACCATTAAGTGGCGATATATCTGCAAAGGATGTAGCGAAGCGGCAACCAGCAAAGCTTGCGGCAATGGAGGCGCTTTATAAAACAGAAAAACCTGCTCCCTTGTTAATCGGCGGGATTGTAAATGAAAAAGAACAAACCGTAAAGGGTGCGATTAAGATCCCGGGTGCTTTAAGTTTCCTCGCCCATGGCGATTTTAAAGGGGAAGTAAAAGGTTTGGACCAGATTCCTAAAAATGAGCAACCGCCAGTAGCCATTACTCATTATGCTTTTCAGATTATGGTTGGCATTGGTACACTGCTGGCAATGATCTCGCTGGTGTTTTTCATCAATTTATTTAGAAAAAAATCATTTTTAGAGAAAACCTGGCTGCTCAAATTATTTGTGTTTGCTATCCCGCTGGGTTATGTTGCGCTGGAGGCAGGTTGGGTAGTCACGGAGGTTGGGCGGCAGCCATGGATTATTTATGGAATTATGCGTACGAAAGATGCCGTAACCCCTATGCCTGGTATCGCTTATTCCTTTTATATATTTTCAGCAATTTATATCTCGCTTAGCATCGTTGTAACGTTTCTTTTATACAGGCAAATTAAAATGGTTCCTGTATTGTATAATAATCCAACAACAGAAACCCTAAATCATTAATTATGGAATACGTTGTCGTCACCTTTTTATGTTTGGGTATTCTTCTTTATTTCCTTTTAGGCGGAGCTGATTTTGGGGCCGGAATAATCGAACTGTTTACATCAGCAAAAAATAGAAGTAAAACCCGCAAAACGATGTATCAGGCCATTGGCCCGGTTTGGGAAGCCAACCATATGTGGTTGATCATTGCGATTGTGATCTTGTTTGTTGGCTTCCCACATATTTATACCACAATGTCGGTATATCTTCATATTCCCCTTCTTATCATGCTTATTGGTATTATCGCCCGGGGAACGGCTTTTGTGTTTCGCCATTATGATGCCATTAAGGATGATATGCAATGGCTTTACAATCGTATTTTCAGGTATTCCAGTTTCATAACTCCTTTGTTTTTAGGCATTATTGCCGGAAGCGTAATTTCCGGGCATATTGATACGGAAGCCAAAGATTTCCTATCGGCCTACATCTGGAGCTGGTTAAACTGGTTTTCTGTTTCTGTTGGACTTTTTACCGTGGCGTTGTGCGGCTTTTTAGCAGCGATTTACCTGATTGGCGAAACGGAGGATGCGCAGGATAAACGCCGTTTTATTAAGAAGGCTGAATATATGAATATTGCTGCGGTAGTATTTGGTGCAATGGTATTTATTGCTGCACAACTGGATAAAATTCCATTAATTGATTGGGTATTCAAAAACACAGTAGGCCTAGGGGCAATTATTTTAGCGAGTTTGTCGCTGATACTGCTTTGGTATCTCCTTATCAAAGGAAAAACTAAAATTCTTCGTGTTCTGGCAGGCTTTCAGGTGACCATGATTTTGGTGGCTATCAGCTATGCACATTTTCCAAATTTCATCCGGTTAAAAAATGGCAATTCGATTTCGCTTTTTGAAACCGTTGGACCAGAAAAAACGATTTATAGTTTGGGTTTAGCACTTCTTCTTGGAAGCATCCTGATCTTGCCTTTTTTAGGTTATTTGTTTTATAAGTTTCAGAAGAAAGAGGAGTAGCGGGAAGGTTGCCATTGGTAAGTAGATGGGACGAGAATCATTTTAATCAAGTTAAACCATAAGGATTTAGGTCTGATCACGTTTAAAAATTTAAGGCAGCCGTAAAGTGTATCTAAATAAAAAAAGAGCACCTGTTTCCAAATGCTCCTTTCTAAATCTTATAAAATGTTTTTACATTCCGCCTTTGCGGTTAGATTTAGATTGAACTGGCCAGGTTGCTGGCTTGCCGGTACGTTCGTTAACAGGCAAATCTGTGGCTTTTTCTGTTGATGTTTTTTCGGGATCTTCGCAAGCCATATAGACCATAATTGCAGCTAAGATTACATTGCTGCGAATTTCGTCGAATACTAATTTGTCATAGCTATCGCGGTTAGTATGCCAGGTATAAGTTCCATAATCCCAACTGGTGGAGCTTAATGAATAACCCAAAGCACCTGCTGCAACGAATGATGCAAAATCAGAGCCGCCGGCTCCCGGCATTCCTGGAAAGCTGGTTTTGATTTGATTTTTAATAGTATCAGGTACTGCGTTTAGCCAACTGGTGATATAGTTTTTCGATTTTGCAAACCCTTGTCCGCCGATGTTTACTACTCTACCTGTTCCGTTATCCTGGTTAAATAGCGCCTGTAAATTATTTACAACTTCCGGATGGTCCTCTACAAATGCCCTTGAGCCATTTAAACCTTGTTCTTCACTTCCCCAGTGTCCAACTAAAATGGTACGTTTTGGATTTGGATAGAACTTCTTCAAAATGCGCATGGCTTCCATCATCATAATTGTTCCTGATCCGTTATCGGTTGCCCCACTGGCCCCATCCCAGGAATCGAAGTGAGCAGACAGCATTACATATTCCTTTGGTTTTTGCTTGCCTTTAATCTCAGCAATAGTATTGAACGTTGGTACGGCACCTAATTTTTTAGATTCTGATTCGATCTTTAACATAGGCTTATTACCATTTAAAGCCAGGCGATAAACTAATCCATAATCTTCCACTGATAAATCTAATGTCGGAACTTTAGTAGTATTGGCGCCGAAAATTTTATCTACCCCAAATCCTTGCGACCAGTTATTAATGACCACAGCAACAGCTCCGGCATTTTCTAAAGCTACCGGAAGCGTTTTTGCATTGTAACCGGTTTTTGTCATGCTCGCTGTCCACGCCTTTAATGCCTCAGTTTTTTCTTTTTTAAATTTTTCAAATAAATCTTTCGTTGCAAATTCTTCCCAGTTCTTTTCCGGCCTGCCAGAAAGTTGATTCATAGAGATTAACACGATCTTTCCATTAACATTCGGTAACCATTTTTGGAAAGCGACCGAATCTGTAATTGCAGGAAGGATAATCGCTTCTGCATTAATCGTTTTGCCATTGGTAGATGGACTCCATGCTAATTGAGTACCTTCTAAAGATCTTACTCTTGGGCTTACCAAATCGATGTGGGTAACGCCCCTTTCCCAGCCTGCCCATTCGCCCCACTTTTCATTTTTTGCCGAAATTCCCCAGTCGCTATATTTCTTTACAGCCCAGTCATTTGCTTGTTTCATTTGTGGAGAACCAACTAAACGTGGCCCCACAACATCTAAAAGCTCGTGCGCCAGTTTTTCCAACTGAGAATTTTCATGTACTTCTTTTACAATGTTATCGATTACCTTTTTGTCTTGAGCAAATGTAAAGCCCGAAGCAAATAGGAGTAGGGTTGGTAGGAGTAACTTTTTATTCATAATTAAGATTAGTTTTTTGATCTCGCTAATTTAGCTAATAAGGGGAGGGGAAACGGATGTTAATAGAAATGTTGCAGATTGGATGGTTTAGAGTATTCTATTACAAACTGGCAAAGGGATTTGGCTTTGATTATATATTTGCCCCATTGAATAAATTCAATGGCAATGAAATGCAAGGTGTCTAAAGCGATCGCTGTTACCATCATTGCCGTCCTGTTTCAATGGACAGCGAGATAATGATTTAAAACATGAGTGTATGTAATTGCAATTATGATTGCCATTGCCTAAATTCAATGGCAATGAAATGCAAGGTGTCTAAAGCGATCGCTATTACCATCATTGCCGTCCTGTTTCAACGGATGGAGGAAATGTGTTTAAAGATAGTTAGGTATGGAATCGCAATTATGATGATTGCCATTGCTTAAATTCAATGGCGATGAAATGCAAGGTGTCTAAAGCGGTCGCTATCACCCTCATTCCGTCCTGTTTCAACAGGCGGCCTAAATATTCATTCAAGTTAACCTAAACATTTTAGGTTTTAGAAAGGAAACTGTCATTGCTAAGAATCACAGCCCAATATTATCTAAACCTGATTGCCGCGGTAGCTCCCGATTTTTATCGGGACTAAAAGCAAAAAGCAGGACTGAAATAACCGAAGTATTTCAAGCCCTGCTTTTCTTATTATTTTTTACCAAATTAATTATTCATCATCTTTATAAAAGCACTTAATTTTGCTTTCATTGCTCTTCTATCTACGATAAAATCAAGAAATCCATGCTCCAGAACAAATTCTGATGTCTGGAAACCCTTTGGAAGATCTTTTTTAATGGTTTCTTTGATTACCCTCGGACCAGCAAAGCCGATTAAAGCACCGGGTTCTGCAACGTTAATATCGCCGAGCATGGCATATGATGCAGTAACGCCACCAGTGGTAGGGTCTGTTAATAAAGAAATATATGGGATTTTTGCCTGGCTCAATAAGGCGAGTTTAGCTGAAGTCTTAGCCATTTGCATTAATGAAAATGCAGCTTCCATCATTCGTGCACCTCCTGATTTTGAAATCATGAGGAATGGAATTTTATGTTTAATGGAATGATCGATGGAACGGGCAATTTTCTCACCTACTACCGAACCCATAGATCCGCCAATGAAGGCAAAATCCATACAGGCAATTACGAGTTCCTGCCCATCAATTTTACCTACACCTGCCCGGATTGCGTCTTTTAGACCAGTTTTAGCCTGACTTTCTACAATTCTATCAGTATAAGGTTTGTTGTCGTTGAAGTTTAATGGATCGCCGGATGTTAGGTTTGCAAAAAGCTCTTTAAATTCATTGTTATCAAATAAAACTTCAAAATATTCTTTAGAACCTACCCTCAAATGGTAATTACAGTAGTGACAAACGTATTTGTTTTCCTGCAATTCTGTTTGATGTAGCGGTTTTTTGCAATTTGGACACTTATTCCACACGCCATCCGGTGCCTCTTTCTTCTCTTCCGTTGTGGTGATGATACCTTTATTTTCTCTCTTAAACCAAGCCATATAATTTTTTAAAGAATTGGATTGCAAAGAAACGAAAAATATAATAAAGTAGACCCTTATCATGAGTAAAATAGTCATATACCCGTAGCCGATTCTGAAATTCAGAAATGTTCCGTAATTAATTAAAAACTTGCCTTTGCGGTTTAGAAGCCAGAAATTGCCAGCAAGAGTGTGTAGTTTCTACACTAAGGATAATGCGATTCTTACACTAAACAGCCTCTATTTCATTGTCAAGCAAATAATTCTGTTGTTACAAAAGCTTGGAATGTTATTTTTTTTTATAACTTCGGACTTAATAAAATTAACAAGAGATGAGTTTAAAAGGCTACAAAGGCGTAATTTACGGAGATGCCGTTCAAGAATTATTTGAGCAGGCTAAAAAACATCAGTTTGCTTTACCAGCAGTAAACGTAACCGGTACAAATACGGTTAACGCGGTATTGGAAACTGCTAAGGCAGTAAATTCGCCTGTTATGATTCAATTATCTAATGGTGGTGCGCAATTTTACGCAGGTAAATCTTTAGATAATGAGAAATTGCAGGCATGTATTTTAGGAGCAGTATCTGCAGCTAAACATGTACATTTATTAGCAGAACATTATGGTGTTGCGGTGGTTTTACACACAGACCATGCTGCAAAAAAATTATTGCCCTGGATTGACGGCCTTTTAGATCATGGTGAAAAGTTCTTCGCTGAAACCGGAAAACCTTTGTTTTCGTCTCACATGTTGGATTTATCTGAAGAGTCGATCGAAGAAAACATGGAAATCTCTGCCAAATATCTTGAGCGCATGTCTAAAATGAACATGACGATCGAAATTGAATTAGGTGTTACCGGTGGTGAAGAAGATGGTGTGGATAACAGTGATGTTGATAGCTCTAAACTATATACTCAGCCAAGTGAGGTTGCTTATGCTTATGAGGAATTAAGTAAAGTGTCACCACGTTTTACGGTTGCAGCTGCATTTGGAAATGTTCACGGTGTTTACAAACCAGGTAATGTGAAATTACAACCAGTTATTTTGAAAAATTCTCAGGATTTTGTAAAAGAGAAATTTGCATTAACCGCTGAGAAGCCAATTAACTTCGTATTCCACGGCGGTTCTGGCTCTTCTCAGGAAGAAATCAGAGAGGCAATTTCTTATGGTGCAATTAAAATGAATATCGATACTGATATGCAATGGGCATTCTGGGAAGGTATTTTAGAATATTATAAAAAGAACGAAGCATTCCTTCAGGGCCAGATTGGTAACCCTGATGGTGATGATAAACCGAACAAAAAATATTATGATCCACGTGTTTGGTTACGCAAAGGTGAAGAAACATTTGTGAAGCGTTTAACTGCTGCATTTGAAGATTTAAATTGCATCAACGCAAACGATAAATTATAATCTGAGTTGATTTTTATGATTTAATAGTGAGTTTATCATTTAAAAATCATTCATTCATAATTCAATAAATAGCGCCGTAGGTTGGAAAACTTATGGCGCTTTTGTTTGTTTTTATGATTACATTTAAGCAAACGAAATGTGATGATAAAATCTAAAACAGGCATTAAAAAAAATAATCTTTTTGAGAAATTTGCTAATGCGGCAACAAAATTTACGGGCAGTTCATTTGCTTTTATTGCTGCTACGACAATCGTTTTACTATGGGCAGTAACCGGGCCGGTATTTCATTATTCAGAAACCTGGCAATTAGTTATCAATACAGGAACAACAATTATTACCTTTCTGATGGTTTTTCTGATTCAAAAGGCACAGAATAAGGACGGGAAAGCCATTCAATTGAAATTGAACGAACTTATTGCCGCTCAGCAAGGTGCCAGTAACCGCATGGTTGATATTGAAGATTTGAGTGAGCAGGAGTTGGATCAACTTCATAAATTTTATGTTACGATTGCCACACTTGCCAAAAAAGAGGCCGATATTCACTGCTCTCATTCTATTGATGTAGCGAAAGAGCTGAATGAAACGAAATTAAAGACGAATAAACATTTTAAACACGATAAATCATGAGCTTACAGGTTCAAAAAGTTATCCATCCAGAGGAGTTAGATAAAGTATTTGCGATACGTAAAATTGTTTTTGTTGACGAGCAGAATTGTCCGCCTGAATTGGAATGGGAAAATGAAGATGTTTCCACCCATTTCCTGGCCACTAATAATGGACAACCGTGTGGGGCGTGCCGCTGGCGTAAAACTGATGCTGGGTATAAACTGGAGAGATTTGCGGTATTAAAAGATTTCAGGGGACAAGGTGTCGGCAGGGCTTTAATTGCAGAGGCGCTGTCTGATTTACCTGAAGATGCTCATTATATTTATTTAAACTCCCAGTTAGATGCGATGAGTTTATATGCGAAATTTGGTTTCGTTGCAGAAGGTGAGCAGTTTGATGAGGCCGGTATACAGCATCTTAAAATGGTGAAGAAGGTTTAGCTTTATTCGCCACGGAAACATGGAATACACAGGATATTTTCCGTGAAATCTGCATTTCCGTGTAGAAATAATAGGCTACCCAAATATTTTCCCGGATAAAACCAAGGCTTCATTCCATTTATCCATATTTAAATTCAAGCTTTCACCCTTTAAATCTAAAAAGCTAATTACCTCTTCTGTAGCAATGTTTCCGGTAAGATCGTCTGCTGCCATAGGGCAACCGCCAAAACCTTTTAATGCTGAATCTATCCGTTTTACGCCAGAGTGATAGGCTGCTTCAATTTTTTCAGTGCGATCGGCGGGGGTGGAGTGGAGGTGGATACCGATTTCTGTATTTTTAAAATTCGAGATCAGTCTAGGTAAGATATTGTTGATATTCTCAGGAGTAGATACGCCAACGGTATCTGCCAAAGAGAGAATTTGAACGCCTTGATTTACCAACACATCAGCCCAATGCGCTACAATTTCATAATTCCACTCGTCTCCATACGGATTTCCAAAACCCATCGATAAATAAACTACCGCCGTTTTATTATTTTGATCACACCGGGAAAGCATTTCTTCAACGGTGTGGAGAGATTGCGTAATACTGGAGTTGGTATTACGTTGCTGAAAGGTTTCAGAGATTGAAAAGGGAAAACCAAGGTAAGTGATCTCCGGATGCTTAATAGCTTCTTCTACACCCCTTAGATTTGCAACAATTGCCAAAAGCTTCGTTTTAGTAGCGCTCAAATCCAAATTAGCCAAAACTTCGGCTGTATCAGCCAATTGTGGAATGGATTTCGGCGAAACAAAACTTCCAAAATCAAGCGTATCAAAGCCAACCTGAAGAAGCAAATTCAGGTATTCAGCTTTAAATGCCGTCGGTACAAAATCATGCAATCCCTGCATGGCATCACGCGGACACTCCACTAATTTAAATTTGTTTTGGCTCATTGAACTATTGGTTATTCGCCACTAAGGTCGCAAAGTTTTTGCTATGAAAAAAGTTACTAAAACAAACTGCACTCGTTTTAATTTCCCCTAACGACTAACGACTAACGACTAACGACTAACGACTAACGACTAACGACTAACGACTAACTTCCTTCACACTTTCCACTTCCTTTCGGTAATCTACACTTCTATCTTTTGCGAACGTTCTGATGATTAATCTTGTTCCGCGGTCATAACTAAAATAGCTCCAAAGCCAGTTTACAAAAACTATAATCTTGTTTCTGAAACCGACCAGGCTCATCAGGTGAACGAACATCCAGGTAAACCAGGCGAATACGCCCTGAAAGCGTATTTTGCCGATATCTACAACTGCTTTGTTCCTGCCAACTGTTGCCATTGAGCCTTTGTCGAAATACTTAAAAGGTTCTAAAGGCTTATTTTCGATGATGTTAACCAGGTTTTTGGCTAAATGATGTCCTTGCTGAATGGCAACCGGAGCAACTCCGGGATGGCCATTTGGAGTTGCTTCATCAATAATTGAGGCAACATCCCCAATCGCATAAACGTTGTTATACCCAACAATGAGGTTTTGCTGGTCTGTTTTTAACCGGCCTCCACGAACAACTTCTGCCCGATCTAAGCCAGCCACTAATTCGCCTTTTACACCAGCGCTCCAAATTACAGTTGATGCCATAATAGGATCTTTATCCTGCAGGGTAAGCGTTAATCCATCGTAACCCAATACCCGGGTTTCATTCATCACCCGTACACCCATCTCAATCAGGAATTCTTTAGACTTAACCTGTGCCTGGGGCGACATTGGGCCTAACAGTTCGGGAGAATTTTCAACCAGATAGATGTTTATTTTATTTAAATCCATTTCTGGATAATCATTCGGAATGACATGCTTTTTAAGTTCTGCAATGGCTCCGGATGTTTCTACACCTGTTGGTCCGCCACCAACTACTACGAAGTTTAACAATGCATGTTTTTTAATTACATCCGTTTCGATGAGGGATTTTTCGAAATTCTGTAAAATCAGGCTTCTTAAATCCAATGCTTCGGGAATCGATTTCATTGGCATTGAGTTTTGTTCAATCTCTTTATTGCCAAAAAAATTACTCGTAGAACCAGTAGCAAGAACTAAATAATCGTAACTAATGTCACCGATATCAGTTTTCAAACAATTTTTTTCAGCATCGATATTTTTAACTTTCGTTACCCTAAACGTGAGATTCTTTTGTCCTTTAAAAATTTTGCGAAGGGGAAAGGCAATAGATTCAGCTTCTAAACCTCCGGTTGCTACCTGATAGAGGAGGGGTTGAAAAGTATGGTAATTGTGTTTATCTAACATGACAACCTGGAAAGGTTTTTTTTTCAGTCGCTTGGCCAGTTCAATTCCGCCAAATCCGCCGCCAACAATCACTATTCTAGGGTGTTCACTTTTAGGAAGCTGTAAATCCATTCTCTATTGGTTTATTGTTTTACTAATCTAACAAAAAGATACTTAAAAGGTTTACAACCGGCAATTCCCCTTCTTCAATTAGCGCTTTGGATTTTATAACATCCGGGTTAGCAAGTACGGCGAACCTCTGGTTTAAAGGTTTAAATTTGGTGCAAAAAAAAACGCCCCGATAAAATCGAGGCGTTCAATATATTTATAATTTTAAGGTCTTATTTTTTCTCTGCAGAGCTACCTAAATCAATTACGATAGGCGTAGAGATACATAATGATGAATACGTACCAATTATACGACCGATTAACAAGGCGAAGATAAATCCGCGGATGCTATCGCCACCGAAAATGAAAATAACCAATAACACGAAGAACACCGTTAATGACGTTAAAATTGTACGACTTAATGTGCTGTTCAATGCGAAGTTGATTAAGTTATTACGTTCTTCTCCATGTAAATCTTCTTTACCAGATTCTTTCAATTTCTCACGGATCCGATCGAATACCACAACAGTTTCTGTCATGGTATAACCCATAACGGTTAAGATTGCTGCAATAAAATCCTGACCAATTTCTAAAGAGAATGGCATTATTCCATCTAAAATCGTGTAGAAAGACAATACCATTAAAACATCATGCGCCAATGCAATTACCGCACCTAAACCATACTGCCATTTTTTGAATCGAACAACAATGTAGATAAACATGAAGATACATGAAATCAATACCGCATAAAATGCACCGTTTACAATATCACTGGCAATAATCGGAGTAACTTTTTGCGAGCTTACCACTTCATATTTGGAACCAGCTAAACCTTTATTCAAGGCATCTTCAACAAATTTATCCGTTTTGACATCCTGATCTTCGATGTGGTAAGTAGTAGTGATTTTTACCTGATTATCTTCACCAGCAGTTTTAACCTCTGGTGTTTCATCTCCAAAAACAGACGTTAATTTTGATTTTAAATCTTCAGTATTTACTGCATTATCGAAGTGAACCAAATAAGTTCTGCCACCTTTAAAATCGACACCTAGATTTAAACCACCATTTTTGAAGTACATCCCAATACCTGCAACAATGATTACTGTAGAGATAATGTAATAGATTTTACGACGACCTACAAAATTGAATGCTAAATTTTTAAATGCATTACGGGTGAAGTTATTATCGAAACTGATTTCGATTTTGCGATCTAACATCGCCTCAAATACTACTCTTGAAATGGCAACTGCTGCAAATAATGATGAAAGAATACCAATACATAAGGTAGTTGCAAAGCCCTGAACCGGACCGCTACCAAATACGTAAAGAATAGCACCTAATATGAATAATGTAACGTTCGAATCGATAATAGAAGGCATTGCATGCTTGAAACCTTCTTTAATTGCTAACGAAACTGTTTTACCGTGGGCAAGTTCTTCACGTACACGTTCGAAAATCAAGATATTCGCATCTACCGATAAACCAATCGTTAGTACGATACCGGCAATACCAGGTAAAGTTAAAACAGCACCTAAAGATACCAGGATACCGATGATGAAGAATAAGTTAATTAACAACGCGAAGTTGGCAACCCAGCCAGCACGGTGGTAATATAAAGCCATGAAGATTAAGATCACTATAAACGCAATCACGAAAGATATTAAACCATCGTGAATAGCTTGTGCACCTAAAGTAGGACCAACTACATAGCTACCTGCAATACGTGCCGGCGCTGGTAATTTACCTGCTTTTAAGATGTTTGATAAATCTTTAGTATCTGCCTGGGTAAAGTTTCCAGTAATGGAAGAAACACCACCGGCAATTTCATTCTGAACCGTAGGTGCAGAATAAACCTGGTTATCGAGTACAATCGCGATAGATTTTTTGTTGTTTGCATCAGCAGCAGCTTCAGCAGTAATTTTTTTCCATTTCGCAGCACCTTCGCTGGTCATGTACATGGTTACTTCTGGTTTGCCTTTTTGATCGAAATCATCTTTTGAATCGCTAATCGCATCACCACCTAAATCAGGCTTTCCATCAGCACTTACTGCTTTAATAGCGTAAAGTTCGAAAACTTTAGAACCTTCTCTCGGTTTAACGCTCCACATAAATTTCATCGTAGATGGAATTGCGGCAGCAACCTCAGGCATTCTCAGGTATGAATTAACTTTAGCAGTATCTTTTTGTAAAGACATACCTACTACAGCACCTGGCATTAATTGTTGTTGCCCGTTTTCTCCCGGATAAACCGGAAGGCTAAGCACAGCATATAATGGGTTAGATTTCGCTAACTCCGCTTTTACAGCAGTAGAATCTTTTTTACCTAAACCAGCAAGTTTACCACCTTTAGCAGTGGTATCTTTCGCAGCAGCTTTTTCTAAACCAGCTAATTTACCACCAGCAGCGGCAGCAGTAGTATCTTTAGTAGTTGCAGGGGCATCAGCTTTTAAAGTAGAAGCCAATGTTTTATTAATGTTTTCAAGCAAAGGCATAACTTCCTGAACCTGATAAACCTGCCAGAACTGCAGTTCAGCAGAACCTTGTAAAAGTTTAGCAATACGCTCTTTATCCTGTACCCCTGGCATTTCAATTAAGATCCGGTTACTACCTTCTTGTTTTTGCATGTTCGGACTTACTACACCGAAACCATCAATACGAGAACGTAACACAGTAAATGAACGATCAATTGCGCTGGTTGCCTCTTTTTCTAAGAAAGATTCAACTTCGCTATTGCTTGCGCTAGGTTTTAACTGAGATGCATTGTCTTGATTAGAGAAATAATCTGCAAGTTTAACACCAGGACTTAATTTTTCAAACTCATCAACAAAAATTTTGATGTAATCTTTACCACCGGCATTTAATTGGATCTGTGCATTTTGAACCGCTTTATTGAAGTTAGCATCAGTAGGGTTGCCCGCTAAAGATTTAACCAATTCTGCTAACGATATTTCCATCGTTACGTTCATCCCACCTTTTAAGTCTAAACCTAAATTAATCTCTTTAGCTTTCACTTCCCCATAAGTAAACCCAACAACCGGATAAACTTTCTCGGTACTCATTGAATCTAAATAAGCTTTTTCTTTAGCTAGATCACCCTTCGCATAGTCTTTGGCGGCTTTTTCTACATTGGATGCTACCAAAGTAAATGAGAGCGCATACGCACAAACGATAGCTAAAACTATCGCTATAAACTTAATAAAACCTTTTCCTTGCATTGTTTGTTTAAAATAATTTGTCTTTCGCTGTTTTTTAACAAGTCGGCAAATCTAATTAAATTTTTAAATTATAGAACCCCTTAACTGATAATTTATTAAGATTAATTTCGATTAGCGCATAATACCAATGCAATCGTTACGTTTCATCCATTTTAATGTTCAAATTATACCAGTTGATTCATTTGGAAAGCAAGAGCAGCAGCATTTGGTTTGGGTTCGCTCCCGCTAAACGCTGTAGCCCGGTAGAAAAAACCGGGGCTGCCGCTTATATCGGGTTTAAGTGGCACGGAAGATATTTCTATTTTCGGCTAAGTGTATAGAACTATCTGAAATTCTTCCGTTTTAAAACCTCAAAAGTATAATCGTACTTATTTTTTTCGTCGGCTTGATGATGCTCGGAACTCAATACTTCCCATTCGCTTCTTTCAAATTCTGGGAAAAAGGTATCTGCATCAAAAGAATGATGGATCGTAGTTAGATAAAGCGTTTCCGTTTTCGGCAAAGCCTGGCGATAAATTTCTGCACCTCCAACTATAAAAACTGGCTTTTCTTCTGTTTTGGTTATCTCCAAAGCCTCATCCAAGCTGGTCACTACTTCAGCACCATCAATTTTCAAAGCCGCATCTCTGGTAATTACAATATTTCTACGGTTAGGTAAGGGTTTGCCGACAGAATCAAATGTTTTTCGGCCCATCACTACCGTATGTCCTGATGTGGTTTGTTTAAAGAATTTTAAATCTGCAGGCATGTGCCACAACAGCTGGTTGTCTTTACCAATCGCTAGGTTTTCGCCTACGGCAACGGCTATTGCTAACCCCCAACCCCCTAAAGAGGGCTTTTCATTTCCATTGTTCATGTTATATTTTCGCTATTTCCAATTCGCCTTTCGCTCCCCCTTCAGGGGCTAGGGGTTAAACCGCTACCACTCCTTTAATATGCGGATGCGCTTCGTAGTTTTCTAAAGTAAAATCTTCAAACTTAAAGTCGAATATGCTTTTTACATCAGGATTAATTTTCATCGTTGGCAAAGGTTTCGGTTCTCTGCTCAGCTGAAGGTTCGCCTGCTCAATATGGTTATTATATAAATGTGCATCACCTAAAGTATGTACAAAGTCCCCTGCTTCTAATCCGCAAACCTGAGCCACCATCATGGTTAATAGCGCATACGATGCAATATTAAAAGGTACCCCCAGAAAGATATCAGCACTGCGTTGATACAACTGGCAACTCAATTTTCCATCGGCCACATAAAACTGGAAAAAAGCATGGCAAGGCGGTAAGGCCATATTTTCAATCTCAGCCACATTCCATGCTGAAACAATGATTCTACGCGAATCTGGATTGTTTTTAATGGTATTGATGATATTTGTAATCTGATCGATATGTTTTCCATCCGGAGTTGGCCAGCTTCTCCATTGCGAACCATAAACCGGGCCTAAGTTTCCATCTGCATCTGCCCATTCATCCCAAATGCGAACGCCATTATCTTTTAGATATTTAATGTTCGTATCGCCGGTTAAAAACCAGATCAATTCGTGGATGATAGATTTTAAGTGCAATTTCTTTGTTGTTACCATCGGGAAACCTTCCTGCAAGTTAAAACGCATCTGATAGCCAAAAACACTTACGGTTCCTGTTCCGGTACGGTCATGCTTTTGAGCACCAGTAGCCAGCACGTGCTGCATTAAATCTAAATATTGTTTCATAACCACGAACCCGCGAAGCAGGCTTCCAAATTTTAAATAATCAATTGAACACAAATATCGAAAATTTATCAAATCTTGAAGTGTTTAGTTTTCGACATCCTGTTTTATTTTAACACGTATGCTTTGGGCTCTTAGAAATTAACCCCTCCACTTAACAAGCTTTATCAATAAATCCATTTGCTGACTTTTAGAAGATGAACTCCGGACTCCAGGCTGGAAACTCCAAACCCAATTTCGTATGTTTGCAATGACTCCAGACTTAATACTCAACATTCCAGACTAAAAATGCTATCCTTTCCAAACGCGAAAATAAATCTAGGTTTAAACATCACTGAGAAACGGGCTGATGGTTACCACAATCTCGAAACGGTTTTCTATCCGGTTAATATTAAAGATGCTGTAGAAATTGTTGATGCTTCAGAAACATCATGCAAGATTCATGGGATTGACATTCCTGGAGATGCGAACGATAATCTGTGTTTTAAAGCGTATCAGTTAATCAAAAACGACTATGATATTCCTGCGCAGCAGATAAATCTATTAAAAAACATTCCGGTTGGCGCTGGTTTAGGAGGTGGATCAGCAGATTGTGCTTTCGTAATTAAATTGATTAATGAAAAATTCAGTTTGGGATTATCGGTAAACCAAATGGAAGGCTATGCCCGTAAACTTGGTGCAGACTGTGCATTTTTTATCGAAAATAAGCCTGTGTATGCGTTTAACAAAGGTGATGAATTTGAAAAATGCGAAGTTGATCTGTCAGGCTGGTTCAAAGTTCTGGTAAAACCGCCTATACACGTTAGTACGGCCGATGCCTATGCGTTGGTAAAACCGCGAAAGCCTTTGCAATCTTTAAAAGAAATTATACATTTGTCTCCAACAACATGGAAAAATAAGGTTATCAACGATTTCGAGCAATCGGTATTTGTAAAGTATCCCCAAATTCATCAAATAAAAGCCAGTTTATACGATGCAGGCGCAACATTCGCTTTAATGAGTGGCAGCGGTTCGTCGGTTTTTGCAATTTTTAACGAACCTGTTAAATTGCCTGAGCTGGAAAAAAACAATTTAGTTTATTATAATATTTAAATTTCGTTTTTCACTATTCGTTTATCGTTGTGAGATAAACGAATAGCGAAAAACGATCAACGATACGAATAACATGAATATAAATCTCATCCGCAAGAGCGGGAAATTTAATTTCGAAGCAGAAAACGAGAGCGGTTTTACTGTAGAATTAGATGCAAAAGCTGCCATTGGTGGCGAAGGCAAAGGTTTCAGACCAATGGAAATGTTATTGGTAGGACTTGGAGGTTGCAGTGGAATTGACATGGTAAACGTATTAACGAAGCAAAAGGAGCCTTTGGATGATATTAAAATAGCCATTAATGCCACGAGAAAAGATGAAGAGATGCCTCCAATTTTTGATGAAATCGAAATTCACTTTGAATTGTTCGGTGATTTAAATACCGGAAAAGTTGAGCGTGCTCTAGCCCTTACTTTCGATAAGTACTGCTCAGTATCTAATATCCTGGGACGTTCTGCAAAAATTAACTTTACTTATAAAATAAATAAGGTTTAGGGGTAGCAAGTATTTAGTATCAAGTCGAACTGACGAAAATGCTGGATGCAAAATAATACTCCATACAAATCTTGATACTCGATACTCAAATCTTGATACTAACAAAAAATGAAATCCGAAAATTTTGAAACCATAGCGATTCGCACTCAAACCGAACGCAGCTTGCATAAAGAACACTCTGCACCAATTTACCTTACTTCGAGTTATAAATTCGATGATGCGGAAGAAATGCGTGCTTTGTTTGCCAATGAAAAAGAAGGCAATGTTTACAGTCGTTATTCAAATCCGAACACTTCAGAATTTATTGAAAAGATGTGTTTGCTTGAAGGTGCAGAAGATGGCTTTGCTACGGCTACTGGCATGGCGGCTATTTTCACCACCTTTGGAGCATTCTTAAAAGCCGGAGACCATATCGTATCAAGTCGGTCGGTTTTTGGCTCAACGCATCAATTACTGACCAATGTTTTTTCTAAGTGGGGCGTAACATTTGATTATGCCGATTTAGACAAACCGCAAGACTGGGAAGCTTTGATTAAGCCAAATACCAAAATGATTTTCGTGGAAACGCCCTCAAATCCGGGAATCGACATTATTGATTTAGAATTTCTTGGTCAGTTGGCAAAAAGACATAACCAGCTTTTAGTGGTTGATAATTGCTTTGCAACTCCTTATTTGCAGCAACCGATCAAATTAGGTGCACATATCTCCATTCATTCGGCTACAAAATACATCGATGGCCAGGGCCGCGTTCTAGGCGGGATAATTTTAGGATATAAAGACCTGATCGCAGAAATTATCGGCTTTGCCCGGCATAGTGGTCCGGCGTTATCTCCATTTAACGCCTGGATTTTATCTAAGAGTTTAGAAACTTTAGCTGTTCGTATGGATCGCCATTGCGAAAGCGCTTTAAAAGTTGCTGAATATTTAGAAAAACATCCTAAGATAAAGTTAGTTAAATATCCATTTTTGCCGTCACACCCTCAATATGAAATTGCTAAAAAGCAAATGAAGCAGGGTGGAGGAATTGTAACTATTGTCGTTGACGGTGGAATTGATGCTGCCCGTAAATTTATGGATAGCCTGCAATTATTTTCCATTTCAGCCAATTTAGCAGATACGCGTTCCATTGCAACGCATCCGGCAACCAGTACGCATAATAAACTGACTGAAGAAGAAAGAAACATTGTGGGTATAGAACAAGGTTCAATCCGTTTATCTATTGGTTTGGAGCATATTAATGATATTTTGGCTGATATTGAGCAGGCATTAGCATAGTGCTGACTGGAACTACAGGCGAGATGGACAAGCATGGCTTAGCTATCTCGCCTTTTTTCAATGATGTATTTTACACATTATTAGAAGAATAAAAATCTGATAAAATAGATCATTTACCGGCTCAGGCAAAATGCTAAACCAAAAACGAACAACGCTCAATATCTCTCTCTGCCTGGTCATTCAAACGATCGACTTCAAACGCTCAACAAAATCATCTCTACTTTAAACTTCTTACCTTACATCAATGCGTAGCTTTTAACCCTGCCGTACATTTGTATCATAAATAAGAAAGGAAGTTTATGTCACAGTTTATTTTGTACAAAGAAAACACCAGAGGCCATGCAAACCACGGCTGGTTAGACGCTCACCACTCATTCAGTTTTGGAAACTATTATAATCCTGAAAGAATGCATTTTGGCGTTTTAAGAGTTTTAAATGATGACTTGATTGATGGTGGAATGGGTTTTGGTGCACATCCACATGATAATATGGAAATCATCACGATTCCATTAGCTGGAACAATTGCGCACAAAGATAGCATGGGGAATACAGCCGAAATAAAGGCTGGCGAAATTCAGGTGATGAGTGCAGGAACAGGCGTAAGTCATAGTGAGTTTAATGCGCTACCTGATGTTCAGCTCAATTTATTGCAAATCTGGTTGTTTCCAAATAAAAAGAATGTTACACCGCGTTATGATCAAAAGGCTTTAGATGTTGCCGCCCGTCATAATAACTTTAAGCAAATATTATCACCAAATAGTGAAGATGATAATGTTTGGATTCATCAGGATGCCTGGTTTTCATTAGGTAAATTTGATGAAGGTTTTGAAACAGAATATAAAATTAAAAAAGAAGGCAATGGCGTTTATGCTTTTGTAATCAGCGGAGAGGTAACTATTAATGGACAAGTTTTAAGTAAAAGAGATGCTATAGGTATTTGGGATACTGAAAGCATTAATTTTATCGCAAATTCTGCAGATGCAGAGGTTTTATTAATGGATGTTCCGATGGAATTAAACTAAATATTTTGATTTTGCCCAAACCTCGTAGGTTTTAAAAACCTACGAGGTTTCTTTTTAAGCAAACTACTTATCGGACTTCTTACATTTAAACATAAAATTTTATGCAAACTACCATTCTTTATATCGGTCGGGATACAGAAATTACCATCGTGATGAACCGCCTTTTAAATGCCCGCCCGGAATGGAAAGGTATTTGCGTGTGCACAGATGAAGAAGCATTAGCAATCTGCTCCGTGGAAGAAATAGATCTGGTGTTGCTCGGCAATGGTATTACCCCTGATGAGGAAGAAAAGATAAAATCAAATCTTTTGAATATCAGACCAGGCGTAAAAATTATTCCGCATTATGGCGGTGGAAGCGGCTTGTTATACGGAGAAATTATGACGGCGTTGAGTTAATTGATGATTATTTGCGAAACTTATATACCAGAAAAGGTAATAGAATAGGCTGTTTGGTTAACGTGTGTAGGTATTTACCTGTTGCAGATCTTCCCTATGCTCTTAATGACAATAAATAAATGCTTGAGGTTGTGGAAGCAAGTTTGTTACGTCGCAGGTCTTATCCCCAGCTGTCATTCTGAAGCATGGAGAATCCCTTAGCCATCAGGTGTGATATTCATTCGGCACTATCTTTTCTTGAAATTATGTATGGATGAAACTAGCTGTTTTACTTCCATAACTATCCAGGGATCTGAAAGGAATAGGTTATTGGTTACCGTCAACTTCGCTACCTATCCGTTAGAGTTTCTTTTCACTCTGAATCACAAATTAACATTCTGCTCAACTAATATAATCCCTGTCCTCGTCGCTTAATTCTTTCTTGGTCGAAACAGGCTGATTTCTCTCAATTTCATTATCGTAGCTGCTGATGGTTTTTTTAGGGCGACCAACAATGAAACCGATAATAAAACCAATAATCACGCAAATTCCAATCACTAATAGTTTTGAAACGGCAACTGTTGCAACCAGGAAATCGAAATCAACAGGATCGGTGTTCACGGTAAGGAAGATGGTTAGCAGTACAGTAAGAATGATGATGAAAATGGTTTTAGTGCTCATGGTATTTTTTATTTGCCCTTGTTAAAAGGCTGGGTTAAAAGCTATAATTGAAAGAAAACTCTAATATCGGATTTTGATTGTATATCTTATTTACGAAAACCAACCTTGCCCCAAGATCTACAACAGGTTGATACCGCAAAATGTTTACGCTGGTATTCAATTCTATCCCATAAGTTTTTGGTTCGCCAATATTCGTATCCTTTCCGATGTTTTCGTAATGAGAAAATAAACCAGCCCTAAAATTTCTAACGTATGCCAGCGGACCTAATTCCCAATCGGGAAAAGCAAAAGGAAAACGATAATTAAGGAGTAAGCTGTTTTGTAGTTTGCTTTTCGCAAGGATATTGTTGTAGCCATAAACCGTGGCGATCTCCGTAGCGTATTGGTTCATGCCACTAGCCTTCTGATAATTGAAACTGGCTAGGAAAGAATGGTTCTTTGCCAACCCTGGAAAATAGAAAAAGCTTTCGAGCGCCAAGATTTCGCCCCGAAGATTTTTGTCAAATGGCTGATGATTATAGGTAGCCCTTAAAACCTGAGCCCACTTCGGTGCAATATCTCTTTCGGTAGTTCTCACACTGTGGTTAAAAGTAAAATTATATTCCATCGGAAATTTTAAAGCTTTAATAAAATTCGATGGCATATTCTCAGGCAGGTATCGTTGCGTAAAACTTGTAGCGGTATTTAAGGTAAAAGCATAGGTTTGATTCCGTGCATTAAAAGATAGCGGAAGAGATGCGTTTAACTTAACATAGTTCTCTCGCCAATCTCCCTGCTGAATCACATTTTTAGCACGATAGAACGTTCGCTTCGGCCTGTTCCTGTAGGTAACGCTTAAAACTGGATATAGTGCCTTATAGCGAATATCAGCACTGTATTCAAAACGCTTTAAATCCCTGTGGTATTTTGCGCCTGTGTAGAAGTCCATTGTGTTCAACAAATTGTTCGACTGAAGCTCCAGACCAAAAACGTATTCGTTTTCGATAACCGGAATCAAACTGTGTACACTAAAAAGATTTAAACCCTGTCGATAGCGTTTCGATTGGAAAGTTGTATCCGGAATATTAGTAAAAACGTTTCCAATATTTTCTTGTTTTTCTGCGGCTTTTGCAAAATCCACAAAGCCGTTTTCGCCAACGGGTTTTCGCTCTATTGAAGTTTCTGCTATTTCATATCCATTAATTTTATAATCGTTGAAAATAATTTTTCCGTTTTCAGTTTCTGAAGGATTGAAAGCGCCATATTTGGATGCAGTTAGTGCCGTAATTTTTTTAGAACTAATATCAATTTCATAAATATTATCTATCCCATTGAAGTGCGCATTAAAAGCAATTTTATCACCGATAAAAATTGGTCTGCTTAATTGCTGTCTGCTCTCAGAAATTAGCAATGTCTTTTTATCGCCCTCCAGTAAATTTAAATTTTTTCCTTTTTCAGTAACGCTGATATAAGTAATTTTATTTCCGGTATTGTCGAAACCGGGCATTTGCAGAATTTCATTTTCTAAGTTAGGAAAGGTTTTCAAAATGGCACCGTTGCTCGCGTCAATTTCCACCAGGTTGAATTGATTATTTAGCTCAATCTTAACAGCAATGATCTTCTTGCCATCATGAGATAGGGTGGGGGAGAAGAGTCTGCTTTGGTTGCTAAGTTTTTTAAATTTTTTTGTCTTTAAGTTATAAGAACAAATCACGCTGTAGCTTCTCTGTTTATAACGCGGATCGTAGCGGATTTCATCCCAAACCAGAACGTTATTTTGTAAGCTAAACCAAGGCTGTTCCTGGTAGCCAATTCCGAATAATTTTTGTTCAGATTGATCATCGTTTATCAGTACAAAATGCCGTGGTTCCTGCTTGCTTTCTTTAAGCGCTAAAACTTGTTTATTGTTCCATCTAATTGGTAAAAAATAATTGGTTGCCAGTTCAGTTTTTTTGTTGATAGAAATGTAGTCTTTAGTAAATGTTTCCATCTGCTGATTTTTCCATTTTTCTGCGACGTTATCCTGCGTAGACAAGAAGTATTTCCTGGTGTTTTTTCCTGTGTATTTTTTCAGGCTTTTTGAGAAAGGATAAATTCTGATTGGCCGTTTTCTAATGTCTCCCAGTAAGCTGTCTGATATGAACTGGCCAAATTTTTCTCTCATGTCTGCAACCATCAGATACCCGGTTTGATAGTAGCCCGGAGTAATGTCTTTATTCGATCCGAAATAAGCTTTACTATAGGATAATTTTTTGCCTTTCAAAATTGAGGTCCGGTAAGGCATGATCCAGTTTGGTTGCCGGCCCCGACCCGACGCTGTCAATGCCGTTTCATTTACTACAGCGTCGCCTTCGAAAAACCAGATCGGAATGCCCGCTCCAAAGTAAGCGAAGTAAACCAGTTCAGGGAACGGACGAGCTTTACTCCCTGTCAGTTTGTCAAACTGAGCGATGTGCCGAAGTTCATGAACCGCCAGGTTATTTAGCCAATCCTGGCTATCAAAATACTGCGGAGGTGTAGTGTAGAATTCAGACTTCTTCGGTCCAAGTTGAACAAAGCCATTAGCAACCGTTCCCTGGTTTTGGAGCAGGAGCGGGATGGACGTTTTTTGCTGTCTTAATCCTAGTCCAACTTTCGGGTAAATAAAAGGTAATGTCCTGGCCATTCTTTGTGCATCATTTTCGAGCTGCCTGGGATAGATAATTTTGAAACCTCCTGATTCAATATAGTTCCAATCTACACTAAGTGGGTTCTGCGCAGTACTGAAGATTTGGCCAAAAACCGAATATGATATAATACTTAATGATATTGACGTTAAGTATCTGATAATTAATTTACTGTTGCGTTTATTTAACTTCATTTATCGGTGATGCTAAAATTATTAGTTTTTGTGATTTTAATATGCTTCATTAAACTTTGTATTAACTTTAGTAAGATTGTTTTTTTTAACTGATAATCAGTTTATTATGTATATTATGTAAATTCTATATTCCATGTGTTTATGGGTATTTATAGTTGGAATTTAGCAATTTAAATGCCTATAGTTACATTTTTATAGTGCATTGAATTCAGTGCTTTAAATTACACTTATTAATCGATTTTATGAGAAAATTTTCCTCAGTTTCCCCAAGTGATGATGCCACTAGGATCGAAATCATTTTTGCGCTAAGCGAAATATTGAACTCAATTTTGATTCTCCGCAATGAAAAATCCACTGATGCTAAACTTTGAGTTTGAAAATCGATCAGTGATCTTCAGTCAATCTGGGTTATTTGTTTCGATTTTTACCAGCTTAACGATTATTGAAATTGTGAAATTCCTAATAATCTGCGAATCGGTTTTCGTATTTCACTATTGTTTTGGTAACTAAACTGGAAATATTATTACTGTCTTTATGTCACTTATTTAATATTTTTAATTTTTATTTAGTTGAATGATCTGGTATATTAATTTCCAATAAGTGACAATGATTTATTTTTCAGTAGGGTTTATGCTTGGAGGATATCGGAATAATCTGGATTATCTTAACCCTCAGCTTACTTTTTGATCATCAATTTTCTACCGAAATTTATACTTCAACTGCAAAATTTGTATGATTTTAAAAGTTTAAAATTCCCAAAACACCTCAATTTTAGCACTCATAATTGCAATTCTATCGAGTATTTAACAACTACGGTACGTTTTTAGGTTTTTATCAGCGAATCTGGATAAACTAATATTTGCAGGTGTAATGTGTTTTAAATCAATGTTTTAATCAGCTTTCAGTAGGCTTTATTAAGCCCTTAAGAATTAAGTACTAAAGTTCTTTTATGGAGAATCATAAAAGTGAATTTAAAGATTTTAGCTCAAAATATGGCTGCAGTCCCCTTATTTTTAGGTCCATTTTTGAGTTCATTTATAGCTGTTTTTGTAACCTATGCTATGGGTGTTGAATTATTTTGTGAATCTTGATTGGTAATACTTTAGGCAAGAAAGGAGTATAGACCGCTATGAATTTTAGGTTGTAGGAATGATTAAATTATGATAAAACACCCTTGGTTCAGCCTATACTTTAAGGGGTAAGATGCAACGGTATTGATTGAAAAAATTGATCATTTGATTAGCGGAAGACCCAATATTATCCGTGTAAAATGATAGTCATTTAGTACTTGAGGAAAGGCCTTAAAACAGGTTGTTTTTGGTGCAGATTAATGTATTACTTTGTTGCATAAATGAGATTGAAAAAACTCCAAATTTTATACTTTACTTTTCCTTTTTTTATAGATAGGATAAAAGAAAATTGTGCTTAAAATAATAATAGCTCCGATATAAAAACCGCCAGTCATTTGCTCCCTGTCTTTGAAGAAAATAAAGGCTAAAAGAATTCCATAAACGGGCTCCAGATTGGTGATCAATGCCACCCGAAATGCAGATAAGGTTCTCATAACAGATACCCCCGCAACGTAGGCTACCGAGGTGCAAAGCGTGCCCAAAATACCGATATAAAACCAATCATTTAAGCTCAGGTTGAATGAAGAGTTGATTAATGACCCATCATATAAACGGTATAAGGTGATCCAGAAAAGGCCGCCAACCAGTTCGTAAAAACCAATAATTGAGGGTTCGCTTTTTTGTACCAGTGTAGAATTAATAGTGGAGAATAAGCTCGATGCTACGGCTGCAAGTAATCCAAAAATAATCCCCAAAGTATATTGACTTTCAAATTTGAAGATCATGTAAATACCTAGAATAATGATTAAGCCGACTAAAATATCACCGATCTGGATTGGCTGTTTTTTAATCAGTGGTTCCAGAATTGCAGTAAATAAAGTGAAAGAAGAAAGGCAAACCAAGGTAACCGAAACGGTCGAAACTTTGATGGCATGAAAGAAAAATATCCAATGGATAGCAACGATTGCACCCGTTAAGAAGAATTGGATAAATTGTTTTTTTGTAATTTTTATATTCTTTTTAGTAATCAGAAACCAGGCCAAAAGTGTGGTTGTGGCAATCAAAACCCGGTACCAAACCAGCGGTACGGCATCTATTGAAATTACCTTACCAAGCACCCCGGTAAAGCCCCAGATTAATACAGTGAAATGAAGAATTAATAAGTTTTTTTTGGTGCTTTCCATGATTACTTTGGCGCTCTCTTCAGTAAATAAATGCCGAGTAAACCAAAGGCAATGGTGGGGGAAATTACGGCAATTACCGGTGGTAATCCACCTTTAGTAGAAAACATCTGGGTAAATTGATTGAAAACGATATAAGCGAAACTGATAAAGATCCCGATCCCTAATGAAACGCCTACGCCACCGCGTACTTTACGTGATGATAGCGCCACGCCAATCAGGGTTAAGATGTAGGCCGAAAGCGGGTGTAAAAATCTTTTATATTGTTCAAATTCCAGATCGTTCATGATCCCCGTTCCCCTGACTTTTTCCTTCCGGATTTTGTCTGCCAGCTCTTCAGTAGACAAGTTTTGAACCACATTTGCATAGGCTGAAAAATCATTCGGACGCATATCCAGAATGGTATCTTTTAGTTTACCATTGCCGTAAATCATCGATTCTTTTAAGCCATTTATTCTGCGAATGGAGTAATTGCTCAGCTGCCATTTTCGCTTCGTAGAATCCCATTTAATATTGTCTGCTACGATCTTTTGCACCAGTACATCTCCGTTAAAATTATCGAGCGAAAACCGGTATCCATAATTCGTTTTGTTATCAAAACTTTCCAGATAGATGTAAGTTTTGTCATCCAGTTTCATGTGGATATTTGTCTTCGTTGAAGGATCGTTACGCTTAACGTAGGTATTTTCAAAACTGTTTTTTAGCGTATTGGTGTAAGGTAAAATGTAAAGATTGGAGGCTAAATTGGCAGAGAAAATTACGGTAGCTGAAATGAAATAAGGTAAGAGAAATCTGTTGAAGCTAACGCCTCCACTTAAGATTGGAACAATCTCTGTCTGATCAGCCATTTTAGCGGTGAAGAAAATCACTGCAATAAAGTTAATCAGCGGGGAGAGCATGTTCACATAAAAAGGAATTGAACCAGCATAGTATTTGGACAGAATGCCCCAGAAGCTGAGTCCGCTCTTCATAAAATCATCCATTTTTTCGGATAGATCAAATACCACAATAATGATTACGAAAATAGCCAGTGTATAAAAAAATGTACCCAGGTATTTACCGATAATATACTGATCAACGATTTTTATCTTCCCTTTTAACAGACTCATTCTTATAATTTTTGGCCTAAAACCTTCACCATTTTATTCTTCCAGTCGTAGAATTCGCCTGAAATTATTTTCTCTCTTGCTTGCTTAACCAGCCAGAGGTAGAAGTGTAGGTTGTGTAAAGTAGCAATTTGCGCTCCAAGCATTTCTTTGCTGTGCACTAAGTGTCTTAAATATGCTTTGCTGGTTACCTGGTCTGCATGTAAATCGCTTTCAGCATCCAACGGAGAAAAATCATTTTCCCACTTTTTGTTTCTGATATTGATAATCCCATTCCTGGTAAAAAGCATCCCATTTCTGGCGTTTCTGGTTGGCATAACACAATCAAACATGTCAACACCAAGCGCTATGTTCTCCAAAATGTTAATTGGCGTACCCACCCCCATTAAGTAACGGGGTTTTTCGTAGGGTAATATATCACAAACTACTTCCGTCATGGCATACATTTCTTCGGCAGGTTCACCAACAGATAATCCACCAATTGCATTGCCTTCGCGGTTCATGCTGGCGATAAATTCTGCTGATTTTATTCTCAGATCTTTATAGACAGAGCCTTGAACAATAGGAAACAGGGTTTGATCGAAACCATATTTTGGCTCCGTATTGTCAAAACGGGTGCAGCAACGCTTTAACCAACGGTGCGTCATTTTTATCGACTGGGCCGCATAAGTATAATCGCATGGATATGGGGTACACTCATCAAAGGCCATGATAATATCTGCACCAATGGTCCGCTGAATATCCATTGCATATTCGGGTGTAAAAAGGTGTTTTGATCCGTCAATATGTGAATGGAAAGTAACACCTTCTTCTTTAATTTTACGTACTTTACTCAGCGAATATACCTGGTATCCACCGCTATCAGTTAAAATCGGACGATCCCAACCTATAAATTTATGTAAACCTCCGGCGGTTTCCAGGATATCTAAACCTGGCCTCAAATACAAATGATAAGTGTTACCTAATATAATTTTAGCATCAATATCATCTTTCAACTCCCGCTGATGCACGGCCTTAACCGTTCCGGCTGTGCCAACTGGCATAAAGATAGGGGTTTGGATCTCGCCATGGGCAGTTGTAACGGTCCCGGCTCTGGCTTTTGAAAGTGGATCGTTTGCCTGTAAAGTAAATTTCATATAGGTTACAAAAGTAACAAATTTAACACACCTATATATATTGTTTAGTAGTTAAATGGCCTAAACCAAACAATTGCGATACCGCTGATGGCTTAGCAAAGTGACAGAATTAATTTATTTTAGATTTTGAATCTGTAGGCTAAATTAAATTGGCAGGTTTTTTTAAACATCAGGTATATTGCAGATTTAAAATGCGAAATTTGCGCCTGTTTATTTAACCACTGTGATATTAACCTTACCAGAAATTATCCTGCTGGCCATATTGGCTTTCTGCCTTTTAGTTCAGCTTTATTACGTATTATTTGTTCATTTAAAGTTAGCGAATGCAACCGTAGAGGAAGTTCCGTTTATTGGCAGAAAACCAGTCAGCGTAATTGTATGTGCCCGAAACGAAATTAAAAACCTAAATGAATACCTGCCTTCGTTAATGACCCAAAATTATCCGGATTATGAGGTTGTTGTGGTTAATGACCGTTCCTGGGATGGTACAGAGGAATTTCTGGAACAAATGGAGGAGAGATACAGCAATTTAAAGGTTGTAAAAATATTAGATAATGATAAGTTTTTGGCCGGTAAAAAGTTCGCCGTAACCATGGGCATCAAGGCAGCTAAACATGATTGGTTGGTTTTTACAGATGCAGACTGTACTCCGGCATCAGCGCAATGGTTGATGGATATGCAGCAACCTGCCGATGAAAATGTAGAAATCGTTTTAGGTTATTCGCCTTATATTAAAAGGCCTGGATTATTAAATGCATTGATTCGCTTTGAAACGTTTTTCACCGCAGTAAACTACCTTTCGTTTGCATTGAAAGGAATGCCGTACATGGGGGTTGGTAGAAATATGGCGTATAAAAAAGCGCTGTTCTTTAAAAATAAAGGTTTTGCGGCACACATGCATATTCCATCTGGTGATGATGATTTATTTGTAAATGCCCATGCAAACCGATCCAATACGGAGATCCGAATAAATATGGAAAGCCATGTGTGGAGCGAGCCTAACCGCACCTGGGGCGGATATCTTAAACAGAAAAAACGTCATTTTGGAGCTGGAAAGATGTATAAAGCGAAGCACAAATTCATTTTAAGCTTACAGATCATTTTTCAGTTTCTGTTCTATGGCTTTTTTGTAGCCAGTATGTTTTTAGGCAGGGAAGCACAATACATTGCCGGAGGAATTTTTTTGCTTAGCCTGATTATCAAAAGCTTTATTTATCCAAAGTTGCTCAAACGTTTAAACTACGGCGATTTACGTTGGTGGTTCCCAATATTAGATATACTTTTGTTTCTGTTTTTAATGTTGAACGGATTTCTGGCCATGTTTGGCAAGAAAAAAGTAAATTGGAAATAATTACAATCATTAAGAGTTACCCTATGGCTGATGTAAAACCAGATATCATTTTAAAATACTTTCCAGACCTAACCGAGAAGCAGATTGCTCAGTTCTCGCAGTTGTTCGATCTATATAGTTACTGGAATGCTCAAATTAACGTGATATCCAGAAAAGATATTGAAGAATTGTATGAACGCCATGTTTTACATTCCCTGGGAATAGCCAAAGTTTGTACTTTTAAAGCTGGGGAATCGGTTTTGGATGTTGGTACTGGTGGTGGTTTTCCGGGCATTCCATTGGCAATTTTATTCCCTGAAACTGAGTTTCATCTTGTAGATTCGATCGGCAAAAAGATTAAAGTAGTTAAGGAGGTGGCTTCAGCCTTAGGATTGGATAATCTGCAAGCTGATCACCTGAGAGCAGAGCAGATTAAAAGTAAGTTCAACTTTGTGATATCAAGGGCTGTTACCCGTTTGGGAGAATTCTACCCCTGGATTCAAGGCAAATTTAAAAAAGATGCCATAAACGCCATTCCTAATGGAATTCTTTACCTAAAGGGCGGCGATTTAGCAGAAGAAATTAAAGAATCAAAACTGAAAGCAGAATTGTATCCGCTTTCAGACTATTTTGAAGAAGATTTTTTCGATACTAAATTTGTGGTGTATGTGCCACAATAGTAAATCCAATTGCTTTATTAAAAAGTCATTTCAGTTTTTTCCGGAATTTTAGTTTTATAGCCTATTTGGGTTTTTAATCCATAAAAAAATATTTGGTTAATTGTTAAGTATCTGTTTTTGAATTTATTATGTTAATTTTTTGTCCTAATCAGGAATATGATTCCTGATTAGGCTTATTTTTTTTATATTTGCTTTATGATTCAGCGAATTGGAAAAAATAAATTAAAACAGTTGGCCTCTAAATTTAGAGTAGTTGCTGTTGTCGGGCCAAGGCAAAGTGGCAAAACGACAATTTGCAAAATCACTTTTCCACGTAAACCATATGTATCATTAGAAAACCCGGATGTAGCTGATTTTGCCATCAGTGATCCAAATGGGTTTTTAAGACAGTTTAAAAATGGAGCTATTTTAGATGAGGTGCAAAAGCTACCACATTTATTTTCATATATTCAGCAAATTGTTGATGAAAACAATAAGGCTGGTTTTTTTATACTTAGTGGCAGCAATAATTTTTTAATGCAAGAAAGTATATCGCAAACTTTGGCTGGCAGGGTAGCATATCTTCATCTGTTACCATGCAGTTTGAAAGAATTAAAAACAGCTAAGTTGTTATCCGGTTACGAAAACCACATCTTTAACGGAGGTTACCCAGAACCTTTATATAAAAAAATTACTGCTACAGATTGGTACCCCAATTATATCAATACCTATATAGAAAGAGATGTTCGACAACTCAAGAATATAACGAATTTAGCTTTGTTTATGAAGTTTTTACGTTTGTGTGCAGGCCGGACGGGACAAATTTTAAATATGCAATCATTAGGAAATGATTGTGGCATTGATGCTAAAACGGTACAGGCATGGCTATACATTTTAGAATCGAGTTATATAATTTACCTGTTGAAACCATTTTATAATAACTATAATAAACGGATTATTAAAGCCCCAAAACTTTATTTTTATGATACAGGGGTAGCTTGTAGTTTACTGGGTTTGCAAAATAAAGAGCAGCTGGCTTTTCATCCAAGTATTGGGGCATTATTTGAAAACATGGTGATCATAGATTTACTTAAGCAACGTTTAAATAAAGGTTTGCAAGATAATCTATATTATTGGCGGGATAAGACAGGTAATGAACTTGACGTTCTGCTTGATACTGCAACTGCTGTTACTGCTATTGAAATTAAGGCGGGTGCTACTATGAATACTGATTATCAAAAGGGCTTATTGTATTTTAAAAGTGTTGCAGGTGATAAAAAAGATATAAAAACTTTAATCTATTATACTGGTTCAGCTACTCAAAACCGAAGTAATGGTATTGTCGTAAATCCCTGGGAAAAAGTTATATTATATAAATAAACTGAAAGCAGAATTATATCCGCTTTCAGACTATTTTGAAGAAGATTTTTTCGATACTAAATTTGTGGTGTATGTGCCACAGTAATGTTTAGCTTTTTGGAAGTACTTCTACATAAACTACCTCTTTTTTAGCAGGTGATTTTATCTGTAAAGGCTCAATAATTTTAATAGTTAATTCTTCTGGCTTACCTACAGTTTTCGCATCCTTAGCTGGCTTGATAATGCTTCGCGATTCTTTTGCTTTTCCCTTAGGCTCAACCGGAGGGGGTGGTGGAAGTGAAGGAGTATTAGGCGATTTCGGAAGTTTGAAATTTGGTTTTAAAGGCGGCCGTGGAGGTGGTGGCGGTACTTGTTTCGATCCTTTCGTTTTAGTTTCCGGCGCAGTTGGAACTGGTGCTATCTTAATTTGTTTAACATTTTTCTTTCTTGTAGTATCCTGAAGAGTTATTGTAAGTCCGGCACTTTTTTTCGGATAAAGATCCACCACTCCGTAATTCTTGGTGAATGCCATCGTTGATGCGCAAAGTAATGCTCCTGTAACAGGTAATACCAACAGCAATCTGAGCCTTGCCCATTTCGCAGATTTTTTCTGATTTAACATGTTTATTCTTCTTTTTAAAATGGATGAATTAAATATCTGATTCGTTAATTGGATAGATTGGTTGCCATACGAATTTTGGATCAGGAACATTGCATATTCATATTTTTCGATTCCTTTACCTGTGGTTTCTTCGTCGGCAAGGTATTCATGTAATAGTTTAATGTCGTTTTTAAGCCAATAAATAATTGGATTAAACCAGTTTAGGCTTCCAATAATTTCTAAAAACAATACATCTAGACTGTGTTTTTGCCTGATATGAGTCATTTCATGATGCATTATTGTATTTATATGCGGTAATTCAGGATCAATAAACAATAAATTGAAAAATGAAAATGCAGATTTTGTATTCTTTAATTCTATAATGGTGACGTCATTTTCAATTCTGACATTTGATCGTTTAAGTAGCCTAAAAAGGTTTTTAAATCTCCAGGCTAGCCTTGATAGAAAAAATATTGCCAGGAGCGAATAAATAATAAAGATAATTTGATCGATAGTTAAGATACTTGTGCTGGCCTCGGTTTTTTGATTGATCATTATTTGACTTTCTACACCGTTTGTTTGCAAAAATCCCAACTGGAAAAAAGGAATCGTGAAAGCCATTAAAGTACTTAAAATCAGAAAATATCTGTTTAAAGTATAAAAGGTTTCCTTGTGCAGAAATAATTTATAGAACCCATAAAATATAATGAGGTACAAGTTGGCTTCAAGTAGATAACATATTAAATTCATGATTGATCTTTTTTAAGTTTTTCTGCAAGCCGAATTAATTCAGTTAATTCATCATTGCTCATAATCTTATCTTTTACCAGGAATGAAACGAGACTTTCGTACGAATTTTCAAAATAATTGTTCATCACCTTATCAAGGGCAAATTTTTTATAATCTGCTTCTTTGATAACAGGGAAGTAGATATAAGTGTTACCTATCGCTTTATGGTCTACAAATCCTTTGCCTTCTAAAACCCGAATCACCGTAGAAACTGTATTATATGCAGGTTTAGGTTCGTTCATTTTTTCAATCACATCTTTAACCAGCGCTTCTTCCATTTCCCAAAGAATCAGCATAATCTGTTCTTCAGCTTTAGTCAGTTCTTTTATCATTTTAACTATTTATATAGTTTGCTTAATTGAAGGTACGACTATAAAAATAGTTTACAAACTATTTTTATAGTTTAATTTTAAATAACTGTAAATCAAATAGATAATTTTATGTGTGAAATTTTATTGCATAAAAAAACCTGCCTTATGGGCAGGTTTAGATTTTTTAATGAAAACTATCTATGTTAGTTTTTCATAATCATTTTATCTTTAAGCGATTGTTGCAGGCCTGTTTGCTGATCGATGTTTTTAACGACATCTAACACAGTAGCCGCGGCATTGCTGAAGAATTGTTTAGTGATGGTAGAATATTCATCTGTTGCTTTGTGGTAATCTTTATGGTCTTCTACACCAAAATAGAGGAATGGAACATCCTTTGCATTAAATGCACCCTGGTCACTTTGGTTTGTCCAGTCATCATGACCAAGTTTTGGATCATCATGCCCTAAAGAAACTTTAATGTCTTTTCTGGTGGTATCAATGTACTTTTTCAGATTTGGGTATTTAAAGGTGCCACAAACATATAGCTCAGCTTTTTCACTGTGGCCAATCATATCCATATTTAAGTTTACGGCAACTGTACCGATCGGCACCGGTGGATTGGCAACAAAGGCTTTAGCGCCTTGCAAACCCATTTTTTCGGCATCGAAAGAAGCAAAAATGATGGTATTATTAGGTTTGTTTTTCGCGAAGTAAGCCGCAATTTTTAATAATCCGGCAGTACCTGATGCATTATCGTCTGCGCCGTTAAAAACTTCATCTTTAACAATACCTAAATGGTCATAATGTGCAGAAACTACAATTATATTATTTCCTTTACCCGGAATGTATCCGATTACATTAGTACCGTTTACTTTCGCCCCGTTTCTTGAATTAAAAGTAAATTCTTGAGCATAATTAACATTTTGAGGATAAGATTTTAAGCCTAATTTTTGAAATCTTGCTGTAATATAAGCTCTGGCCATTTCTGCACCTTTAGTGCCTGTTTTTCTACCTTGATAAGCATCAGACGAAAGAACTTCAACATCTTTTAAAAGTTGTGTATCTAGTTTTTCCGTAACTGTAGAAGTTTGATTTTTAACTGATGAACAGCAGCTTAGCATCATAGCTAAGGGGATAATATATAGGATTTTCATAGGTTAAGTGTTGGCTACCAATATAGTTTTAAAAGGTTGGGATATAATTTAAATTTTTCATCCGCAGATAATAATGTCGCATCATTTTCTATGGCTGTCGAAATTAATAGTCTGTCGAACGGATCCTGCAGTAGCCTGATTGTGTATATCTTCTATTGTAATACTGATATACGTTAGTTTACCAAGAGATTGTTTTATGGAAATTTCGAACAAACTTTTTTGGCTAAAATAGATCGTGTTCTCCAGGTTTTGAATGACGTCCATTACTGATGATGGTATTTTTGGATTGTTCTCCTGAAACCAAATTTGGCAATGGGTATCTAAAATGTAATGATTGGATGGCATTACATATATTCTTTTAAATCATCTAATGGTTCATCAAAATCATCAGCTATAGCTATTTTGCCTTTAAATGCACCAGGAATTCTCTGTGCAATTTCCGGTTGTTCATTTGTGAGAAAAGTTACGATCACATCGGTTTTTGAACTAACTGGTGCCTTTTCTTCTAAAATAATTTTTCCTTCCTCGTAGTATCCTTTTACCGTAGCTAACATAATTCTGGCTTCTTAAACAAATATACGTTTTTAGTAATCTTTTTCAAACGTCGTATTGCTATTGATTAAATACCCTGTAGGGTTATAAAAGTTGGTTTGATAGGTAATGAACATATCAATAAATTCAGGTTTGCCCATAACCCATAACCCATAAGCTTTCTAAGCCGCTACTTCCCTCAAATCTACTGCTACAACTCTTGATACACCTTGTTCTACCATAGTTACACCGTAGATAATATCAGTGCTGGCGATGGTACGTTTGTTATGCGATACAATGATAAACTGCGACTGATCAGAAAACTTACGAATAATATTATTGAACTTGTCAATATTCGTATCATCAAGTGGGGCGTCAACCTCATCGAAAATACAGAATGGAGCTGGCTTTAACAGGTAAAGTGAAAACAGAAGGGCAGTGGCCGTAAGTGTTTTTTCGCCCCCTGATAACTGGTTAATTGAAAGCGGTCTTTTGCCTTTCGGGCGAGCAATAATGTCTATATCGGCTTCCAGTGGGTTGTTAATGTCTGATAAGATTAAGTCGCAGCTATCTTCTTCGTTAAACAGCGAGCGGAACACGACGATGAAATGTTCGCGGGCCTGAGTAAAAGCATGCATAAACTTTTCTTTTGCGGTATCATCAATCTCTTTAATGGTTTGCAACAGGTCTGTTTTGGCCGCATTTAAGTCTTTTTTCTGGTTTTGAATAAATACATAACGCTCCTCCATTTCTTTGAAAGCTTCCATCGCCATAGAGTTGATGGCACCAAATTCATCCAGCTGGCGTTTCATTTTTTCTACTTTCTGGCGAATTTCAAATTCACTTTCCAGCGCTGCTATGTCCGTTTCTGTTTCCAAAAGATCGTTGATGTCGATGTTAAATTCAACCGCCAAGCGTTCTTTCAGCGAGTTTAAATCTATTTTAAGTGTGTTCTTCTTATCCTTAATTTCAGTTAAAAGAAAGTCTGTTTCCTCGCGGTTTTTACGGATATTCGTGAGGCTGTTTTCCAACTCGTTAATATTCCCCTTGCGATCAAAATACTCTTTTTCTGCTTCAGCAAGCCCTTTTTCCATCTCTTCCCGCTGTTGATACATTTCTAAAAGTGTATCATCGCTTAGATCTGTGTGTTGAAGAGTCGCCGTAATTTGTAACAATGTTTCCTGCAACTCTTTATCATTTTGGGCAATTCTTTTATCTAAAGCTTCTTCCTGAACGAACCGATAATCAAGATCTTTTTCCAGGCTTGACAATTTATTTTGCTGTTGATGAAAACGAATATTATCCTGATTGTATTTTTGAGCACTGTCATTTACCTGATCTGCAATGTCCTGATAATTTAACTGTTGCTCCTGCAGGTTTACATGATCTTGTTGCTGTTTCTTTTGCAATTCGATCAGTGCTGGTAACTTTTCGGAAAGGGACTTTTCAATGGAAACAATCTTTTGGGCGATATCTGTTTTACGGTTCTCGCTCGTCGTAATAAACTCCTGATACTGGTCGCGACGCGTTTGAACAAAGATTTGTTCGTTACTCAGGCGG
This sequence comes from Pedobacter petrophilus, assembly GCF_009674725.1. GTDB lineage: Bacteria > Bacteroidota > Bacteroidia > Sphingobacteriales > Sphingobacteriaceae > Pedobacter > Pedobacter petrophilus. Next base: position 94,493 of record NZ_WKKH01000004.1, on the reverse strand, counting down.
TTAAGCTCCTGTTGTATGGTGTTGATTTGGTTGACTTTAGATGCATCTTTTAATTGCAAAATTTGTTCCGTGGCAGCAGAAATAGCTTGATTATATTGATTGATGAGCGATTCAGACTGTTTAATTTCTTTCGCTAAATTTTCTAAATTTTTCGCACGACCGATTCTTTTTCCTTCGAACAAACCAACGGAGCCACCTGATAAGGTAAATTTGGTCTGGGCATATTTTCCATTTTTAGCCAGGATGGTTAAACTTTCAGCTGGTGATTTTTTAAAAAGACTTTCCTGCTCATCAGTTGCGAGGTACACATTTTGCAGGAGTAGATTGCAAAGGTGCTGGTATTTCTTATCAACTTCGATCACAGCAAGTGCGGAAATTAAACCTTCATGATGGCTTACGGGCAAGTTTCTCTCCTGAATATGCTCCAAAATGAAAAAATTTGCTCGCCCGCGGGTAGCATCCGTTAAAAGATTAACAGCCTGAAGGGCATCTGCATAGTAATCAACCACGTAATGGTTCATCACTGGTTCCAGGTAATTTTCTATCGCAATGCGATAATCTTCGCTGCAAAATAAAACATCTGAGAGGAGCAAAGCATTTTTTGCAAAAGCATTGTTCTTCTTAAGGAAGCGTATCGACTCTGGAAAGCCTTCCAGACTATCTACCAGCGATTTAGTAAGGTTGTACTCATTTTGTTTAGCATCTTTTTTACGGTTTTCTGAAGTTAGTTTTTCCTTGTTTGAAGTCAGGTTAAGATCGCTTTCCGCCAGTTGTTCCTTTAAAATTTCTTCTGTTTCTTTTAGTTGCTTAATGCTTTGCTGCTTTTCAGTGATCTGAATATCGAGTTCCGCAAGTGCATGGTCGAATGCTTTAAGCTCCAGCGTTTTGGTTTCCGTATCATCAACATTTCGATTGGTTTCCTGTACCAAAGCATCTTTCTGAATGTTGAAAATATCAATCTCTTTTTGGGCCTGATAAACCTGGTTTTGTAATTCACTTAAGGATTTAACCAGGTTGTCGGTCCTGTTTTTTTCGATTTGTTGCTGCTCTCTTAAAGTATCAAGTGCAGATTTTAGTGTTTTTAAATCGCTTTCCAGACGGTTAAAAACTTCCGTTTCTGTTAAAACCTCTTCATTTAATCGCTTAATGTTGTATTTAATGTGATTGAGTTGATTTTTATCTTTTTCCAGTTCGCCAGCCAAACGGGTTTCTTTTTCCTGAAGGAAGCGCACCTGCTCGTTTTTTACTTTCTTTTCGCTCTCGTAACTGCGGATTTTCGAAACTAACTCATTGGTAGCCTTTTGTTGTACTGAAAGGTTTTTTTCCTGATGTATGCTCCCCAATTTTAGCTTTTGCAAGTCGGCCTCGGTTTGATCAATCCTGGTGCTCAGTTCCGTTCTGGCTACCTGTTGATTTTGTTCCTGGGTCTCCAGGACATTTAAATCAGTACGAAAGAAAGCAATTCTATGCGTAGCCAATTGAATACTGAGTTCGCGGTATTGCTCTTTTAACTTATAATAACGTTCGGCTTTTCGGGCTTGATTTTCGAGTGTTTTTAAATTCTTCTCAATCTCGAAAAGTAGATCTTCTACGCGTTCTAAATCGGCTTCCGTATCTTTTAACTTGTTGAATGTTTGTTTTTTGCGGAGCTTATATTTCGAAATTCCCGATGCTTCTTCAAATAATGAACGGCGGCTGTGTTCTTTATTGGTGATGATCTCGTCGACCATTTTCAACTCAATAATAGAATAACTATCTGAACCAATGCCAGTATCAAGAAAAAGGTCTGTGATGTCTTTCAAACGGCATTGAACATCATTTAAACGATATTCGCTGTCGCCATTACGGTACAATTTCCGGGTTACCGTAACCTGTGAATAAGCAGTTGGAAGGATGTTTTTCGTATTGTCGAAACTGAGAGACACTTCAGCCAACTGTGCTTGTTTGCGGTTTTTAGTGCCATTAAAAATGATATTTTCCATCTTCTCAGACCGTAAAGCTTTGGTGCTTTGCTCGCCTAAAACCCAGCGCATGGCATCAATTACATTCGATTTGCCACAACCATTCGGCCCAACAATAGCCGTAACTCCTTCATTAAAATTGATGGTCACCTTGTCGCCAAAGCTCTTAAAACCCTTAATTTCTAATTTGGTAAGTTGCATGGTTTTATAAAAGGAACAGAACTCAATAATAAGGATAAATTTTGAAAATTTAGGGTGGAAGTCAAAAGTTTACCAGGTGTTTTGATTATTTCAAAGGTGAATGTACATCTCAATACCCTCAATAAATGTAAAAAGTTCTACAGTTAAAACATTCCAATCCAATCCTAGGTACTATTGATAGTTAAATTACAGTTTTGTATAAAATTTAAAAATATACTGATATGGAATATAGAAGATTAGGTAAATCTGGCCTACAGGTAAGCGCATTAGGTTTAGGAAGTTGGCTAACTTTTGGTGCTCAAATTAGTGATAAGGTGGCTGATGAACTTATGGGGATTGCTTATGATGCTGGTGTAAACTTTTTCGATAATGCTGAAGGTTATGCAGAAGGAAAATCTGAGATCGTGATGGGCAAAATTCTTAAAAGCCAGGGTTGGGAAAGAGATTCTTTTGTGGTGTCGAGTAAGGTTTTCTTTGGGGCTGAAAATAAGGGGCCAAATCAAACGGGCTTATCTCGTAAGCATGTAACGGAGGCTTGTCATGGTGCACTAAAGCGTTTGCAAGTTGATTATTTAGATTTATATTTTTGCCATAGACCGGATAAAAATACACCAATTGAAGAAACAGTTTTAACCATGAACACCTTAATAGAACAAGGTAAGATTTTGTATTGGGGAACCTCTGAGTGGAGCGCTGCCGAGATTACGGAAGCTATTGCTGTTTCAAAAGACTATAGAATAATTGGCCCGACAATGGAACAGCCACAATATAATTTGTTCGAAAGGAAGAAAATGGAAGATGACTTTTTGCTTCTTTTTCGCGATCATGGGTTAGGAACAACGATTTGGTCTCCGCTAGCATCCGGTTTACTTTCCGGTAAATATACCAATGGAGATGTAAAAGATACTCGATTGGCTGATGTAAAATTAGGTTGGCTTAAAGAGAATGTGATGCAAGCCGATAGACTTCATAAAGTGGAAAAATTGCAAGAAGTTGCCGATAATCTTAATGTATCGTTAGCTAAATTCGCTCTGGCCTGGTGCTTAAAAAATCCAAATGTTAGTTCTGTAATTTTGGGTGCATCAAAAAGCGCACAGCTTAAAGAAAATTTAACCGCACTAGAAGTGGTTCCATTGTTAACCGATAAGGTAATGGAAAAAGTAGAAGAAATTATGGGCACGAAGCCAGTGTTGAGTCAGTTTTAAAAAAAATGGGAGTAGTGATTTTTTACTAAAACTACTACTCCTACTTTGGCGATTGTTGGTAAATTGTTTAACCCATGTTGCCAAGTATGCCTTATTAGATTATTATTTGTCCTTTTCCATCATAGTTAAAAGACCAAGTTGTTGTACTTTCTGAAGCCAAAATTTCATTGTAATAATGAATTTCAGTATATTTTCTATAATTATTTTTTGAAAGCGAACGGTAAAAAAACTCATCCAATAACTGTAATCTCTTACAAGGATTAATAGAATTGTCATAGTCTTCAAAAGTTCTAATAATTCTTTCTCCTTTATTTATTCCATTTTGTTGCCTGAAATATTCTGAGCTAATTAAATTTCCATTTATATCGTAATCAAATTTTTCTAAGTATGTTAATATATAGCTGTTCGGATCAGTTGGGACGTAAGGTAGATTAGGAAAAAAAGTTTTTATTTCAGTAATATGTTTATCCGAATAATTAAATGTCTGTTTTTTGAGCAAATAATTATTTTCATTAGCGATCTCTTTCTTTTCAATTTGATTCAGATCATTTAGAGTAAAATATTTTGTATTTAATACTGTACTAAAATCGGCTGATGAAGAAAAGTCTTCTACAGTAACATTTTGGCCTGAATAAACTAATGTAGTGTATATTTTATCCGTAAACACTTTACCGTTACCTGATGAAATAGGGATTGTTAAATCACCTCCAATTTTTTTAATAAGTCTTGAATACGTATCATATTCAAAGTTAAATGTTAAGTCTGGATTATTATTGTATAATGGCGAACCCGGATAAAATACATTCGTCCTCATTTTCTTTATCAATGGCTCATTAAAGGGATTGTTTTCGATAGAATTCTCAGTTTTAGAGCAAGAAACTAGAAAAATTCCAATAAATAAAAATTTAATTATGTGTTTCATGTTTTTAGCGTTTGGGTTTAAGAAGTATCTGGAAAAAGGGCTAAATTTTAAACTATACTTCTTTATATTTAAGAACTTTATTATTAATTTCTCAAAATCATCAGCTTTGCAAACTTTAACAAAAGCTGTTTATTCCCTAACCCTTGGAAAAACACCGTTGCCTTAATATCAGGTAAGTTTCCTTCTAAACTGATAATTTTACCGAAGCCAAATTTTTCATGCTCCACTTCCATACCGCCCTGAAATTCATGGGGTTGTGATGGTGTGAAACCCGGTGTAGGTATGTGCGCTTTCGCTAGTAAAGAGGTCGTTTTCGGACGTGGTGGCGGTGCAGACGTAGTCGTGGCTGGTTTCGGTTTGCTAAAGAAATCACGGGGTTGTGAAGTCCAGGTTTTACGTTCATCGTCGAAATTGCCTTCAATCATATTGCTTTTTGAAGGTTTGACATCTAACTCCAAAAATTTTGGGTTAATTTCATTAATGAAACGACTTGGTTCACAGTTTGTTAGTGTTCCCCAGCGGTAACGCGATGTGGCATAAGTAATGGTTAATTTTATCTCTGCACGCGTGATCGCTACATAAAATAAACGTCGTTCCTCTTCTAAATCGGAGCGAGAGTTTACCGACATTTGCGATGGGAAAAGGTTCTCTTCCAACCCAACAATGAACACATTTTTAAACTCCAAACCTTTGGCGGAGTGAATCGTCATTAACGAAACCGTGTCTTTGTTTTTGTCGCCGTCTTTATCATCATTGGTTAAAAGCGCTACATCCTGCATAAAGATATCCAGACCTTTTTCTTCGATATCTTCACGCTCCGCGAACTCTTTTATACCGTTTAATAACTCCTGAATATTCTCATATCTGGAGCGGCCTTCCACACTATCATCGGTATAAAGTTCTTTTAAAATTCCGGCATGTTGTGCAATAAATAAAGCAGAATCATATGCATCTAACTTTTTAGCTTCAGCCTGAAAGCTTTGAACCATCATCGAAAAATCATTCAGTTGATTCGCTAAGCGACCATCGACATATTGATGGGCATTGGAAATTACATCCCACATCGTTACGTTATTCTGATCAGCAGCTACAATAATTTTATCAATGGAAGTATCACCAATACCACGTTTTGGGTAATTAATTACCCTTTTTATGGCCTCTTCATCCTTCGGATTGAAGGTTAAACGGAAGTAAGCAATTAAATCTTTAATCTCTTTACGTTGGTAAAATGACTGTCCGCCGTAGATTCTATAAGGAATATTTAGCTTTCGTAAACCTTCCTCCATCGCCCTGCTTTGTGCATTTGTTCGATATAGAATGGCAAAGTCGCTATGTTTGTAGCCCTTTACTCCACGTTCCTGAATGATGGATTCTGCAACCAGTTTCCCTTCTTCGTTATCCGTAAAAGCACGGGCAACTTTGATTCTGTCGCCTTCGGCATTTTCAGAGAAAACGTTTTTCTCTAACTGGTTTTTATTATTGGCAATGATGCTGCTTGCGGCATCAACAATGTTCTGTGTAGAGCGATAGTTCTGCTCTAGTTTATATACTTTTAAATCAGGATAATCGCGTTCGAAATTTAAAATATTTTGAATGTTCGCACCACGGAAAGCATAGATACTCTGTGCATCATCACCCACCACACAAATATTTTGGTAAGCTGCAGCCAGTTTTTTTACAATGGTATACTGCGAAAAGTTAGTATCCTGGTACTCATCTACCATTAAATAGCGGAACTTCTGCTGGTATTTATTTAAAACGTCCGGATGTTCTTTTAATAAGATATTGGTTTTGAACAGTAAATCATCAAAATCCATCGCGCCAGCCCTAAAGCAGCGTTTAGCATATTGCTCATAAATTTGTCCGATAAGCGGACGTTTATTCTGAATATCCTCTGCCTGAATCTGGTCATTTGCCTGGTATTCGCCCCAGGAAATCAGATTATTTTTTGCTGAAGAGATTCTACCAAAAACGAAGTTGGCTGCATATAATTTGTCATCGAGTTGCATTTCTTTCAAAATGGCACGGATTACACTTTTGCTATCATCGGTATCGTAAATGGTGAAGTTATTTGGATAACCAATCTTCTCTGCCTCAACTCGTAAGATTTTTGCAAAAACGGAGTGGAAGGTTCCCATCCAGATGTTTTTTGCCTCAGCACCAACCACTTTTCCGATACGCTCACGCATATCTTTACTGGCTTTGTTGGTAAAGGTCAAAACAAGAATATTAAAGGGATCAGTACCGGTTTGAATTAAGTGCGCCACACGATAAGTAATTACACGTGTTTTGCCCGAACCAGCACCCGCAACAATCATTACCGGTCCTTTTGTATTTTCTACTGCTGCTCTCTGTTGTGGGTTTAATCCTTCTAAATAGTCCAAATTGGCTCCTGTTTTTTTGAGGCTCAAAAATAACAATTCTCAGGTCTTTTCTCGAAAGGTGTTGGTAATTAGTTTCTCATTTGTGTAGGGATAGGGTTTCTGATTATCTGGCAGGGCTTTTAGATAGGTGCATGAAATTTTTCCGCTTGACCTCACCCAGGAGGTTAATGATTGATATAGCTAAATGAATAGAGAAGGATTAATTTTTTTCGTCCCTGAGGCATTTGAGAAATATAAGTTATAAGTGGAGGGGGTTGGGCAGCAAGCCTGTTTTACATTATTGTAGGTAAATATTCGGCTATGTTAAAAAATGACTTAGATGGTAAATGTTTATTTAAGCATTTATCCTTTCACCAGTTATTTTTCTACCATATAATGCATCTGAGAAAATATAAGCTGTAGCAGCTATGGCTGTAAAAGCTGCTCAAATTTTAATCAAACTAAAATTTGATAGTGCTGTTATTGAGCATATAAATAATGAGTAACATGTCAAATAATACGATTATATGCATTTCATCAACCGTAAATGCAATCTGCCTCAATTTAAGAGAACTTTGAACTACATCCAATCTTCCCGACCACTTTCTACCTGGTAAAGCCAGTAATTCACCAGCTGTTTAATCTCCGAGAAGTTGCCATATTTGAAACTGATTTGCCCTGCTGCAGTATGTAAACATAGGTGACCAACATCTATGCTTCTGTGCCATGGGTATTGTGAAGTTGTAATGGCCTGAATCTTCGATGGTATCAAAATTTCATTGGAAATATCCCATATTCCACTTGTTTTAATCACAAATTCCTGGTTAACTGAAAGTCGGTGTTTCCGGTAGCTGATGAAAATCATTAAAAAACCGATCACAAAATAAAGAAGCGCGAAACCGATAAATGGCTTCAGTTCCGGGATTTTGAATGCTATAACCAGAAAAATAGCAATGGGCAATACCAATTTGAAAAAGACGGGCAAATTCAAAAAACGCCAGTCGGGAATAAAAGTTTTGCCTTTTAATGGCACTTTCCCTAGAATCATTTTTAAGAGTTCATCCCGTTCAGGGGGATTGCAGCCTACAATTTCTAAAGTGTTTCCCTGCATTTCATCACCTTTTTTATTCCCGCCAAAATGTGCCTGCTTCAAACTCATGTTCAGCATATTCAACCTTTTCTGAAAATAATTCTGGCTATATCTGGTTAGCTGCACTTTGTTCGGACTGATCAGCGTATTCTTTTTTGCAATTAATCCGGATGATAAAAGGAGGGAATGCTTATGCCGGATAATTTCCAATTCAAAATGTTTGTAAAACGTGCGCCCTATATTAAAGATCAGAAATGCAAGGAGGAGAACGGCAACAATAATGGCGAGTGAAAATATAGTTGTAAAGCTCAGGAAAGTACTTTTTACTATATTTTTATCAATATCAAATACCTCCATGATATGTCTGGCCTCCTGTATCACGTATAAAAAGAAGGCTGTTATGAGGGCTAAACTTTTTCCATAGTTTGAGGTTAATCCTACTTTAAACAAGGTCCAGGAACTGATCTTTAATATTCCTTCAGGTTTATCAGGTGCAACATCTTCCGGATAGTGTTCTGTTGTTGCTAACCGGCTACTCAGTAAATGATCTTTTAAATTATAGGCTGAAACCTCATCTATTGCTTTAATACTCACTTCTTCGCCTTTAGCCCCTGCGGTATCTATTTTCAATCCGTAAACGCCGATAATCTTTTGCAGAATACTTTGATTAATATTTACCTGTTGAATCTTATCCAGCTGAATAATAATTTGATCCCGGTTGAAAATGCCCTTATTCACCACAAATTCCTGCTTGTCTTTATCCAGAAAAAAGGTGAACTTAAGGTAAGAGAAGTAAGCGTAAATCAGGCAAAGAAGCACCACAATTCCTATTCCCAGGAGGGCGTACCGACTGTATGCCCCGCCCATTTTGATGAAAGCATAAACCAAAAAGAAAAATAGTGCTTTTGTAACCTGTATAAGGGTATGAACTGCCATCACAATAATGCCTAAAGCCGATTCACGCTGGGGTTGACTAAAATCTCTATCCATGTAGCGCCTCTGGATCAGTGGAAGGTTGGTGAATTAAATCAAGTTTTTGCAAGAGCAAGTCTCTGATGCTTTTTGCTTCGGCTATTGGAATACCAGAAATATGGAGATGGCCACTATGGCCGCCTGCAGTAAATATTTGTAAAGAACCTAAATGATACATTCTGGAAAATATAGACTCGTTAAGTTCTATATGTTGAATTCGGTTTAACGGAACAATCGTGGTAGAATCTGAAATAATGCCGCTTTTATAAATTAAATCTTTAGTCCTTAACGCATAACCTCGTTTTTTAAAGCTGATGTAAAAAAGTAGGGTAGAGATAACTATAATAGCGGCATAGGCGCTGATCATCAGGGCGATGTAAGGTCTGAAATCATCAACAAAAAAAAGGAGTAAAGCGATTCCGATAGCCAATGGAAGGAAAAATAAAACCAGGTTAATACACATGATTTTCCAATAATCCGGATGTAGTTTTTTTAACACTACCTGCTCAAATTTAGGAAGCGTACTGATATCTATGGCTTCATTAGTGAAATTTTCTGTGAGCATGGCTTTAAAGGTATAAACAATTTAATCTCTTTTAAGACTCATTGCAGTTGTTTAAGTTACCTGGCTACGATAAATTTTTTGGCAGTATTATATTTACCAGAGTCTGAAGTAATCTTGAAAAAGTAAATTCCGGGCACCAGGTAGGTGGTATTGATTTCGAGCGTATGTTTTCCGGTATTTAAATATTCATTTACAACAGTTTTAACCAGGCGGCCCATTAAATCAAAAATCTGAACGTTAATTTTATCTGTTTCTGGTAAAACGATGTCTAGAGAAGTTTGAAAAGCTGCAGGGTTTGGGTAGTTTTGAGATACAATAAACATGAGGAACTTATCAAAGATCGCCTTATTGATGGCATCAAATATTACATAGCTGATGAGTCTGTAACCACGGGCATTCGGGTGGAATGCATCCTGATAAAGCGAAAAATCTCGTCTCATGGCCGCATTGATGTCTGCCAGATAAATTTTATATTCGGTTACCAAACGTTTGTAAATGGTGTTTAGCGCCCTGATATTGGCATTTGCAGATACCAATGATGCATTATTTCTATCATCTACATTTTGTAGAGTACACAAAATTGGAATTAGGTTTTGCTTTAAGCTGATGGTAATTAACTGACGCATATTGGCCTCAGATTCTGCTAAGCTCCCTCTGCCATTGCTAATGGCAAGTGCATCGTTAATTCCCATTGAAATGACGATGAAACCTGTTCGGTCTCTTACAGAATTATCAATCCTTAGTAAACCCTGAAGCGTAGTCTGGCCACCGATTCCCTGATTGGTAATATCCACCACCTTATTAACATAGCAGTTTTCAAAGTTACTTTTCAGCATATCTTGAAAACCGACACCGCCTACTCCTTCAACCGTACTGGCACCGAAGGTTACAATATTGATACTGTCTTTTGCGTAAAATTTGGCTGCTTCAGGACAGCTGACCCGAGGTGGATTCTGAGCAAATGCAACAACAGAAATACCTAAAGAAACCAGCAACAGCAGAAAAGAAATTAATCTCGTGCTAAATTTCATTACAAATGATCATTCTGGTTGATTTTTAGTATATCTGTTAAAGTCGCAATTTACAAAAAAATGAATTAAAACGATTTATGTAAAATACTTTTTCTTACTCCAAAAAGGCAATCTGGTTCAGGTTTAAACTTAACGGTCAGCTCTTTAAAAATGAACTCAAAATTTATCGTGTTGAATGTGATTATTTTGATTGGTTTAAATCTCAATTCATTAATTCGCCGATGCCTTTTGGGTGAAAACCCTATATTTGTCCAAATTCATTTTGTTATGCAAGAGATTAAAAATTATGTAGAAACGCACAAACAACGCTTTTTAGATGAGTTGTTCGAATTATTGCGTTTCCCATCGGTTAGTGCCGATCCAAAATATAAAGATGATGTACTAAAAACGGCAGATTATGTTGCCCAAAAATTGAAAGATGCCGGCGCAGATCATGTAAAAATTTGTCCTACGGCTGGTTATCCGATAGTATATGGTGAAAAAATAATTGATTCTTCATTGCCAACGGTTTTAATTTATGGTCATTACGATGTGCAGCCGGCAGATCCCTTAGAACTTTGGCATACACCACCTTTTGAACCAACAGTACGCGATGGTAAAATCTACGCCCGTGGTGCCTGTGATGATAAAGGACAGTTTTACATGCATGTAAAGGCTTTTGAATTGATGATGGAAACGAATACCCTTGCCTGCAACGTGAAATTTATGATTGAAGGGGAGGAGGAAGTTGGTTCTGCAAATCTTGGTATTTTTGTTAAAGAAAATGCTGATCGCTTAAAAGCCGATGTCGTTTTAATATCCGATACTTCGATGATCAGCATGGAGCATCCTTCAATTGAAACCGGCTTACGTGGTCTGGCTTATATGGAAGTTGAGGTTGTTGGCCCGAACCGCGATTTACATTCTGGTGTTTATGGCGGAGCAGTAGCAAATCCTGCAACCATCCTTTGTAAAATGATTGCATCTCTGCATGATGAAAATAACCACATCACTATTCCTGAGTTTTATGATAAAGTTGTGGAATTGACAGATGACGAGAAAAAAGCATTAAATGCTGCTCCTTATGATGAGGCAGAATATACAAAAGACTTAAACATTGAAGAAGTTTGGGGCGAAAAAGGCTATTCGACGTTAGAACGGACCGGTACAAGGCCAACTTTGGAAGTGAATGGTATTTGGAGTGGTTACATTGGCGAAGGGGCGAAAACCGTTTTACCAAGTAAGGCAAATGCTAAAATTTCTATGCGTTTAGTGCCAAATCAAAGTTCGGAAGAGATTGCTGAGATTTTTACCAAACATTTTGAGCGTATTGCACCTAAAAATGTAAAGGTAAAAGTTACGCCGCATCATGGTGGTGAACCGGTAGTTACACCGACAGACAGCGTTGCTTATCAGGCTGCCGAAAAAGCAATCGAAGATAGCTTCGGTAAAAAAGCAATTCCAACGCGTGGTGGTGGAAGTATCCCGATTGTAGCATTGTTTGAAGACGTATTGGGAATTAAATCAGTGCTTTTTGGTTTCGGTTTAGATAGTGATGCATTACATTCGCCAAACGAGAAATACGATATTTTCAACTATTATAAAGGCATCGAAACCTTGCCTTTGTTCCACAAGTATTTTGCAGAGTTAAGTAAATAAGCTTTGCTGAGGATGCAATCTGTAGCATCTTATTGAAATTTTAAGAATCTCTCTATTCATCTAGAGAGATTTTTTTGTTTTAACCAGCCGACCAATTCGCCTTTAGTCGTAGTTTAGCAACAAGCAATTTACATCTGGCTGTAACAGCTTCCAGTTATCTCGCAGATTGCAACCTGGAAATTCAGTTGTGCGGAAAAGATTGTCATGCATGATCCGTTTCACAGAATATTTTTCTAAATTGTACCCATGAAATACTCAATCTCATCTCTTTTACTCTTAGCAGGATTTGCATCATTCGCTCAATCTACTAAAACGATTCAGCAATCTGGTAATCCTATTTTTAAAGGCTGGTATGCAGACCCTGATGCAGCCATTTTCGACAATAAGTATTGGGTTTATCCTACTTATTCTGCAAAATATAAAGAGCAGGTTTTTTTAGATGCTTTTTCTTCTGATGACCTCGTTTCCTGGAAAAAACACGAACATATTTTAGATACTTCGGCAGTTAAATGGGCCAACAAAGCCATGTGGGCTCCAGCCATTGTTAAGAAAGATAAGAAATACTATTTGTTTTTTGGTGCCAACGATATTCAGAACGATGAGGAAATAGGGGGAATTGGTGTTGCGGTTGCGGATCGGCCAGAAGGACCATATAAAGATCATTTGGGAAAACCTTTGGTAGACAAGTTTCATAATGGTGCCCAGCCAATAGATCAGTTTGTTTTTAAGGATAAAGACGGGCAGTATTACCTTATCTATGGTGGCTGGAAACACTGTAATATTGCGAAGCTTAATAAAGATTTTAGTGGCTTTCTGCCCTTTGAAGATGGAACCATTTTCAAAGAAATTACGCCGGATAAGTATGTGGAAGGCCCGTACATGTTCATTAAAAATGGTAAATATTACTTTATGTGGAGCGAGGGTGGTTGGACTGGACCGGATTATTCAGTGGCCTATGCCGTTGGTGATTCTCCTTTCGGACCATTTAAAAGAGTAGGTGCTATTTTGAAACAAGATCCGGCAATTGCAACGGGAGCAGGGCATCACTCTGTGATTATTAATGAGAAAAAAGGCACTTATCATATCGTATATCACCGCCGTCCATTAACAGAAACGGACGGGAACCATCGCGTAACCTGTATCGATGAAATGAAATTTGATGCTAATGGACTGATCTTGCCCGTTAAGATTACAAATGAAGGTGTTAAAGCTCAAAAAGTAAAATAAAGCTATTTTCGTTCCCGATCAGAGCGTCGGGAACGAAAAATTAACTGGCTTCTAAAATGGTTTTCTCCTGCTTTTTATCGAGTAAACTAAATCCATAGGCGCATAGCATAAGTATACAGGCTAATCCAAACCAAAGCCAGTTATAGCTTAAGTGCCTGGCAATATAAAAGCCTGCAAATGGTCCTACAACTTGTGCGCAAGACCAGCTCAAGGTATAGCCGGCAGCATATAATCCACGGTTATGCTCATTACTTCTGCTAATGACTACAGTATTTATAAAGGGTAAAACAAACATTTCTCCAATGGTGAAAGTGATAATGGTTAACACTGCCATTGCGATATGGAAAATAAACGGTGCGCTCAATAACAGATAAGATATGGCGAAGAAGATTGAGCCGATAATGATAAAAAACATTGGCGATTTTTTCTTTTCTATCTTATTGATCATGATCATCTCAAACAAAGCGATAATGGCACCATTTATACCAATGATCATACCGATTGCAAATTCATCGATATGCCATTCTTCCTTAAAAAACACAGGTACTACCCTAAACATCAGGAAGGCACAGGTAATAAAAACGGTAGTCAGCAAGATAAATTTAACGTAAAAAGCATCCTGCCAGGGCTTCGTAATCACCATACTGCCACGATTTTCTTTCGCTTTTTTCATAAAATCCTGCACTTTTGGCAAAAGGAACATAATGCCTGCGCCCACCAGTATGCTAACTGATCCCTCCACAATAAACAAAAGTTTATAATTAAAGGAGGCGATTACGCCAGCCATGCTAATGCCAACCGACCAGCCAATATTTACGGCCAATCTATTTAAGGAATAAGAACGGGTAATGGTATCTTTTTTAGCATAATGCGCCACTGCGGTGAAATTTGCAGGCCTGAAAGCTTCAGAAAAGAAGCTAATGACCACAGCTAAAATGCAAAGACTTGAAAAATGGGTAATGGTCGAGAATATGATGAATAATATTCCACCAATAATAGAGGACAGGATTTGAACAGGCCTGAATCCAATCAGATCAGTGAGTTTTCCGCCGGTTGCAGAACCTAGAATAGATCCCACACCAAACAGGGTGATGATTAAGCCGGCATCCATTTCCGTTCTGTGCAAACTTTGGGTAACATAAAGCCCCATAAAAGGAACAGCCATGCTGCCGCAACGGTTAAACATCATAACAATACTCAGCAGCCAGGTTTCACGGCTTAAACCACTAAAAGAAGATTTATAGGTATTGAGAATGAGTTTAAACATTATATTGTTTGTTCTAGCGTACAAAAGTACTAAAGCGCTGGAAATTTGAGGCTAAATATTATGATATATATGCGTTTACTTTTCGCGATATAATTGAAGGAACTGGTGGGGAATTTTACTATTCTTTATATCTTCCGGTATTCTTTTAACGCGCTAGTCTATTCAACTCCATGTACCAAACCCAAAACCTTAAGGAACAACTGCAAAGCATTAGTAATGATTTAATTTTGCCGGGCGATTTCCATGATAAACTCGTGCCTGCTATAACTGCTTACACTAAACTCTTATTTGATATTGGTAAAATAGAACCAGAGAAAAACGGAGAACGGAATGATGTTAAATTGCCGTTTGGTCATGCGATTGGGACTTTTTGGGCTGCTAATTGTGTGAAGGAAGTGCTGAGGACGCAGCGTTTTGTTAGGGGATTGTATGAAGCGGTTCAGGATAAACTGGCTCAAAAAAGTGGTCCGGTGCATGTTCTATATGCTGGTACCGGTCCTTTTGCAACTTTAGCCCTTCCGGTAATGGCTCAGTTTAGTGCAGATGAAGTTCAGTTTACTTTACTTGAAATTAACGAAACGAGCCATAAAAAGTTGTTGGATGTGATTAAAGCTTTCGATTTAAATAAATACATCAGGCGAATCGAAATCACTGATGCTACCACTTGTATTTTGCCAGATACTGATGTGGATATTGTGTTAAGTGAAACCTTAAACCGGGCGCTTATCACCGAGCCACAGGTTTTTATCATGCTTAATCTGGCCAGTCAATTGGGTGAAAACGTGATCTTTCTTCCGGAAGAAATTACAGTTAATTTAAGTGAAAAGAAGAAAAAAGAATCTGAACCCAGGAAAATAAAAACACTGATTAATTTTAACCACAATAAGATGAAAGATATTATTAGGCAATCTGAAAAATATCATTGGGTTTTCGATGAAGTGGGTGTAAACATAGGTGATGTTGAGCCAGGTAACCTTTATTATACCACAGAAATTAAAGTTTACCGTAATAATTTTCTTGGTTATGAAGATTCTTCATTGAACTTATTAGAACGGGTAAAACTGGATCAGGAAGATGCGAAAGCGGTTACCTTTAAATATTATGCCGCTGGTAAGGTGGGTTTTAGTGTTTATTCAAATAATGTGCTAAGCACCTAGCAATCTGTCAATGTACCGAAAGTTGCTAAACAGGTAAATGATTTTTTTATTTAAAGGGATTTTACTCAATTTAGCGGCAGAATAGATATGCCGCCAGAGAAAAGAATTCCTTCAGATAAGAAAACAGTAGCCAGAAAACCTGTTGAAAGAAAACCAACTTCCCGAAAGCCTGTAGGAAAGAGAAAGAAGCAAAGTTTCCTTTCTGCAAAAATGAAGGTGGCTATTGCTGCTTTACTACTAATTTTGCTGTCTCCTTTATATTATGGCTATGTTTTAAATGGTTTCGTTGCCACTTGGAGGTGGATGAAAGATTTAGGGCAGGATCCAAATTACCGTACTTACAAGAGTTTCAATATCAAGATACCTAAGAAATATTCTATTCACGGGATTGATGTTTCATACTATCAAGGTAAAATAAACTGGCCTAAAGTAAAGGCCATGAAGGAAGATGAGGTAAAGATTAGTTTTGCCTTCATCAAAGCCACGGAAGGAATTTTACAAGTTGATCCTTATTTCCAGCGCAACTGGCGTGAAGCACCGAAGGCAGGAATTGTTTGTGGTGCCTATCACTTTTTCCGGCCTAAAAAAAGTGGCAGCGCACAAGCGAAGTTTTTTTTGCAAGTGGCCAATGTAGAGAAAGGCGATTTACCCCCTGTGGTTGATGTTGAAACTTTAGATGGTGTTACGCCGTTAAGAATGAGGTTAGAACTTTCAGATTTCCTCACTTATGTGGAAATGAAAACAGGAGTAAGGCCTATTATTTATACGGGTTTAAAGTTTTATGAAGATAATTTGAAAGGTAAATTAGACGAATATCCGTTATGGATTGCACATTATTACCAGCCAAGGCTGCGTCTGGATAAAAGCCGCTGGAAATTTTGGCAACATTCAGACAAAGCCAAAATTAACGGGATTGGCCACGTGGTAGATTTCAATGCCTTTAATGGAGACAGTACCACGCTCGCAGAAATGCTCGTAAAATAGTTTAATGAATCGCCTGTTATTAATTAGTTAAACTAAACCGTCCAGCTTTCACATTCTTCGAGGAAAAATTCATCGGCTTCTGCACCAATTCCTGGAAGCTCAGGAACATCAAGGAAATAACCATTGTAGGTTAAGCCATCAACCACCGGATCTACCAGGTGCCCAAGCAAGGCGGTATCAAGGTCAAAAAACTCTATATTCGGGCTTGCTAAAGCAAAATGTAAGTTAGCACTTAAAGCAATCCGGCTTTCGAGCATGCTTCCAATCATACATTTAACACCTTTTTGTAAAGCCTCTTCATGAATTTTCTGTGCTTCTAAAATTCCGCCAGATTTAGAAAATTTAATATTCAGATAAGTTGTAGACTGGCTATTAATCAGTTTACGCGCGTCGTGGTGGTGGTAACAACTCTCATCAGCCATTAATTTGATTGGCGAATTTATATTCAATTCTGGTAATTTATCGTCAAACCAGGTCCGCATGGGCTGTTCGCAGAATTCGATGTTGTATTTTTCCAGTTCTCCCAGGGCGAACAAAGCATCATCAAAACTCCATCCCTGGTTAGCGTCCAGGCGCAAAATCATTTCTTCACCAACTGCAGCTCTTATCTGTTTTACACGCTCAATATCATCCTGAACCTTCTTTCCCAGTTTGATTTTTAAAATCCTGCAACCATGACTTTGGTATTTTAACGCTGTGTTTGCCATCCCTTCTGGTGTATCAATACCAATGGTCATATCCGTTTCGATGGTCCTCTTTGTTCCACCGAGAAATTGATAAAGCGGCAAGCCAGCGTGTTTTGCAGCAAGATCAAACAAAGCCATATCGAATGCACTTTTAATGGTGCTGTTATGATCGGCATAAGCCAAAAGGTCATTCATCCGTTCTGGAATCTCCAACGGATCTTTTCCTTTTATAATGGCTGCAAAATCTTTTGCCATGGCAATGCAGGTTTCCTGTGTTTCGCCAACAATCATCGGGAAGGCAGAGCATTCGCCAATTCCGTGAATACCTGCATCGGTATAAATTCTTATTAAAACATTTTGCGCAAAATGCATGGTGCCTGTTGCAATAACAAAAGGTTCCATCGGGATACTAAAGCGATATATTTCGGTATGTGTAATTTTCATCTTCTATCTTTCTCTAATTCAAAACGTAATCTGTCTGATTCTATAATGTTCTTTAAATCTTCTTCTTTTGGAAGGTATAATAGATATTTGCTGGCGAAAAGCTGATTATGGTCATTTAAAACGGAGTACTTAACAATGGTTTCATCTTTCTCCGAACAAAGCAATAATCCAATCGTTGGGTTATCACCTTCGTTTCTTTTAAGGTCGTCATACATTCTTACATACATATCAATTTGACCAATGTCCTGATGATTCAAAGTGCCCGTTTTAAGGTCTATAATTACAAAACATTTTAAGATATAATTATAAAATACAAGGTCGATGTAAAAGTCTGATGTATCCGTAACGATGTGTTGTTGCCGGGCTACAAAAGCGAATCCTTTCCCAAATTCGAGCAGGAATTTCTGTAAGTGATCAATGATAGCACTTTCCAGTTCTCTCTCAGAATTTTTTTCATTTGGATTTAAACCCAGAAATTCGAAAATGTAGGGGTCTTTTAAAAAATTTTCAATTTCTTGTTTGGTATCTGCTAATACATTGTGAGATATCACTCTTTCAAAGGCGAGGGCATTGATCTGTCGCTGTAATTCTCTGCTGTTCCAGTTAGAGGTGATGGATTCTGATAGATAATAATTTCGTTTTTCTTCAGTTTCTATTCTGGATAAAAGTCTATAATGTGTCCAACTCAATTCGTGACGCAATGCGTCACGAATTGGAAATGCTTTGAAGAAACTTCTGATATTTCTTAAATTACTTTCATCAAATCCCTTCCCAAACTCAAGCGTAAGCTGCTGTGAAAGGTTTTTTAAGGTGCTTTTTCCATAATCTGCCCGTGCTTTACCATTCTGTTCATCCTCCACAATCAGCTTGCCAATTTGCCAGTAAGACTCCAGCAATGCAGAGTTTGCTGCCCGGAAAACTTTCAGGCGGGATTGAATAATAATTTCCTTAACAATACTAAATAAATCGCTCTTTGATAATTCCATGAACACGAATTGATTTTCATCTAAAATAGAAAAACAAAAACTAAAACAAACCACGTTTGTAGATAATTAATAGCTTTATAGTTCCAATTTTATCTTTAAAACCTATGTCAAATCTACATTCAGAGCCTAATAACTTAATTAATGCTTCTTCTCCATATTTACTTCAACATGCTTATAATCCAGTTCATTGGTACGAATGGGGCCCTGAAGCGTTAGAAAAAGCAAAGACTGAAAATAAGTTGATTTTAGTGAGCATCGGTTATTCAGCCTGCCACTGGTGCCATGTAATGGAACGGGAGTGTTTTGAAAACCATGAAGTTGCAGAAGTGATGAATCAGCACTTTGTATGCATCAAGGTAGATCGCGAAGAACGGCCAGATATCGATCAGATTTATATGTATGCCATTCAATTGATGACAGGTAGCGGCGGCTGGCCATTAAATTGCATCTGCTTACCAGATCAGCGCCCAATTTATGGAGGTACATATTTCCGAAAAACGGACTGGATTAATGTATTGGAAAATGTGGCTGCACTTTGGGCAAATGAACCTGATAAAGCCATTGGATATGCAGAAAGATTAACCGCTGGTATAAATGACAGTGAGAAAGTGATTGCTGTCGAAAATAAAGAAGCCTATACCGAAAATCATTTAACAGAAATTATCGAACCCTGGAAACGCCATTTCGATATTGGTTATGGTGGCTACAACCGTGCGCCAAAGTTTCCGCTGCCTAATAATTGGGTTTTCTTATTGCGCTACGGCTTTCTGAATGATGATGAGTCTGTTTTCACAGCTGTTTGCCATACCCTGGAAGAAATGAGCAGGGGTGGTATTTACGATCAGATTGCCGGAGGTTTCGCCCGTTATTCAGTGGATGATAAATGGCATGTGCCGCATTTTGAAAAGATGCTTTATGATAATGCACAGCTGATTAGTTTATACATTGAGGCTTATCAATGCACAAAATTTGATTCTTTTAAACAAACTGCTGTTGAAACAATAACCTGGACTTTTAATGAAATGACTTCGCCTGAAGGACTGTTTTATTCTGCTTTAGATGCTGATAGTGAAGGTGTGGAAGGTAAATTTTACGTCTGGGATAAAGACGAGTTTGACCAGGTTTTAGGAGATGATGCCAAATTACTGGCAGAATATTACAACGTGACGGAGGAAGGCAATTGGGAAGAAGAACAAACGAATATTTTAAGAAAAACATTTGAAGATAAAATCCTTCTGGATAAATATAACCTTTCTACGGAAGACTTATTTGATAAAGTAAATCGGGCGAAAGCCAAACTCCTGGAAGTAAGGAGCAAACGTATTTGGCCAGGGCTTGATGATAAATGTTTGACCGCCTGGAATGGAATGATGATTAAAGCACTGGCAGATGCAGCCCAGGTGCTAGGTTATGATGCATATTATGAAAAAGCAGCAACAGCGGCCAATTTCATCATAAAGAATATGAAATCAGCTGTTGGTGGTTTGTACCGCAATTATAAAAACGGGAAAGCATCTATCACCGCATTTTTAGATGATTATGCTTTTCTAATAGAGGCTTTAATTGCCTTGTACGAATATGATTTCGATGAACAATGGCTTGAGGAAGCTAAATCATTGGCAGACTATGTATTGAATAACTTCAGCGATGCGAATTCACCCATGTTGTTTTATACATCTGCAGAAGGGGAAAGTTTAATTGCACGCAAACACGAAGTAATGGATAATGTAATTCCCGCAGCAAATTCTACCATGGCATTGAATTTAAAGAAGCTAGGCTTACTATTTGATGTAGAGCGATACACTGAAAAGGCGGCAGAAATGCTGGCTGCCGTTCATCCCAAAATAAAAACCTATGGTTCCGCTTATTCAAACTGGGCAATTTTACTGCTGAATGAAATTTATGGTATAAATGAAATTGCGATAACAGGTTTGGAGGCAGATGTAGTTAAATTGGAATTAAGCAATCATTATATTCCTAACAAAATTACATTAGGTGGAACAAAAAGTAACTTACCACTGTTAAAAGGAAAGCAAAGCAATGAAACAAAAGTTTATATTTGCCGAAATAAAGTATGCCAGTTGCCGGTTAAAACTGTTGAGGAAGCATTAACGTATTTACAATAAAAAAAATCTGAATGAATATTTCACCAAACTCAGTAGTTGCATTAACTTATGAATTGCACACTACCAACGAAGAAGGACAACAAGTTTTTGTCGAAAAAGCAGACGAAGAAAATCCTTTAGTATTTCTATATGGCGTAGGCATGATGTTGCCAAAGTTTGAAGAACATTTAGCTGGTTCAAAAACTGGTGATGAATATAGTTTCGAATTATCTGCAGCTGATGGCTACGGAGAGATCGATCCAGGTGCTTTTGCTGATCTTCCAAAATCAATGTTTGTTGATGCTGGTGGTGAAGTTCCGGCAGTTGGTGAAGTGATCCCTTTGCAGGATAACGAAGGAAACAGTTTCAGGGCAGGTGTAACAGCCGTACATGAAGAAACTGTTGCCGTAAACTTAAACCATCCAATGGCTGGTAAAAACTTATTGTTTAGCGGAACTATCTTAAACGTTCGCGAAGCTACTCAGGATGAATTGGCTCATGGTCATGCACATGGTGCAGACGGACATGAAGATCACTAGGTCTTTTTAATATAAGCGATCTATATAAAAAAAATCCCGGTTTCGACCGGGATTTTTTTTATAATAATTTTGAAGAAATGAGCTCAACAGGTGGGTTGTTCATCGCATTTCCCTTGTTCAGCTTCAATGTCCCTTTTACGGTAATTGGCTGGTAAGTAAATTTAATAGGCTCCGCCATTTCCACCAGCACCATTATTGGAACGCCATTTTTACCACAATAAAAGCACTGATTAATAGGCAATGTAGAAAGCATAAATTTCGTTTGCTTCATGCCGTCTTTTATAGGCACAATATAGCCTGAAAGCTCAAATGCCTTACTTTCATATTTTTGGATAGCTGGATTGTAAATGGCATAAGTTTCAGTCGGTTTTACGGTCTTAATTTTTACACCACCAATAACATCCCAGTTGGCCGAATCCATCTGATCGCTCGGATCATGCTGTGCTTTAGCAGAAAATCCGATAAATATTAATAAAAAAAAGGCTAATGATCTCATTTCAATTCGTAGTCTAACTGCAAATATACAAAAGAGATGGGGGTTAGGTAGTAAATGATCGCTACGCTTTTTAAAAATCAACCTTTAAACGTAGGCCACCATTGGTTAGGTTTAAATTTTCCCTGGAGAAAGTTTTCATCGGAAGCCTTAAAAATGGCTCAATAGCGATATTATTCTTTTTAGATATTTTCTGTTTGTAGCCCAATGAGAAATTATAAAAGCCGATATATTTATCAGGATCAAGTTTGGATTCTGGCTGCGGTTCAGTTTGTTTTTCGGCCACGATAAAGCTTCTGATATCTGTTGTTCCGTTTGCCGATGGAGAAGCCATACTTTGAACCTGATTTACAATATAAGTGTTTTGCTGTGAGTTATTAATCACGGCCAATGCAGATATGCCAACGCCGGTATATAGTTTTTCTGAAATCTTATACCGCAGTTCCAAAGGCACATTAATACCGCTTACTTTCGCATTAACAGATTCTAAATTTTTTCCGGATAAGCTTTGAGGTGCACTTGCATTTTGCGATTCAGTAGAACTAACAGATGCATAAGAAACACCAGAGCTAAGCGATAATTTATTTGCGATGGCATACGATAAAGAGAAACCGTAGTTCATGTTTACCTTACTGTCATTCCCCATAGAAGGGGCTACATAAACATCCTGTTGCCATTTATGAGTTTGATTTTTTTGATTTTGAACATGCTTTCCCAGGTTCGCTTTGCTGTCTAACGCCAGTAAATCTTCAAAAGTCATTTTGTTATTTGTCTTTACCTTTTCTTGCGCTACCTTCACTTCAGTATTACGACTATTGGCTGACGTTACATCTGGATTGTTTTCGAAAACATTAATTTTAGGTGCAGCAATCTTATCGGCAGCTTGATTAGTGACATAAAGTGGATTTTGGTTTTCTACTTTATTAGAAGGTGATTTAAAGATGTTTACAGGTTGTGCATCGTAAGGCGCTTTATTTTTTTTGGATGCAATTTTTGGCTCCTCAATGGTTATCTTATTATGGGTTGAATGATCTGTTTTCGGTTCCGTTCCTTGTGTGCTATTAATTTCAGTTTTAGACTTGACAATTGTATTCTTATTTATGATCTTTCCGTTATTCAAGAAAAACAGACCGGATACAACCAGAATTATTGCTGCGGCAGTCCACAGCGGCCAGAAAACAAAGCCACCGCGCTTTTTCTCTTCCTTTTCAGAAAAGCGTTCCCAGGCACCAGGAGCGTAATTCTCCTCATGGTTTTGTAACTGGGTGGTGATATGTTCTATTAATTCCTTATCCATTTTTTTTATATGAACCAACTAATGTATTGGTGTAAAGTACACGCAACTTATTTTTTGACCGGGTTAAATAAACACGACTGGAGCTTTCCGGGATGTTTAACATTTTGGAAATTTCATCATGTGCAAATCCCTCGATCTCATATAAGTTAAATACCAGTCGATGCGTATCTGGTAAATGATTTAATAAATTCATGATGTCGTTTACATGAAGATCTGAAGCCACCGAAACTTGTGTAGCCGGATGTTGATCTTCATTTAAATCATCAACATAAAAATGAGCTTTTGAACTCCTGATTTTATCTATTGCCGTTCGGGATGCAATTTGTGCAATCCACCCTTTAAAAGACCGCTGCAATTCCTCAGGATTTTTAGGTGGTTTAAATCCGGAAACATTTTTAAATATTTTGATAAAAGTATCATTTACAAGCTCTTCACTATCTGGGGTGTTTTTTGTGTACCTTAAAATAATGCCCATTAAATAGCCGTAAAATGATTTATACATCATTTCCTTACAGCTATTGTTGTCATTTACACAGCCTTTTAAAATCTCCTCAAATCTGAGTATTTTTTTGATCACTCCTGTAAAGGCCTATTTAAAGTTCGATTAGTTTTCTAGCATGCTTTTCGCTACTGCAAAAATATAAAATAACACCATCCGATTTATCGGATGGCGCTAAATTCAACGGGTAGATGTTATTTGTTTGTCATCACAGCCAATGCAAATTTTGTACTGTCTGTTGCACTGCTTAATCCTTTCGCCCAAATGGTGTAGATTTTGCCTTTCTCTATTTTTATTGCAGGCAGAGTGGCTTTAACGGTTTCACCTTGCTTAACCTGAAAAGTGTAACTATCTGATGGATTGATAGCAGTAAAAGGTGTATACTCCTTAAAAGCTTTTGCCGTAAATAATGCTGTTGCATTACCTTCCACTGCTAAATCTAAAGGTGAAGAGCCCGGACTTAAATTAATAAAACGAATTTTTGCTTTATCCGTTTCAGGCGCTTTTAAATCATCTTCAATTAATAGCAGTTTAGTAGATTTTAAGGTATCAACCACGAAAACCGAATAAAATCCTCCGCCTTTTAAATTTGCAGTTCCATTAGTAAGGTACTTCAAAGAATCTTTCTTGGATACGCCAACCAGTCTCGTGCCAGGGTAGGCGGCATAGTATCCCCGATCATTGGTGTAGGTAAAACTGCCAATTTTTTGGTTGTCTAAGATGAAATCCAATGGACCGGTGCCTGGCGATGCATGAACAAAGCCTATTCCGGCGGCTTCGATCGGATCATCATTCCAGTCTTTTTTACAGGCAGAAAATATTAATGTTATAGCGAATAGCGCGCATATTAATTTAGTAGTTAAGCCAAAGTAGTTTTTAGTTTTCATGTTGTAGTTAAATCAATTTTATAAACAAAATTGGTTAATGGCCATTAACGCTTTTTTAGGTTAAACGATTAAGGAGACGGAAACGCTACAGTGGAGAGATTTTTTTCATAAAAAAAGCCACATGAATTTCATGTGGCTGATGGAGTTAAATATGGTATCTGACTACGAATACATTTCCTCGCGAAGTTTTGCAACATCTGCGCTGTTGATATATTCATCGTAAGTCATTAACTTATCAATTGTTCCTTTCGGCGTAATTTCAATAATTCTGTTTGCAACAGTTTCTGTTAACTGGTGATCTCGTGAAGTGAATAATACTGCTCCTTTAAAATCCTTCATTCCGTTGTTCAACGCTTCGATAGATTCCAAATCCAGGTGATTGGTTGGCTCATCAAACATCAATAAGTTGGCTTGCTGTAACATCATCCGCGAGAACATGCAACGCATTTTTTCTCCACCTGAAAGTACTTTTACATTCTTTAAAACTTCTTCGCCAGAGAATAACATACGGCCTAAAAAGCTCCTTACAAATTGCTCATCAGCTTCTGTACCAGAATATTCTCTTAACCAGTCTACCAGGTTTTCATCTTTGCCAGCAAAGTACGCAGAGCTATCATTCGGGATATCTGCTGTGCTAATGGTAACACCCCATTTAAATTCACCTTTATGATTTGTATCGCGACCGGTTAGTACATCGTAAAATGCCGCGGTAGCCAAACTGTTTTGAGATAGGATAGCAATTTTATCACCTTTATTAACCATAAAGGTAACTTTATCAAACAGAATACCATCATTTCCAGACTTACCTAAGTTATCAACCTGTAAAATCTGGTCACCAGCCTCACGACCAGTATTGTTGAAGATAATTGCCGGGTATTTACGGCTTGATGCCTTAATTTCTGTGATGTCAATCTTATCCAGTGCTTTTTTACGTGAAGTTGCCTGCTTTGATTTTGATGCATTCGCACTAAACCTGCGAATAAACTCCTGCAGCTCCTTTACCTTATCTTCCGTTTTCTTGTTCTGGTCGCTACGTTGTTTCAATGCCAACTGACTAGACTCATACCAGAAAGTATAGTTCCCGGTATACGTGCTCATTTTGGCAAAGTCAATATCAACAATATGTGTACAAACGGCATCTAAAAAGTGCCTGTCGTGAGATACCACCAATACAATATTCTGGTAATCAGCCAGGAAGTTTTCTAACCAGGCAATGGTTTCGATATCCAGATCGTTGGTTGGCTCATCCAGTAATAAAATATCAGGATTTCCAAATAACGCCTGCGCAAGTAATACACGTACTTTTTGTGTATTATCTAATTCTTTTAACAGTTTATGGTGATGATCTTCAGTAATGCCAAGGTTGCTTAACATGGTTGCAGCATTGCTTTCCATGTTCCAGCCATCCTTTTCTGCGAAGATGTTTTCCAGTTCGCCAGCACGTTCACCGTCTTTCTCTGTAAAATCTTCTTTCATGTAAATGGCATCTTTTTCCTTCATGATGGCATAAAGTTCTTTATGGCCAATCATTACGGTCTCCAGCACCGAAACTTCATCAAATTCATAGTGGTTTTGTTTTAAAACCGCCATTCTTTCGCCCGGAGTAAAAGCAACACTACCAGACGTTTGGTTAACTTCTCCTGATAAAATTTTTAGGAAGGTAGATTTACCTGCGCCGTTAGCCCCGATTACACCATAGCAATTGCCCTGGGTAAATTTTAGGTTAACATCTTCAAATAATGTGCGTTTGCCGTATCGTAAGGATAAATTAGAAACTGAAATCATAAACAAATAAAATAAGCTGCAAAGATAGGGAAAAAGGTTGAGGGTAAAAAGGTAGAAGGTTTAAGATTAGTAATTTGAAAATGAAAGTTTAGCGTTTATGGCCATTTTAATCCTGCTTTCACTGCAATCTTTTTGGAGTGATCCTCAAACTGTAAATACCTGCAACAAAAAGTATTTCCGTTCAATCAGGTTTAGGTCACCTAATGCTTGTGCGTTTGGCATCTAAAAACCCAGCATGCTAATTAAAGCACATTTTTTTTGCAGTCTCAGATCGTTACTACATTTCCATTGCCCTCTGGCTTTTAGTCGCTTTGAGGTTAAAAATTATATTCATTTCGCATTGATATTTTTTCTATTTTGTATCACACACACAAATGGAATATTTTTATGAAAAAATTAGCACTAGGCATCCTCATGTCTACCGTTTCGGCTATTGGGTATAGCCAAACCACTCAGTACAAGTACAAAGTAAATTTCTACGGCGATACCATTCTTGCTAAAAGAGTTAGTAACCTTAGAATTACGGAAGAGCGCTGATCACCTGATTGATCAAAAAATCACTAAATTTAATGTGCAAACAGCAGCTACCAATGCAACACCTGATTAACGAATTAAAAATCCCAATAGGCAAAAATAAAGTAGAACAACTTGCCGGCATTGTAATAAATGAGAATTTTTGTGTTAATGAGCTGGTTAAGCTAAGTTTTCATAAAGATCTGCAAATTGGATTCAGGGCAGCATGGGTATTAGAGCAGGTTTATTTTAATCATGAAGCGGCTTTCTTGTCCGCTGCCGAAACTTTTCTTAATGGCCTGCCTGCTCAAAATAATCATTCCGCTTTGCGGAATTACGTTAAAATTATGGCTCACATGACAGGGAAAAATGCCTCCCCAGAGATTAAACAAATCATCCACAGCTATAATACCGATGAAATTGTAGGTGTTGTTTTCGCCTGGCTGATAGCTGATCAAATACCTGTTGCGGTTAAGTCTCACTGCCTCAATATTCTGGCAAACCTGATTCTGAAACACGAATGGATTGAAGATGAGCTCATTCAAACCATGGATTTTCTGGCTGACAAAGAAGGCATTGGTTTTTTTGCTAAGGTAAAGCAGATTAGGAAGCAGTTGTCTGCTCACAGTTAACTGTTTTCAGTTGCCGGTTTTCGTTAATAAAGCGTCAATTCTTTCTGTACCATAGTTCTCCGCCCTATGCCTTCCACCTTTTACCTTATCTTTACCACATGAGTAATTACGATATCGTATCACAAGTTATTAAAGAACGCCGTAGTATTTTTCCAGCCAGTTATATCAAAAAAGAGATACCTGTCGAAGTAATCAACCAGATTCTGGAAACCGCAAACTATGCGCCGACACATAAATTAACCCAGCCCTGGCGCTTTACAGTGATTAGAAAAGCTGGCCTTGCAAAGCTAGGAGCGGAGCTCGGAAAATTATATAAAGAGTTGGTACCCGCACACCAGTTCCTTCAAAAGAAGTACGATAGCTTTGCTGAAAAAACAAATCAATCCGATTGCATTATTGCCATCAATATGGCGGTTAGTGGTAAAATTCCTGAGTGGGAAGAACTCGCAGCAGTTTCTTGTGCCGTTCAAAATATGGCTTTAACTGCCGAGAGTTTAAAGGTTGGTGCTTACTGGAGCTCTCCTCCCTTAATTGATGATTTAGGCGATTTTCTAGGTTTAAAAGAAAATGAAAAGTGCATCGGTCTGTTCTATATGGGGTATCACAATGAAAAACCCTGGACACCCAACCGAACCTCAATAGAAGAGAAAGTAACCTGGATTGAAGGGTAGTTTTGAGTTGGGAGCCCAAAGTCTGGAGTCTACAGTCTTTAGTCTATATTACTAATCTTTTCAAAATTTATGCTGAATCCACTGTGTCATTATTTCGAGGTAAAAGATGAACCTGTTAAAAGCTGCCTGCACTATTTGAGGTCGCTTTTAACGGGTTATAATGATATTACCGAGCATTGGAAACATGGAATGCCCTTTTATTACCATAAAGGCAAAATGTTCGCCTATCTTTGGATTCACAAAAAACTTCATCAGCCTTACATTGGTTTCGTTGATGGAAACAGAATTGAACACATGGATTTGTTGCAGGAGAAAAGAGCGCGTATGAAAATTTTACTAATTAACCCTTTTGAAGATCTGCCTGAAGAAAAGATAAAAGGGATTCTGGATCAAGCTTTATCACTGCGTAAATAATCCAATTCTTTCACTATTTCCCATTATCTATTCAACAACACCTTATGTCTACCTTAAAATCTCAATTATATCAGCTGTGCTTAACTTTTATTCAAAATAGAATAGAGAATATTGAATATTCTATGCTGCAAGCCCGCCAGGCATCTAACGATGATACGAAAAGCAGCGCAGGCGACAAATATGAAACCACGCGTGAAATGATGCAACAGGAAATGGATCGCAATAGTAAATTGCTTTACGAAGCTGGTCAGCAGAAAATCGCGTTACAGCAAATTGAAAATGTAGAGGCATCCAAAGAAGTGAAGAATGGCAGTTTAGTATTAAGCACCAACGGAAATTTTTACATCAGCATTAGCGCAGGCGAATTAAATGTTGATGGTCAAAAATTCATCGCTGTATCGCAAGCTGCACCAATTGGAAGGGCATTCATCGGTGCAAAAAAAGGAGAAGAACTGAGTTTTAATGGTAATAAATATTTGATCAACGATATTCTTTAGCTCACCCGAGCCCAAATAAGTTATGCATTAAATCCCCTTTGGATAGCGCAATCAGTAAGTATGATATAGACTAACGAAAATGTTTGCTTAATTTCTAACCTGAATTTTGAAAAGCTACAGAAAATAATCTTATTTCATTCTGATACGTTCAGCAAAGGCTGGAACCAGATAAGATTTCAATTCATTGAAAGGAATGAAGACTACGATCTGTCCCTGGGCGTAACTCGCCACCTCGTAAGGATTGTACATAAACGCTAAACCTTTATCATTGAAATAGAAATTATTATTCGGCTTCAGAAAATCATCAAATAAAACCTTATTAAGGCTTTCACCAGACTTAATATTGTATTGTTTTCGAAGATTCCGCTCTAATAGTTTCTGCAGATTATTGGAGTCGATTGTCACAATATCGCTGAGCACCATTTGCTTCTTGCGTTTAGCGTCAAGGCAATACATTTGGCTATTATAATTTCCGTGAGCACCACCTGTGTAGGAGTCGGCCAGAAAATCAATTACAATAAAGTCGTTATCGTTATATAAAATAGATTGCTGGCTGTTATTGGTATAGTTTAGCCAGGCATCTTCATCATTTTTATCGCCTTCCGGCTGACTAGCAACTTCAGCGCTATAGTCCTTTAAATATGCTGCAGCAGTGGCTTTTAAGCTGGTTTCAAGATCAATATCAGGCTTTAATCCAGATATTTTTTTCAACTGGCTGTTAAGCCAATTCCCGGCATCATCGCTGTTTTTTGCTTTCAAATACTTAAAAGTTATGCTTGCGGAAGGTGAATTTGCCTTGTTTGCATAGGCCTTCACCGAATCCTGATAAATACCAGTGGTGAACTGGTAGCTGCCTTTGGGATACTTTTCTTCTAAAATAGCAGGGAAACTTTTGCTTCCATCGCCACTTTTCCAGGTTCCTTTGAAGCCGTTGCCCGTCCATTTTAAAGCAATACCTGGCTCTTTTGGGTTTTGCTCAAAGTAAGAATTGTAAAAACTATATTCGGCAAGCACCAAACTATCCTGCCCAATCAAAGTGTCGGTTGATAAATTTAACCAGGAAGCATCATAATAATAGTTTCCGCCAAAATCGCCATTTACTCCCTGTAAATGCATTACAACTGGTTTTCCGGCAATTGTACCTTCCAGACGTTTGTAAAAATCAGCTGTGAACGCCTGGGTTTTGGGTGCGCTTGCCTCCGAAGTTGTTGAATCATTTTTGTTGTTATTACAAGCGGTAATTACAGCTGATACCAGGAATAGAAAAAATAAATGCTTTTTCATAAGTTCGATTATTCGCGACTAATAGTTTACAGCTAAACTTATGATTTTGTTTTATTAAAACTCTTATTAATACTGTAATAAAGGTTTTTAGCCGTATACCTTCCCGGGTCTATAATCCGGCGGATGGTATAAAGCGGGTAAGTTTCATCTCTGGCCGTAGAAAGAATAAAAGCCGCTTTAAAACCGTGTTCCTTTAATTTATGCAAAGTTGAGGCTTTGTATACGCCATATGGATAAGCGAAATATTCGATTTTTTTACCTGTAATTTGTTCCAGTTTTTTAGTTGGATCATCAATCTGTGTTTTCCAGTCTTCATTGGTAAATTGAGCGAAATTTTTATGATCATAAGTATGGCTTGCGATGCTATTCCCTTCATCAGCCAATTGTTTTATCTGCTCCTTAGTCATATAATTAATTCTCCCTTTTCTGCCGATAGAAACCGTCATGATAAAATAAACACCTTTAAAGCCATATTTTTTTAAAGTTGTAGCACCCACTGTAAACTGGTCTTCATCTGTATCATCAAAAGAAATGATAATTGGTTTTTCCGGAAGCTTACCATCAAATACCAGATAATTATACAACTGATCGGGCAATATAGTATGGTAGCCACTATCAGCCAGCATTTTTATATGTTCCCGAAATTTATCAGGAGATATAATGTCATCATGAGCCCTTTTACTATCACTTGCTAAATTATTTCTAATCTGGTGATAGCATAAAACCGGTACTTCACGTTTAGCCAAAATAGCCTTGGCATCTGCAGGCTTTTGCTTCGCTGTGTCTATTACTTCAGTTTTTGAAACTACTGAAGCATCAGCTATTTTGCTTTTAGAATCTGATTGACAAGCGGCCAGTATTGCTGTGATAAGCACGCTAATGGCTAAAAATCGTTTCATAATGTGATTAAAGTACGTGTTGGGCTAATATTTTTTGAACTTCGTAAACATCAACCGATTTATTAAATTGCTTTTGAATACTTGGAATCGTTTCGTTAGAAATCCAAATGTTCAATACGGCATCTAAATCAAAAGTTCCGGCAGTTTCTACACTAAATCTTGTTATGGCTTTATAAACTATGCTTTTGTATTCGGTTTTATTTCCGGTAATACCTTGTTTATCAATAAGAATCAGCCTTTTGTTGGTGAAAATAAAGGTATCCCGAATCAATTTAAAGCCCAGTTCTATCTGTTCGCCATTAATTAATAAGGCACTATATTGCTTAATTAAATCATCAGGATTAACTGCTCCTGCGTTTCCCATTAATGCTGAAAATAATCCCATTTTAAAAACTGTTTTTAATGCTGTTGCTCAATGTTTTCGGACTCCAGTAACCGCTCGCAATAATTCTTCTGATGGTAAATAAAGGATCTTTCTCATCACGTTTAGTCGATAATTGAAAAGCCATTCTAAATCCTCGTTTCTTTAATTCCGGAATTCCTTCCGCATTCCATAAACCGAACGGATAAGCAAATTCTGTCATTTTTTTTCCGGTAATTTCTTCCAGTTTCTTCGTTGGTTTATCCAATTGTTCTTCCCAGTCTTTCCCAGCATATTTTTTAAAATTTTTATGATCATAAGTGTGAGAACCAATTATGTTCCCTTCATCAGATAGTTGTTTAATCTGTTCTTTGGTCATATAATCTACAAACTTTCCTTTTCTTCCGATGGAAACGGTCATGATAAAATATACCGCTTTATAACCAAGTTTATCCAGTGTTGGGCGAACAATCGTGAACTGATCCATGTCAGTATCATCAAAAGTTAACATAATAGGTTTGCTGGGTAAAGCTGCGCCCGTATTTAAATAGGCATAAAGCTGATCCGGCAGAATGGTATGGTAGCCACTGTCTGCAAGCATTTTCATCTGGTCTTTAAAATTCTGAATCTCAACAATGTAATCTTTTCCAACTTTCCCATCGGTAGGTTTCCAGTTTCTTACCTGGTGATAACAAAGTATAGGCACCTGTTTGCGCGCTAAAATGGTTTTGGCATCTGCTACCTTTATTTTTGAAACATCAACAGGTGCAGTGGTTGCTGTTTGTGTAGTTGTTTTGGTTGTAGAATCTGCAACGGCCGAGGTTCCTGTTGATGACTCTGACTGGCAACTTGCCAACAAAATCACACTCGCCGCTATAACGGTAAATATGCTGTATTTCATAGTAAATATATATGGATGCAAAACTATAAATTCTGCCAACTATTTGCTTAACAAAAAACCGGTGTTGATAAATATTTGCTAACATAAAGAATGCTGAATAACGTTTTTATTACATGGTTTAGCAGTTTTAATTGGCTTTAATTAAATAATTTAGCCGCTCCAAACCATTCTTAATGAACAAAATTTACAAATTATTCTTTTGTGCGCAATTCCTATCGCTTACAGTGGCCGCACAAACCAAAAGTTTCACCATTACAGAAAATATTCAGGCTCAACCTAAGGCTAATTATCAGCTGGCATCGCGTTTTTCTCCAAATAAATTGAAAAAGATGGTGTATGCTACATCAGTTGATCCGCATTGGCTAAAATTAAGTAACCGTTTCTGGTACACTTTTGAAAATCCGAAGGGGAAATTCTGGTATCTGGTAGATCCTTCTGCTAAAACCAAAAAGCAAATGTTTGATAATGCTAAACTGGCTGCCGAAATCACTTTAATTGTTCGCGATCCATTTGATGCCGAACATTTACCTCTGGAAAATTTAAAATTTGCTGCCGATGAAAAAAGTGTTTCTTTCGAAGTAAAAAGTTCGGTTGACGAGTTAAAACCTGATAGAAAAGATAAAAAGGCAGCAGATTCTATGCAAAAGAAAATCTATTCTTTTAAATACGAATTGGCATCGGCAAAATTATCTGAGGTACCAAACTTCAGTAAGCCAAAACCAAAACCAAGCTGGGGTTCTGTTGCTCCTGATTCTTCTGCAATTGTGTTCTCGCGTAATTACAATCTTTATTGGATGGATAAAGAAAATTATAAAAAGGCCGTTAAAAACGAAGAGGACAGCACTATTGTTGAGCATCAGTTGACTAAAGATGGGGTTAAGTTTTACTCTTATGGTAGCGATGGCGATGGCGAAAACAATGTAGAGAATGAGAAAAATAATAAAAAACGGAGAGGTGCTTATGTGCTTTGGTCGCCGAATTCTAAATATTTCGTTTTAGATAGAACAGATTCCCGCAAGGTGAAAGATCTCTGGGTAATTAATAGCGTAACACCTGGCCGCCCAACTTTAGAAACTTATAAATATCAAATGCCTGGTGAGGCCGAAGCACCACAAGATGAAGTTTTACTTTTCGATTTTGCTGCCAAATCTTATAAAAAATTAAGTGTTTCGGCATTTAAAGATCAAAGTATTTCTGTGTGGAGCAAGCCGGTTTTAGCTAAAGATCGTGATAACGAATTCCGTCCGTCAGTGTGGCTGGGTAACGATAGCCGCTTTTATCTCTCACGTACCAGTCGTGATTTAAAACGCATTGATATTGCCACTGTTGATATTACCACGGGTAAGGTTACGCCTGTTATCGATGAACGCTTTAATACTTATGTGGAAGTGAATCGTCCGGGTTTGGTGAACGATGGAAAGGAGTTAATTCACTGGAGCGAACGTGATGGCTGGGCGCATTTCTATCTCTTCGACGGCAATGGCAAGCTTAAAAATCAAATAACAAAAGGTGCATTCCACTGTGAAAGTATTGTTAATATTGATGAAAAAAATCGCTTGCTTTATTTTACGGCAAATGGGAGAGAGGCAAAAGAAGATCCATATTATCTGCATTTATACAGCATTAATTTCGATGGTTCGAACATGAAGTTACTGAATGCAGGTGATTTTGATCATGCTGCTTTTATGAATGATAACAATACCTTTTTCGTTGATAACTATTCGAGGGTAAACACCGCACCAAAATCTACGCTTTATGAAAGAAATGGAAAGAAGGTGATGGAATTGGAAACTACCGATCTTTCCTTGTTAATGGCTGCGGGTTACAAATATCCTGAGCCTTTTAAAGTGAAGGCCGATGATGGTATTACCGATTTGTACGGCGTAATGTATAAGCCTTTTGATTTCGATCCGGACAAAAAATATCCAATTATAGAATATGTTTATCCAGGGCCGCAAACGGAAGCTGTTAATAAAGCTTTTAGCAAGAGCATGGATCGTACGGAGCGTTTAGCACAATTTGGGTACATTGTAATTACGGTTGGTAACCGCGGTGGAAATCCATCGCGTTCAAAATGGTACCACACTTACGGTTATGGCAACTTACGCGATTATGGCCTGGCAGATAAGAAAACAGCAATCGAACAATTGGCAGCAAAATATTCCTTTATTGATGAATCGAAAGTAGGGATCACAGGTCACTCCGGTGGTGGTTTCATGTCTACCGCGGCCATGTTGGTTTATCCTGATTTCTTTAAAGCTGCAGTTTCGAATGCTGGTAACCATGATAATAGCATCTATAACCGTTGGTGGAGTGAAAAACACCATGGGGTAAAAGAAACTATTTCTCTGAAAGGCGATACCTCTTTTAAATATAGCATCGATAAAAATCCGGATCTGGCTAAAAACTTAAAAGGCCATTTGTTATTGATGCATGGTGATGTAGATAATAATGTCCATCCGGCAAATTCAATCCGTGTGGCCAATGCGTTGATGAAAGCAGGTAAAAGATTCGATTTTCTTATTATTCCAGGTCAGCGACATGGCTTTGGAGATATGACAGAGTATGCTTTCTGGAAATTAGCAGATCATTTTAATAAATACCTGATTGGCGATTTCTCTGAACCGGCCGACGTTGATTTAGTAGAAATGGATAGAGATATCGAGCAAACTGGGAAATAAAATTATTAAAACTATATACTAATGGCTTGTGAAAATCACAGGCCATTTTTTTTGCACTTTTATTAGCATTTAAGAAAAATATGATAAACTTTTCCTGTAAAAATTTATATTGACAATTCGTAATTGCCTCAGCTGCTGTACAGACGCTGCAAACAATTGCTATGGGTTAACGTTATTTTAATATGAATTGTAAAGGTATCACATTGGCAGCTTTCCTTCTGGTTGGAGGAATTGTCAACAGCCATGCGCAGGATATAGACAGTAAAAACGTTCCGGCTGCGGTTAAAATGGCGTTTTCAAAAGCATATCCAAAAGCTAAAGATATAGATTGGGAAAAGAAAGGTATAACTTACAAGGTTGATTTTGATTTAGGTAAAACCGATCACAGCGCAATATATGCTGCTACAGGAAAAAATATTTCTTCTGAAAAAGATATTCCAAATAATCAACTTCCGGCAGCTATTGCCAAAAGTATTAAGGCTAAATATCCAAAGGGAAGAATAGATGATGTGGATTGGATCAGCACAGGAGGTAAAATAACTTATAAGGTAGATATTGAAGGCACTCCTGATGTTAACGTTTGGTACAGTGCTGATGGTAAATTTATTAAAGAACTGGCTGATTAAGACTCCTAAGTGAGTAATTGAATTTCAGTGTAAACTTTAAATTGACATCAAAACAAAAGAGCTCCGAAATTATTCGGAGCTCTTAATAAGATAATTCACAATTGGTTTTTGATTAGTAAATGTAGTTTAGCGCAACAACATCATTTGCATTAAATGTGCGGTTACCACCGTTAGAACAAGCTAACATAAAAGATGCTGCATCTGGAGTAGATGGAGTTCCTGGTATTAAAACCGCTCCTACGTTTGATGCACCTTCATTTCCTGCACCACTTGCACCGCAACTGAAAGCGCGGTTCATGTAATCCGTGTGGCGAAGACCAACGCAATGACCTACTTCGTGCTGGATCACAGAAGCAAGATACAATAAGTTCGGATTAGCACCATAGGCAGCCGTATTAGTGTTCATTCTGATCTGGTTAAAAGGGTTGCCTGATGATGTTGGGAAACCTGCTGAACCTAAGGTAATGAATCCACCACTTGGAGCTTCGTTAAAACCTACTACATTGATGTTGCCGGTTGTACCTGCAGCCGCTCTTTGAAAAGTGATCCGTAAACCCAAAGAATTATATCTTGAGATCATGGTATTTACAGCATCACTATATACCTGAGGTAAATTAGTAACTGATACTGTGATTACACGAGGTAATGATCTCACTGTATTTGTGGTTCGGTACTGCTCAGTTTCAGCAATACTTAAGTTAGTACTGGTAGATTTTTCAGTTAAATTTTCCTCCGTTAAAAGGATATCTCCCTCTACCAAATAACCTCCGTCAATTTTACGAATGTTTTCTGTGCTGAAGCCTAAAGATTTTACTTTTTCGAGGGTAGCTGTAGAGATGTCAGCTTTTTTTTCTATGGCAGTTTCTGTCTCATTATTCTTACAAGAATATAATGTTGTGAACAATAAGCATGCAGCCGCAAGCGATAAAAATTTGGTTTTTTTCATTTTAGTTTAGATTAAATTGGGAATGGTTTAATAAGTTAGTTAATATAATTTGTGAATTACCTTATAAATGCTAATTTAGAGAACAATTCTGATGTAAGCAAAATTTTACAATAAAATATTTTTTGAAAGTCAACACTGTATTTTTAATTATATGTCTAAGTGTATGCGTATTTCGTTTAAACGCACAGGGACAACCTGGTGGAGTAGAAAAAAACATACAAAAAAAGTTTTCTGCTAAGAGCAAAAAGACGTATTTACAAGTAAATGATGTCAACTTAGTTCAGTTCGATCACCAGTTAACCCCGGCAGAAATCCGGAAATTGCGACCAAAAAAGCGACTTGCAGCCGGCTATTTTATCGCAGATAAGGCAAATATTTCTGCTTTCTCCCAGCGTGTTATTTATCAGACTGAAGCAAACGGCTTGTGGAAAGCAAGCGATGGCTTAGCCCAGCTGCTAAATAAAAGCAAAACGAATGATTCGCTAACGGTTAGACTGGCAGTAAAAAATAGTCTTCAGCAACCAGAATTTTTCAGGCAGTTAAAAATTAAGTCAATTGATCAGCAAAATGCTATTTATACTATTTACATTACTGCTGATGATTTAATTTCATTGCTTAGCGCAGATGAAATCCTTTATGCTGACATTATTCCCGTTGCTAAACAAGAGGTTGTTATTAACGGATTGGATCTTGGCTTGAATCAGATCACGAATGCGCGGAATTTATTTCCTGGCATCAACGGGGCAGGAATTAATATTTCTTTAAAAGAAGAAATGTACGATATCACTGATCTTGATCTTTTAGGAAGAACCATTCCCGGAGCAATTACCACAGGTGCGGCAACCAGCCATGCCACCAGTATGGCTACATTGGCATTAGGAAATGGTAACTCTTTTATCCGTGGACTCGGCGCTGCGCCGAATGCGAAGCTGGCCTTTTCTAGTTTTGATAATTTAATGCCAGATCAGCCTGCCGCTTTAAACCGCCTTCAAATCCGCGTGCAAAATCATTCTTATGGAACAGGAATAGATAATAACTATGGTATTGAAGCTGCAGCTTACGATAAACAGGTTTTTGAAACAGATACCTTAATTCATGTCTTCTCTGCAGGTAACAGTGGTTCATTAACACCCGCCAGCGGCTTTTATCAAGGCATAACTGCACGGGCCAATTTAACCGGAAACTTTAAACAGGCCAAGAACCTGCTGGTAATAGGTGGGATTAACCGCGAAAATATTTCAGAAAATCAAAGCAGTAAAGGGCCGGCTTATGACGGGCGTGTAAAACCTGAACTTGTAGCCATAGGCGAAGATGGTACATCAGGTTCTGCTGCAATTAGCAGTGGAGCCATTGCTCTGCTCGAACAATTTTATCTTCAAAAGTTTGCGAAAGCACCATCCGCTGCATTAATTCGGGCTACTTTAATTAATTCAGCAGATGATTTGGGAACCCCACAGGTAGATTACGTATTTGGTTATGGGAAACTAAACGTGGCCCAATCTTTGAAAACCCTCGATGAAAATCGGGTTGCATTATATCCTGCAACAAAGGGGCAAGATCTAACTATTCCGCTAACTATTCCTTCAAATGTTGCCGAAGTTAAACTCACTATCACCTGGAATGATCCCGCGGCAGCGGTAAATGCTGCACAAAGCCTCGTTAATGGTTTAGATTTAAGCCTTGAAAGTCCTTCGGGAGAAATTATGCTGCCTTGGGTGTTAAGCAACGCATCAAATTTGGATTCGATTGCTCAACCAGCCACAAGAAAGGCAGATTTGATTAATAATATTCAACAGATAAGTATTGAAAATCCGGTGGCTGGGAATTTTCGCGTCCATGTTAACGGGCAACGCATTACGCAAGGTAGTCAACAGAATTTTGCCTTAGCCTATCGTTTCAAGTATAAAAATACCTTTTCGTTTATCACTCCTGGAAAAGATGTATACTTTTTTGCGAGCGAGGATAACTATATCAGGTGGGAAAATACCTATCCGGAAAAGACAGGTAAACTCTCTGTTAGCTATGATGAAGGCCTGAGCTGGAAAGTAATTGATGCCAATGTAGATTTAGCAAAAGGGTTTTACAACTGGGGTGCACCAAATTTATTTTCGAAAGCCATTGTAAAAATGGAGGTAGGTACTGCAATAATAACCAGTCAAAGTTTTACCATTTCATCTCCCAGAACATTAACGGTAGGCTATGTGTGTAATGACGGGCTGGTTTTAAGCTGGAATCCGCAAGTTGGAGCAAAGGATTACACTATTTACAGCATTATCAATAACGTGTTATCGCCGGTTTCGACTGTTGCAGACACACTGGTGAAATTGAATTTGAGTAATACCGCCAGTAAATACTTTGCTGTTGCAGCAAATGGTGCGGGTTTTTCCGGTTTAAAAAGTTATACAATTGATTATACCCAGCAAGGTGTTGCCTGTTATGTAAGGAGTTTGATCGCTTCTGCCACAGCCGATAAAATAAAGCTCGACCTCAATATTGGAACTACTTTGGATATCAAAAATATTATCTGGGAGAAACAGACTGGCGTAAATACCTACACGGTTTTGCAACAAACCAAGCCAGATAATAACGTACTCGATTATACCATTTTCGATGATAAACCTAAACCGGGAATCCAGTTTTATCGGGTAACTTTTGAAACGGCAAATGGAAATGTAGTCAGTGATCTTGCTTCTGCAACCTTCCTTAAAGAGAATGACTTTTCTTTCTATCCCAATCCGGTAACCGATTATCTGACCATTTTAAGTGGATCTTTCGAAGATTACAACCTTTCTATATTTAATATATTGGGTCAAAAAGTTTTTGAAGAGAAAGCTACCAGCTCCAACCGATTTGGTTTAATGGCACTTGCCACTGGTGTTTATGTAGGGGTGATTGTTAAAAGCGGTGCACAGGTTAAGAAATTCAAGCTAATTAAAAACTAATCAACTTAATATTCGAGTTGCTATCCTCATGAGGATTTAAGGTAATCTTGACATTGAAGTCTTTCCATAATTTTAAAGAAATAGGGTGGTTGGCGCCTTTATTATTTGAAGGAAATTAATATCTTGTGGCAACTAAATTAACAGCCATGCTCTACTGAATATCTCGATTGCAGTTGCTACACTTTTTTGGATTCAATTATATTCTTCACAATGTGTGCTGCTCAAGATTGTTTACTACTCATGTTGTTGTTTCATTATTTTAAGAACGTTATTGAAATAAGTTAATGAAAAAAGGCGCAATTTTAACTGCTATCATTCTATTCACCATTGGCTCGCTTTACGCCCTAATCCGTTACATTAGCATGCAAGGCTTTGCGTTTGCCTGGGCACTAAACTGTTTGTTAATGTTCAGCGGACTTCTTTTTTTTGAAGCACTTAAGAGTCCGCTGAATGGCTCATATTTCAAGGAGCAACCCTGGGAAGGAAAAGGCAAAATATATGAATCAGTTGGTGTAAATCTTTTTAGAAAACTATTGGTTTTGATTGGTTGGGAAAAATTGATTAGGAAAGGTAACCCGGTAGAGAAGAATATCAAAACTTTAAAGCATCTCCATCATCAAACAAAACAATCTGAATTATCACATTTAATCCTCTTAATTATAGTTTTTGGTTTCAATATTTTTGTGGCTTTAAAATTTGGGTTTTTAGCCTCTATATGGCTGTTGATTCTCAATATTTTAATGCACCTGTATCCAATCTTTCTTCAGCGGTACAATCGCCCACGAATAGAAAGAGCTATAAATGTCAGTCAGTGGAGATCGGCAAGCCAGTAAAATATTTGTAAATCAATTTAATATATACTATTCGCTAAGCTATTCTACGATACCCTTCAAAGTCGTTTAATCAGTTCGATTGCTTATTGGTGCTGAGCATTTTTGAGGCACTTAAATTCGTAGCTTGGGTTTGAAGATATTATCTCGGCTAAGCAGGGCACCACAGGTTTAAAAGTACAGAGCTTTTAAACTAGCCAGTCATCCAGGGAGAACAGTTTGTAAGCTGTTCTCTAATTTTTTCGCCTGCTTAAGGCTCCGCCTTTGCCAATTTCTTTGTATTTTCAAAAAATGATTATGATGAAAAAAATAATACTCTTTTCTGGTTGTGCATTGCTTTCGCTGGCCTCTTGCAGACAGG
The DNA here is from genome assembly GCF_009674725.1 of Pedobacter petrophilus. Taxonomy (GTDB): domain Bacteria; phylum Bacteroidota; class Bacteroidia; order Sphingobacteriales; family Sphingobacteriaceae; genus Pedobacter; species Pedobacter petrophilus. The sequence continues at coordinate 53,631 of NZ_WKKH01000004.1, read as the reverse complement.
CAAGCGAACAAAATACTACCTCACCAGATTCTTTGGCTGTAAAAGCGATTAACGACTCCAGTCTCACCCGATACCTTTCTGTTATTGCGGCCGATAGTTTGGAAGGTAGAAAGCCTTTTACCAATGGCGAAACCAAAACCATTAACTACCTGAAAAACGAATTTGAAAAATTAGGCCTTGAGCCAGGGAATGGTAAAAGTTATTTTCAGGAAGTGCCCATGGTAGAAATTAAATCGGTGCCAGAAAATCAAATGGTTATTAAAGGGAAGTCTTCATTACTCAATTTAACTTATTTAACAGATTTCGTAGCCGGATCAAGAAGGTTACAAGAGCAGGTGAGCATTTCAAATTCTCCTTTGGTTTTTGCAGGCTTTGGCATTGTTGCACCAGAATATGGCTGGGATGATTATAAAGATTTGAATGTGAAAGGGAAAACCGTAGTAGTGATGATCAACGATCCCGGCTTTGCTGATTCTACCTTATTTAAAGGTAAAAACATGACTTATTATGGCCGATGGACTTATAAATTTGAAGAAGCATCCCGGCAGGGCGCAGCAGGTATATTGATTATTCATGATACCGAACCTGCCGCTTACCCCTGGAGTGTGGTACGAAGTGGCTGGTCTAAATCCAAACTTAACCTTCAATCTGAAGATAACGGAATGAACAGAACCGTGGTAGAAGGCTGGCTTAGTTTAGATAAGGCAAAAGCACTTTTTAAACTTGCGGGGCAAAACGATGGCTTAATGGAAACTGCCAAAAAGAAAGGATTTAAAGCGGTTGATTTGGAATTAACTACATCATTGACCATTAAAAATAAAATCAAAAAATCATTATCTTATAACGTGCTGGCGAAGGTTTCTGGTACTAAACATAAAGACGAAGCCATTATTTATTCTGCTCACTGGGATCATTTAGGTATAGGAGAGAAAGTGCAGGGAGATTCGATTTACAACGGCGCGGTAGATAATGCTACTGGTGTGGCATCTTTACTGGAACTGGCCACTGCCTTTAAAAAGTTGCCAAAACAGCCGGAGCGCACCATCTTATTTGTTTCTTACACAGCAGAAGAGCAGGGGTTGCTTGGGTCTGAGTATTATGCCAAACATCCGGTATTTCCATTGGCTAAAACGGTTGCCAACATTAATATGGATATGATGGGAATTGCCGGCAAAACGAAAGATATTGTGGTATATGGTTTTGGCCAGTCAGCGTTAGAAGATTACGCCGCAACATCTGCCAAAAAACAGGGGAGGGTTATCGTTCCGGATCCCGTTCCATCTTCCGGTCTTTATTATCGGTCTGATCATTTTAACCTGGCGAAGGTTGGCGTACCTTCTTTATTTACAGGTTCTGGCGTAGATAACGTAAAAAACGGCAGAGATTGGGGCTTAAAGCAGGTAGCAGATTTTACCAAATTCAGGTATCATTCTCCTCAGGATAATTTCGATGCCAACACCTGGGATTTATCTGGTATTGTGGAAGATGTAAGACTGGTTTTTGATTTAGGCTATCGTTTAAGTAATGAAGCATCTTTCCCTAAATGGAAAGAAGGCTCTGAATTTAAAGCAATTAGAGAAAAGAAATAAATAAGCGCGTCCCGGCTTTACAGTCGGGACGCGCTTATAAAAAAAGTTGAAGTATTTTAACGCGGAGCGCTAAGACTAGAAGTGAAATTGTACGCCTAATTTTGGAGCTAAAGTACTTGCTTCTAAACCAAATGAGTTAATGGTAGTTTCATTACCGGTAATCTCGTTAGTTACTTTACGGTTATTGTAACCTAAACCATTAACAGAAACTTCGATACCAATTTTCTTTGTTGGGAAGAAAGCAAAACCTGGTGCTAAATTAACACCGATATCTGTAGTTTTTGCAATTTTAGCACCTGTATCGCCATTGTTATCTACAAATTTATCGTTTCCAAATTCCATTGGTACAGATAACTGACCGAAGAATTTAAACTGATCTGATAAGTTAACATAGTAACGACCGAAAGGTGCCACTCTGAAAGCCTGATTTAAGTTGTTATCACTAACTTCTTTGTTTGATGTATAACCAACACCTGTACCAATTGCAAAGTTATCACTCACGAAATAACCAACATTTGGTACGATGTTAAAACTAACATCAGATTTTGCTGCACCTTCTACTTTAGTAGAATTGAAACCAACACTACCACCTAACATAATTTTTCCTTTTTCAGTTTGTGCATTTGCACTATAAACTAAACCCGCAACTGCTACTAATGATAATAATAATTTTTTCATCGTTATATTATTTATTTGTTTAAAAATATAGCCGGTTTTACTTTTTTAATGTCTGACTATATTTGCTTAAAAGTCAATATCGATGCCAATAAAATATTATATCGTCATCAAAAAATCAGTTTCAAACCAACTGCTTAATTGATAACGAGATATGAAATTGGTGTTAATTCATTATTATTTTTGTGTGACTAAAAGTTAATCGATTGATTAATTTTTGAGTTGCTAATAGTTGACAATCTGACTTTTTTGGCATAAATGTCAGATTTTTCAACTGTTAATATGTCAGCGCTAATGGGAATATTATCTAAACTCTGCTGGCAGAAACCAGCTTATCAATTTTCTTTTTAATAATGCTTATTGTCATTTCATCATTCAGATTTCCAGATTCGTCAAATTTATTTTGAGCTTGTGCAACCAAAACTTCTGGCTGTAAAACAGGATTCATATTTAAAAACGTAAAAACCGGAAGAAACGCAGTTTGCATTCTTACTGTACCCCAAAGGCCCTGTGTAGCACCTAAAACGGCAACAGGTTTATGCATTAACGGGCTATCTTTACCACGGCTGGCCCAGTCTATTGCATTTTTTAATCCGCCAGGAATAGAATAGTTATATTCAGGTGAAGCAATTATAAAGGCATCAGCAGTAGCTAATAATTCTCTAAATTTCGTAACACTTGCAGGCCGTTCTGTTACCGTTGGTGTATCATGATCTTCGTTATAAACAGGAATATCATCATACCTTACAATTTCGAAATGAACATCATCCGGTAGTAAACTGCCGGCAACTTTTAACAACATTTCGTTATAAGAACCTTTTCGAAGACTTCCGCAGAGGCCGATAATTGTTTTATTCTTTTCCATATTTGATAAACGGATGGTTAGCATAAAAGTTTTTCTTTATTGGCTATAGGGTCGGGGCATAAAATCTATAATGGCTACCTTTGCTTTAGAAAATTAATTCCTTATGACTAAAAACACAATCGTTTCTCCTATTATTGAAAAAACCGTTTTCCCAATTCTTTTTGCGCTCAGTTTTTCACATTTGTTAAATGATACCATTCAATCATTAATTCCGGCCATCTATCCCATTATTAAAACGAATTACCGTTTAAGCTTTTCGCAAATAGGATTAATTACGCTCACCTTTCAAATGGCCGCATCTTTACTGCAACCATTTGTAGGTTTATATACCGATAAGAAGCCACAACCATATTCTCTGGCTATAGGAATGGCGTTTACGCTTACCGGCTTAATTACATTATCGCAGTCTGCCCATTTCTATACCATGTTAATTTCTGTTGCTTTTATTGGCATCGGCTCTTCCATATTCCACCCTGAAGCATCAAGAATGGCACATGCTGCATCTGGCGGAAAGCGTGGTTTAGCACAATCGGTCTTCCAATTGGGAGGAAACGCAGGGAGTTCACTAGGTCCGTTATTAGCCGCCTGGATTATTGTACCTTATGGGCAATTTAGTGTAATCTGGTTTTCTGCAATTGCATTGCTGGCCATTGTAATTCTAACTTATGTAGGCAACTGGTATAAACGGTTTGTACTTGCCAGAAGTAAGAAAGAAGCTATTCAAAGTGAGGTAAGCCCATTTTCAAAAAATAAGGTTATTTTCTCTGTAGTGATTTTACTGCTTTTAATTTTTTCGAAATATTTTTACATGGCAAGTTTAACCAATTACTTTACATTTTATCTGATCAATAAATTTCAGGTTTCGGTTCAAACCTCGCAAATTTATCTATTTGTGTTTTTGTTTTCGGTGGCTGCGGGAACTTTGCTGGGTGGGCCAATTGGCGATAAAATTGGGAGGAAATACGTAATCTGGACATCTATTTTAGGAACAGCACCCTTTGCTTTGCTGCTGCCTCACGCTAATTTATTCTGGATAGGGGTATTAATCGTTCCTATCGGGATGATTTTAGCTTCAGCATTTTCTGCTATCTTAGTTTACGCGCAGGAGTTGATTCCAGGTAAAGTTGGTCTGGTGGCCGGTTTATTCTTCGGCTTCGCTTTTGGAATGGGAGGGATAGGATCTGCCCTGTTAGGGAAACTTGCCGATTCTAAAGGGATTGAATATGTCTTTAGTATTTGTGCCTTTCTTCCTTTAATTGGTTTGCTTACTGGTTTTCTGCCAAATATAGAAACCAAGAAAAAATAGGTATTTAAATGAAGGTGAATGTTGTTCGTTGTTCGATTATCGTTTCTCGAAGTCCGTTTGCCGCATATGAGCAAATCCATCTATCTTTTTTAGGTGTCTCACGAACCATAAAATGCAAAAGGCCTGCTCATGATTTATGAACAGGCCTTTTGCATTTTTTATCATGAAGAGTTTTTCGTTTCCAGTCTTTTAACTTTTAACCTTTAACTTTCAACCTCCTTACGCTTGTTCAGCCAATACTTTAGTAACTAAATCTGCAGCTTCCTTTAACGCAATTGCAGAGTAAACTTTAAGTCCGGACTCATCGATTAATTTCTTGGCTTCTTCTGCGTTTGTACCTTGTAAACGGCAGATGATTGGCACAGGGATATTTCCGATTTCCTGGTAAGCATCAATTACACCTTGAGCAACACGATCGCAACGAACAATACCACCAAAAATGTTAATTAAAATAGCTTTAACGTTAGGGTCTTTCAAAATGATATTGAAAGCCGCTTTAACCGTTGTTGCATTTGCTGTTCCACCAACATCTAAGAAGTTAGCGGGTTCACCACCAGCTAATTTAATAATATCCATAGTAGCCATTGCTAAACCAGCACCATTAACCATACAACCTACGTTACCATCAAGGTTCACAAAGTTAAGGTTAGAAGCACTAGCTTCAACTTCTGTTGGATCTTCTTCTGCAGTATCACGCATTGCTGCATAATCCGGGTGACGGTATAATGCATTCTCGTCGATATCTACTTTAGCATCTACAGCAATCACTTTATCATCAGATGTTTTTAATACCGGGTTAATTTCAAACATAGAAGAATCGGTAGTATCGTAAGCTTTATATAAAGCAGTTACAAATTTAACCATCTCTTTGTGTGCACCACCACTTAAACCTAATTTAAATGCAATTTTGCGTGCCTGAAAACCTTGTAAACCAACTTTAGGATCAATTTCTTCTTTGAAAATTAAGTGTGGCGTATGTTCAGCAACTTCTTCGATATCCATACCACCTTCAGTACTGTACATGATAATATTGCGACCTTTTGCACGATCTAACAATACTGAAATGTAGAATTCTTTGGTTTCTGAAGCACCTGGATAATAAACATCCTGAGCAACTAAAATCTTGCTTACCAATTTACCTTCTGGTCCGGTTTGAGGGGTAACCAATTGCATACCAATAATATCGGTAGCACGTTGCTTAACTTCTTCCAGGTTTTTAGCTAATTTAACACCGCCACCTTTACCGCGACCACCAGCGTGGATTTGCGCCTTAATTACCACCCAATCAGAGTTATAATCGATCTTTAATTGCTTGGCAGCTTCAACAGCTTGCTCCGGAGTATCGGCAACAATTCCTTCTTGAACGTTAACACCGAAACTTTTTAATATTTGTTTACCCTGGTATTCGTGAATATTCATTTGCTACAAAATTTGCCCAAAGCTACAATTCTAAAGCCTTTAAACAAATAGTATTTGCCGATTTTTTACAGAAAATGAACGTTTTATGTGAATAGGGGAAAAGAGAATTGTAGCAGCGATGATTATTTTACTGAAACATAAATTATACTTCATTTAGTTTTAAAACAAATGAATGTATAACTGGCGCCTTACAACACTTTCTCCGCTAACTTTTGAATGTCATTTTTAAATTTCTGATCGAAAACAGCTTTTAGCTTTTCGGTTTTTAAATCATAAATAAAATATTCAATTTCATTTTTGCTTTCGGATTCTTCATTAGGAAAACCTTTTATCAAATTGATCAATATCAGATTATGTTTGCTGTCTAACTTCCAGCTCATTAGCCTGTAATTTTTAGGGATTATGCTCTTGAAAGATTTTCCATATAATGATGAAAGATAAAGCTTTCGAGAGTCTTTTGGTGTTAATTTTTTATCTCCATCATCATCCAAATCAGTTACATCGTAGTAAATAAATTGATCAGATAACGAAGGCGGGTTGTCCGGACCTTTTTCTGAATCACCAATTTGATAATTATTAATCAAAACCTTTTCGCTTGTTAACAAATCCCTGGTGCCTGAGATCACGTTATAAAATACTAAGTTCCAGTAATTGCTTTCTACCTCCCTTTTATAACTTTCTAAATCTTGCGCTAATCGCAAAGGATACAATAGCACATCCGTATTTTTTACAGGGGTTGGCGACTCATATTGTACTTTCGCATACTTATTATTACTTGTGGCGCTTTTAAAGGTTTCTTTAGTATTTGAATTTGTTTTTTCGTCCTTTATACAGGAGGATGCTGTGATTAAAAAGAGGCCGAATAATGCTATTGTATTTTTCATTTTGTTAGTTTAATTTTTTAATTGCGTTTTAAAAGGCATTCCTGGCATTACATCCACCTGGAATGCATAAATTGATGTCTTAACTTCCGGCGAAAGGAGTGCCGAAAATGCCAACGGCCAGCTCTGCCCAGGTTAAAAATAATAGCAGTAAAATTACCACCAGAAGTATGGTTCTTGATAAGCCGGTTTTCACATACCTGATCACCAATTCTATCGCTAAGCCAGTGCCTAGCAGCAGCACTGCGGCTATTACGAAATCTGAAAGTGTCCAGTTTACTTCTTTTGTAAACTGCATGGCAATCAAAGGGATGCTTAAAATGAAAGCAGTGGTAATCAGAATAATCCTGATTCTTAGTTTTGATGAATTAAGTGTTTGTTGATTTGTCATGATGTATTAAATTTAATAATTTTTAGTAAGTATTCACTTGAACGGATTATTTTGATTGTTTAATTTTGAAGTACGCGGCTGCTTTCCAATCCTGAAGATTCCAGGATGCCCAGCCTGCTTCCTCATAGCGTTCTTTAAAATAGCCGATGCGTTTATCCAGTTGATTGCCATAAAAATCTGCAGTTTGAGGCTTTGCAGTCTCCCTATCATCATTTATTTTCGGGGAAGTATAGTGGAGTTTCGACCTGTGTTTATCCAGCACAGGTAGTGTTTTATCAGACAGAGAAAGCAGGTAATCGGCATCTAACGAAATTTCTTCACTCTTTGACAGGTTATATTTTGCGATTGCTACATCCCAGTTGATCACACTGAAAGCCAGAAGCAAAATAAACCATACACTTCCATTAATTTTAAAGAGATAAAACAGTGTTTTTTGTTTAGCCACTTTTGCGTAAACCGTAGCTAAACCGATTATGCAAAGCAGTGAAAATACTAAAACGCCGATTCGCTTGTGGGTAAGGCCGTAAAACTCGATATAATATCCATCTTTGATTAAAACGGAGATAATGAGAATAACATTCTGAATCATCCAGGTAAAGGCAAGTGTTTTGAGTGTTTTGCTTTTGCTGTAAAAATTTAAGTTCCCACGGAAGAAATAGAGGATAACCGCCATTGCCATAATGATGCTGAAGATCAGTGAGTTGGTGCCTTCATGTAGCGCGCCCGAAAAACCGCCCGCTGGTTTATAGCCAAACCAAAGCGTTGAAATGTCAATCACGTTTAATAACAAGAGCAGGAGATTAAGCGCCACAAATGAAATGACGCCGGTAATATATTCGGTTTTGAGTGCCATTTTTCTCGTCAGCAAACTCCCGGCAAAGGTTTCTATTACCAGGTACCACAGCGTTTTCTGCTTTGCTCCCAATTTCACTCTGTTTAATTGTTCAGTCGCTTTTAATTCTGCGTTTTGAACAGTTTTATTGAGAAATGCTAACAACAAACCACTGGTTAACACTATGCCAAGGCAAAAGTGGAAGAAACGCGCAACATCTAAATCTTTAAAAAAGAAGTGAAGAACACCTTCAAAGAAATTGAAAATGCTGGTTAAAATGGTTTCAACGTAGTGCGCAAACAATGCGTTGGCAGCAGCGTAAAGAACAGTGAAAAAGATTACGGCAATAACCGGAATAAAAATGTATTTGATTAACCTGAAAACGGGTTTCATGTTAAAGTTGCCTACGCTTATTTTACTGAGGTTCGTTATGGCATTAAAGGGCGTGGTGATCATTTGGAGAATTGCGGCCAGCAAGGCCGCAAAAACCGATCTGATTTGCTGGTTATGACTAATCCCGATAAATACCAGCAGGCTAATATAATAGGCAGCGATTGATAAATCAGTATTGTTAACGACCACCAAAACAGCCGAAAAAAGATGTGCTAAGCCGTAAATTTTAAATTTTTTGCTTTTTGATACTTCAGGATTTAGATAAGTTACTGTTAAAATAAAGATGCTGTAAATCAATAAGTTAATCGCCAGTCTTTCTTCCCAAAACAGAAAGCTGAACAGCAAGCCGCCAAATAGGCTGGCTAGAAGTAAGTGGTTAGATTTATTTTTCATAACTGTTTAATTATTTTTTAATGAATGACGATGGATAGGTAAAAGATGCTTAGCGGAATATTGAGTAATACACAAATGATGGTTGCAACGATCTTTTTCCAGTGTAAGGTTTGAGTGAAAAGTGCTATAATCAATGCCAGTAGAATAAGGACATTCGCAAAAACGGCGAACAGGATATAACTGATGCCTATCGAAATCAAAGAATCTTGTTTGCTTATGAGGTAAGCAAGCAAAAGAAATGTTCCGGCGGCAGCCGAATAAATCGCTGCCTTTTTACCAATTTGGATAATTTGTGGTTCCATATTTTTGATTTTGAAAGTGCTTTGAATTTCAAAGTAAATAGATAAAAAAAATTGTTTATAGTTTCTTAATCATTTTTTCCAGCGCATCTAAATGCGCTTTAAAGGCTTGTTTTCCAATAGGAGTGATGGCATAAGTGGTACTGGTTTTACGACCAATAAAACCTTTATGAACTTTAATAAACGCTGCTTGTTCGAGGGTGTTCAGGTGCGAAGCCAGGTTGCCATCGGTAAGTTCCAGCATCTGTTTCAAATCGTTGAAGCCAATTTCGGTGTTCACTACAAGCATAGACATTACGCCTAACCTAATTCTGCTATCAAAAATTTTATTTAAATCTGCTATCGGGTTCTTCATCTTACTCGCCTCTCTCGTATTTAAAATACATTACTAACCCGTAAATAATATGAAGTACACCAAAGCCAAATGCCCAGAACCATAAGTCATAGCCTGCGTAAAACATGCAGATTACGCCAAGTATCACCTCCAGATAACCCAAATAACGGATGTCGCTAAAGGTAAATTTACTGGCATTAATTAGCGCCAGACCATAAAAAATTAAACAGGTTGGTGCAATAATGCTGTAAGTGTTTGGATGATTGATCAGCAATGCAATAATAAATAAGCCACCGGCGATTAATGGTGTCATCAAATTCACAAACAGGGCCTTAGATGTTTTATCCCAGATGGGAAGATTATCCTGCTGACTTTTTCTGTACGAAAAAAGCACGCCTCCTGCTAAAGCAACAAACAATACAATTAAACCAAGTTTAATCAGGTTAAACTCCAGATCAATTTCGCCTTGTACACCATAGGCATACCCTCTTTTGCCAATAAATTTTTCAATTTCTTGATTTGCAAAATAAGCACCAATTAATGCTATACCACCAGCGAAAACGCCAGATAGGCCACTCAAAGAAATAAACCTGGTTGATCTATCCATCATTTGTCTGATGTCTTTTAAGGCGTTCAATTGTTCTTCTGATGTAGTCATTTTGAAAGTGCTTTGTTTTTCAAAGTTAAATAAGAAAATGAGATTAGCAAATTTTATTTTATAAAAAAGGAAAGGGAGATAGGAGTTTTTAGTTTAGGGTTGGGAGTGCTGGGTACAGAATCAGGCGTGCGTAAAGGAGTTTTTTAGTATTAAGAGTTGAGTAGCAAGTAGCAAGTATCTGGTTTCGGGACAGGCGGCCAATTAGGGTAAAAGGGCTTTTAAATAAATTATGGGGCTAGGCTATTTGGTTTTGATTTCTATTGTATCCAGGGCTGATGACTTAAGACTCATGACTTTTGACTCGCAACTCAAAACGCCCAACTCTGCATCCCAGACTAAAGACTCACGACTTATGACTCGCAACTCAGAATGCCCAACTCTGCATCCCGGACTAAAGACTCACGACTCAAATGACTCACGACTCAAAACGCCCACTCAAAACTTTATCCCCTTCAATAATGTCTTTTTTATTAAATTTGGAACATGCTAAAAGCCACTGGAGTAAAAAAATCGTACGGAAATCTGCAGATCCTTAAGGGGGTGAATTTCGAGGTGCAAAAGGGAGAGATTGTAAGTATAATTGGGCCATCTGGTGCTGGGAAGAGTACTTTGTTGCATATTTTAGGTACGCTTGATAAACCGGATGAAGGTGCTGTGGAATTAAAAGGGTCGGTTATTAGTAAGCTTTCTGGCGATTTACTGAGTACTTTCCGCAATCAAAATATTGGCTTTGTGTTCCAGTTCCATCATTTGTTGCCAGAATTTAGCGCTATAGAGAATGTTTGTATTCCAGCTTTTATCGCAAAAACCAATAAAAAACAAGCAGAAACCAGGGCTTTGGAATTATTGGATTTGTTCGGACTTAAAGACCGGGCGCACCATAAGCCGAATCAATTGTCTGGTGGCGAACAGCAACGCATCGCGATAGCAAGGGCTTTGATTAATAATCCATCTATTATTCTGGCAGATGAGCCCTCTGGAAATCTCGATTCGGAGAACGCATCTGCTTTGCATCAACTCTTTGTGAGTTTGAGAGACAATTTTCATCAAACATTCGTAATTGTTACGCACAACGAACACCTGGCTAAAACAAGTGATCGGGTAGTGACCATGAAAGACGGTTTAATTGTCTAAATTCAGCGTTAACAATTGTTTAGGTGCCGGTTTTAGGGCTTAACATCAAATATTTAAATACAGTTAATACATTGAAAATACTTATTACAGGCGGGAACAATGCAAAGGCATTGAAGCTGATGAAGGCTTTCCCTGGCCATTTTGTTTTACTTGCAGATTACGGTGATGTACCGAGCATAATTACTGAAAATTATGCTTTCGCCACTTTAGGAGTGCTTAATAAAGATAGTATTGCTCATCTTTTACTCAATTATTGCATCACCGAGGCAATTGACAGCCTTATTCCATTGCATGACTACGAAATAACGCCATTAGCAAAATCGGCAGTTTTATTTGGTGAATATGGTATTCAGGTCCTTACACCACAACCAGAATTGATTGAATCTTATCTTTCAATAGAAAAAAATACGTTTGATAATTTTGTTGTATTTATTCACGGAGAATGCATTTTTGCCAGCGGAGGTGAAATTTTTATCCGGCGTGAGGATGAATTAAGTGGTGTATTCGGCTATAATTTGCCTGATGATGAACTAAAACTCTTTACCGTTTAGCAGAATATGGAAATTTCTCAGTTATTGAAAGATAAACAAGCTGTAATATTCGAGTTGGATAATGTTTTGTTTCCCGAAAAAGATTATCTCTTACAAGTATATTACCTGTTTGCGCAATTTATAGAATATGCCGGGCAGAAAGAAGCGCAGCCTGTTTTAGCGTTTATGCGGTCGGAATTTGAGCAATCTGGTTCGGATTTGTTGTTCGAAAAAACAGCTGCTCAGTTCAAAATCGACCAAAAATACCAGTATAATTTCGACTTGTTGCATCAAAATGCCCGGTTGCCTTTAAAGCTGTTGCTTTTTCAGTCGATGCTCAACTTCCTTCAGGAACTCGTAGTTAACCGAATCAAAATCTTTATTGTAACAGCAGGAAATCCGGAGCAGCAACTTAACAAAATCAAACAGACGGAATGGAATGGATTAGAACAATATCTCACTGTTTATTTTGCTGATGAGTTGAAACAATCAAAGGCAGAGATTTTTCAGAATATACTTAGCAGTAATAATTTATCGGCTGAACAGGCACTGGTTGTCGGCGCAAATAATTTTGATGCACAACAATCCAAATCAGGTAATTTGCCGTATATTGAGTCGGTTAAAATTTGCTAATAAAGTATGTTTGGAATAAATTATACGCAGAAAATTTTTCTGGGTTTTTTAATGGTATCATCAGGATTAATTATTTCTTGTAAAAAGAATACTCCTGCGGAAGATAGTCAATCTGGTGTGTCAGAAAAAAATGATTTACAAACGCCAACAAGCAATCGCAGTTTCCTGACGAAAGACTCAATTTTTCTTTATGCAAAACAAACCTATTTCTGGAACATCGGAATGCCAGCTTACGATGATTTTAACCCGCGTAAATACAGCAGTAATGAGCAGGTTCTGGCTGCGCTAAAGGCATTACCCAGCACAGGTGGTAAAGACAAATATTCTTTTATTGATGATGGAAGTGTTGCTGGTCAACTGAGCGGAGTGAGTGGCGATTATGGCTTTTCTGCAAATTACGATAGTGGAGATCTTCTTCGTGTAAAATATGTTTATGGAGGTTCTCCGGCAGGCGTTGCCGGACTTAAAAGAGGAGATGTCATTTCCAGGGTTAACGGCAGGACTACGTTAAGAACCAGCCAGACGGATATTGATAATTTAAACGATGGAATTTTTGGAAGCAACCCAACCATCTCACTCACCATTACGAAAGCGGATCAAAGTATACAGAATCTGGTTGTTGCCAGAGGATCATATAACATTAATCCCATTCTGTTCACCAATACGTATAATGCGGGGAATAAAAAGGTGGGTTATATTGTGTTCAACAGCTTTACAACGAATTCGGTTCCTTTGCTAGATGCTGCTTTTAGCAAGTTTGCTACAGATGGCGTGACTGAGTTGGTGGTAGATTTGCGTTACAATGGTGGTGGTTCTGTTGCAACATCTGAAGCGTTTACCAATTTGATTGCACCTTCTGCTCAAAACGGGAAAATAATGTACACGACCTACTGGACTAAAACCATGCAAGATCATCAGGCAACCATATTGCAGAATCAAAAGTTTTATGATACAAATTCGAGCGGCATCAAAATGTTATATTCGATGTTCGATTATGATTATAAGCCGATTGCAGCTTCTGGGAATCAGAAATTCTTTAAAAAGAGGGGATCGCTTAATGGCTTAACAAGAGTGTATTTCCTGGTAACCGGCAGTACAGCTTCAGCCAGTGAATTGCTGATCAACAATTTGAAGCCGGTGATGGATGTGAAATTAATCGGCCGGAAAACCTATGGCAAACCAGTTGGTTTCTTTTCCATTCGCATAGATAAAAGCGATTTGTATATTCCTCAGTTTCAAACTAAAAATTCTGCTGACTTTGGTGATTACTTTGATGGCATGGCCGTTGATAAAGACCTTGCAGATGATTTAACTTCGGATTTTGGTAATCCAGCTGAAAGCCTGCTTGCGCAAGCCCTTAACTACTCTTCTACAGGAAGATTCACCTCATTTACGAAAGAAAATGCATTAAGCAGTACCAGTGGCATTTCCAGGGAGCAAATTGACCAGGTAAATGAGAAATTAAATCACGAATTTAAAGGAATGATCGAAACCAGAAAGCCTATTCTCAAATAAACAATATTAAGATCATTGATTCAAAGCCGGCAATAATTATTCCCGGCTTTTTTTATCAAATATTTACATTAAAAGCATTTTAAAGCTTGTTTTTTCTGCTAAAAATTGATAAGCTTGTTTAACAATACTAGTTAGAAGCAGATTATGTCAATAGAGATTATAGCGAAAGAACACATAGAATTTTTAAATATCATCAATGCAAAAGAAGACCAGACGATAACGCTAAAAACAAAACTTGGTGAGGCCCAACGTCTTGGAAACGAATTTAAATCAAAAGCAGTAATTACGTTTAATACCACAATAGGTCCGAAACGTGTTGATACAACCGTTTGGGCGGTAACAGAAAATTACGTTCAACTTAAAAATAATATCCATATCCCACTTAAAAGCCTAATCGACATCGAATTTTAGGTTAATTTTTTAAGGAAATAAATCATCCCGCATTTATTAACCTTAACCTAAAATGAATGAGTACGATCCATAAAATCGCCTTAACCTTTATCAAATCAATTGGGCCGGTAAATGCTAAAAACCTACTGGCTTATTGCGGCAGTGCCGAAGCTGTATTTTCCGCCAGTCGCAAACAATTGCTTCAAATTCCTGGAATAGGTGAAAAAACCGTTGATGCAGTTTTGAAAACGAATGCCCTGGAGAGGGCGGAAGCAGAGTTTAAGTTTGTAGAAAAGCATGGCATAGAAGTTTTGTTTTTCTCTGATGAAAACTATCCGCGGCGACTGAAAAATTGCTTTGATTCGCCCATTCTCCTTTATTTCAAAGGTAAGGCAGATCTTAATCATCCACGCATCATTAGTATTGTAGGAACGCGGAATTCGACCGATTACGGTAGAAATTTATGCAAACAGCTCTGCGAAGTACTGGCACCTTACAATGTTTTAATTGTGAGTGGTCTGGCATATGGAATCGATGTTACCGCCCACAAAGAATGTATCGCAAATGAAATAACAACGGTTGGCGTGCTTGGGCATGGCTTAGACCGGCTTTATCCGCAAATTCATAAAACTGTTTCACAGAAAATGGTTTTAAACGGCGGCCTGCTTTCCGAATTTCCAACCCTTACAAATCCTGACCGGCAAAATTTTCCTCAAAGAAACCGGATCATAGCCGGAATTGCAGATGCAACAATAGTAGTAGAGGCATCTATTAAAGGAGGAGCATTGATTACCGCTGAAATTGCCAATTCCTATAATAAAGACGTTTACGCTTTTCCAGGCAGAACGAATGATGTATTTTCTGAAGGATGCAATTTCCTGATCAAAACAAACCGGGCCGGATTAATTAACAATGCAAAGGATTTAATCTATTACCTGGGTTGGGATGATGAGGTTAAAGAGCAGAAAAAGAATGCACAAACCACGCTGAAACTGAACCTTACTGCAAATGAACAGAAAGTAGTTGAGAGTCTCCATGCGGGCCAGCTCGCCATTGATCAGATTTGTATCCATCTGAATATTCCGCAGAGCAAATTGGCCATCGTGTTGCTTACTTTAGAAATGCAGGGCATTATTATTTCCTTACCGGGGAAAGTTTATAAGCTGGCTTAAGGTTGGCCACAGATTCATCATTTTTATCAGGCTTTCGAACCTTAATCTGAGCGTCTGCACCTACCCAATAACGTTCATTTAACAGCTATTCCGAAGATCACTATTGTGTTTTGCCCAATAATCAATCTATAAAGCCCATAATATTTATAGATTATGCAATAAAATTCTATTTAATCTGAAATTTCGGAATAATATTTCAAATAAAATATTAGTGATAAAATACTTAATGCCTTTGCTTAATTTTGCACCATGTGGTATAACAATATTTTAGAAACTATCGGCAACACGCCTTTGGTGAAATTAAATACAATAACGAAAAACGTTCCGGGTACAATTTTAGCCAAAATAGAAACTACTAATCCGGGCAACTCAATCAAAGATCGCATGGCGATTAAAATGATCGAGGATGCGGAGAAAAGCGGGAAGTTAAAACCAGGCGGAACTATTATTGAAGGAACATCTGGAAATACAGGAATGGGTTTAGCTATGGCTGCCATTGTTAAAGGTTACAAATGTATTTTCACCACAACTGATAAACAATCTAAAGAAAAGGTAGATGCTTTACGTGCTTTTGGCGCAGAAGTTATTGTTTGCCCTACAAACGTAGAACCCGAAGATCCACGTTCTTATTATTCGGTTTCTTCTCGTTTAGAGCGCGAAGTACCAAATTCATGGAAGCCCAATCAATATGATAATCTGGCAAATTCCCAGGCGCATTACGAGCAGACTGGTCCGGAGATTTGGGAGCAGACTGAAGGTAAGATTACGCACCTGGTTGTTGGTGTAGGTACAGGAGGAACGATTTCAGGAACAGGTAAATATTTGAAGGAAAAGAATCCTAATATTAAAATCTGGGGAATTGATACTTATGGTTCGGTTTTCAAAAAATATAAAGAAACAGGCATTTTTGATAAGGATGAGATTTATCCATACATCACCGAGGGGATTGGAGAAGATTTTTTACCAGCCAATGTAAACTTTGATGTAATCGATTTATTTGAGAAAGTTACCGATAAAGATGCAGCATTAATGACCCGTGATATTGCCCGTAAGGAAGGTATCTTTGTTGGAAATTCGGCCGGAGCTGCTATTGGCGGTTTAATTCAGTTAAAAGATCAGTTAAAGCCTGAAGATATTGTTGTGGTTATTTTTCATGATCATGGAAGCAGGTACATGGGTAAAATGTATAACGAAGACTGGTTACGTGAACGTGGATTTTTACAGGATGAAAAACTAACGGCAAAATCGATTTTAGCTAAAAAAGAAGCCACTGAAATTGTAACGCTTGATGCCACAAAATCTGTTCTAGAAGCGATCAACACGATTAAATCAATGAATATATCTCAGATTCCGGTTACCCAACAAGGTATGATTGTTGGTAAAATTGCCGAGAGTGAGATTTTATCAGCATTACTGGAGAACCCAGGCTTGAAATCTGCGCAAATATCAGAAATCATGACTGCCACATTCCCATTTGTAGATCTGAATACTTCAATAGATAAAATTTCTTCGCTAATTAACAGAGAAAATTCTGCAGTATTGGTAGAAGATGAATCGGGTAAAATTGAAATTATTACGCAATATGATATTATCAATGCGATATCGGGCTAGGATGGGGGCGCTGGCCGTTTATTGTTAGTTCGTTTATCGTTTATCGTTGTTCGTTTTTGGCCTGTTAGATTGATTTAGTCTTTAGATAATTGGTGCTTTGCTACAGAACGATTGTTCTTGCGAGATTGCTTTTTCAGCCGGTACTGTCTCCCCCGGTCCAGGGAACAATCTGTTTAGCAGGGTAGATTGCGCTCTCGCAACTCCTCGAAATGGCGATAATTTCATAAAAATGCCCGGTTAATTTTAACCGGGCATTTTTGTATCATTAAATTCTAAAGCTTTGGGTTTTGCCCTAAACCTTCTACCTTTAAACCTTCAACCTTAATGGCTTGGTGCATCCGCATTTACACGCTTAATCTGTGCACCCAAAGCACGCAAACGCGTATCAATATCCTGGTAACCACGCTCAATCTGTTCGATGTTATAAATTGTAGATTTACCTTCTGCAGATAGTGCAGCAATGAGTAAAGAAACACCAGCCCTGATATCAGGAGAAGTCATGCTGATTCCACGAAGTTTATATTTTTTATCAATTCCGTTTACTGTTGCACGGTGTGGATCACAAAGGATAATCTGAGCACCCATATCGATTAATTTATCTACGAAGAACAAACGGCTTTCGAACATTTTCTGGTGAATTAACACGTTTCCTTTTGCCTGTGTAGCCACAACTAAAACAATGCTTAGTAAATCAGGAGTGAACCCCGGCCATGGTGAATCGGCAATCGTTAAAATGGAACCATCGATAAAAGTATCAATTTCATAATGCTTCTGAGATGGAACATAAATATCATCGCCTCTGCGCTCCAGCTTAATTCCCAGTTTTTTAAATACTTCAGGAATCACGCCCAGTTCATCATAACAAACGTTTTTAATGGTGATTTCAGATTCTGTCATTGCTGCCATACCGATAAAAGATCCGATTTCGATCATATCTGGCAACATTCTATGTGCTGTTCCGCCTAAAACTTTAACCCCTTCGATACTTAATAAATTTGAACCAATGCCAGTAATTTTTGCGCCCATGCGGTTCAGCATTTTACAAAGTTGCTGCAGGTATGGTTCGCAGGCCGCGTTGTAAATGGTGGTGGTTCCTTTTGCTAAAACAGCAGCCATTACAATATTTGCCGTTCCGGTTACCGATGCTTCATCAAGCAAGATATATGCACCTTGCAAATTCGTGGCATCTACATTGAAAAATGCTTTTTTGCTGTCGTAAACGAATTTTGCACCTAACTTTTCGAAACCAATAAAGTGGGTATCTAACCTTCTGCGGCCGATTTTATCACCTCCCGGTTTAGGAATCGCTGCCTTACCAAAGCGGGCTAAAAGTGGACCAACAATCATAATCGAACCGCGTAATCCTCCGCCTTTGGTTTTGAAAACATCAGACTCGAAAAAATTTAAATCGATATTTTTAGCTTCAAAAGTGTAGGTATCTTTGTCTATTCGTTCCACAACAACACCTAAGTCGCCTAATAATTCAATCAGCTTATTTACATCCTTAATATCTGGAATGTTGCTGATGGTTACCTTTTCTTCCGTAAGCAATACCGCTGATAAAATTTGTAAAGCTTCGTTCTTGGCGCCCTGAGGAGTAATTTCGCCTTTTAATTTAATGCCGCCTGTGATCTCAAATGCGTTCATATATCTTTTTAGTATTTAGTATCACGTATCAGGCAATTGGTTAGGGCAGCGATTTATAATCTTTTACCTTTCACCTTCAGCCTTTTACCTTTCCTTTAATATTTAGGTTTATTGTTGTTGTTACTTCTTCCGCGATTGTTATTATTGTTCGTGTTGTTCTGGCGGTTTTTTCCGTTGTTATTATTGGTGTTGTTGTTTCTGCTGCGGTTGTTATTGTTGTTGTTGTTCTGACGTGGATTTGGTGCCCTGAATTCTACTTTAGCAAGGTTTACGCCCTCATCTAAAGATAACAATCCACCGGAAAGATATTTTAAATCTTTGATAATCGTTTCATCAGATACGTTATCCTTGTTCCAGGTTACATAGGCCATTTTCATAAAGTTTGCAATTCCCTGTACCATCACTTTTCTACGTTCAGGGTCTTGTTCGGCCATGGCTTTTTCAATCAACCCTTCTACCGTTTTACCGTAGTGTTTATAGGTAATTCGTTGTTGAGGGTAGGCTAAAGGTGCTGGTTTAACGTAGGCATTTTCTATCAAAGGCTTTGGGTATGGGCTATCTACATCAATCTGATAGCCAGAAATGATGTGTAAATGATCCCAAAGTTTATGTTTAAAATCTGCAACATCACGCAAGTGTGGCTGCAAAAATCCCATCAGGTCTATTACCGCCTGGGCGTATTTATTTCGTTCTTCAATGGTGGGTAATTCGCAAATATATTTCACCATGTTTTGAACATTGCGGCCATATTCTGATAAAATCAAATGGCTTCGAGTAGTATTATAATCAAAATTCATGTACAGATAATTTAATAGATAAATCTTCCGGCGATACGAATTATGAAATAACCAGGAGGGTTTAGGTTATGAATTCACCGAAATGTCTATTGCCGGACTTTCGTTTTATATATTCAAAGATAGTAAAATATAATAAATAGAATATTTTAATTTGATTTGCTGTTTTTTTGTAAATGTACGTTCAGTAATTCTTTTAATTTTTCAGTCATGCATTTCATTATAAGCCCAATTAAAATCGGAGCTTTTCATTCCAATTGGGTTTATCAATGTGGAACTGCGCTTTCTTACAACTGTCCGCCCTCTCGACTGAACGTAGCGAAATGGAAAGATCTTTGAAGCTAGATTTTATTTTAACGACTGGAAAGATTTCTCCGTTTCGGTCGGAATGACGATTAGTTTTAAACTATCCGTAAAAAAAAATCTGTGTATTCTGTGTACCTGTGGAAATAAACTATATTTCATCGCTGTTCTTCGGATAATCGAAAAATACCATTTCCCCGGTTCCTTTACTTACCATTTCCCAGGAATCAAAAGGAAATGAAATCAATACCATGCCTGCAGTGGGAATATTATAAAGATCGGCATCACTTAATTCATTAGCCAGATAGGTAAAACCAGGATTGTGACCGAACATCACCACGGTGTTCGCATCATCATTAAACCCATTGATTACTTTAAGAAGGGTATCTGCACTGGCTTCGTAGATAGATTCTTCAAATTGGATATGATCTACATTATAGGCTTCAGCGAAAAACTTAGCGGTAGATTTTGCCCGCTTTGCCGGACTGCTTACGATTAAATCAAATTTAAACCCTTTATTAATTAATCGCTCCGCCATCTCTGGTGCATTTTCTTTACCGCGTTTATTAAGCGGCCTGTCGAAGTCTTTTAAATCTAAATTTCCCCAATCAGATTTTCCATGCCGAACCAGTAATAATTGCTTAGCCATTTAAGTTCTCTTTAATTTTGTTTACGATTGTTT
This sequence comes from Pedobacter petrophilus, assembly GCF_009674725.1. Classification (GTDB taxonomy): domain Bacteria; phylum Bacteroidota; class Bacteroidia; order Sphingobacteriales; family Sphingobacteriaceae; genus Pedobacter; species Pedobacter petrophilus. The sequence goes on along the minus strand of NZ_WKKH01000004.1, from coordinate 33,185 downwards.
GTGGAGCAATTAAGTCCATGCAACTTTCAACACCACACATACACGGTTTGTTTCCATAAATAGAATTTGGGCGGGATGGATGTTCAATTTGTACGCAATTAAGCTCCGATTGGCCATAACCTAAAAAGCCTGCATAAGGATGTGTTGGCCCCCAGACTGAAACTACCGGAACTCCAACCAGTGAAGCCATGTGCATACCGGAAGAATCCATACTCAGCATCAGATCCAGATTAGAGATAATAGCAAGTTCTTCCGAAAGATTAAAATTACCTATTAAATTATGGGTATTGGGAAATGTTGTAGTCCATTCTTCAGCTGTCTGCTGTTCGTTATGACCACCACCAAAAATAAAAATTTCGACACCAGATTTTGATAATGAAGCAATTACCTGCGCCATTTTTTCTAAAGGATAAATTTTGTAGCTATGCTGTGCAAAAGGAGAAATGCCGACTTTTTTCATCCCGGGATCGCTAAATAAACCTTTCGCTTTTTCAGGCAATTTTTGAGGTTCGTGCACCAACTTATGAGTCAACTGAATTTGGAAACCCAGTTTCCGAAAAACATCTACATACCGTTCTACCGTTTGACGCAAAGGCTTGAAAACTTTATTTGTAGAACGGGTTAATGCCTTTTTTTCTGATCGTCCCTTGTCTATCCTTTTAATTTTTAAACCAGTTAAACGAAAGAAAGAAGAAACTGCCCTGCTCCGTAAATTATCATGCAAATCGGCAATTGCGCTGGGTTTATATTTCCGAAGCTCCTGGTAAAGTCTGTATAATCCAACAATACCTTTATGAATTGTTTTCGGTTGGAGACCATGAAAAACTAAGTTCGGAACGTGGTTAAAGAATGGTTTAAATGCCTCGCGACTCACCATAATAATCTCTGTTTGCGGGTTTTGCGCTGCAAACTCTTTTAAAACAGATGCAACCATTGCCACATCGCCCATAGCCGAAAAACGTAAAACGATTATTTTATTTTTAGTAGGCATTGGCTTTTTTTTAGCCCCATCCCAATTCTCCCCGGAAGGGAGGGGGCGCAAAGTGTTTAATTTATTCGCTCTAGAATTTCTGCTTTCAGCTTTGAGCTTTCCGCTTTAGTCTTTCAGCTTATCCTTGCTCTTTTTTATACAACACCGGATTCAAACTCGGATCATTGTACATTTTCATTTGCTTATACACTTTCATGTATTTTTTTCCTGCTTCAATGTCTGCTAAGAGCTCATTAATGCTGGTTGAAAGGTCATCGCGCTGCGATAATAAAATGTTTAATTTAATCTGACATTGCTCACGGTGTTGTGCAGAAGCCGTTTGGCGCTCCGCCTCTTCATTCATGTGGTAAATTTTTAATGCCAAAATGGAGAGCCTGTCTATTGCCCATGCCGGACTTTCCGTGTTGATCTTCGCATCAGGCAAAGGCGATATGCCCTGATATAAATTTAAAAAATAGCCGTCGATGAATTCAACCATATCAGTACGTACCTGGTTTTGTGCATCAATGCGTCTTTTCCAGCTTAAACCTTCAACAGGATCAATGTTCGGGTTACGAACTACATCTTCCATGTGCCATTGTGCTGTGTCAATCCAGTTTTTAACGTATAAAAGATGTTCTAAACTTTCGGCATCGTACGGATTTTCAACAGGATAATCGATATCGTCAAATTGATGGTAATCGGTAATCACCTGAATAAATATGCGGTTGGCAATTTCACTTATCATGGGGCAAAGATATTAAAAGATTATATAGATTTTTCCTTTGGATTGATTACACTATTTAGGGATCTCACTGATTTTTCCTTCGGGATTGATTATACTGATTTAGGAATTAAACAGATTCTTTTTTGATAATTGGTGAACGAATTTATCAGTAATTTGTTTTCCCTAAACCCTAAACCCTAAACCCTAAACCCTAAACCCTAAACCCTAAACCCTAAACCCTAAACCCTAAACCTTTCTACTATCAAAGTATTCCGTAATTTCGGCTAAAGAAAAAGCATTTAAGCATTTATCAGCACTTAAGCCACCCTTTCTGGCCACCAATATGCCGAATCGTGTATCATGAAAACCATCTGTTCTGTGTGCATCGGGGTTAATGGAAAGTAAAACGCCTTTATCTAAAGCGTACCGGTGCCAGCGCCAGTCTAAATCCAGACGTAAGGGGTTCGCATTAATTTCGATTACCACATTATTGGCGGCGCATGCATCAATAATTTTTTGATAATCAATCGGGTAGCCCGCGCGACTTAACAATAATCTTCCTGTTGGATGACCTAAAATAGTGGTATAAGGGTTTTCGATCGCTTTTAATAGACGTGTGGTCGCTTTGGCTTCATCCATCCTCAGATTACTGTGAACAGACGCCACTACGAAATCGAAAGTTTTTAAGATCTCATCCGGATAATCCAGTGAACCATCGCTTAAAATATCACTTTCAATGCCTTTAAAAATTTTAAATGGAGCAAGTTTTTTGTTCAGCTCGTCAATTTCCTGATGCTGGCCAAATACACGTTGCTCATTTAATCCCTTGGCATAAACTGCTGTTTTCGAGTGGTCGCAAATGCCGAAATATTCCAGATTTAATACCTCTTTACAGTAAATGGCCATTTGCTCCAGCGTATGTACGCCATCGCTCCAGGTAGAGTGATTATGCAAACTGCCTTTTAAGTCTTCGTTTTTGATTAACACTGGGAGTTGATCAGCTTTTGCAATCGCAATGATATCTACGTCTTCACGGAGTTCAGGTTCTACAAAAGCCAATCCTGCTTTGTTGTAAATTTCAGTTTCGCTCTTAAAAGGCCCGTTTCCAGCCAGTGGAAGCACTTGGTTTACATGTTCGCTGTTTCCTGTTTGCCTAAACCATTCCAGATAGAAGTCTGCTTTTTCTACCACAAAAATCTTCACCTTTAAGCCAGCTTCGGTAGTAGCAAGGAAGGCTTCTTCTCCGGCAATGAGTGATAGCGGCCCGAAAAAAGTTAAGTTTTCTTGTACGCTTTCTATATTTTCTGCCCCTATTACAAAGTCGAGTTCATCTATTATTTCGCAGGCGCGACGGTATTGCCCCGCAAAACCCAATGAAGAGTGATTATCTACGGTAATTAACCATTCAGAAATCTGTGCAAACAAACTGTTGGCAAAGCCTTCAACCTGCGCATAAAGGAACCGCCCGTTTGCAGCAAGTTTAAATTCTATGGCATTTTTTATTTCTTCCTGTGTTTTCAAACCGAAGCCTTTTGCTTCGATCAGGCGGTTTTCGTTACAGGCATAATACAGTTCGCCAATGCTTTCAATTCCGAGTGTTCGCCAGATAATTAAAATCTTTTTCGGGCCAATGCCTTTAATGCCAAGCATTTCAATAACACCTTCCGGCGTTTGCCCTATAATGTTATTTAGCTCTTTTAGCTCGCCGGTTTGAAGCAGTTCGATGATTTTCGATGCCAGGCCTTTACCAATCCCGTCAATTTTATCAATCTCTTCGATAGGCTGATCTTTCAACGCAAAAGGTAATTTGTCTACTTTAAAATAAGCATTGGCTATCGATTTTATTTTAAAAGGATTCTCTTCGTGCAGTTCCATTAACTGTGATAAAAAGCGCAAAGTGCGGGCGATGGTCTTGTTTTCCATAAAGTGTAAAATTAGAAAATAACTTTAAATTCAGGGGAAAGACAAATTTTCAAACAGAATAATTAATGGGTTATTGTACAGGCCATGAAACCGACTAAAGTTATACTTCTGGTATTAACCCTGGGCTTTATCACTTGTAAATCGAATCGGAAAACGGATGTTGACAGCGATTTTCTGAACAGCAGATATCCCATTATTGAAAACCACTTGTAAGCCGGGGAAATTATTTCCACTTTGCAGTCTTCAATTTGTAGTTATGAAAAAATATTTAGTCATCATGCTGTCAATCTGTTGTACAACGGCATTTGCCCAGACAGTTAAACCCATTTTTATTCAGGATAGCTTAAAACTAATCTCTTCACAATTCAAATTTACCGAAGGTGCATCTGTAGACAAACAGGGAAATGTTTTTTTTACCGATCAACCCAATGATAAGATCTGGAAATACGACATCAATGGTCAGTTGAGCTTGTTTATGGAGAAATCCGGAAGGGCAAACGGAACCTATTTCGATAAGAAAGGCAACCTGATAGTTTGTGCTGATGCGCAAAATGAAATCTGGTCTGTTGACAGAAATAAAAATATTAAGGTTTTATTTTCAGATTTTGAAGGCAAGAAGGTAAACGGCCCTAATGATCTCTGGATTGATGGAAAAGGTGGCTTTTATTTTACTGATCCATATTATCAACGTAATTACTGGACCAGAAAAGCATCGGAACTGGATGGCGAAAAAGTGTATTACCTTCCGAAAGGAAAGAAAACGGCGAAAATTGTTGCTGATAAAATGGTACGGCCAAACGGAATTGTTGGAACACCGGATGGTAAGTATTTGTATGTTGCTGATCGACAGGCGGATGTTACCTATCGCTATGAGATCAATAGCGATGCATCCCTGGGTAATCGGACACTTCTATTTAAACAAGGATCAGACGGGATGACATTAGATACTGCCGGAAACATTTACATTACCGGAAAAGGAGTTGATATCTATAATCCTAAGGGAGAAAAAATTGGCCATATTGATGTTCCGGAAGATTGGTGCGGAAACATTTGCTTTGGTGGCATCAATAGAGATACAATTTTTATCACAGCATCAAAGTCGCTATACTGTATTAAAACTACTGCGAAAGGCGTTGAATAATAGTTTGTTATGGATGGAAAGTTTTTTATTCACACTGAAGGCTGAAAATGAACTGATTTTTTTTCTGTTCACTTTATTCATACTCCCAAAATATTAAAGTGATTATTTAGTTTTGGGTTCCTACTTATAGGGATAGACAACTAAAAAAAGCCCTCTCAGGATTGAAGGGCTTTTTTATTTTTACCCTGTTTCTGAAACTAATTTCGCCTGATGCAATCAGCAAATTCTCACTCAGGCTTCTGATTTTGTGTGAAATGTGTAGAATACTGTGAAGTAAGTTTACAGTTTTTGATCATAATAGGTAGTTAAGGTTGAAATAACTTCTATGGAAGTTAATTTTGAATCAAATTCCCTCACAATGAAATGGTTATCAGTTCTATTCTTCCTTGTATTTGTTTTCGTAAAGTTAAGTGCACAGCAAAAGCCAAAACCCTTGGTTGCGAAGGTGATCTATAACGTTGTTTATAATCAGGAAAAAGGAATCAAGATTTATCCAAAACTAACTGGTCTTAAAAATGCGAATTCAGATTTGTTGGTAAACACCTGTTTTTACCTGGAAAACGGGAAAGAGTTGAAGAATTTTTATAATCTTTATTGCTGCGAGAGCGGAAAAATACTGGCAGCAAATCAGCAGTCTGTTTCCGGAAATCCGTATTCTTCCGATCAGTTATTTATATTTATCCCCTATGCACAGCTAAATTTGAGCCGGCGGAAAGTGCATAAAGTAAAGTTTGCATTAAATGCATCTATAGAAAATCAGGTACCATCATCGAGCAAATTTTACCATAGCATCATTAATATGCTTTAGCCTAAATCTTATAGAAATTTGCGCAGGCTGTAAGCGAACGGGTAACTACAGGATGGCTTAAATCATTACTTTGTGCATATTTGATTGCTATAACATTGTAAGGTAGCTTTAACCAGGTATTATTTGTTTCAGTTCGCTGCCGCGTGAAATCTTCTTATGAGAAAAAAAATCTTATTCCTCATCATTATTGCTGCATTTGGATGGTCTTTCAAAGCTAAAATAGATCGTATTAAAATTCAGGAAATCAAATTAGAAACGCCGTTTAACATGCCGGCGGTTAAGTATCCGGATTTTTCCGAAACCAGGCGCTGCTATTCTGGCCTTTGCTCATCGTCTGGCTTAAAACACAATTAACGATTAAACGCTAATGAATAATAAAAAGATATTTCTGTTCAGTGCTTTCGCCATGTTGTTTTCGAACGCATTGTTTGCACAGCAAACCAGCTATAAATTTGATTTTGGTACTGGCAAAACGGCGAAAGGTTACATCAACATCCTTCCGGGAAGCCGGTTTGAAGATGGGAAAAAATATGGTTTCGATTTCAATTCAAAAGTAGAAGGAACAGAACATGCCGGAAAAAATGTCTTAACCAGCGATGGCGTAAAAAGTGAAAAACCATTTTACTTTTCAGCAGCTGTACCAGAAGGGAATTACGAGGTTACAGTTACTTTGGGAGATGAAAAAGAAGCGACTTCAACTACGGTAAAAGCAGAATCGCGAAGGTTAATGTTGGAGAACATAAAAACGAAAGCAGGTCAGTTTTTAACTAAAACATTCATTGTCAATATTAAAGACAGGAACATTACCGGCGGACAAGTGGTTTCACTTAAGCCCCGCGAATTAACCAAACTGGATTGGGATGATAAGCTCACCCTTGAATTTGATGGTAAAACTGTTTTAGCAGCTTTAGAAATTAAGAAAGTAGAAAACCAGATCACAGTTTTTTTGGCTGGAAATTCTACTGTAGTTAATCAGGAAGAGGAGCCCTGGGCATCGTGGGGACAGATGATTCCAAGGTTTTTTAAACCTGGCGTGGCCATTGCCAATCATGCCGAATCTGGTTTAACGTTGGGCTCTTTTTTAGGCAGTAAACGGTTAACGAAAGTATTAAGTGTAATGAAGCCGGGTGATTATCTTTTTGTAGAATTCGGACATAACGACCAAAAAGACAAGGGACCTAATGATGGTGCTTATAAATCGTATACAGAAAGGCTAAAAACTTTTATCACCGAAACCAGGAAAAAGGGAGGCATTCCGGTTATCGTCACTTCAACCAGCAGAAGATCCTTTGATTCGACTGGTAAAATTCAGAATACGCTGGGCGATTTTCCTGATGCGGCCAGAAAGGTTGCCAAAGAGGAAAATATAGCTTTAATCGATCTGAATGTGATGACTGCGCAGTTGTTTAATGCATTAGGAGAGGAGCAAAGCAAGAAAGCCCTTGTGCATTACCCTGCAAACAGCTACCCGGGTCAGGATAAACCTCTGGCTGACAATACTCACTTTAACCCTTATGGTGCGTATGAAATTGCTCAATGTGTGATCCTGGGGATTAAAAACCAAAAATTGGGTTTAATAAAGTATCTGGTAGATGATCTGCCAGTTTTTGATCCATCTGAGCCAGATGATCTTTCGGTTTGGAAGTGGCCGGAAAGTCCGGGGAGCAGTTTGGTTAAGCCTGATGGGAATTGAGTTTTGAGTTGGAAGTTCAGCGTTTGGAGTTAAGAGTTGAGCGTTTTGAACTACAAAGCAATCTTTTTGTATAGCTTCATCTTATTGATCCGAAAAATCGATATCGCAAACTGAAGCTTGGGTGGATGAAGGGTTGAAGCAATCTTTAAAGATTTTCATCGTTGAAAAGATTACTTCAACGGCTGAAAAAGCCTTCACCAACGAAGGAGAGGTGAGGTTAGTGGGTTTTGACAAGGTGTTTTTGTTTTAAGTCGTAACGGTATGCTACGACTTGAAACGGTAAATTACTGCTTAAGTAATTTATTAAGTTCGCTTGGTTTAATGGTTAAAATTGTTCCATGCCTTAATCCCTTTGGCAAAGAAATCTGATCAGAAACATCTTTCCAGTTTTTCAAATCTGATGATAAGATTGCGCCATATTTGTGATCGCGGTATTTATCAAAATAAACCAACCAATCTTTTCCAATTTTTGCAGTTGTAGGTCCTTCCGCCCAGTAATTGCCCGTAATGGGTTCGCTGGCTTTCGAGTAGGGGCCAGTGAGTTGATCTGCATACGCGATTTTGATATTTTTCTGTGCAGGTTCGCGGGTTTCATCCTTCAAAAACATTACAAATCTTCCTCGGTCTTTAACAATGGAAGCATCGATTACGTTAAATCCAGGCTCATAAAGCAGTTTCGTATCAGAAAAAGTCTTAAAATCCTTTGTAGTTACATAATAAATCCGGTGGTTATAGCCATCTTCCTTTTCTGATGCTGTTTCATTAAATTTTCCTGTAATGGTGGATGCCCAATAAATCATATAATTTTTGGTTTTACCATCATAGGTAATTTCTGGTGCCCAGGTATTCCTCGCGCCATCTTCCTTCGCCATTACCGGAATAAATTGCTGTTCGCTCCAGTTAATTAAATCTTTAGAACTGGCATAGCCAATGCCTTTATCTTTCCAGCTTACCGTCCAAACCATGTGAAACAAGCCATCAGCACCACGAATAATACAAGGATCTCTCATGAGTTTATCCTTGCTTACTACAGGCTTCAAAAATGAAGAATCATTTTTTAGAGCGGTCCATTTGTAGGCATCAATACTGTAGGCGAGGTGCAAACCATCCTGGCCATTATTTTTGAAATAGGCGAAGAGGTAAACATCTTTTTTAGATTGCCCCAGAACATCAAAAAAAACTATCAGGAGTAATATTGCCGTATAAAATATTTTTTTCATGTACTATGTTTATTCAACCACCAATACAAAACCGCCGTAAGGTTTCATGGTAATTTTTGTTTTTGCATCAGTATCAAGGTTGCTTTGAACAAACGAAAGGTCTTCTTTTCCATCAATAATCAGCTTTGCTTTTTTACCAAATTTTGAACTATCGAAAGAAACCTCTTTTATGCTGTTTTCGCCGTTGATGCCAGCGATATACCATTTATCACCTGCTTTTCTTGCCATTACTACAAATTTACCAGGATAACCGTCGATTAGTTTGGTATCGGTCCAGCTTGCCGGAAACTCCTGTAAGAACGTTTTAACAAATGCAGGAACTTTAGCCATTCCCTCCGGCGTTTCTGCAAGATGTTGTACACCTGAATGGAAAATGATAGGGAGCGCCAATTCAAAAGTACTGGTGGTTTTTAAATTGATGTTTGGAAGCTTGTTTAATGACATTGGCGTAAAATCCATTGGATCGAACACATTTCTGGTGAACGGAATAGTAGTTGCATGGGCAGGCTCCTCATTGGCATTTTCTTGCTCAAAAGTGATAAATTCCATTCCCTTGATCGATTCCATCGTTACGAGATTTGGATAGGTTCGTTGCCAGCCACGTGGCAATGTTGCGCCATGGCAATTTACACTCAAGCCAGATTTAGCAGCATCTTCAAAAATTTCCAGGTAATACCTAATCATCGACTGACCGTCGCCACCAAAGAAGTCTACCTTAATACCTTTAATTCCCATTTTCTGAAGCATTGCAAACTCCTGCAACCGACTTTCCCTTACATTCAGCTTATTTTTCGGGGTGTATTTAACGGTATTCCACGCACCTGCAGAGTTGTACCAGAGGATTAAGCCAACATTTTTAGACTTTGCATAATCTGCCAGTTCCTGCATTTTTGGAAAACCAATCGTAATATCCCAGTTGACATCAATCAGGCAAAATTCCCATTTCATATCGGCAGCAAAATCAATATACTTTTTCTGCACATCGTATTTAATTGAGTTATCTTTTAAAATAATCCAGCTCCAGGAGGCTTTACCTAACTGAAACTGATCTGGATTGATGTTGCTTTTTGCAGGGTAAGCCAAATCTGTACCCAGCGTAGATTCTGTTACCGTTTTCAAACTCCCGATGGCAATAATGCGCCAGGGTGTATACCAGGGGAGGGTAGATTCGGGATTTACATTCTGGCCCGTAAAAGCCTCCCGCTGATCTGGAAAGCCAATTTTATAATTGCCATCCGGAGCGTTTTGCTTCAAACGGGTGGCGCAATAATTGCCATCTAAACCTGTTTCGGAAACCAATAACCAGGTATCTTTGTAATGGAATAATGCCGGATAAACCCAGCCTGCACTGGTTGGTGCAGCGGTACCGGCATTAATTTCTTTCTTGTAATATTCCTCGTAGGATGGATTTGTGCTTTCCCAACCTGTTTTAGCAACAGACATGGGCTGCATCCAGGCTTTTGAAGCTTTGAAGAAATGAAATGAGGTTTTCTCTTCAGTTAATTTGCTAACTTTTGTATCGCGGTCTGGAAAATAATAGCGGAAGGCAATTCCATCATTTGAAACCTGAAAAATAACATCTAGTTTCTTTTTTGATCCATTTTCAAGATGAATAACTCTTTTATTCGCAACGTAGTGATTAACCAATCGTTTCGCATTTTTCAACGTGTAAGTGTCTTTGACTGCCTCATTTTTCGAAACCGATAAAACAGAAAGGTTTTTCGAAAAGTCGGCATCACTCCGGATTAATCCTAATGCTGACGAGTTGAGTACTTCGGTTCCGTTTCTGCTCACACCGTAAAATAGTTGCTTACCCTTTAAAACAACGTTTACTTTAAGCGTTTCATCCGGGCTGCTAATTTCGTATTTCGTTTGAGCATTTACCGTTTGCAGAACGGCAAGGAACAATAGGGGAATGGTTAGGATTTCGTATTTCATATTGACTTATTTTAACTCAAGAACCACAACAGACTGTGCAGGAAGTTCAACTTTAAGTGAATTTCCGGATTTTTTAGCACCGTTAAACTTTGCATTCTGAACTTTATTGGCAGCGGTAAAAGTGTTTACATCCGTTAAGTTCGCAGAGGTTAAAATCTGTCCGGTTACCGTTTTCCACTTTAATTCGCCAAGATCGGTGTTTAATGAAATTTTGTTTTTTGGATCAAGGTTAACTAATGAAATGTGGATTGCACCTGTAGAATCTTGCGAAGCAGAAACATTTAGCGCCGGAATTTTTTTATCACCCAAAGTATAATCAGGGCTGGTGAAGTTAATAGGCAAATATTTTGCATCCATATGTGCTTTGTACAAATCAAACACATGATAAGTTGGGGTAAGCAACATCTTGTCTTTTTCGGTTAAGATGAGCGCTTGCAACACATTAATTGTTTGCGCCAGGTTGGCCATTCTTACCCGGTCAGAATGATTGTTAAAAATATTTAGGGTTGTGCCGGCAATCAAAGCATCGCGTAAGCTATTTTGCTGATAAAGAAAGCCCGGATTGGTGCCTGGCTCTACATCTGTCCAGATTCCCCATTCATCTACAATAAGTGCAACCTTCTTTTTCGGATCATATTTATCCATAATTTCCGAATGTTTAGTTACAATTTCTTCCATGCGTAAACAGTTTTTCATGGTGTTGAAATACTGCTCTTCATCAAACTTGGTTGCCGATCCTTTTGCGTCCCATTTTCCGGTAGGCAAAGTATAATAGTGCAACGTAAGGCCCCACATTCTGCCTGCACCAATATTTTTCATGCAGGTTTCTGTCCACTTGTAATCTTCGGCATTGGCACCACTGGCAATTCTTTTTAAAGGCGCACCAGCATAATCCCTGGCATAGGTGGCATATCTTCTGTATAAATCGCTGTAATAATCTGCCGTCATGTTTCCGCCACAACCCCAGCTTTCGTTTCCAACTCCCCAAAAAGTTACTTTCCAGGGCTTTTCCATTCCGTTTTGCTTGCGGATTGCCGTCATCGGACTAACCCCATCGAAGTTTAAATATTCTACCCACTTTGCCATTTCTTCAACCGTTCCACTTCCTACGTTTCCGGCAATGTAAGGCTCACAATCAAGCATTTTACACAAATCAAGAAACTCATGTGTGCCAAAACTATTGTCTTCCACTACGCCCCCCCAATTGGTATTCACCATTTTCGGGCGCTGATTCCTTGGTCCGATACCGTCTCTCCAATGGTATTCGTCTGCAAAACAACCACCTGGCCAGCGCAGGTTCGGTACTTTTATTTTCTTCAAAGCGGCTACAACATCTAACCTGATTCTGCCTTTATTCGGGATGGTTGAATTTTCATCAACCCAGAACCCATCATAAATACAGCGACCTAAATGTTCGGAAAAGTGCCCGTAAATGTGTTTACTCACCATTTGATCGCCGGCTGGTTTAATGCTTAGTGAAGTCTCCTTTTGCGCATTGGCGAAAATACCACTACAAAGCAGGGCTAAAGAGAGGAGTGTTTTTTTCATTATCGTTTGGTTAAAATGATTAGTTGAATGGAATTTTAAATACGCTGAACGAGTAAGGCTTTAAGCTTGCCGTAAGTTTCTTGCCATTTATTTTTACCACAGATTTCTTCGGACTTACGGCTTCAGGATTGGCAAAAGAATTGAGTTGATTCAGGTTGGCATCGGCCAGTTCCTCAACGGTACCTTTATTTTTCAATTTCGTTTTTCCTTCGAGATCGAAATCAACCACCTTTGGCTGATCAGAACTGTTTGAAATTTTAATGATCAGTTCCTTTTTCCCGGCATCTAAAACAGAAGAAGCATATAATCCATCCTGACCGATGATATTTTTGCCATCCAAAGTGATGGAGACTACATCTGTACCTTTATTGGTTGAGAAAAGCTTTTGCACATAATAATCCGGTGTTCCGTAAGATTGAAGATTATCTACCCAAATCATATCGGGTGCCCATTGCCATGCATCGATATGGGCAAAAAGAGGTGCGTAGGATGCCATTTGAACTACATCTGCATTTCTTTCTAAACCCGTCATCAAAGAAGCAGATGCCAATGCACTCTGCCAGTTATTGCGGTTGCTGCCTACATAGTTTTTATCGGCATGCACCGCATATTCACCAACAAATACCTTTGTATCATTTCTTGGATAATTATCATAACGGCCGGCGTTTTTCAAAAACCAATCTGCCGGACGGTAATAATGTTCATCAATAAAATCGGCTTTAGTTTCTCTTAAAGAAGTATTTAGTAAGTTAAAACGATCGCCTTCCGGATCTGTTCCTGAACTATTAATGAGTTTGATATCAGGATATTTTGCTTTAATTGCTTTGGTAAAAATGGCAAGACGTTCCAGGTATTGTGGCCCCCAGTTTTCGTTACCAACTCCCATCATCTTTAAATTAAATGGTTTTGGGTGTCCCAGATCTGCCCTCATTTTTCCCCATTTAGTGCTAACATCGCCATTTGCAAATTCGATGAGGTCTAAAGCGTCCTGTACATAAGGATCGAGCTCATCTAAAGAAGCCACCTCTCCAGAATTGAACTGACAAGCCATGCCGCAATTTAAAATGGGTAAGGCATCAGAACCAATGTCTTCTGCCAGCTGAAAGTATTCGAAAAAGCCTAAGCCAAAACTCTGGAAATAATCCGGAGCAGCACGGTGGGCAAATTCAGTGTTCCAGCGGTTGATAATCATTTTCCGGTCTTCGATTGGGCCGATGGTATTTTTCCATTGGTAACGGTTGGCTAAGTCGGTTCCTTCTACAATACACCCACCCGGAAAGCGGATAAACCCTGGCTTCATATCGGCTAAAAGCTGTACCATGTCTGCCCGTAAACCTTGTGGGCGGTTTTGCCAGGTATCGCCAGGAAATAATGAAATCATATCTAAATCAATCTTGCCCTTGCCTTCGAATACAATTGCGAATTTTGCTTTTGGATCGGTCTCTGTTGCCGTAAAACCCGCTGATTGTTTACTCCATTCTTCGCCGGTTTTTTCTGGTGATAAATTGCCTTCACCAATTACCTGATCGCTTGCATTTAACAGTTGCAAGTGTAATTTTACGCCCGGAGCAAGTTGGCGATACATTACTGAAAAATTGTATTTTAATCCTTTCTTAACACCAATGCCTTTAAACCCTTCGTTAATAATGCTGAAAACGCCATTTTCGTTATTTATTTGCAAATAACGCGGATTTGAAGCATTAATATCTTTTCTATTTACCACAAGGATTTCCCCTTCGTTCGCTTTTTTGCGTTGAATAGTCCAGCCCATGAGCGGTTTAGTAAACTCGAAAGAACGGTTTTTAATTAGTTCTGCGTAAATGCCGCCATCAGCACCAAAATTGATATCCTCAAAAAATACACCCCACATATTAGGCTGCACTTTCGCAATAGGTTGATCTATTTTTACCTTGATAACTTTAGGGGTTTGCGCCTGCAAAGCAAATGGAATGGTGATTACACTTAGCGAAGCGGAAACGCATGTATAAAGTATGCCTTTTAATGTTGTGTTTGATTTCATTAAGTTCAATATTTGGTCGGTTACTAAATGTAAAAGTAAAAGATTTCGGATAATAAACGTCATATATACGATTATTTTTTAAAAAACTTGATTCTATCATGTTATCATGTATAAAGCGGCCTTTGTGTTGCTGATTGGAACAGGAACAACATTGGTTAATTGTAAATTTGAGTAACTTTTTTATGTAGGTTTGGAAATAAGCCCGGGTTATTACTTTCCTGGGATCACTGTAGCATCTTAACATTAAATTAAGCAGGATACCACAGGATGCGACTTATAAATTTACTCTCTAAATTGTGCGGTGATCGATGTTTCGCACAGCCTGGAGCAACAACAATCATCCACTAACCAATTAGCATTATGAGACTCTTTTACCTCACTTCCCTCGTGTTGATCATTTGTTTATGCACTACTGTAAGTGCGCAAAAGCCGGAATTAAGCAACACGCTATGGTACAGACAGCCTGCTAAAAACTGGGATGAAGCTTTACCAATTGGGAATGGCAGATTGGGTGCGATGATTTTCGGGCGGGTAGAAAGTGAGCTGATTCAGCTAAACGAAGAAACATTATGGACGGGCGGACCAGCTGATCCGAATCCAAATCCCGATGCGCCAAAATACCTGCCTGAAGTACGGAAACAGCTTTATGCTGGTAATAATCGTGAAGCCGTAAAGCTGATGCAAAAAATGCAGGGGCCAAATACGAACATGTATCAGCCGCTGGCGAACCTGAATCTAAAGCAAAAAATTAATGGAACGGTAAGTAATTATAGCAGAACCTTAAATATTGCAGATGCCATTGCCACTACCTCATTTACGGTAAGCGACGTTATTTATAAACGTGAAATATTTGCCTCTTTTCCCAGCCAGGTAATCGTGATGCGTTTAACGGCAAGTAAGAAAAATGCATTAAATGTAAGTTTTGGCCTTGACGATGAGCTTGAGCACCAGGTAAAGACCGATGGTAACAATCAAATAATCCTAAGCGGGAAGGCCAGAATTACTTCTGATGAACGCAGCAACATCAAACCTTTTATTTATTCTGATAGCCTCCATCATAACGGTATGCGTTACCAGGCGAGGTTAAAAGTGATCCGCACGGATGGAAAACTAAGTACAGATAGCCTATTAAATGTTAAAGGTGCTACCGAAATTCTGTTGATGATTTCCGGAGCGACAAGTTATAACGGCTTTGATCAATATCCGGATAAGGATGGAATTGATGAAAAGGCGAAGGCACTGACTTTCCTAAATAAAGCAGCATCTAAACCTTACGAAGCAATCAGAAAATCACATATTGAAGATTATCAAAAATATTTCAACCGACTGTCTATTAATATTAATAACACGGGTAATTTACTGGCAGATGTGCCAACAGATGAAAGGCTTAAAAGTTACAAAGCAGGAAAACCAGATTTTGGCTTAGAAGAACTTTATTTTCAGTTTGGCCGGTATTTATTAATTTCCTGCTCACGGCCGGGTGGGATTCCGGCCAACTTACAGGGCATCTGGAATGCCTCAATCAGGCCGCCCTGGCGAAGTAATTTCACCACGAATATCAATCTCCAGATGAATTACTGGCCTGCCGAGGTTACCAATCTTTCTGAATTAACGGAGCCCCTAATTACCCAAATTAAGCACATGGCGGTAAATGGTGAAAAAACAGCGAAAAACTATTACGGTGCAAAAGGCTGGGTTCTGCACCACAATTCTGATATCTGGGCACAAACCAATCCGGTGGGCGAAGGTGGCGGAGATCCGAAGTGGGCAAACTGGTCGCTGGGAAGTCCGTGGATTTCGCAGCACTTATACGAACATTATCTGTTTACGGGAGATAAAAAATACCTGAAAGAAACGGCTTATCCGCTAATGAAAGGTGCTGCACTTTTCTGTCTGGATTGGTTGGTGGAAAAAGATGGATACCTCGTTACTGCGCCTTCTACTTCACCAGAAAACAGCTATTTATTGCCAGATGGGAGTAAGGAAGTGGTAACAATCGGCTCTACAATGGATCTTTCCATTATCCGCGATTTATTCAATAATTTGATTGATGCTGCTAAAATCTTAGGAACCGATCAGGATTTTGCAACACTTTTAAAAGCGAAACGCGATAAACTCCGTCCGCTACAAATTGGGAAAAAAGGTAACCTGCAAGAGTGGTATGGCGATTTTGAAGATGAAGACCCTCAACACCGCCATGTTTCGCATTTATTTGGCTTACATCCGGGGAGAGAAATTTCACCTTTGATTGATACCATTTATTCCAACGCAGCAAAGAAGACACTTTTGATACGTGGTGATGAAGGTACAGGATGGAGTAAGGCCTGGAAAATTAATTTTTGGGCAAGGCTGCTGGATGGAGATCATGCCTATAAAATGTACCAGGAATTGTTGAAGAATTCCACATTAAATAATCTTTTTGATACTCATCCGCCATTCCAGATTGACGGTAATTTTGGCGCTGCGGCAGGTGTTGCAGAAATGCTGTTGCAAAGTCACTTAAATCAGTTGCAGTTATTGCCTGCATTACCGGCAGCATGGAAAGAAGGCAGTATAAAAGGTTTGGTTGCCCGGGGCGGCTTCGTGGTAGATCTTTATTGGGCAAACGGCCGGTTAAGCAAAGCATCTATTTTATCTAAAAACGGTGGCACATTAAACCTTCTTACTAACATTGGCATCAAAGCAACTGGTGCTGAACAAGTAAAACGAGGGGTGAATTTTAGCAATACAATAGCAACGACAGCGGGGAAAGTCTACGAAATTTCAGTTACATCTGATCAATAATATACGATGAGTATTAAAAAAGCATTCCTGATTGTCGGCCTGGCCTGCTATGCGATAGCCAGCCATGCACAACAAAAAACGGCTGATCCAAAAAGCGTTAAGCTGTTTTTTGAGAAAGCCTATTTACAAACCGACAGAACCTATTACAGCGCCGGGGAAAACATCTGGTTTAGCGCTTATCTGGTGAATGCGAAAGGTTCAAGCCTAACCTCTTCCAGCAGTAATTTGTACGTAGAACTGATTAATCCAGCTTCGGCAATTCTCGATAAAAAGATCATCAGGCTGGAAAACGGACTTGGAAAAGGCGATTTCAAGCTGGATTCTATTCCCTCAGGATGGTATAACATTCGTGCCTACACCAATTGGATGCGCAATTTTGGAAATGATTTTGTTTTCCAGAAAAGCATTTACATTACCAATCAACCCAATGGAAATGCAACTTCTGCCACCCGGAGTGCAGCGAAAAAACCTGCCGGCCCTGCCAGTAATCTAAAATCTATTACATTTTTCCCTGAGGGCGGATCTTTGGTAAGTGGTTTAACCAGTTTGGTCGCTTTTAAAACCAATGATAACCTGGGAAATGGTTTAGCGGCACGAGGCAGTGTCATTTCATCCAAAGGGGATACGATCACATCATTTCAGAGCACGGAGGCCGGGATGGGGATTTTCGCTTTCAGCCCTAAAGCCAATGAAAGCTACCGGGTGGAAGCCCGTTTCGGCAAAGAGAAAGTAGCGGCTCAACTTCCGCAAATTTTAGCTAAAGGATTGGTTTTGCACATCACCAACGATTCGCTGAATCTTAAAGCAACCATCAGCGCAAGTGAAAGTGCTTTTAGCGAAATGACTGGAAAATCGCTTACCGTAACCATCAAACATGCCGGTGATCACATTTACACTGGCGCAGTGAAGCTCGGGAAACCCATGATTTCAGTTTCAATTCCAAAAAAGGATTTTCCCGAAGGCATCGCTGTGGTTACGGTAACGGACGATGCCGGGCGGCCGCATTGCGAAAGACTGGTTTATATTCACAATAACACTGGAAATATTTTCACCATCACACCAAATAAAACTGCTTATCAAACACGCGAGAAAGTAGTTTTAAATATTAAGGCTACAGACCTTTTTGGTCAGCCGGCTAAAACATCATTATCGCTGGCGGCCGTTGATGGGTTAATCCCCGATGATGGAACCAATATCGTTTCATATTTAATGCTTCAATCGGAAATAAAAGGTGAAATTAAAAATGCAGGTCAATATTTTGATGTTAAAAATCCATCTCGCTTCAAACAGCTTGATTTGCTTTTATTAACGCAGGGCTGGCGGGATTACCTCTGGAAAAAGCTTGCCGATACCACTATAAAAATCTCCTTCCTGCCTGAACCTGGTTTAACCATTGCAGGATCGGTAAGGGAAAAATTGGCCAATAAACCGTTACCAGATATGAATATCACTTTGTTTGGTTCAGGTTTCAACGGACAGAAGTTATATTCCACTAAAACCGATCAGCATGGAAATTATTTTCTTGATGGATTAAAATGGTACGGAAACCAGCCCATTAAAATATCTTCTCATGATGGAAACGGCAAAAAAGGGGGCTGGCTGCAAATAGATTCAGTGGCGAAGCCGATTTCTATCCAGTTTAAAAACGGGCTTCAGGATTTTGCAAGCAACATAGATGCAGAAATTACTAAACGAATGCATTACAATCGCAGCTATAAATTTGGCGATTCCATCACTTTGGATGATATTCAGGTGAAAGCTGATCAAAATAAAAAAGTAGTATTATTCGATGAAACCATGGTCACTTATGGAGATGCTGAGCAGGTGTTCGATATTACGCCGGCAGATTACTCATTTAAAGGTTTGGAACATTTTATCCTGACTAAAGTAAGAGGTGCCTACCCTACAGATGATACCGATTCAATTGGAAACGAGGGCGTAACTTTCTTATCAAACGGAAAAAAAATCAGACCTCGTATCAGAATCAATAGAAAAGAAGAACTGATTGGAGAGCGTTTAGATTATTACAGCCTGCGGATGGATCAGATTAATCAGGTAAGGGTGCAGCACCTGCTCAATAATGCCAGTCAGGATATTTATGTAATCAGCCTCAATGTGAAAGATGATGCCTTAAGAGGTACGAATTTGAATTTACTGAACATCAACCTCAATGGTTATTACACCGCCAGAGATTTTTATTCTCCAAATTACAGCAAGCCTGCAACCGCGAATAAAGATCTGCGAACCACTATTTTCTGGTCGCCGGCCATAAAAACAAATGAAAATGGTACCGCTACCGTAACTTTTTATAACGGAGATAATAAGGGTAAAGTGGTAGTAAAAGCCGATGGTATTTTTGAAAAAGGCGTGGCCGCTTCAGCTAAAATAAATTATACAGTTCAATAAATTCCTTATTAACGATCCAATTACAAACCAATGCGTATCAAATTACCATCCTTAATTTTGCTTTTTACGCTCTGTTTTTCCGTGCATTTATATGCCCAAAGGCAAATGGAAAAGCTGGGGCGTGGGGTAGTTGCCGTTCGGAAAGGCACAGATTCCGTTTTTGTAAGCTGGCGCATTTCAGGAACTGAACCGGATGATATTGCCTTTAATCTCTACCGCAAAACCGGAAGTGGAGTACCGAAAAAACTTAATTCAGCACCTTTAACCAAAGGAACCAATTTTGTGGATGCAGGCGCGAATATGAATGTCGCAAATAGCTATTTCGTGAAATCGATCGTTGGCAACAGGGAACAGGGCGCCAGTACCGCTTTTCTATTGGCAGCGCAAACCCCAGTTCAGCAATATTTAACAATCCCGTTGAAAACGCCTTCGGGTTATACCCCTAATGATGCATCAGTTGGTGATTTGGATGGCGATGGTGAATATGAGATCATTTTGCATCAAACCGGTCGCGGGCGAGATAATTCTTCCAGCGGCATTACCGATCCACCCATTTTTCAGGCTTATAAAATTGATGGAACTTTCCTCTGGGAGATTAATCTCGGTAAAAATATCAGGGAAGGAGCCCATTATACGCAGTTTATGGTTTACGATTTGGATGGCGACGGGATTGCAGAATTTGCCTGCAAAACCGCTGATGGCACAGTAGACGGGAAGGGAAAAGTAATTGGTGATTCAACGAAAGATTACCGCAATAAAAATGGTAAAATATTAGATGGGCCGGAGTTCTTTACCATATTCAGCGGAAAAACAGGTGAGGCTTTAGCTACTACAGATTACATCCCCGGAAGAGGAAATATCGGTGCATGGGGCGGCAGGGGTGGCAACGGAAAAAATGATGATTCTGGAAATCGTGTAGATCGTTTCACAGCTTGCATTGCCTATTTAGATGGTATTCACCCAAGTGTGGTGATGTGCCGCGGCTATTACGGTCGGACGGTGCTGGCCGCCTGGGACTGGCGAAACGGGAAGCTGACCTCTCGTTGGGTTTTCGATACCAAAGATGGGAGAAATCCTTATTCAGGCATGGGCAATCATAATTTAAGCGTGGCTGATGTAGATGGCGATGGAAAAGACGAAATTATTTTCGGATCCATGTGCGTGGATGATAACGGAAAAGGCTTATATACGACTGGTTTACGGCATGGTGATGCCCTTCATGTTTCTGATCTCGACCCTGAACGACCAGGTTTAGAGGTTTTTGGCGTACATGAGATTGAAGAAGGAACAAAAGGTCCAGGAGCTGCATTGTACGAGGCTAAGACAGGAGAAATTCTCTGGCATGGATCGGAAGATGAAGATGTGGGCAGGGGCGTAGCCGATAACATCGATAATACCAGGGTTGGTGCACAAATGTGGTGGTCTGGTTCAAACGGATTGTACGATATGAAAGGAAATAGAATTGGTGAGCAACCGCATTCCACTAATTTTCTAATTTATTGGGACGGTGATCTCTCCCGCGAACTTTTAGATGGAAACCACATCGATAAATACAACGGCGGCAGATTGCTCACGGCAAACGGGGCTATCGCCAATAACTGGACCAAATCTACGCCTGCTTTAAGCGCCGATATTTTTGGCGATTGGCGCGAAGAGCTGATTTTAAGGTCTTATGATAATCAAAGTTTGAGAATTTACACCACCACCATTCCAACTGATTACCGAAATTATACGCTGATGCACGATCCGCAATACCGGTTGAGCATCGCCTGGCAAAATGTTGGGTATAACCAGCCACCACATACCGGTTTTTATTTTGGATATGGAATGAAAAAGGCACCCAAACCCAATATTTTACTTGTTGAACCCAAAAAATAATCATGATTAGAAACTTTAAAATAACCTTCTTCTTTGCCTTGCTTTTGATGCAGGTTCTTGCCTTTGCGCAACAATCAAAACAGGTGCGGATAATCGATAATTTCGATAGCGACTGGTCCTTTATCCAGCAGGATGTACCAGATGCAGAGAAAACAGCCTTTGACACTTCGAAATGGCAGAAACTGAATGTTCCACACGATTGGAGTATTGAGGGAACCTATGATAAAACAAACCTTACCGCTCGCGGAGGGGGATATTTGCCATCCGGAATTGGCTGGTACCGAAAAGTTTTTCATGCGGATGAAAGTTTGGCAGACAAAAAAGTAACGATAGAATTTGATGGCGTAATGGCCAATAGCGATGTTTGGATAAATGGTTTCCACCTCGGTAAACGGCCATATGGTTACATTAGTTTCATTTACGATTTAAGTAAACACCTGAATTTTGGGAAAGGAAAAACCAATGTTATCGCGGTGAAAGCAGACAATACGGTGCAACCTGCCTCACGTTATTATACCGGCGCTGGCATTTACCGGCATGTGCGCCTGGTGGCGACAGATTTTGTTCATCTGGATGACTGGGGCGTATTTATCTCTACACCTGATGCCACTTCGCAGAAAGCGATTGTTAAGGTGGAAACATCAATTTCAAATGAATCTGCCAAAGATAGCCAGGTTACATTGGAAACATCGGTGATGGATGCCAGCGGAAAAGTGATCAAAACGGTACAGACAAAGCAGAACGTCGGAGCTAAAAATGCAGCTAAAATAGCGCAAAAGATAGATGTTGCGAATCCTAAACTTTGGAATGTAGAAACGCCAATCCTCTACAAAACAGTTACAAAAATAATTATTGGAGGTAAAGTGATCGATGATCAGATCAATACTTTTGGGATCAGGGGTTTCAAATTTGAAGCAGCGACTGGCTTTTGGTTAAATGGTAAAAATTTCAAACTAAAAGGTGCTTGTTTGCATCACGATGGTGGAGCGGTTGGCGCTGCGGTTCCATTAAGCGTTTGGGAATTTCGCCTCAGCAAGCTAAAAGAAGCGGGTGTAAATGCCATCCGGACGGCTCACAACCCTGTCGCTCCGGAGTTGTTGGATCTTTGTGATCAGATGGGTTTTCTGGTGATGGACGAAACTTTCGATACCTGGACATCAGCTAAAAATAACGGAGAAAAGGGATATAACCGTTTCTGGAAAGAATGGTGGGAGCGCGATACAAGAGATATGGTTTTGAGAGATCGAAATCATCCTTCAATCATAATTTATAGTGTAGGGAATGAAATTCATGATGATTTAAATAGTCCGGAAGGTTTCAAAAAATATAAAGATCAGCAGGATCTCATTCATTTGCTTGATCCGAGCCGACCGGTAACGATGGCACTTTTTCGCCCTGCAAATTCAAAAGTCTATACCAATGGTTTTGCAGAAACAATGGACGTTGTTGGGCAGAATTATCGCGAAAATGAATTAGTGGCCCTGCACAACCAGAAGCCAGATTTAAAGGTAATTGGTACAGAAAACACACATGTTATTCAACAATATCTGGCGCTTCGGGATAACCCTTTTATGGCTGGTCAGTTTTTATGGACGGGTTTTGATTATCTGGGTGAGGCAGATTGGCCTGAGATAACTAACGGGCAAGGTTTATTTGATCGCATTGGAAGCTGGAAACAGCAGAGCTTGCAACGCCAGAGCTGGTGGTCTGAAAAGCCAACGGTCCATATCGTTAGAAAAGAAGGAAATGCAGGTGCCGGAGAATGGATCAACAACTGGACACCAACAGATTTTGATACTTATGATGATGCGAAAGTTGCCGTTTACAGCAATTGTGATGATGTAGAATTGTTTTTAAATGGAAAATCTTTAGGCGGCAAACCCAAACCAGCGGACGACTCGCCAAGGTTATGGGAGGTAACTTTCGAAAAAGGGACGATCAAAGCGGTAGGTAAAAACAAAGGTAAAGAAGTGGGTTCAGAAGAACTAAAAACCGCCGGGCCGCCAGCTAAAATTGTGCTTACCGTTGATAAAAATAAAATCGGCAACCGCTGGGATGATGTAGCTTTCGTAACTGCAAAAGTATATGATGAGCAAGGGAATATTTGTCCGAATGCCGACAACCTGATTAAGTTTAGCCTTTCAGGAAACGGAGTAATCGACGCTGTAGACAATGGAGATGTTGCCAGTCATGAAACTTATAAAGCGAAACAGCGACATGCATACCGGGGTGTTGTGATGGCTTACATTAAAGGGAATGAAGCCGGAAATATCGAAGTAAAAGCGGCTGCAGATGGTTTGGAAAGTGGATCAGTAAAGTTTGAAGTGATTGGGAAATAAAGCGATTGTCATCCTGAACTTATTCAAGGAACGAGATAGGAAGAAAAGTGCTGAACTAACTTGAGCATGGTGAGTGATCAAGCTTCGTGCCGATAGAAATAGTTAACAGTAAATCAGTATAATCATGTTATCATCCCCTTTAGGGTAAAAAAGTAAAAATGAAATTAACGAAAATAAAAATACTGGTTGCGGCTTTATTAATGTTTGGCGCAACTGCTTTCATCAATCAAAGTAAACCTTCATTGCATACCATCGGCGATTCAACCGTTCGCAATTCGAACAAGGAAACCTGGGGTTGGGGAACACCTATCGCTGCACTGTTTGATACAACCAAAATTCGGGTCGAAAACAATGCCATGGCGGGTAGAAGTACCAGAACTTATTTATCTGAAGGAAGATGGGATAAGGTTTTAGAGACTTTAAAGCCAGGCGATTTTGTCACGATGCAATTCGGCCACAACGACGGCAGCGTGCCAGATACCACAAAAGCAGGTAGAAGAGGCGTTTTAAAAGGAACAGGAGAAGAAACAAAAGTATTAACCTGGCCAGATGGAAAAGTAGAAACGGTCCATACTTATGGCTGGTATCTCCGCAAATTTGTTCGCGAAGCAAAGGCTAAAGGAGCTACGCCAATAGTGTTGTCTATGATTCCGAGAAATGAATTCAGAAACGGAAAGGTGCTTCGTGCAGACCAGGATTTTGGTAAATGGGCCGCTGAAGTGGCACAACAGGAAAATGCTTATTTTGTCGACCTGAATAAAATTACGGCTGATAAGTACGATGCAATGGGACCAGAAAAAGTAAAAGCGTTTTTCCCGGGGGATCATACCCACACCAATTTAGAGGGTGCAAAAGTAAATGCGCAATCTGTTGTAGATGGGGTAAAGGAGTTAAAGGGCTGTAAACTGAGAAATTATTTGCTTTAAATTGTTAAACGTTATTAAACCTCGTAGGTTTTTAAAACCTAAGAGGTTGGAGAAATTTATCCTATAAATATTATTCTATGAAATCTAATCAAACCTGTTTCAGCATCATTTTACTTGGTGCATTCTTCCTGTTTTCATCTTGCATACTCTTTAAACAAAAAGAAAAACCAACCCTCTTCTTAATCGGCGATTCTACCGTTAAAAATGGAAAGGGAAAAGGCGACGGTTCTTTGTGGGGCTGGGGAAGTTTTATCGGCGATTTCTTCAACACAGATAAAATTAACATTGAAAATGATGCACTGGGTGGAACCAGCAGCAGAACTTTTCAAACCAATGGCTTATGGGATGCTGTTCTGGTGAAAATTAAAAAAGGCGATTTTGTGATGATGCAGTTTGGCCACAATGATAGCAGCCCGCTGGATGATACGGCCCGCGCCCGTGGTACCATTGGAGGAATTGGAATGGAAAGTAAAGATACTTTTAACCCGATTAAGAAAAAGCAGGAGGTGGTTTATACGTACGGCCGGTATATGCGTAAATTTATTAACGATGTGAAGGCTAAAGGTGCTATTCCGGTAATTTGTTCCTCCATTCCACGCAATCCTGTAAAAGACGGGGAAGTGGTTTTAGTGGATGACCGCTACGCAGGCTGGGCGCAGGAAGTGGCCAAAGCAGAAAAAGCAGACTTTGTTCCGCTGAATCAATTGATTAAAGATAAGTATTCGGTGTTACCGGCAAGCGACGTGCAAAACTATTTTACTGAAAAAGATCATACCCATACGAATGAGGTAGGGGCGAAAATGAATGCCGCAATGGTTGTTAAGGGTTTGAAAGCAATAAAGTCGAGTAAACTTAAAGGTTATTTGAAGTAATAAATCGTCATCGCGCTTGGCTTGCCTCGGCTGGCCGCAGAAGGGCTTTTACTTTTTTGCTTGATCAAAAAAGTAACAAAACCGAGCATTTCTGCGAGCTCATGAATGCAAATAAAAACATAAACAGCAAATGAATAAAATCAAGGCTTGGATCTGATGTTGGATAAGCCATTCGAAAACCTGATTTCGGCAGCACAAGTACCGATGAAGAATCGGCAAATGTGCGCTGCCTTGGTGGGGTGAGGGGGTAAAGTTGGTGGGGGTGGTTTTCAACTGCTTCTCCTTCCATCATCTCCCAGGCCGGATAGCATGGCGTAGATAGCGTTGTGCCCTCAAAAAGTCGTCCTTGCGAGGCACGAAGCAATCTATTTAGTAATATCATCACGCGTCTTCCTGAACCTGGCGTCATCTGAATTCATTTCAGAACAGGACCTATCTCTTATGCGAAAAGTCTTCATTGTTAACTGAAGGCTTATTAATCATTTGACCGCTGCGCTGGCTTGCCTCGGCTGGCCGCCGAAGGGCTTTTCTCTTTTCCTTGATGAAAAGAGACAAAAATCAAGGCTTGGATCTGATGTTGGATAAGCCATTCGAAAACCTGTTTCGGCAGCACAAGTACCGATGAAGAATCGGCAAATGTGCGCTGCCTTGGTTCGGTGGGTGTTTAAAGTTAGTGGGAACGGTTTTCAACTGCTTCTCCTTCCATCATCTCCTAGGCCGGATAGCATGGCGTAGATAGCGAGGGTGCCATCAGTAAATCGTCATTCTGAATTTATTTCAGAACCTATGTTGTAAAATAAAAGATGCTCGCGGGTTTAAAATAAAATCGTCGTTGCGAAATGAAGCAATCTATTCGTAATATCATCGCGCGTCTTCCTGAACTTGATTCAGGATCTATCTTTTATGCGTAAAATCGTCATTACGAACGGAAGCGGAGCTTGAGCGATCACGTGAAGCAATCTTTTTATAGTTTCAGTTAACAGTTGGATGGCGGCAGTTAACAGTTGAGCACTTTCCGTTAACAGTTGGATGGCGGCAGTTGACAGTTGAGCACTTTCAGTTAACAGTTGAATAGCGGCAGTTAACAGTTGAGAACTTTCCGTTAAGAGTTGAGCACTTTCAGTTAACAGTTGGATAGCGGCAGTTAACAGTTGAGAACTTTCAGTTAAGAGTCGCAAATATTTTACAGTGGCTATAAAGCTGGTTTAAACGATTTTGAGCTACTGATTCTTTTCGAGCAGGACACTACAGGTTGCCCAGGTACATTTTTAACGCTATAATAGTGGCTTTAACCAAATATGAGGAATGCTTTAGCATTCAATTCGTTTAAAAATATGTATATAAAAATATCATCGTTTACCAGGTGGGTTACTTCTGCACTTTGCCTGCTAATCCTCTTTTCTGCCCATGCCTCTGCCCAAACTATTTCCTTAAAAGGTAAATGGCGATTTAAAATTGATGCCAAGGATGAAGGTGTACAGGCAAAATGGTATTCATCGGCTTTGCCCGAAACCGTTAATCTGCCTGGCTCCATGGCTGAAAATCTTAAAGGCGATGACATTACGCTGAAAACAAAATGGACAGGAAGTATATACGATAGCTCTTATTTCTATCATCCCCGTTTGGAGAAATACCGCAAACCCGGAAATCTAAAAATCCCATTTTGGTTAACCCCTGCCAAACACTATACCGGGGCAGCATGGTATCAAAAAGATGTCGAAATTCCTGCAGACTGGAAGAATCAGCGAGTAATTTTATCTTTAGAATATCCCCATTCAGAAACGCGGGTATGGATTGATGAGGTAGAAATCGGTTCAGCTTTTACTTTCGTTGTGGCGCAGAATTTCGAATTACCAGCAAACCTCAAACCTGGAAAACATACCATTACACTCCTGATTGATAACCGGATTAAAGCCATCAATGTGGGTCAGGATTCGCATAGTTTAACCGATCATACCCAGGGAAACTGGAATGGTGTAGTTGGGAAAATGTTTCTTCAGGCAGGCTCACCGTTTTATTTTGAAGATATTCAGGTTTATCCCGATTTGAAGAAAAAATCTGCCACAGTAAAAATTGAGCTGAAAGGGCTTGCCAGTGTATCTTCTACAGGGAAAATCACCTTATCAGCGAAAAGCTTTAATACGAAAAACAGCATTCAGGTGAAGCCGGTAACTGTTCCTTACGAAATTAAAAATGGTACAGGCACGTTAGAAATTAATTTGCCTATGGGCGATAAAATTGCCACCTGGGATGAATTTGACCCGGCTCTATATCGTTTAACGGCCTCTTTGTTTTCGAAGGATGGCAAAAAAGATCAGAAAGACATTCAATTCGGCATGCGGGAATTTAAAGCTGTCGGACGAAGTTTCGAAATCAACGGTCGCCCGGTGTTTTTGCGCGGAACGGTGAACAACTGTGAATTTCCATTAACCGGTTATCCGGCTATGGATGTTGCCGCATGGGAAAGGATTTTTAAAATTTCGAAAGCGCATGGTTTAAACCACATGCGTTTTCACTCGTGGTGCCCGCCGGAAGCGGCGTTTATTGCTGCAGATTTGGTTGGCTTTTACTTACAACCGGAAGGACCAAGCTGGGCCAATCATGGTTCATCAATCGGTGAAGGGAAACCAATTGATCAGTTTATCTATGATGAAACCAACCGCATGACCAAAAGCTACGGCAACTATGCCTCTTTTTGCATGATGGCTTATGGGAACGAACCTCGCGGTAAACAGGTGGAGTATTTAACCAAATTTAATAATTACTGGAAGGCAAAAGATTCGAGAAGGCTTTATACCGGCGCTTCGGTTGGGGGCAGCTGGCCTGTAATTCCCAACAACGAATTTATGGTGCGGGCAGGTGCAAGGGGTTTAGACTGGGGCAAACAACCAGAAAGTTTCTCTACCTATGCCAGGCAAATTGAGCAATTTACAGTCCCTTTTGTGGCGCATGAAATGGGGCAATATTGCGTTTTTCCCAATTTTGAGGAAATGAAGAAATATACCGGTGTTTACCGGGCGAAGAATTTCGAAATGTTTCAGGAAGATCTGGCTGATCACGATATGGCAGATCAGGCAAAAGATTTTTTAATGGCATCAGGGAAACTACAGGCCTTGTGTTATAAAAATGAGATTGAGAAAGCCCTAAGAACACCGAATTACAATGGTTTTCAGTTACTGTCGTTAAATGATTACCCAGGGCAAGGAACTGCTTTAGTTGGGGTATTGGATGCCTTTTGGGATGAGAAAGGTTACATTACTGCAAAAGAGTTTAAACGATTCTCCAACAGTACAGTGCCTTTGCTCAAGGTTCCGAAATTTGTTTACACCAATAATGAAAGTCTCAATGCTTCGGTAGAAGTGGCACATTTTGGCAAGGCCCCGATTCCAAATGCAACCATTTTATGGGTAATTAAAGATGCTTCGGGTACTGTTTTAAGTAAGGGTAAGTTCGATCAAAAGTCTTTACCGGTGGCCAATTGTATTCAGATAGGCGATATCCAATTTGGACTAAGTGCTATTCAAAAAGCTACCCAGCTCAATCTGGAGGTATCAATTGAAGGAACTGAGTTTGCAAATGACTGGAATTTTTGGGTTTATCCGGCTGAACTTCCAAAAGCTAAATCAAATTTTTATTACACCGAAATTTTAGATGATCAGGCGAAAAAGGTTTTAGAAGAGGGCGGAAATGTATTTTTAAATGCTGCCGGAAAAGTGGTAAAAGGGAAAGAAGTGGTGCAAACATTTTTGCCTGTTTTCTGGAATACTTCCTGGTTTAAGATGCGTCCGCCACATACTTTAGGCATCCTTTGCGATCCGAAGAATCCAGCCCTGGCTAACTTCCCGACAGAAGGCCATAGCGATATGCAGTGGTGGGAAATTGTAAATAAAGCGCAAACCATGAATCTGGAAGACTTTCCACCTGGTTTCAGGCCAATTATCCAGCCCATTGATACCTGGTTTTTGAATCGCAGGCTGGCTTTGGTTTTGGAAGCCAGAGTGGGCAAAGGAAAATTAATCGTTTCCAGCGCTAACCTTTCTCCGGATTTGAAAGCATCGCCGGCGGTACAGCAGCTTTATTTCAGCCTGCAACAATATATGATGTCTGAAAACTTTAAACCTAAATATGAAGTGGCCTTTAATACCGTGAAAGACATTTTTGAAAGTCCATCGAAAATCCAATTCAATACCTTTACCAAAGATAGTCCGGATGAATTAAAGCCTAAACCAAAAACCAATTAATCGCACTTACATAACCATATATTTGCAATGAAAAAATTTATAATCTGCGCTACCTTAGTTACCAGTTTGTTTTCCCAAGCGCTTTTAGCACAAAAACTGCCTAAAAAGAAAGCGGTTTTGAAAGTACTAAAATCTACCAATGCTTATTTTATGAACAAATGGCCGGATGCCGGAAAGTCTATCGTAACCAATAGGGAAAGGCCAAGCAACATCTGGACAAGGGCTGTTTATTATGAAGGATTAATGAGTTTATATCAAATTCATCCTGATAAGGAATATTATGATTATGCCGTACAATGGGGCGAAAAACACAATTGGGGATTGAGGAACGGCATCAGAACCCGTAACGGTGATGACCAGGCCTGCGGACAAACCTACATCGATTTATATAATATCGACAAAAAACCAGAGCGGATCAGGGATATCAAAGCTTCGATGGATCTGATGATCTTATCTGATAAAGTGAATGACTGGACCTGGATTGACGCACTCCAGATGGCGATGCCGGTATTTGCGAAGCTGGGTAAAGTATACAACGACACCACTTACTATAGTTACATGTACAAAATGTACCTGCACAGCAAAAATGTAGAAGGCGGGGGTTTGTATAATGCAAAAGACGGACTTTGGTGGAGAGATAAAGATTTTGTGCCACCTTACAAAGAGCCAAATGGCGAAGATTGTTACTGGTCGCGTGGAAACGGATGGGTAGTTGCGGCATTTGTTCGCGTATTAGAGACCATGCCTAAAGATGCAATAGGTTATGATGAATATTTAAAAACGTACCATGAAATGATTAAGGCTTTGGTACCCTTGCAACGGGCTGATGGATTTTGGAATGTAAGTTTGCACGATCCAGATCACTTCGGTGGAAAGGAAACTTCCGGAACGGCTTTGTTTGTTTACGGCATGGCCTGGGGTGTAAATCAGGGTATTTTAGATAAAGCCACTTACCTGCCTGTCATCGCGAAAGCATGGAAAGGCATGACAAAAGATGCAGTTCATAAAAATGGATTCTTAGGCTATCTGCAAGGAACCGGAAAAGAGCCAAAAGACGGACAGCCGGTCAGTTATACCAGCATGCCTGATTTTGAAGACTATGGTCTAGGTTGCTTTTTACTAGCTGGAACCGAAGTTTATAAACTGAAATAATAAAGGTGATTTCAATCGGAATAAATCATAATGATAAATAAAATTTTGGCTTATGTGTTGATCTTATGGTCATCAACCGCCTTTTCTCAAACCATAGGCGATTATAAGTCTGGTTTTAAGAGGCAGGGGAATGCCATTTCTTTTACCACTACAAAAGGTGAGGTAAAGCTGGATTTATGCACACCGGAAATGTTTAGATTAAGGGCAACCTGGAACGGTAAATTTGAGCCCAACGAAAACCTGATGGTAATTAAATACGGTTGGGAAAACGTAAAGGCCTCTATAGAGGAAAAGAAAGACCAATTTTTATTAAGCACGGCTAAGCTGCTAATCAAAATAAATAAGGCGCCTTTTAAAGTTGATGTTTATGATCTGAATGGAAAGTTGCTTACTTCCGAAAAAAACGGTTCAATTTCTAAAGAAAATACAAAGGTTGGCATCACCAAAAAACTACAGCCCGATGAACACTTTTTCGGCTTTGGCGAGCGGATGGATTTCCTGGATCGCAGATTCAAAAAAGTAACATTAAATGTGGGCCGTGGCAAGGGTTTACCGCACGCCGTTGGTGCATACAATATCCTGGAAGCCAATTACTGCCCGGTTCCATTTTTTATGAGCACGAAAGGTTATGGCATTTTTCTGCATAATTCTTTTGCCACAGAGTGGGATATGGGGCTGACGAATAGGGATCAATACAGTTTCAAAGCGATAGATGGGGAACTGGATTATTACTTTATTTATGGGCCAGCTTTTCCCGCGATTTTAAATTCATATACCTCAATTACAGGTAAATCGCCTATGTTGCCGCAGTTTGCGCTGGGTTTGCATGCGGGTACATATAGTGGCGGTACGTGGGGGCACGAAGAAAAAACATCAGATCAATATGTAGTTGAGCTCGCCAGGAAATACCGGACATTAGGCATTCCGGTCGACTTACTTTGGTTAGATTCTACCTGGAGATTATTTGGTGAGATTGGCGGTAAAGGTGCTACTTCGTTCGAGTGGAGGGAAACGTTTAAAGATCCGAAAGGGATGTTCGACAGCATTTATGCTATGAATTATAAAATGGTTGGTTTGCACCTTCGTCCGAGGTTTGATAATGCGAAAAAATTAAACCTTTTAGATCAGGCGCAAGCCAAAGGCTATACTTACCCTGAAAATGGAAAACCCGGCGAATTTGTTAACTTCTTTGATGAAAAGGCGACGCAATGGTGGTGGGATAACGGCGTAATGCGTGTAGCCAAACTGGGGGCGAAATTCCTGAAAACCGATGAAGGAAGTGCTTTCGGTGCATTGGCAAATGAAAGCGAAAAGGTAGGCCCAACGGGGAAACAAGCCGAACGTTTGCACAATCTTTTTCCTGTAGCCTATGCAAAAGCGCCGTTTTTGGAGTTTGAAAAATTTAATGGTTTCAGGGGGTTAAATCAAACCCGGGAAGGTTATTCCGGCATTCAACGCTATCCTTACATTTTTGCCGGCGACTGGCCAAGTGAATGGCAGTATTTCGCACCGGTAATTAAAGCCGGTTTAAACATTGGTTTATCTGGCGTTGGCTCATGGGCACATTGCATGGGCGGTTTTGAACATCAGGCAGATCCGGAATTGTATATCCGCTGGGTGCAATTCGGCATGTTTAGCCCGATTGCCCTGGTTTTTGGAATGGATCATCCGGGTTATAAAGAACCCTGGAATTACGGCGAAGATGCTTTACGGAACTTCAGGAAATATGATCTTTTGCGCTATCGGCTAATGCCATACCTCTACACCAGCATGCATCAGCAATATGAAGCCGGTTTGCCCATGATGAGGGCCTTGGTTTTAAACCATCAGGAAGATGAAAACGTTTACGAAATAGCAGATCAATATATGTTCGGAGACAACTTGATGGTGGCTCCGGTAACCACTAAAGGTGCGATCACCCGTTCGGTTTATTTGCCCGAAGGCGTATGGTTCAATTACTGGACAGGTGAAAAATATGACGGGAAAACTTATCGCCATGTGGTAGCCCCGCTGGATACTATTCCGCTTTTTGTAAAAGCAGGAAGTATTATTCCGATGCAGCCAGAAATGATTTACAGTGGTGAAAAGCCCGTTGATGTGATTACATTGGATGTTTATCCATTTGGGGAGTCTAAATATGATCTTTACGAGGATGATAATTTGAGTTCAAAATACAAGACAGGTGATTTTTCCATTACAAAAATCACTTCATCATTAAGCAGTAACGGTTTAGTTTTAAAAATAGCGAAACCAGCAGGAGCATTTAAGCCAGCGATTCACCGATATTTAGCCAAAATTCATTGGTATAAAGAAGGAAGCCCGGTGGCAGTTTCGGAAAATAATAATAAATTAAAAGCGGCACAAAACGCAGCAGAATTAGACAAGAATGCCGGATGGTATTACGATGCAAAAAGCAAAATACTTTGGGTTAAAACAGCAGGAAACAATACGGGTAATATTGGTTTTAGTATCAATTAGCGTGTAAAATAAGAAGGTCGTTGCAATGGGTTTTAAAAGAAATCGTCATCGTAAGTTTGTATAAATAGGTTTTGAGAATTGCTGACAGGATATAATTTTGTTCAGCATAAAAGATCCAGCA
>NZ_WKKH01000003.1 GCF_009674725.1 Pedobacter petrophilus | reverse complement strand
AGCGGATGAAGAGTTCAGCACTCATTCATCCGCTTTGCAAAAACAGACTATTTTAAGTCCACTTTTTCAGTGCCCTCGAAATTTCGAAGCCTTTTTTGTTATGAAGGTAAGAGTTGACAACTTTAATAGCATTTAGGTTAGAAAGTTGTCAACTCTTTTTGTTAGGATAGCTTTTAAGATTGTAAGAATTGAAAATGTTTATAGGTTGTCTGTGGTGGCTTCAATTGCATTCTGTATAGCTGTAGGTATATTTGATAGTACATCATAACCCGTTGCAGATTCTACTGCATTAACGGTAGTACGGTATGTTCTCCAGTTGGTATTTAAACCATTGGTATTAGGCATATTAACAGTAATTACACGGGTAGAAGAGGTAACGCGGCTTAAATCGTTATTTCCGTTAGATAATACTACAATTACTTTCCATGTACTGGCAGGTACGTTAATCCGGCCATTATCAATGGTGTAAGTGACGCCGCCATTACTTCCGGTGCCACCAGATCCATAAGAACCACAAATTACATAAACTTCATTGCCCGCTGTTACCAGAGAACGGGTATAATTTTCTAAATCAGCCCATGGCCCCTGGTTATTGTTAGGTGCCTGTGGCATCATATTACTCATTAAGAATGTAGATGAATTTGATGCAACTGATAAAGTTCTATCACCCGATGGGCAGTTATGGCCACGATCGAAACCTGAACCGGAATAACTGCTGCTTGATACCTGATACCAACCAGTGGGTAAAGTATTGTCTGCTCTGAAATTATCCTGACGAGATGTAGAACCTAGATCAGAAGATCCGATGTGCCAGCTTACCCAATTTGGTGTAGCCCTGGTTTTGCTATAAGAGCTGCAGTAATAGGTACCTTGCATCAGGTAATTTTCAGGATTAGAAGTGCTGGTCACTGCATTGCTGGGATTTCCCATTAAAAGATGGCTGTTATCACCAGGTGTTGTAGTTGGTGGAGTAGTGGTGCCGCCATCACCAGTTGAGATACTGAAATCATCAATATTAATACGGGCAGTACCTCCACTAATTTTACGGATCTGAAAACGTACATTTCCGGTAATCGCGGTGTTAAAAGTAACTGTTGATAATGTGGCTGCACTACTGGTCATGGTGTTGCCCAATTGTATCCAGCTAGAACCGCCGTTGGTAGAATACCACAACTGCCAGGTACTATTTGCATCTGTACCATATTTGGCATGGGCAATACTCACCACACTAGCTCCGTTTACATCGAAATTCATGCTTAACATACCGGTATTGCGAATGCGAACAGATTGACTACCATTTTTAGCATCTGCTGCTAAATTTCCAATCAGGGCATCATTAAGGCTCCAGCTGCCACTGGTCAAAGTTACATTTGCAGTAGTATAACTTCCTTTGGTACCAGATTCAAAATTTTCTGGAAAACCGGCTACAATTGCCTGTGCACTGGCTGTAGCAGCCTTGCTGTTTAATTTTTGTTCAAAAATGTCTGTTTGAGGTTCAATTTGGTTTTCTTTTTTACAGGCAGCGAGGCCAAGGCACAGAACGGCCATTAAGCTTAATTTTTTTAATGCTTTCATGTTTAATAGGGATTATTAGTGGATGATATGAATTTGCTAGGTTTCTACAGCAAAAGTCTCGAGCGCTAGACAGGTACCATCTGGCAAATAGCCAGTAATCAGCACAGGGATTCTGCTTGCACCTTCTACTCGTGTAATCTGAATGTTGGATAGGTTTTGCGCTAAAAAGGCATGAATTGCCTTTATCTTGCGTGCATTTTCAACCATTGGTACGTCTGCTGCATCAACCCTGGAAGTCAGGTGATTGAAAAAAGCAACATGATCTAATTGTTTTAAGTTTTCGGGCGCAGCATGATATTGTGTTGCTATCTTCTGCAATAATTCGGCAGGAGGAATTTTGCCCCAGTCGGCCGCTTCGAAAGGGCTTTCTGATTCGGTAAAATACAATACGCCCAATAATAGCTTGGTAATTGTAGCCAGGATGTTGTTATTCATGTAAATAGGGGTAGATGTTTACTTGGTTTAACGCCCCTAATCTATCAAAAAAGAATTTAACCAGTGCTATGCCAGGGTTAATGTTAAGTTAACATTTCTACATAGCGCATAAGCACTACCCTTGGCCTTGGTTTAGGCTTGTTTAAAGTGTTCCAGTAAAGTCATTATCTGTTTTTTGTTCAGCAATTCTGCCAGTTCTTTTTCGCTGGCTTCCTTAATCTTTTTAACCGATTTAAAATGCATCAGCAACTTATCGGCAGTTGTTTTGCCAATTCCTTCAATTTGTTCAAGCTCTGTTTTAAGTGTACCCTGATCTCTTTTCTTCCGGTGAAAGGTAATGCCAAACCTATGTGCTTCATCACGGAGTTGTTGAATAATTTTTAAGGTCTCTGATTTTTTATCCAGATAAAGCGGGTAGGAGTCTCCAGGATAGAATAACTCTTCCAATCTTTTTGCAATACCTATAACGGTAACTTTATTCTCAATCCCCAATGATTTTAAGCTCTTCATTGCTGATGAAAGCTGGCCTTTACCGCCATCAATAATAATCAGCTGAGGCAATGGCTGATCTTCCTCTAACATTCTTCTATAGCGACGGAAAACAGCCTCCTCCATAGTTGCAAAATCATTCGGGCCTTCTACAGTTTTCACGTTAAAATGTCTGTAATCTTTTTTAGATGGTTTGGCATCTTTAAATACCACAATCGCAGAAACCGGATACTTACCCTGGAAGTTGGAGTTATCAAAACACTCAATATGTTTTGGCAACTGCGTTAAACGGAGATCGTTTTGCATGGTTGTTAAAATCCTGTCTGTTCTCAAATCGGGATTTAACTTTTCATATTGGTTGAGCTTTTCCTTTTTAAAGAACAATACATTCTTTTGAGAAAGTTCAAGCAATTTCTTTTTCTCACCAAGCTTAGGCACGGTAAATTTTAAGCTTTCATCTTGCAGCGACAGTTCAAACGGAACAATAATCTCTTTAGAAGTACTGGTAAATTTCGTTCTGAATTCCAGCATCGCGGTAATTAATAATTCATCATCACTCTCATCCAGTTGCTTTTTAATTTCTATGGTTTGCGTCTGAATAATCGATCCATTCATTACTTTAAGGTAATTGATGAATGCATAACGCTCATCCGAAGCAATGCTCACCACATCTACGTTGGTAATGGCACTATTTACTACTGTAGATTTACTTTGATATTTCTCTAAAACCTGGAGTTTTCTGGAGTACTGATGCGCCAGTTCAAAGTTTAGATCTTCTGATGCTGATTTGATAATCCCTTTAACATCGCGAATAACATTGCCTATTTTTCCGTTTAGTATTTCCTTGATCTCCCCAATATTTTTATCATAATCACTTTCGGTTTGGTAAGCCTGGCATGGGCCTTTACAGTTTCCGATTTGATATTCCAAACAAACCTTAAATTTTCCTTGGGCAATATTTTGCTCGTTTAAGGGTAAGCTACAAGTCCGAAGGGTGTAAGTTTCCTTAATCAAATCCAGGATGGTGTGCATCATGCCAATCGATCCATAAGGGCCAAAATAGGTAGACCCGTCTTTAATTACTTTTCTGGTCCAGTAAATTCTTGGAAAGTGTTCGTTTTTAACAATGATCCAGGGATAGGTTTTATCATCTTTTAAGTTGATGTTAAACTTCGGCTGGTGTTTTTTAATTAAGCTGTTTTCAAGCAACCAGGCGTCAATTTCAGTATCTACAATGGTAAAGGTAATTTTCCTGATTTTGGAAACCAGTACCCGGGTTTTACCATTAAATTGTTGCTTATCGGTATTGAAATACGAACCCACCCGATTGCGTAAATCTTTCGCTTTACCAATATACATCAACTTTCCGTCTGCATCCCAATATTGGTATACACCTGGTTTATGCGGAATCGCTGTTAATGCTGTTTTATGGTCGAAACTGCTCATTATTGCAATAATAGGGTTAATTTGAGATAACAGCTGAAAAGGCTTAGGGTTTTTCTTTTAATTTGGGCGTGCCCTAAGCTGCGCAAAGGTCAGGCTATCCGTTACAAGTCCTCCTCCCGATAGAAAAATCGGTCATCCGGGCTTTTCACTACTATCCTTCACGCAAAACCTAAAGCCTAAAAACCTAATTTTTCATCAAGTTCCGGGTTGGTTTCTTCCTGTTGTTGCTGGTATTGGTTACAATCGTAAGTAATGGAAACACCAGATTTCGGTGCTTCAAAATCAGCATGACTAATCTTTAATGATGGATTCGCATAAACACGTTTTATAAAACCCGCAAAAATAGGCAAGGCAGTGTTCGCACCCTCACCCTGGCTGGTACTGATAAAATGGAATGCCCTGTCCTCACAACCTGTCCAAACTCCTGTTACTAACTGAGGTGTTATGGCCATAAACCAACCATCAGAGTTATTTTGTGTGGTACCCGTTTTTCCGCCGATTGGCGCATTAACTTTATACTTGTAGTTTAATCTCGAACCCGTTCCCCCCGAAACCACACCTTTAAGCATCCTGGTCATTACATACGCCACTTCTTCGCTCATAATCGGTTTTGGTATTTCTTTTTGCGAGAATAAGACTACCCCATTTTTATCTTCCACTCTAAGCAAATAAATCGGCTTGATATAGACGCCTTTGTTGGCAAAAGCGCCATAGGCACCAACCATATTGTAAATGGAAGAATCGAATGACCCTAAACAAATAGAAGGATATGCAGGCACATGTGGGATTCCCATTTTAGCCGCTAGATTTGCGACAGCAACTGGCCCAACCTGTTTCATTAAATAAGCCGTAACATAATTTTGGGAGTAAGCTAAAGCTTTTTGTAAGGTTATGTTTCCTGGCAATGGCTTTCCTGAAGAGCCAGGGATATAAGGCTTTCCATATCCCTCAATGGTTACAGGAACATTTGGTACAGTATAACAAGGAGAATATCCGTTTTCAATGGCTACTGCATAAGTAAAAGGTTTAGCCGTTGAGCCTACTTGTCTCGTTCCCATCTTCACCTGATCATATTTGAAATGTTCGTAATTAATTCCGCCAACCCAGGCTTTAACATGGCCGTTTGTTGGATCCATTGTCATCATGGCATTTCGAAGCAACATTTTATAATAGCGTACAGAATCGATCGGTTTCATTACCGTATCTACGTTGCCTTTCCAGGTAAAAATGGTCATCTCTGTTTTGGTATTAAAATCTTCCTTAATCTCATCGTCAGATTTACCTTCCAGTTTCAGCGATTTATAACGATCAGACCTTTTAATTCCCTGCTGAATTTGCAAATCTTTCCCTTTAAAAGGATTTCTACCTTTCCAGCTTGCCAAAAATTGCGCCTGCAGAACCTTCATATATTCCTTTTGCGCTTCTTCAGCATATTTTTGCATATCGTAATTAATCGTGGTATAAATCTTCAATCCATCACGGTCCAAATCATAAGCAGAACCATCAGGTTTGGTAATTCCTTGTTCCTGGAAAATATTTTTAATATCATTTTTTAAAACAGATCTGAAATAAGGTGCAATACCATCATTAACTGTTGCCGCATTAAATTTCAGACCTAAAGGTTTTTCCTGTTCTTCAGCAAACTCCTGCTGACTTAACAACTCTGATTTTACCATCATGGCCATTACAGTATTTCTACGGTCTCTTGATCTTTCCGGATGGCGGGTAGGCGAGTACATCGTAATACCTTTCTGCATCCCCACTAAAGTAGCCGCCTGCGTTAGCGTCAATTTGTCTGGAGTGGTGTTAAAGTAAACCCTTGCGGCAGATTTTATTCCATAGGCCTGGTTGCCAAAATCTACCGTGTTTAAATACATGGTAATAATTTCTTCTTTAGTATAATTTCTTTCCAGTTTAACGGCAACAATCCACTCTTTAAACTTGGTGAGCACCAGTGAAAAGAAATTGAGGTTAGATTCTCTTGGGAAAAGGTTTTTAGCCAATTGTTGTGTAATGGTACTGGCACCTTGTTTTTTTCCAATCAGGTTGTAACCAATAATCGTAAAAGTACGTTTAAAGTCGATTCCGGAATGTTCTTTAAAGCGGGTATCTTCTGTGGCAATTAAACCGTTGATTACATTCTCCGAAATATCTTTATAGGTAACATTCGATCGGTTTTGTACAAAATAGGTTCCTAGCGGGCGACCATCTTCAGCAATAATTTCTGATGCCTGGTTACTTTTTGGATGTTCAATATCACGAAAAGATGGTAAAGCACCGAAAAGGCCTAGGCCAAT
Source organism: Pedobacter petrophilus (assembly GCF_009674725.1). Taxonomy (GTDB): domain Bacteria; phylum Bacteroidota; class Bacteroidia; order Sphingobacteriales; family Sphingobacteriaceae; genus Pedobacter; species Pedobacter petrophilus. Next base: position 222,983 of record NZ_WKKH01000003.1, on the reverse strand, counting down.
CATTGATATAAAAATAGCAAAAAGCGCTATTCCGGCAATAAGTACTTTCCAGATGACTAAACTATATTTTTTTGTTTCTTGTGCAGAAAGGGATTTATTCATTTTGTGTTGTAATTAGTTCAAAAGAGGATCGTTGCTGAGCCAATTTCAAGCTGCAAATTTATTAATTTTTAAAGAAAAGGAACATTTTGCTTTCTATCGAACGTCCTCTTCTATTTATAACTGTCTTTTAAAAACTCCAGATATTCATTTATACGTTGCCTATTGGTAAGCTTTTGGAAGTTTTCTTTGCTGATAATGAATCCTTTATAAAGGTTTGCAGGCACTTTCATAATATTCTTCAATTGGCCTGAAATGCCCGATTCATATAATTTCGCATCTTCCAAATCAATAAAGCTGGTTATGTAGATTAACTGGTCGTTATCCAACTCAATCAATTTATGCGCCAAATCATTATCCGGGTAATTGCCACGATTAAATTGACCGATTCCAAAACGCGAAGAACTCAATGTTAACGTAACATCTGCAATATCAATCACATAATAATATTCATCTGAAGTGGCTGCACTGAAAATACTTACTGGCTTAGTTGGGTCAACTGGTTTTACTTCAGCTGGTTTTTTTACTTCATCAATCTTTTCTGGCTTTTCTAGTTCAGTAACATCTGTATTTAAAGGCTTCGCCGGCACTGCAATTGGTTTCGCCTGGCTAACAAAACGTGGCTCCTTGGAATCAAAATCGATCAGTGCTACAGGCCTTTGTTTAAATTCTTCAATATTGGCTTCAATATATTTTAAGTGGTCACGAACCAGTGGCGTAATAATCATATCGTTGGCGTACTTCGTATTAATGGAATTGAACTCCGTTAATAAGGCATCCAACTTTGAGGTACGGCCAACAGCAATGGCTTTTAAATAAGCATATTGTGGTGCTAAACCATTATCCGGCGATGCCGAAATGTTAATATTTGCCTGGTTAATTACCGCTGGATAATCTTTTCTTGCATATGCATCAAACGTAACATTGTAATTGTTAATGGCAATGTTTTCAAGGTCACTTTGTTTTGCCGAATAGGATGGATCTACAATAATTTTAGCAAAATTGCTTTCCGGGTATTTTGTTAATACGAGCTGCCTGTATTCGTTAGATTTATTTTCATCAACCCCTTTAGCATTAAGGTACAAACTATAATAAATGGCAGCAAGGTGATTGTTTTCAGGAAATCTTCGCAAAAGCTCCTGGTAGATTTTATCTGCTTCGGCCTTATCATTTAATTCCTGCTGATAAAAACTGGCTATTTCAAAATAAGCATCAATTATTTTTTGGTTCGATGTGGTAAGTAATTCCGGAGTAATTGGTAAAGCATCCAGATATTGTTTCTCTAGTGAAGTTTGATCCTGAGTGTTTTGGGCAAGCCCTTCGTTGGCAGGTACAATTTCATTCGCTACTTTACCACCAGACATTACCTGGTTGTTCTCCTGGGCAGATGATCGGGTACTTTGCCGCCAGTTGTCTTCTAACGGTCTGTTGCCCCATCGTTTCTTAAAATCCGCAAAGCCAGTGCTGATCGCAGTATTATTATTAAAGTAAAAGGTGTTTCCAGCAATATTGCCACCCGGGTTTAATGCCTGATTAGGGAAGTCAGGATCATTTATCATCTGGTTGGGAGTGGAGGTTACAGGAGTCACCTCCACTTTAGGGGTTAAATATTGCTTTACCTTAGCCTCACGTTCCGCTGATGGAAGTTTTGCGAAAACCTGAGCAGTATCTTCCCTGGCAATTATGGTAAAACGATCTGTCAGATAAGTAAGGTTTTCCGCTTTTTTAGCAATGCTTGTATAGTCTGGAAAAGTCTTCGGTAAGATCATTACCGTACTGTCGTAATAAAGTTTAGCTTTAATATAATTGTTAAATTCTTTAAAGTTTAAATCTGCCACCCGCAGGTACGACAATGCTTTTTGAGTTTGATTTTTACTGCTTTTCTGTATCGATTTTAAGTAGTTTTCTTCTGCCTTTTCAAACTTTCCTTCGGTCGAAAACATTTCGCCAACCTGATAGTAAATCTGGTCAGTGTAATCAAAGTTTTTATCGTCTTTTAACAAGGCAAGAAGTGCTTTGTCTTCATCAACTTTATATCCGTTAATCAATCCCTTCAGCTTTATGCGCTGCAGGTTGGCATGAAAATACATTTCAAAAGGTGCATTGCTGTTTTCTACTTTAGTGAAATTGATGAAAGCATTCTGGAAATCTTTTTCCTTTTCCTGAAGCTGTGCCAGGATATACCTCCAGCGAATGCGTAATTGTTTATCACCAGCAAGGCGTACTGCATTTTCCAGCAACAAAATAGCCTCTTTATTCCTATTCTGATAAATACGCATTTGAGCCGTTGTTGCAAGCGGCTCAGCCAAATCTTTCTTCAATTGATCTTCCGCTCGCAGCATGGTATCAAGAATTTTGTCTGCAAATACCATATTGTTTAACTCCATCTGGCTACGTGCTTTCCAGTTCATGGCCATGATGAAAGTTTTCAGGTCACTGCTATAAGTTTTTGCTGTATAATCGAAATATTCTGAGGCGATAAAATAATTGCCTTTTAAGTAGTTTGCTTTCCCCAAAAGCATATAGGCATCGTCAATGTAATTGCTAAAACTTTTATCGTTTATAATCGTTTGACCTTTTGTAATGATCTCATCTAACTCCTTATTGGGAGCGCCGGGTGTTAAAACCAAATTGATCTGCGGCTCCGGATCAAGGTAAACAGGAAGTATTTTTTCGTAATTATCGATGTAACTTTGCAGCAAATTATCGCGATGCGCTGTTAATAGCACATTTGAATTGTATATGTAGTTGTACCTCGCCGTTAAGTTTTGAAATTTGCGGTCGATGTTGGTATCTTTATTGGCTACACAACCATAAATACATAATGAGCCGATAAGAGCGAAAAAGCAGTGTAAGCTTTTGATGATGCGTGGTTTCAAGTATGATAATTCTCTAAAGTATGATACAATATACACATGTTTGCAGAATTACATTATTCAGCTATCAAATTTTATATTCAAAGTTAATTTAATTATTGCATTAAAAATGGAAAATCCTAAAGAAGAAAACCCGGGGAAAAAGATAAATGCGGCGGCAAAATATTCTGCAATAGGCTTCCAGATGATTGCAACAATTGGCTTATTAACTTTTATAGGTTATAAAATAGATGAACACCGAAACAGTAAGAGCAAGATTATAACCGCCGCATTCGCACTTGCCGGCGTGGGCATTGCGCTCTACCAGGCCATCAGGCAGGCTACGCGTTAATTTTATAGTGTAAGTTCAGTGTCTGTAGTTTTAATCCGTTTTGCAAGCTATTCAGTTGTTTCTCTAATAATTTAGTTATTCTCTACCAGTGAGTTGTTTAAAAAACTTATCTTTGCCGAAGTTTTTATTTGCAAAGAATTTATTCCATTGACGCTAGCCAAATTTACAAGCATCTATTTCATTTTCGTAGGGATATTAATTGCGGTTATCGCAGTTTTGCCAGTCGCTTTTCCTGAGAAACAACTTTTTGTTAAAAATTTCTGGGTAGTTTTCGGTTTCATGGCTGGCATCACTTATATCGCCTATGTGCTTGTGGATATTGGAATAAAAAGAGATCCGGAAGTGGGGATAATGGCGATAATGGGATCAATTGCGGTGAAAATGATTTTTTGTATGGCTTTTGTGCTGGTTTACAGTATAAAAGCAAAGGGAAACGGGCTGCTTTTTGCACTAAATTTTTTTTCTGTGTATTTCTTGTTTACTGCCTTTGAAATATACTGTTTGTTACGTAACTTGCGCCACCAAAATTTAAAGTAAAAAACTGCCAATAAATGGATTGTAACCAAGTTTTTGTGATGAAAGTTAAGAAGGTAATGTTTGTTTTTACGCTTTTAATCGCGTTTTTATCTTTCAGAAATGATGCTTTCGCTCAAGTTGATAGCGCAATTGCGTCGCCTGATAGTGTTCTGGCTGAATCTGCTCATGCAGTTTCCGGAGAACCTGGTGCTACAGCGCATGGCGAAGAGAAATTTGAGCCTACGAAAGTAATCATGGAACACATTGCTGATTCACATGTCTGGCATTTATGGGGACATACTTCTATTCCGCTTCCGGTAATTTTATATACTTCCGGAGGTTTAGAAATTTTCTCTTCTGCAAATTTTCATAACGGAGAACACGATTACCAGGGTAAATACAATAAATATCGTTTGGTAACTGGTTTAAAGCAAAGTATGACTAAAGATATGTTCAATAAGAACATTAAGGTTGTTGGTGCTGATGGACAGCTAGATGAGACTGCATCTGATACGGTGATCGATTTCTCCATTACTAAAAACGTAGCGGCAATGTTTATCGCTATTGCGTTAATAGTTATTGTTTTCTCTGCAGTTGCAGCGGGTTACAGAAAAAGAGTTGGTAAGGCGCCTAAAGGCTTACAATCTTTCTTAGAGCCGGTAATTATATTCGTTAGGGATGATATCGCTAAACCAAACATTGGTCATAAATACGCGAAGTTCATGCCTTATTTATTAACGATCTTCTTCTTCATCTTATTTAATAACCTATTGGGTTTAGTGCCAATTTTTCCTGGTAGCGCAAACGTAACAGGTAACATTGCTTTAACATTTGTAATGGCTACAGCTACCATGTTGGTGGTAAACTTAAACGGTAATAAATATTATTGGAAACACATTTTAACGCCTGATGTACCTTGGTGGTTATATCCAATCATGATTCCTGTAGAGTTAATAGGTATTGTTTCCAAGCCATTCGCTTTGATGGTTCGTTTGTTCGCAAACATTACTGCAGGTCACATTATTGTATTGAGTTTAATCTCACTAATCTTTATTTTTAAAACTTTGGCTATCGCGCCGGTTTCAGTGGCATTTGTTTTATTTATGGATGTGTTGGAATTGTTGGTGGCATTTTTACAAGCTTTTATTTTTACATTATTATCTGCTCTATTTATCGGAATGGCGGTAGAAGAGCATCATTAACGGAAAACTATTTTTTACAAATTATATAATTAAATTAGTTATGGTAGGTTCAATCGCGGCAATTGGTGCCGGTTTAGCAGTAATTGGTGCAGGTATCGGTATCGGTCATGTAGGTGGTAAAGCAATGGAAGGTATTGCTCGTCAGCCAGAGGCTGCATCAAAAATTCAAACTGCAATGATTATCGCTGCTGCCCTTATTGAGGGTGCTGCTTTATTCGGTGTAGTAGTTGCTTTATTAGGCTTACAAGTTTAATAGCAAACTGGAATTTATAAACCGGGAATTCAACGATTGGTTGCTTTCCCGGTTTTAATAAGAAATTAAGTAAAAAAATATATAAAATGGAATTAGTAACCCCAAGCATTGGACTGGTTTTTTGGACGGCACTTGCATTTATCTGCTTATTAATATTACTTAGAAAGCTAGCATGGAAACCTATTTTAGGGGCTATCCACGAGCGTGAGCAAAGCATTGATGAGGCGTTGAATAAAGCTGAATTGGCTAAACAGGAAATGACTCGTTTAACTGCCCAGAATCAGGATTTAATGCAACAGGCACGTGCAGAACGTGATGAAATTTTGAAGGAAGCTAAAACGCTGAAAGATGGCATTTTAAATGAGGCTAAAAAACAAGCTCAGCTGGAAGGTGCTAAATTGATCGAAAAAGCTAAAATCGAAATCGAAAATCAAAAGAAAGTAGCTTTAGCAGAAGTTAAAGGTCAGGTTTCTACCTTATCCTTAGAAATTGCTGAGCGTGTTTTGCGTAATCAATTAGATGACAAAGCGAAACAAGAAGCATTAGTGGCTAATTTGTTAAAAGACGTTGAATTAAATTAAGTTAAAGTGTAAAGTTTAAGGTATAAAGTTGATTGCTAAGTCTTTTCAACTTTCAACTTTTAACTTTCAACTCAAATATATATGTCAGAAATTAAAGTTGCAGGCAGGTACGCTAAATCATTAATAGATCTATCCGTTGAAAATAACGTGTTAGCTGAATCTTATAATGATATGATTTTGTTTGAGAAAGTAGTAAACGATACCCCTGAACTGGAAGCGATACTTAAAAACCCGATTGTACCTCTTGATAAAAAAACAGGTATTTTAAGTGGTATTTTTGCTGGTAAAGTAAGCAAACTAACCCTTAGCTTTTTTACAATCGTGGTAAAAAAAGGCCGTTCATCAATACTATTTGCCACGGCGAAGCAGTTTGTAAAACAATACAATCAAATTAAGGGCATTGTTACTGCAGATGTTATCAGTGCTACGGCATTAGGTGCAGAAGCAAAAGCGGAAATTGTTGCAATAGTAAAAAGAGAACTTGGAGCTAAAGAAGTTATTTTTAACGAAAAAGTTGATGATAAATTAATTGGTGGTTTTATATTAAAGGTTGGCGATAAGCAATTTGATGCGAGTATCGCCAACAGTTTAAGTAAGCTGAAAAAAGAATTAGCGCATTAGCGCAAGGCATCTGCACAAGGCGTTAAGCGCTTTAGGCAAACTGCCAAAACCGGAAAAATAAAAACATTATGCACGAGGTAAAAGTATTAATTGCTTATTGCCAAGTCTACAATAAAAGGATGCGCTAAGCGTGTGGCATTGAACGCCAACCGCCATGCGCCGAGCACTAAACATTTACAAAAAGATATAAATAGATTATGGTAGAGGTAAGACCAGACGAAGTATCGGCAATTATCAGACAGCAATTGGCGGGCTTCAAATCAGAAACCGAACTGGAAGAAGTTGGTACCGTGTTGCAAGTGGGCGACGGTATTGCCCGTGTTTACGGTTTAACTAAAGTTCAATCGGGTGAGTTGGTTGAATTTGCAAACGGCCTGCAAGGCATTGTATTAAACCTTGAAGAAGATAACGTTGGTGTGGTACTTTTAGGTGCTTCTGACGAAATCAAAGAAGGTGATACAATTAAACGTACTAAAAAAATTGCCTCTATTAAAGTTGGTGAAGGTATGCTTGGCCGTGTAGTTAACACATTAGGAGAACCTTTAGATGGTAAAGGTCCAATCTTAGGTGAAACTTACGAAATGCCTTTAGAGCGTAAAGCACCAGGTGTAATTTATCGTCAGCCGGTAAATGAGCCCTTACAAACTGGTATTAAAGCAATTGATGCGATGATTCCAATTGGCCGTGGTCAGCGTGAGTTGGTTATTGGCGATCGCCAGATTGGTAAAACTGCTGTTTGTATTGATACCATCATTAACCAAAAAGAATTTTATGAAGCAGGCCAGCCGGTGTTCTGTATCTATGTTGCTATTGGTCAGAAAAATTCTACCGTTGCAAACATTGTACGTACACTAGAGGAAAATGGTGCTTTACCATATACAGTTGTAGTTGCTGCTTCGGCTGCTGATCCTGCTCCAATGCAGTTTTATGCTCCGTTTGCCGGTGCTGCAATTGGTGAATTTTTCCGTGATACAGGTAGACCGGCTTTAATTGTTTATGATGATTTATCTAAACAAGCTGTAGCTTACCGTGAAGTATCTTTACTACTTCGTCGTCCACCGGGCCGTGAGGCATATCCAGGTGACGTTTTCTACTTACACAGTCGTTTGTTAGAAAGAGCTGCAAAAATCAATGCTAACGATGATATCGCTAAAGCAATGAATGATTTACCAGAATCGATAAGACATATCGTTAAAGGTGGTGGTTCATTAACAGCTTTACCAATTATCGAAACACAAGCTGGTGATGTTTCTGCTTATATTCCAACTAACGTAATTTCAATTACTGATGGTCAGATTTTCTTAGAATCGAACTTATTTAACGCAGGTATTCGTCCGGCTATTAACGTAGGTATTTCGGTATCACGTGTAGGTGGTAATGCTCAGATTAAATCAATGAAAAAAGTTGCCGGTACGTTAAAATTAGACCAGGCTCAGTACCGTGAATTAGAGGCTTTCTCTAAATTCGGTTCTGACTTAGATGCGGCAACCAAATCAGTTTTAGATAAAGGTGCACGTAACGTACAAATGTTAAAGCAAGCACAGTTTACGCCGTTTACGGTAGAAAAACAAGTGGCTATCGTTTATGCAGGTACTAAAAACCTAATGCGTAATGTACCGGTTGATAAAGTAAAAGAATTTGAAACTGAATATTTAACGCAATTAGAAATGCGTCATCCGGAAACTTTAGCGGCCTTAAAAGCTGGTAAATTTGATGATACCATTACTGGCGTTTTAGATACAGTTGCAAAAGAGATTTCAAGTAAATACTAAATTTAGTCAACAGTCTTAAGTCTGTAGTCGCTTGCCGACTCTAGACTTGAGACTCTAGACTGAAGACTATTATAAAGAATGGCTAATTTAAAAGAAGTAAGAAACCGGATTGCATCGGTACAATCAACGCAACAGATTACCAAAGCTATGAAAATGGTTTCGGCTGCTAAGTTGAAGCGTGCCACCAATGCAATTATCGCTTTACGTCCTTATGCAACTAAACTGAAAGAGATTTTAGAAAATCTTTCGGCAAGTTTAGAGGGGTCTTCATCACCTTTTATTCAGGAACGTGAGCCCAATAAGGTTCTGATTGTTGCAGTATCATCAAACCGTGGTTTGGCTGGTGCTTTTAACATGAACGTAATTAAAGCGGCCAATAATTTAATTGCTGGGAAATATAGCGAACAGCTGAAAAACGGTAATGTGAGCATTATTTCTATTGGTAAGAAAACACAGGATTTTTACGAGAAACGTAACTATAACGTGATAGGGAATAATAATGAAGTGTATGCTGCTTTAACTTTCGAAAACGTAACTAAAATTACCGATGCTATTATGGCTGGTTTTATTAAAGGCGACTTTGATAAAGTAGAGGTAGTTTATAATCGTTTTAAAAATGCGGCAGTACAGTTTATCACTACTGAACAACTATTACCATTGCCAAAAGCCAAAGAGGCACCCAAAGTAAATACAAAGGCTTCTAACGTTGATTATATTCTTGAGCCTTCTCAAGAAGAGATCGTTGAACAATTGATTCCAAAATCTATTAAAATTCAGTTATACAAAGCAGTATTAGATTCTCACGCATCTGAGCATGGCGCCCGTATGACATCAATGGACAAAGCAACTGAAAATGCAGGTGAGTTATTAAAAGCCTTAAAACTTTCATACAACCAGGCTCGTCAGGCGGCTATTACAACTGAGTTAACAGAGATTGTAAGTGGTGCGGCAGCATTGAACGGATAGGATTAGTTTGGAGTCTTGAGTTGAAAGTCTTGAGTCTTTATAAAAATAATAAAACCCCCATTTCTTAGTTGAAAAGGGGGTTTTTGATAAGGCTTAAATTATATTTAATTTTAACCTTAAGTAACCATTTTCTACCTTTTTAGGTTTTTCATTTTCATCAAAGATGGTCGCACTAAATTTAGCTTCTAACATATAGCTGCCAGTTTTTAGTTTAGTCAACTTAATAACTTCAAATTTTGAATCTTTTTGAGCATCTTTTGTAATAGTAGTTGCTGATCCAAAATAATCTTGGCCACTAGTTTTAAAAAATTGCTTTTCATTACGAACAAAAATTGCAATCCCATTTTGTGTGTTCTCTTTGTAAAGGTCTACAGCATACGGATAATTACCGGTATAAAACATTTCTAGATAATTTTTAGGTGTGTTGGACCAAATACCATTATTACTGTTCATGTTTTTTTTGTTGAATTTCTTTGCGAAAACAACACTAATATCATTATGATAATCTACATCATGGATATCGTAACGCTGACCAAACATAATAGAGTCCTTATCTCCAGAAATGTAGTGTGTATACTTAACAATTGAATCTACTTTTGAATTCGGTTGTAAATTAAAACCGCCAAACGAATTTACCTTATTAACTGTAATTAACTTGCCATTAATAGTGTAGGAGGCAGAATCGCCCAATAGCGCTAATGGGTCGGGCTTATCAATAGGTGGTTCAATGATTGCATCATCCTTTTTGCAGGCAGCAAAGCACAGCAAGACCATGCCGAGGCTTAGTAAATTTTTGATTTTCATATTTTGATTTTATTTGTGTGTTTCCAAAGCTATAAAAATAGATGAATCAATAAAATGTTAATGTCTATAAATCTGGATTCTAACAAATTATTCAGATGTTTAGTTGTCAAATCCAAAATTATTATGTTTTTTTAGGATTGTAATCCAAAATTATTATGTTTTTTTTAGGATTGTAATCCAGAATTATTATGTTTGTCTTCTAGTTTATTTCTTATGATTGTTAGAAAACAGTTAGATTATGCCCTTGCAAGGTTATTTAAAGGGAAAGCTTTCATCATCTTTGGTCCGCGCCAAACCGGTAAAACTACTTTTGTAGAACAGTTACTGGCTAAAGTAAATAAGAAGACACTATACCTCAACGGCGATGATGCAGATGTGAGAGAAACGCTTGCGAAACCAAACGCAGCAAAGATTACGCAAATGTTAAGCACTTACGAAGTTCTTTTTATAGATGAGGCGCAACGTATAAATGATGTCGGGGTGCTCATTAAAATTATAGTAGATCGCTTTAAAGGCGTGCAGGTAATTGCCACCGGATCTTCGGCTTTTGAATTATCTGGCAAAATTAATGAACCGCTAACAGGTAGGAAATATGAAATGATGCTCCTGCCGTTTTCATATGCTGAACTGGTAAATGATACTGATTTCCTTGCTGAGGAAAGATCTCTGGAGCAAAGATTGATTTTTGGTTCTTACCCTGAAATTATTAATGATCCGCAAAATGCGGAGGAGCATTTAAAATTACTTGCTGATAGCTATTTATATAAAGACCTGTTTGCACTGGAAGATGTTAAAAAACCCTTATTATTCGAAAAAATTGTAAAGGCATTAGCTTTACAAATAGGAAGTGAAGTTAATTTTTCAGAATTGGCCCAATTGGTTAAGGCAGATCAAAAAACGGTAGATAAGTACGTGAGCTTGTTAGAAAAGTCTTTTGTTGTCTTTACTCTTCCGGCTTTTTCTGGTAATGTGCGTAATGAAATTAAGAAGAATAAAAAAATCTATTTTTATGATACCGGGATCGTAAATGCAATTACCCGGAATTTTAATTCGTTAAGTAATAGAAATGATGTTGGCGCCTTGTTTGAAAATTATATGATCGCCGAGCGGATGAAGTTTTTACACCAAAACCAAATAGAAGCTGACTGCTTTTTCTGGCGAACTACGCAGCAACAGGAAATCGACTATGTAGAAAAAACGAAATCAAAATTTCTGGCGGTTGAGTTTAAATGGAGTGAAAGAGGTAGAAATAAAATTCCTACTACTTTTACACAAGCCTATCCCGGTGCGGAAGCCTTGATTTTGTCGAAAGAGGATAGGGGTTCCTTTTTAAAACAGTAAAATATATTCTTAAAAACGAATGCTTATGCAATGATGTAAGTAATGTATGCTTTAAACATAATGGGCTGAGAACGAATTCATTTAAATCAGAATAAATTCATTGCGCTTAAAAAGGAGTTAATACCTTTGTTCTTCAATTGAAAAAATGAAAAAATACATATTTACATTACTCGCATTAATTCCGTTTTTTGCAAACGCACAATCGCCTGCTAGAGATTATACCAATGCGGTACTTTGGCAGCAAACCTCAGGCGAGTACAGGGCTTTATGTTTTCAGGCTTACAACTTCGCCCGCTTATCATTAAAAGAATCTTTATGGGCAGATACCAGTAAAAAGCCGAACTGTGTAGTTGTAGATATTGATGAAACGGTTTTGGATAATGCTGCATTTCAAGGTCATGAAATCAAAAAAGGCTTAAGCTATAATCCTGCTGATTGGACGGAATGGACCGGCCTTGCGAAAGCAGATACCATTCCCGGAGCGCTGGCTTTTCTAAAATTTGCGGCTTCTAAAAATATAGAAACCTTTTACATCAGTAACCGGGATGAAAAAGATTACGCGGCAACATTGAAGAATTTACAGGCTTTTGGTTTTCCATTTGCTGATGATGCACACCTAATTGTTTCCAAGGGTACTTCTAACAAAGAGCCACGCAGACAAAAGGTTGCCGAAACCCATAATATCTTGATGTTTTGTGGCGATAACTTAAGTGATTTCTCAAATGTCTTCTATCGTGAAAATAAGAATACAACAGCGCAGGTGAATAGAATTCAGGCACTTTTTGGAAGTAAGTATATCGTGTTGCCAAATCCTATGTATGGCGATTGGGAAAAACCCTTATATCAAGGTGAAAAACTAAACGATAAGGATAAAGCAAAACAGCGTTTAGAACGATTAAAAAGTTACTAAGTATTTGTAATTATTCAGCAATAAGTATTACTTTTGCAGCATCATAAAAATAAACATTATGGAGAACAACGGATTAAAGCACAATACAGAAAGTATGAAAACAGCTAACCAGGCTGGAATTTATAAATTAATAATTTTTGGTGTACTGGTTTGCATGGTTGGTACTTATTTACGTTTTGCCTTCGATTCATCTATGTTATCCTTAGTTTCATGGATTATTTTGTTTATCGGTGCATTTATCTGCATTAAAGGTGTATTTAAAATTTTAGACGCGTAGATATTTCTTTCTAAATAATGAAGCCGATTATGTACCGTCATAATCGGCTTTTTTGTTTCTAAGATTTTTTAAATGTGCCTCTTAAGCTAATTAGAAGTATAAAATATTCTGATTGGGTTACCTAAATCACTTTTAAGTATAAAGGAGAAACGCGGTTATCTAAATATAAAAATACCGCAACTTCACTGGCCAGGGAAGATAATATTACAATGATTAAAAGACAGAACCACAAAATCATGAAAAGAAATATTATTGCTATAGCCATAGTGCTGAGCATCTTCGGCTGCCAGAATGCTGAAAAAAAACAAGGCGATGTTGCTTCAACAGAAACATTGGAAAATGTACAATCGCCGGATAGCATAGCTGCCACAAAGATTATCAAAACAGCCGATATGCGGTTTCGCGTAAAGGATGTTCAGAATACCAAAGAAAAACTTAGTGAGACCATCAAAGCCCAGGGTGGTACCATTGCCGAATTTGCAATCGAAAGTGTCATCCAGGAAACGCAAAAAGTAAAGCAATCTGTAGACTCTCTTAAAGAAATTACGGCATACCGGACTGAGGGATATGTGGTAGCTAAAGTGCCATCAGAAAAACTGGATAACTTTACCAATACCATTGCTAAAATGGCGGTGTTTGTAGATAATCAATCTTTGAAAATGGATGACCAAAGTATTGTCTATTTATCAAACAAATTAAAGGCTGGAAATAGGGTAGAAGCTGTTGATAAAATTAATAAACTGGCCAGCAAGAAAAGTTCGAATGTAGAAACGTCAATGATCATTAAAGATGATTATGTGGATAAGAAAATCCAAAATCAGTTAATTGATAGCAAAGTAAAATACAGCACAATCACCCTTAATTTTTATCAGGATAATACCATTAAAACGATGATAATCGCTAATGATGATGTAAGTGACTATAAACCGAATTTTGGAAACCGTTTATGGATGGGGATAGTTAACGGATGGTCAATTTTTAAAGAGATTATCCTGATACTATCCAATCTGTGGTTGATCATTCTTGCAGGCATTGGCACTTTTCTGATAATCAGGTATTTTATCAGAAAAAATAAGCTGGAATTGGCAACGAAAAATATAAACCGGAATAATCCTGCTTAACTGATCAGGTCGCCATGGTGAAGCACAGGCAAATTCATCGCATTTCTTTGTGCTCCGCTATGACGATTAACCAATTATTTCTTAACCTTAACGGCCAAACCTTTAACTTTTGTTTTGTTATCGGTTACAAAAGATTCCCAACCCGAATATGTTTTAGATTTTCCTCCGGAAGTAATTTTTTGAAATGAATGACAAACGGCAACTGCCAGTCCATCCGTGGCATCTAAAAACTCCGGGGTTTCTTTAAAATTCAGCAAACGTTGCAACATCGCAGCCACCTGTTCTTTGGATGCATTTCCGCTGCCTGTAATTGATTGTTTTATTTTACGTGGAGAGTATTCTGTTACTGAAATGTTCCTGGAAAGGGCTGCTGCAATGGCTGTTCCCTGCGCCCGGCCAAGTTTCAGAAGTACCTGAATGTTTTTACCATAAAAAGGGGCCTCTATCGCCAGTACATCTGGTTTATACTGATCTATAAGTACCACTGTTTTTTCAAAAATGCGTTGAAGTTTAAGAAATGGATCGTCAAGGTGAGTCATTTTTACTACCCCCATGCTGATCAATTCCGTTTTACTTCCTTTTTCTAAGATAATGCCGTAACCCATCACCGCCGTGCCGGGGTCTATACCTAAAATTACCCGTTCCTTTTTTTCGTTCAACATTACAGCAATATTAAGCATATTTGCAAACTAAAAAGATAATCTTGACAGACAAGAATAAAAAAACATTATCCTTACTGATTAAAGCCGCCATTGTAGTATTTGCTTTTTGGTTTATTTACCATAAGCTGGTGGCGAATGAAAACCTGCGTAATTTTAAATTACTGTTAAGCAACATTCCTCAAATAGAGATTATTGTGGTGATTGGTTCTGTATTGGTACTCATGCTGGTAAATTGGTTTTTAGAAGCGGCCAAGTGGAAAAGGTTGATGACCCATATCGAACGCATTACTTTCTATCGTGCAATAGAATCGGTTTTTTGTGGTTTAACACTTGCTATTTTTACGCCTAATCGTCTGGGCGAATATGGTGGGCGGGTATTTTTCCTCTCCCCAAAAAGACGGATTGTGGGGATTGTAGCCATGACCGTTGGAAATATCGGACAGCTGGTACTTACCAATGTGTTTGGTGCCATTGCAGCATGCTTTTTTGTTTACCAGTTTATACCTATAGATAATTTGGTTTTTACTGCGCTTGTGATTTTAGCGTCTGTATTTTGTTTATTTTTTATTGTATTCTATTTTAATATCCAGTGGCTGAATGGAATTTTGTTATCCTTTAAGTTTACCAGGAGATATAAAAAATTTTATAGCATTTTAGGTGGATACAGAAAAGCTGAATTGTTCAAAATTATACTTTTTTGCCTGGCCCGCTATGTGGTTTTCAGCTCACAATACTTTATTCTTTTTGCATGGCTGATTCCTGGTTTAAATTATCTTGATATCGTAATGATGACTTGCTTATTGTTTTTCATTCAATCTGCTTTACCATCTTTAGATCTATTCGATGTGGGCATCAGAAGCATTACGGCAGTAGAATTATTTAAGCATATAACCGATCAACATGTTGCCGTAATTGCTTGTACAGCGAGCATCTGGCTGATAAATATTATTATTCCTGCTATATTAGGCACATATTTCGTTTTTAAACTCAATTTTTTTGGAATTTCTAAGTCTAACTAGTTTATTATCTGCTGCGCTAACCCTCGTTTATGGTTTTCTTGTGTTCACTTTTATAAGAGGTTGGCACAAACTTATCAATTTTTCTCCAAGCAAAAGTGTACCTGAAACCAGAGTTTCAATCATTGTAGCTGCCCGCGATGAAGAGTTAAATATCACCAGAACAATTGAAGATTTGGTGGCTCAAAACTATCCAAAACACTTGACAGAAATTATTTTTATTGATGACCATTCAACAGATCGGACAGCAGAAATTGTTTTAAGTTATGCAAATCAAGGGGTAAAATTAATTAGGTTGAACGAAGACCTGGCACTTAATTCTTATAAAAAGAAGGCCATCCAGACTGCAATAGGAACTTGTTCAGGGGATTTAATTATTACTACTGATGCTGATTGCAGAATGGGGAACCAATGGCTTTCCACTATTGTAAATTATTATGAAAAGGGGGATTATAAAATGATTTCTTCTCCGGTAGCTTATTTTGAAGAGAAGAGCTTTTTTGAACGGTTACAGTCGCTGGAGTTTCTTTATTTAATTGGCCTGGGCGCATCTACTATTGGCAATAGGCAACCCTCAACTTGTAATGGTGCAAATTTAGCGTACGAAAAAAAGACTTTTTATGAGGTTGGCGGTTTTCAGGGAATTGATGATCTGGCCTCTGGTGATGATGAGTTATTACTTCATAAAATTGCGGCAAAGTATCCGGACAAGATTGGGTTTCTTAAAAACGGTGCTGCTATAGTATACACGCACGCCAAAGAAAATCTCCAGTCTTTTTTACAACAACGAAAACGGTGGGCTTCTAAAAGTACCCGCTATAAAAATAAAGCCATTATCGTTTTAGGCGTTTTTGTTTGGGTTTTTAATGTCAGTATCCTGGCTAACTTTATTGCTGGCCTGTTTTTCCCAGGGTTTTTAATGGTTACATTTTATCAATTGTTAGTTAAAATGATTTTAGAAAGCTTATTTTTATGGGACGTTACCGGCTTTGCAAAACGACGAAGCTTACTCATATTAATCCCTGTTTTAACTGTTTTACACATTCTTTACATGGTATATATCGGCATTGCCGGAAATAGCGGCAAATACAACTGGAAAGGTAGAATGGTTAGGTAATGGATAACAGCCCGTCGAGAAAAGTTTGGTTAAAATTTAAGCGAAATAGATTGGCATTCGCTGGTCTCATTTTCATTTTGCTGTTAATGGCGATGGGAATTTTGGGATATACTATTGTTCCGGTTGATTCTCCAGATGCCAATACCCAAATGGTTCAGATTAGTAAGGAACCAATGGGATCGAGGTTTAAATTTGTGATTGTTCAAAGATACCCGAATGTAGAAAAGGTGAGTTTTTTAGAAAGAATGCTTTATGGACAAAAGCCAAGATTCAAAAGTATCCCCATTACATCTTACAAAATCAATGGCAATCAGGTTCTGGTTCATGAATATATCGGGAAAGAAGAAACCAGTAAAGAATCAATTTATAGTCTTAAAGCGCTTTGCCCTGATTGCGCTTTGCTAAAAAAATCAGAAACACCTGAACAGCGTTTTGAAAAATACAATACTTATGAGCAAACCTATTTACTTGGAACAGATATATACGGACGTGATTTGTTGAGCCGTTTAATTTTAGGTATTCGCGTTTCTTTATCAGTAGGATTAATGGCAGTGTTAATCTCCCTTTTTATCGGCGTAAGCTTAGGTGCCATTGCAGGTTATTTCGGAGGAAGAATTGATGCTTCAATCAGCTGGTTTATGAACGTGGTCTGGTCTTTACCTTCTTTGCTACTGGTGATTGCCATTTCCTTCGCCCTGGGTAAAGGCTTTTGGCAAATTTTTATTGCGGTAGGTTTGTCAACCTGGGTCGATGTTGCCAGACTGGTGCGTGGGCAGGTAATGGCCCTGAAAGAAGTAGAATTTGTTGAAGCTGCGAGGGCGCTGGGTTTTAGTACAACAAGAACGATTGTTAAACATATTTTGCCAAATATTGCCGGGCCGATTTTAGTGGTGGCTTCATCAAATTTTGCATCAGCAATTCTGTTAGAAACCGGTTTAAGTTTTTTAGGTTTCGGAGCCCAACCGCCAATGCCAAGCTGGGGGAGTATGATTAAGGAGCATTATGGTTATATCATTATGGATGCTGCATACCTAGCAATTTTGCCAGGATTAGCCATCATGCTTACGGTTTATGCTTTTAACGTTTTGGCAATTGGCCTTCGCGATGCATTTGATGTGAAAGGACAGAACATTAGCGTTTAATCTGTAAAAGCTAAAATTTTTCGAATCTAATTTCGTTTGACAATATTTAAGCATTAATAATTTAAATTTGCATCATGTTGTTAAATTGTTATCAGGAAGAATTTTTAGAGGCAGGTTGTGATGAAGCGGGGAGAGGTTGCTTAGCCGGGCCGGTATTTGCAGCAGCGGTAATTCTACCAAGAGGTTTTTATCTGGAGGGATTAAATGATTCCAAGCAATTGAATCACGGCCAACGCGATTTATTACGCCCGATTATTGAAAAGGAAGCTTTAGCCTGGGCCGTTGCTTCCTGCGATCATGAAGAAATTGATCAGATTAATATTTTAAATGCATCTTTTTTAGCGATGCATCGTGCCATAGAGAAGTTGCACACTCAACCCCAATATCTTGTGATCGATGGAAACCGATTTAAAGCCTATCCACAAATTCCGCATTGTTGTATTATAAAAGGTGATGGCAAATACCTGAATATTGCTGCAGCTTCGATTCTTGCTAAAACCCATCGCGATGAATTTATGGCTAATTTACATATCGACTATCCTCATTATAACTGGCAACAGAATAAGGGCTATCCTACAATTGCCCACCGGAGAGCGGTGATGGAAATAGGTCTTTCTCCTTTTCATAGAAAAACATTTAATGTTCGCGATCCACAGTTGGATTTGTTTTCAAAAACCGTTTAAAATTTAGTATTTTCACAGCATTGTGAAGATTCTATTAATAACTAAGCGGGTTCCCTTTCCGCCAAATAGTGGTTATCCCATTGTGGTTTATAATACCATGAAGGGTTTGCTTCAACTTGGTGCAGATATTACTTTATTTAGTTTAAATCCCTCCAAGGGAAAGATAGATATAGAGGAGATTTCTGATCCTGTGTTCGAAAAGATAAAATATCACAGTGTTGATTTAGACACCGATGTGAATGTCTGGTCTGCATTTTTCAATATCTTCACTAACCAGTCTTATAATATTTCGAGATTTTACAGTGATGAGGCTGCCAGTCAGTTGGAAAATATCCTTAGGGAAAATGTTTTTGATATCATCCAGTTTGAAGGACTTTTTGTAGTTCCTTATCTGGATGTTGTTAAGGCGAATAGCAATGCCAAGCTGATCTACCGGGCGCATAATATTGAGTTTACCATGTGGGAAAGGCTTTCTCATTCTGAAAGTTTTTTGCTTCGAAGGAAATATCTGGCGTTCCTGGCACAACGTTTAAAGGCCTATGAAACTGAACAGATCAATCGTTTTCATCAAATTTTTGCGATTAGTGAGCCCGACAGGCAAAGCATTCTCCGGTTTGGCTGTGAAGTACCGATGACGGTTTTTCCGGTAGCTATAGATTTAGAAAGATATCAGGTTGATAAAACAAAGACTAGTTTTCCTACCCTGTTTCATTTGGGCGCTATGGATTGGAGGCCAAATCGGGAAGGCTTAGAATGGTTTTTGGATGATATCTGGCCGGATATTGAAAAGCTGAATAAAGATCTTCGTTTTTACATTGCGGGCAAGAATATGCAGAAACATTTCTTTGAATATGATTCTGATAACCTGATTGTAGAGGGTGAAGTTTTCGATGCGGTAGATTTCATGAATTCTAAAGCGATTATGATCGTTCCGCTGATTTCAGGCACCGGTATGCGGGTAAAAATTATTGAGGGCATGGCCATGAAAAAATGTATCATCGCTACCACCACGGCGGCCGAAGGTATTAATTGCAAGCATGGTTATGATATCCTCATCGCAGATTCTGCTGATGAATTTTACCGTTCTATTCTACAATGTATTATCAACCCAAAACGTTGGATGGAGATTGGGGAGAATGCCCGTAAAACTGTCGAAACCGATCATGGCATTTATTTAATTTCTTCCAAAATGCTTAAAATTTACGAGCAATTGATTAGTGCTTAGAATCAAATTTACCTGTCAAAAAGAAATACTGATCTAGATATTTAGCAATCCGCGGAAAGCCCTGGCTGCATAATAAGATTGTGCACCATTATGATATACGAAAACAGTATCGTAGCGAAAATCAGCAAAAAGTGCACCGCCAAGCGCCTTGATGTTATCAGGTGTTTTGATCCAGCTGGATGTTTTCTCATCAAACTTACCCAGTTGTTGTAAATCCCGGTACTGTTCCTCCGTTAAGAGTTCGATTCCTATTTCCGCAGCCAGATCGATCACACTATTTACTGGTTTATTATCCTTTCTGGCATCCAGTGCCTCACGATCGTAACATAAACTTCTTCGGCCTTTCGGACTCTCTGCCGAGCAATCGATAAACTGATATTCGCCAGTTTCTTTGTTTAAGGAAACTACATCTGGCTCACCACCAGTTTCTTCCATTTCATTGAGCGACCATAATTTATGTTGATTCGCTCTTAATCTGGTTTCTACATCCGGCCATTTTAGCGCCTGATGTCGTTTCATGTTCTTATCAAAACGGCTTTTTAAAAGATTAATCAATTCTTCCGTTCTTTCAGCTGATAGTTCTCCGTTAATGCTCATAATTATAATTTAAGAAAGCATTTGTTTTAATTCAACTTCTAATTTGTCGAAGTTTTCTTCATTTTTATCTGTAACGAAGGGCCTTAGCTTATTGCATTCATTTTCAGTATCAAACAGCATTTTAAATACAATTTTAGTTTGATCTTTAGTAATGTTCTCAAATTTTACCACTACCTGGAATAGTGGTTTTGAATATCGCTTCCAGGCAATCAGTGTTGGTTCTTCGATTTTAATAAACTCACATTCATTGGGGTAATTCCCTTGATCAGGTCCATGCATCATAAATTTCCATTTACCGCCAACGCTAAAATCGAACTCATTAAAGGTATTGGTAAAACCTGCAGGTCCCCACCAGTTCCTTAAATGTTCAGGCCTGCTCCATGCGGAAAATGCGGTTTCAATTGGCGCATTAAAAATTCTGGAGGTTACAATTTCCGATTCAGGAGTTGTTGCGATAATTTTTGTTGTCATTTGGTTATCTTTCTATGGAACTAATTAAAAATCAGCTCCATTTATAAAGTAAAAATAACAAATTGATCTTAAACTATCCTGGTAATATTAAGATTTGAATTACTGTATCTAAACCTCACAGGTTTGAAACTTGCAAAGTTTGATCCGTCAAGCTAAATCCGGTAAAATTAGGCCATAAACATTGCTGTTTTCTTAGTACTTTTGCGGCAAATAAAGATTAGGTATGAACAATACGGCATTAACAGAAAAACACATCGCTTTAGGCGCTAAAATGGTTCCATTTGCAGGTTATAATATGCCTGTTACTTACGAAGGTATCAATGCAGAACATGCAACTGTTCGTAACGGAGTAGGTGTTTTTGATGTCAGCCACATGGGCGAGTTTATTCTGAAAGGTGAAAATGCGTTGGATTTAATTCAACGGGTTACCAGTAATGATGCGTCTAAGTTGTACAATGGCAAAGTTCAGTATTCTTGTCTGCCGAATAATGATGGTGGAATTGTAGATGATCTTTTGGTTTATCGCATTGATGAGCAGACCTATATGTTAGTGGTGAATGCATCTAATATTGAGAAAGACTGGAACTGGATTCAGCAGTTTAATACCAAAGATGTAGAAATGCACAATATTTCTGATAAAACATCTTTATTAGCCATCCAGGGTCCAAAAGCTGCAGATGCTTTGCAAACTTTAACCGATGTGGATTTAGCCTCTATGGAGTATTATACTTTTGTTAAAGGAATATTTGCTGGCGTAGATAACGTAGTAATCTCAGCAACTGGCTACACAGGTGCGGGTGGCTTTGAAATTTATTTTGAAAATGAACATGCTGATCAAATTTGGAATGCCATTTTTGAAGCTGGCAAAGCCCAGAACATTAAACCAATTGGTTTGGGTGCACGCGATACCTTACGTTTAGAGATGGGTTTCTGTTTATATGGAAATGATATTGATGATACCACTTCTCCAATTGAAGCGGGTTTAGGCTGGATTACGAAATTCTCTAAACCATTTACAAATTCTGAAGCTTTACAAGCTCAGAAGGAAGCGGGGATTCAAAAGAAATTAGTTGGGTTCGAAATGATTGATCGCGGTATTCCCCGTCATGATTACGAAATTGCAGATGCAGAAGGGAATATTATAGGTAAAGTAACTTCAGGAACACAGGCACCATCACTGCAAAAAGCAATTGGTATGGGTTATGTAACTAAAGATTTCTCGAAAGAAGGAACAGAAATTTTTATCAATATCCGCAATACGCCAATTAAAGCGAAAGTAGTTAAGTTTCCTTTTTATAAATAAGGTTTAGGGCTTAAGGTATGAGGCTAAGGGGTAAAATCCAAACCTTTTACCTTTAGCCTTACGCCTTTTATCTTTTTTATAGTGTCTAAAAAAATAGAAGTTTGTTTAACCCCTGCATTGATTGATTTATACGATATTGAAGAAAGTATCGTAGTGGTGATTGACATTTTAAGGGCAACAACATCGATTACTTACGGTATTGAAAATGGCGCCGAAGCAATTATTCCGGTAGCAAATGTTGAAGACTGTTTAAATTATGCAGACAAAGGTTATTTACTTGCCGCAGAACGAAACGGAGAGGTAGTGGCCGGTTATGATTTCGGAAATTCTCCGTTTTCTTATACCAAAGAGAAAGTTGGTGGTAAAACAGTTGTTTTAACGACTACTAACGGAACGAAAGCATTACATCTTGCTCAAAAAAGAGCACACCAGGTGGTTATCGGCTCATTTTTGAATCTTGATTCACTTTGCGCCTATTTAAAAAATCAGAATAAAAATGTGTTGTTGTTATGTGCTGGTTGGAAAGATCAGTTCAATTTAGAAGATACTTTGTTTGCAGGTGCCGTGGTTAATCAGCTTCGTCAGAAGTTCGAGCATTTTGATGATTCCAGTGTAGCTGCTGAAGATTTATACCTGCTTGCAAAAGATGACTTAAGAAAATATTTACATAAATCATCACATAGCCACCGCCTGGCACAATTAAATATAGAGGAAGACGTGGTTTTTTGTCTGCAATTAAATATTTGCGAAGCCATTCCGGTTTTAGTAGGTGAACGTTTAGTTAAGCTGGCGTAGCAGATCAAAGCTATTACATGCGTTAGATGAAAAATGCCCTTCAATTGCTTGTTAGTCAGTGTTATAGTGCTATATGAATGAAATTGAATATTATTTCGTAATTAGTTGAGAAATGGTCGGGCTGTTTTTAATGGTAATCAAAGCCTCTTCATGTGCCAGCCAGTAAATATCTTCAGCGCGTTTCATATCAAATGTGCTGATGGCACCTAAACCTTTTGGCTCAATGAGTACGTTGCAAAACTTCGCTTTCCTTTCCATATCATGGTTGATGGACATGATTCCTGCGCGGCCCATTAAATTAGTAATTCCAGTAATTTTATCTACCGGTTTAAGGTGATTACAGGAAGAACCAATAATAAAGTCACAATCTTCCATTAAGGGTTCTATCGGAAAGTTATTTAAAATTCCACCATCAACATACATTTGGCCATCTATCATAATGGGCTTAAAAATACCTGGAATACAGCTTGATGCTTGTATAGCTCTTATTAATGGTCCTTTAGTAAAATAAACCAACCGCCCTTCGCTAAAATTTACGGCAGCAATGGTAAGAGGAATTTTAAGTGTTTCAATGGTATTTTCGGGGAAATATTCCTTTAGAATTAAGGAGGTGTTTTCAATATTAATCAAGCCTAATGACCCAACAGCAGGACGAACAAATCGCCATAATTTCGTTTTTAAAAAAATATTTAATCCTTCTTCCGGATCAATTCCGGCGGCAAAGAAAGCACCGGCAATTGCGCCCGCACTTGTTCCGCTAATGTGGCTAAAAGTAATGCCTAAATTACTAAAGGCTTTTAAAACACCTAAATGTGCTATTCCCCGTATTCCTCCGCCTGATAAAACGATGCCAACTTTCATATATAGATTTCCGGTATTAATAATTGACAAGACGTGTTACAAATTGTCTGCCAGTACTACATGTAATCTTTATAAAGCTAACATTATTTTTGTTTTGGTTTATACTTCGATTGGCTCAGAATTTTTTGCGCATCATTTTCTGCCATGAGTTGTTGGAGCGTTATTTTTGGATTTTCATCCATGTATTTTCTCACAATCTGCCAGCCCGTCCATGTACCTAACTTTGGTGCCGAGTCCCTATTTTCACCCAAACCCGGGGTAAAAGGTCCTTCAGATAGAAATACCTGGATCTTTTGATAGTCAGTTTCATAAAGAAAATTATTTTCCAGGAAGTATGCCCAGATGTCAGCTTCAAAACGTTGGGCCCATTCGAGTTGTTCTTTACTGTAGCCAATTTTAGTAGAATCAGTGATGTTTTCTGGCAAAACCTGATCAAGGAAATAAAGAATTTTTCCCTGGAAAATCATTTTTGAAAGCAGCGTCCGGTTTTCATCGGGTTCCGGGAAAAGTTCTTCATGCGCATAGGTTTCTGCCACCCTTGGCACAATATATTCAGGGGTAAATCTTCGGGATAGATATAAAGGCACACTTTGAACAATCGCCTTATAAAATTTACTGTCTTTGCCTAAAAACATATCTAAACCGATCCCTAAATAATTATCGCCAACTGGCATTTGATAAGCAAAGCCTGATACAAACGAAACGAATTTTGGAATTTTTGCCTCTGGATAATAGTATTTGATGTATTTAAATGTTTCCGTTAACCCTTGTTCCTGGGCATTCAGATCAGGGAAAATGCTGTCTACCTCTTTAGTAAGGTCGGTATAAGCCTGATCTTTATATAATGTGTTCAAAACTTCATCATTATTATATTCCGGCGAACCGATCATTCTATGGATATAATCATCATAAAACACACCATACTTTTTTGCCAGCATCTGATCAACTTCGCCAACATTTTTCGCCTTGGCCACGTAAAGTGCTTTATCGAATCTATCGATTTGAATATCTAAATTTATATTGCTCACATCAGGCCGGTTATCGCGCTTGCAAGAAATAAATGCAAGGGCAAAGAGAAAAATTAGATAAATTTGTCTGTGTTTTACGTTATAAATCATGTTCAACAAATATAAACACATCAGTATGAAAAAAATATCGACTATTTTAATTTTATCATTTCTAAGTCTCAGTGCTTTTTCCCAAATTCCAACATTAACAAATTATGGTTTCAGGTTAGGTTTAACTGCCTCGCCAACTATTGGATGGGTAAAACCTGAACAAGGTAAAACCGACGGTGTAGCTTTGGGGTTCTCTTATGGATTAATAGGAGATTTTAACTTTGCACCTAATTATAGTTTTTCGACAGGTTTAACAATTACTACTATGAACGGGAAAAGTACGGAAGTAGACCCTACATATATTAAAAGTCTGGATCCAGGTGCCAATAAAAGCATCCCGGTTGCTTACGATTTAAAATATAAAGTTCAATATCTGGAACTGCCGTTAACCGTTAAACTTAAAACCGAAAAGGATAATGGCAGACGTTTCTATGGCCAGTTTGGTTTGTCGAACGCCATTTTATTAAGTGCTAAACAAGATGCGGTGAGCAGTACTGTGAAACTAAACGACGTAAAGATTGGTGATAACACTAAATTTTACCGTGCCGGGCTATTGATTGGAGGCGGCGGTGAATTTGATATTTCGGGGAATACCAGTATCGTAGCCGGATTAACATTCAATAATGGTTTTACGAATATCACTACGGAGAAAAACAGGGATGTGAGAAATCATTATATCGCGCTTAATTTCGGCGTATTCTTTTAAAAAAATTGTTCTGTAAATATGAAAATAGCATTAGCACAACTTAATTATCACATTGGAAATTTTGAAGCAAATACCAAAAAAATAATCGATCACATTGAACTGGCCAGAGATAAAGGTGCTGATTTAGTGGTATTCGCTGAGCTTGCCATTTGCGGTTACCCACCGAGGGATTTTCTGGAATTTGATGAGTTTATTTCTTTGTGTGAAGAAGCAGCCCAGGAGATTGCCCGACATTGCCGGGAGATTGCTTGTATCGTTGGTTTGCCCATCAAGAATGATATCCTTCAAGGTAAAGATTTGTATAATGCTGCGTATTTTATAGAAAACGGAAACGTGAAAGCGATTGCTAAAAAAGCTTTACTTCCGACTTATGATGTTTTTGATGAATACCGCTATTTTGAACCGGCAACTGAGTTCGGTTGCATCGAATTTAAGGGAAAGAAAATTGCTTTAACCATTTGTGAAGATCTCTGGAACATCAATGATAATCCATTATATGTCTCTAATCCGATGGATGAGTTGATTAAGGAGGAGCCAGATGTGATGATTAATATTGCAGCATCGCCATTTTCTTATACCCATGATGATGCACGGATTAAAGTGTTATCAGACAATGCTAAAAAATACCATTTACCGGTTTTCTATGTTAATCAGGTAGGTGCACAAACTGAAATTATCTTTGATGGTGGTTCTTTGGTTTTTGATGCCGATGGCGAGATGAAAGCGGAGATGAAATATTTTGAAGAAGATCTTCAGGTTTTTGATTTATCTGAAATTGAAAATGTTCGCAATAAATATCCCAAATCTGAGCGTTTAACCGATATTGAGCAAATTCATGATGCGTTGGTTTTGGGAATTAAGGATTATTTTAGAAAATCTGGATTTAGTAAAGCAGTTTTGGGCTTATCTGGCGGGATTGATTCTGCTGTGGTTTGTGCTTTAGCCTGTAGCGCTTTAGGAGCAGAAAATGTGATGGCGGTATTAATGCCTTCAAAATTTTCTTCTGATCACTCTGTACAGGATGCCATAGATTTGGTGAATAACTTTGGCTGTATGCAAGAAATTATTCCAATTAAAGAAGTAGCGCAGGCATTTGATGCGGTGCTGGCTCCTGCATTTAAGGGCTTGCCGTTCAATTTAACAGAAGAAAATATTCAAGCCAGAACACGGGGTACCATTGTGATGGCTATGAGTAACAAATTCGGCTATATTCTACTTAATACTTCCAATAAAAGCGAATGTGCCGTAGGTTATGGTACATTATATGGAGATATGTGTGGTGCCATTGGCGTAATTGGCGATGTTTACAAAACGCAGGTTTTTGAACTGGCAAAATACATTAATAAGGATCGCGAGTTAATCCCGGTTAATACCATTGTTAAACCTCCATCTGCAGAACTCAGACCAGATCAAAAAGATTCTGATTCGTTGCCGGATTACGAGGTTTTAGATAAAATTCTCTATCACCATATTGAAGAAAAGCAAGGTTCAAAATCTATCATCGCTAAAGGTTTTGATGAAGCTTTGGTGCAACGGGTATTAAAACTGGTAAATATTGCCGAGTTTAAACGCTATCAAACGCCACCAATTTTAAGGGTTTCTCCAAAAGCTTTTGGTATGGGAAGAAGAATGCCTATTGTAGGTAAATACCTGATTTAATTCGGGATGTTGCCGATGGATTAATGGTAATATAGGGGAAGGAAGTTAGAAGATCATGCATATTAAGGTTTACTTAATATGCATGATCTTTATGTTTAGGCTAATGTTGCGCTTACTGTAATGGACGTATTAAGCAATTTAGAAATCGGGCAGTTTTTTTCTGCATCAGCTACCAATTCATCGAATTTCTCCTGAGATAAACCGGGTACTGTTGCGGTTAAGGTTAAATGTGATTCTACAATTTCTCCTTTTGAAGGATCTAAATTGATCTCACATTTTGTTTCTAGCTTATCGGCTGTAAAACCCGCTTCTGTAAGATTTGCAGATAGTTTCATCGTAAAACAACCTGCGTGCGCTGCAGCAATTAATTCTTCTGGATTTGTACCAACACCTTCAGCAAATCTGGAATTAAATGAATATTGCGTATTGTTTAAAGTTGTACTTTGTGTGGTAATGTTGCCAGCACCTTCTTTGATAGAACCTTGCCAAACGGCTGTTGCATTTCTTTTCATGGTTTGAATTTTTGTTTAATTTACAATAAAGATAATTTAATGTTTTTTACAACGACTAAAATCCATATGATAATTAGATCATTTTATTGTTCAGTTTTATGCCGATTCTTCAATTTTATGTTCTGAGGAGCGTGCTTTATTATAGAACGACTGAATAAACAGCATTCCAATGCCAATCATGATAGAAATATCGGCAAAGTTAAATACACCGGTCTGAAAAATATACAAGTCCATATGCATAAAGTCGGTTACCGAACCATGCAGAATTCTATCATATAAATTGCCAACACCTCCACCAATTAAAAAGCACAGTGCAATTTGCATACTTAAGGCGAGGTCGGGTTTGCTGAAAAGATAATATAAGCCATAGCCTAGAAATAGTGCCGGTAGCGCATTTAAGATCAGCAGCCTGAAAATATAAGGCATTTGATCACCGAGGCTTAGAAAGGCACCGCTGTTTTCTACTTTAGTAAGTGTGAATCTATCTTTAATAATGCTGATGTGCTCATAATCGCTGATTTTACTGCGAACAATGTTTTTCGAGATCTGATCACAACCAAAGTTAAGTGTGAGCAAGAAAATCAATACAGACCAGCGAAGGTTTTTAATTTGTTGCATTCGGTTTGCGTTTATTGATCCACTTTTTGTAGGGTATAATCAAAGCCATTAAAATGGCTGATAAGCTCAACAGCTTTGCGATAATGTCGCCACTTTTCACATAAAATGTAATTTCATCATTGAGATTTATATCACCTTTAAGCGCTGTTCGGGTCCACCATTTGGTGCTTTGCGTTACATCTCCACGTTGATTAATGAAACAAGAAATACCTGTATTGGCCGATCTTGCAATATCCCTGCGGGTTTCTATTGCCCTCAGTTTGGCATACATCTGATGTTGATCCTTGCCAGATGTGTTGCCCCACCAGCCATCGTTGGTGATAATGGCAATAAATTGCGCACCCTCTTTAACCTGCTGGCCAACCCAATCTCCCCACAAACTTTCGTAACATACTACTGGCGCTACGCCAATTCCGCTTTGTGCATAAAGTACACTGGGCTTATCTTGCCAGCCCCAGCCACCAACAGTTCCGCCTAATTGCGCAAAAACACCATCCAGAAAGGAAAACACTTTAGGAAAAGGCATTTTTTCTACACCCGGTACCAATTTCGATTTATGGTAAAACTGAACATTCGGCGAGTTTTCTACCTGCATGGCAGAATTAAAATTATCATAGTAAAAGCCCTGTTGTTCATTATACTTGCTGGTGATGGTTTTTTTGTCTGCATACATCTTTACACTTTCTATCCCGGTAATTAAGGTGCCGTTTTTGTATTTGCTTAAGAAATTTTGAAGGGTAATGAAATCCGGACTATTGCGAATTTGTGCTTCATCAGCATAGTTTGGAATTGCTGTTTCGGGCCAAATAATATATTCTGTGTTGGGTTGCGCAATAGAATCTGATAAATGAGTCAGGATATTAATTTGCTGAGCTGGCGTAATCTCTGTTAACTTTAAATAAGGATTGATATTAGGTTGTACCACCACTACATTACTTGGCGTTCCTTTTTGAGTTGCAGTAAAATATTTTGTTAATGAAATTATAATCGGAATGATCACGACTAAAGCCCAGGTGCCTGCTGTTCTAAATTTTAAATATCCTGTTTGCGATTTGTATTTTTTATACGCTTCGAAAGCAAGAATGTTACTGACTAAGATCCAAAGTGAACCGCCGTAGATTCCGGTATAGTCATACCATTGCGCCAACTGGTGCATTCCTGCTAATCCATTTCCAAGCGTCATCCAGGGGAAAGCCAGGTCCCAGGTTTGTTGCAGGTATTCCAATGCAATGTAGAAAGAGAGGAGTCCGAGATAGGCCATCTTTTTGTTTACATATTTTCCCAGGCGATAATATAACCAAAAGGCAAAAGTCATTAATAAAGCACCTAAGCCAAATGGAATAAGGGAAACCGGGATGGCTACGATTGGGCCATTGTAAGCGCTAATGGCATTATATACCCAATAGATAGATGCCGA
This sequence comes from Pedobacter petrophilus, assembly GCF_009674725.1. Taxonomy (GTDB): domain Bacteria; phylum Bacteroidota; class Bacteroidia; order Sphingobacteriales; family Sphingobacteriaceae; genus Pedobacter; species Pedobacter petrophilus. The sequence goes on along the minus strand of NZ_WKKH01000003.1, from coordinate 193,411 downwards.
ATTCCAGATTAGAAAAGTTAAACCAGCGGTTAGGAAAATCCGTTTGCCTTGCTTCTTAAGGTCGCTGTTAGAAATCTTCTCTAATGCTATAAATAGCGGAACCAGGGCAACAAGTAATAATGGGGTAGTGAAAGGGATGGGCGGCCAGGCCAGCCAAAGTAGAAACGCACTCGCTAAGGCGAGCAGGTAAGTTTGTTTATTGTTCATAGTATGGCCAGGTTCGGCATAATGTGATCCTGAGCTTGTTGAATGCCTTTATGTGGTAAATACGTTCGACAAGATCAAGATCACAGCGTGGAGACTTAGTTTATAAGCTATCTAAAATATTTGCTTTTTTAGCTTCGTACTCTTCCTGTGTAATCAGGTGTTTATCATACAAAGTTTTTAGTTTGCGCAATTTTAAAGTGGTTTCATCTTCTGGTTCTTCTATTACTTCGGCAATCTGAATAGGTTCTGGTTCCTTAATTTCAGGAGTTTCTACAGGCTCCATTTCGGCAAAAGATTGCGGTGCAACATAACTTGCTGCTGCGGCAGCTTTATTTTCTTCATCTTGCTTTTCTTTTAATAATGCTTTATGCGTTTCTAGTTGTTCATTTGCAGCCTGATAGAGTTTCCTGGCTTGTGTTTTTGGAATGAACTCAGTAACGATATTTTCCCCGGTTTGTGGAACGCAAATAAATTTAGAACCAAACAACTCCTCTTTAAATGAAACCTCTTTAATGTTCTTTAAGGAAATATCTTTAAAATTCATGGTTAAGCCTAAATTACCGGGCTCGCAATAAAAAATACGTTTATTGGTTACAGCAATACTATCCGGAAGTAAGTTTACTGCAGGTTTTTTCTGTACCGCCAGGTAAAGAATTTCTTCTCCAGTGGTTAAAAGGTCATTTAATTTACCAATTACCTTTTCTACTGCTTTTGGATCTTGTTCATCACTAAGAAATCTATCTATGCTAATCATAATGCTTTTAAAATTGATTGTTGTTAATTTAAATGTTAATCTTCATCACTGTATTTGTTTTTACTCTTTGTTGCCGGTTTTCCCGCTATGCAAATTACAAATTCTCCCTTTAAGGTATTGTTTTCAAAGTGTGATTTTATTTCCACCAATGTTCCGCGAACAGTTTCTTCGAACATCTTGGTTAACTCCCTGCTTACCGATGCTTGCCTGTCTTCGCCTAAATATTGTGCAAATTCTTCGAGCGTTTTTAATAAACGGTGCGGACTCTCATATAGGATGATGGTTCGTTCTTCTTCGGCCAGTTTTTTAAACTTTGTTTGGCGGCCTTTTTTTACCGGAAGAAAACCTTCAAAAGTAAAAGCATCGGCTGGTAAGCCAGAGTTCACCAGCGCAGGTACAAAAGCGGTTGCGCCAGGTAAACATTCTACGGCGATATCATTTTTAATTGCCTCTCTTACTAAGAAAAAACCGGGATCAGATATTGCAGGGGTTCCGGCATCAGATATTAAAGCAATTTTTTGCCCTTCATGTAAGAATTTAATAATCTCCGAAGTGGCCTTATGTTCATTGTGCTGGTGATGGGAAAAAACGCGTTTATCAATCCCGAAGTGCTTCAGCATGGGCGCACTGGTTCGGGTATCTTCCGCCAGAATCAAATCACATTCTTTTAAAATCCGAATGGCCCTAAAGGTCATGTCTTCTAAATTCCCGATCGGTGTGGGTACGAGGAAAAGTTTGCCGCTCATAGTCAAGTATCAAGTATCAAGTATCAAGATTGAAAACTACAAACTGAAAACTGAAAACTCTTTCTATCTTTGTGAAAAAATTAAATAATGCTGCAAGTTAACTATATCCGCGAAAATAGAGAGAAAGTTTTAGAACGTTTAAGTGTACGTAACTTTAAACAACCAGAGTTGGTAGATCAAATCATTAAAATTGATGAAGAGCGTCGTTCCACTCAAACTTCTTTAGATGCAATTTCGGCGGAGGCAAATGCAGCAGCCAAGCAAATTGGCGATTTGATGCGTACGGGCAGGAAAGAAGAAGCCGAGGCGATTAAGGCTCAAAGTGCCTCTCATAAAGAGAATATTAAAAACATGGGCGAGCAGTTAACTGAACTGGAAACCGCTCAGTTTAATTTACTGGTTCAGTTACCTAACTTACCGCATGATCAGGTTCCGGTTGGTGCCACACCAGAAGAAAACTTGACAGTTTATACGCATGGATCGCCTGCGGAGTTGATTCCTAATGCTTTACCACATTGGGAACTGGCTGCAAAATATGATATCATCGATTTCGAATTAGGTGTAAAGATAACCGGTGCAGGTTTTCCGGTTTATAAAGGAAAAGGTGCAAGGTTGCAAAGAGCTTTGATTAATTTCTTTCTGGATCAGGCGATTGAAGCCGGGTATAATGAGGTGCAAGTGCCGCATTTGGTGAATGCTGCATCCGGATTTGGAACAGGCCAGTTACCAGATAAAGAAGGACAGATGTACCACTCAACAGTAGATGATTTGTACCTGATTCCTACGGCTGAAGTTCCGGTTACCAATTTGTACCGCGATGTGATGCTTAAAGAAGAAGATTTGCCAATTAAAAATACGGCATATACCCCTTGTTTCCGTAGAGAAGCAGGTTCATATGGTGCGCACGTTCGTGGGTTAAATCGGTTACACCAATTTGATAAGGTAGAATTGGTACAAATCACACATCCTGATCAATCTTATCAAACACTTGAGGAGATGAGTGCTTATGTTCAATCTTTGTTGCAAAAGCTTGGGTTACATTACCGTGTGTTGTTATTATGTGGTGGCGACATGGGCTTTACTTCTGCCATGACTTATGATATGGAAGTTTGGAGTGGCGCACAGGGAAGATGGTTAGAGGTATCATCTGTATCTAATTTTGAAACGTATCAAGCCAATCGTTTAAAATTACGGTTTAAAGGTAAGGAAGGTAAGTCTCAATTTGCCCATTCCCTGAATGGAAGTGCTTTAGCTTTACCGCGGATTGTAGCTTCAATCTTAGAGAATTATCAAACAGAGAACGGAATTAAAATACCGGAAGCATTAGTGAAATATACTGGTTTTGATACCATTGATTAACCATTTGCGTTAGCAGGCCGAAGCGTTTAATGGCTTCGTATCCGCAATGCCGAAAAAAATATAGCGCATAAAAAAAGCTTTGCAGTGATGCAAAGCTTTTTGTTTTTATAGATAGATGTATTTTTTGATTTCGATTATAAAATCAAAATCAATAATAAGATGATGATGATAATTGCTCCAACTGAAAGATAAACACCACCAGAAACGGCACGTGCCTGACCTTTCAATTCTCTTAATTCGCTACGTAAAGCTTTGCGCTCTGTTCTAGTCAGATTAGATTTATCCATGTCTCTGATTTCTTCCACACGGGTTTTGATTTTCTCTAACTGAAGCGTCTGCTCAGTAGTTAATTCAGTAGGGTTTTTTGCCGGTTTATCAGCAGCTTGTACTGAATTGAAACTAATACCTAAAGAGAAAATAAGGGCTAAGGTGTAAATAAATTTTTTCATAATTTTAATTTTTTTAGTGTTCGATGTCTACCTAACAAAAAACCTACCAAAATGTTCTGGTAGGTTTAAAATGCTGTTATTAAAATTTAAAACCGGCTATTTAATTTCGAAAATCACATTGACAGTGAAGTTTAACTTAATTTTTTTGAAATCTATTTCTGGTGCAACATCTGCAGATTCTGACATTGCAGATTTCATCATAAGATTTCTATAAACAGGTTGTATAATATTGTCGCCACCATCCTGAATTTCTAATACGGAACTTAATTTTCCATTTAGCGCTTCTACCATGTAGTTTGCTTTTTCTTTTGCAGATAATAATGCCTTAATCTTTAAGTCTTTTTTTAAGCTTTCAATCTTTGAATAGTCATAGCTTTCGATATTGGTATTAGCAATACCTTTAGCATCCAAATCTTCCAGAATGGAATTGAATTTATTTAAATCACTTACTTTTAACCTATATTGCTTGCTCGCCAGGAAATCAGGATTTTTCTTTTTTGATGTCTGGTCGTTCCAGCTGCTTAAATTGCTGATGGTTAAATTCTCTTTTAAAATTCCTGCTTTCTGTACAGCTGCATAGAGTTGTTTTTCAAGTTCGGTAATCTCAACTTTTTTCTTGCCGTTTAAATACTCTTTAAGTGAAATGCCGATGTAGATAATGTCTGGAGTAACTTCCGTTTCTGCCGTACCACTAACACTAATTTTTCTACGTAAATCTGTTTGTTGAGCCATGGCTGTAGATAAGCCTAAAAATGCAACGAGTGCAACTGCAATTAACTTTTTCATATGCTGTTTTTCTTTGTGTGTGCTGTAATGATGTAAGTTCAAAGCAAATTCCACACCGCGATTAAGATATATTTTAAAAAACTGGGGCGATTATTACGCTTGCAGCATCAAACATCATTCGAAATGCTATGCTATTGAAATGCATTACTCTAGCTTACAAGCGTTTGGAAAGCCTTCAAAATACAAGGTTTAATAATAGAAGACTTTGAAAAAAATAGAGCAATATTATTTCCAAAAAGCAATTTGCAAAGAAATAAACTTCGTTTTAACAGATTATAAATCGAGATGCTTTACGAAAAGAAAAAATGCGCTAGGTTTTATGCTTAAATAGACGGAAATATAAATGTTTATAAAACCTGGCGCAGCAGAACTTTTCTGCAGATTTTTATGCTATTGCTGTTTTAGAGAACAGCAATTTAAGAGCTGAACAGCGATTAAACTTTTGATACTTTAACAGCCGTTGGACCTTTTTGACCCATTTCTACTTCGAAAGAAACTTTATCACCCTCTTTAATTTGAGTAACTAAGCCATTTGCGTGTACGAAAATACTGTCTTGAGTTTCGGTGTTTTTAATGAAACCGTAACCTTTACTCTCGTTAAAGAAAGTTACTGTTCCTTTTTTAACCGGGTTTTCATCAATAATGTCTTCTTGTCTTGTTATACCAATTTGTACATCCTCAATGTTGAATACTTTCTTCTTTTTAGGATCTGGTGGAGTAGACGAAATGTTACCATTCTCATCAACGTATGCAAACATTTCTTCAAGCGCTAAACCTTTTTTTGCATTAGATTGACGCTCTTCTTTTTTTTCTTGTTTGTCTTTTTGTTTTTTTAATCGTTTTTTTTCGTTCTCTTTTTTACTGTATGTTGCCTGAGATTTAGCCATATATATATAATTGTTTTTGTTTTTAGAAAGGTGAGTGGAATCGAGATTTATACAAATATAAGAATACTAAATCAGAAATACGATTTTATTCGGATAAGCTGTAAACAGATAACTATTTGCTATTCAATATTTGGTATTGGCAATTCATCCCCCACTTAGAAGACAAGTTACCAATTTTTCCAGGTATTTTTATCTATCTGGTAAACGAAGTTCCATTTTTCCGGTTCGCCGTAATAGGCAACTTCAATCTCTGCTATTTTTACTGCACCTAGTTTTTCTATTGCCCTTTGGGAGCGAAAATTTGTCGCACCAATGTGCAGAATTACTTGGTCTACAAACCGGAAGGCATAATCAACCATCAGTTTTTTCATTGTGCCATTAAAGCCCTTACCCCAAAATCGCCTGGCAATGAAAGTATAACCAATTGCAATTGAATTGGCTTCTTCATCCCATTCATAATATCTTGAACTCCCAACCACATCGCCTGTAGCCTGATCATAAACAATAAAAGCTCCTCCTGATGCTATCGCTCCCTGAAAAAAGGTTTGAAATACCTCCTGCTTATAACGGTCTGGATTTGGATGTTGTTCCCAAATTAAGGGATCAGAAGCTACGGCATAGAGGTTTTCAAAATCACTTTCCTTTAATGGAACAATTTTAATTAAATCGCTTTTAAACGAAGGTTGAAGGTCAAAACTCATCTAATGTGTTATTAAAAACGGCTGGTTTTAAGGCCAGCCGTTAATTTTGTTTATGCTATATTTTTTTTGTTGTTATTTCATCCGTTGTAACCACATTTCTCTGGTACAGGGTTGAAACAAAACAACAATAAAAAAGATGTTTAGTTTGCCAATCCTTCGATTTCAACTACTTCGTTCGTATCTTTTTGATAATCAACCTGATCAACTTCAAAGCCAAAAAGGCTTAAGAAATCTGCACGGTAACCTGGTAAGTCTCCAATAGCCGGTAAAGTTTCAGTTGTAGCCTCTTCCCAAAGTTTAGCTACTTTTGCCTGAACGTCTTCACGCATTTCCCAATCATCAATTCTGATTCTTCCTTTCTCATCAACAGGGATTTCGCCACCTGTATACAACCTATCCGCATACAAACGTTGAATTTGCTCAATCGTTCCTTCGTGAATGCCTTCTTCTTTCATAATTTTATACAGTAATGAAATGTAAAGCGGAATCACCGGAATTGCTGAACTGGCCTGGGTTACTAAAGCTTTATTTACAGAAACAAAAGCTCTTCCATTAATGTCTTTCAGCTTATCACCAATTTTGAACGCTGTAGCTTCCAGATCATCTTTAGCTCTTCCTATTGTTCCTTTACGGTAAACCGGTTCTGTTAAGGCAGGGCCTATGTAAGAATAAGCAACGGTTGTTGCGCCTTCAGCCAATAGGTTTTCTGCTTTTAAGGCATCAATCCACATGGTCCAGTCTTCGCCACCCATTACTGCAACGGTATTTTCGATATCTTCATCAGTTGCAGGCTCAATAGAAATATCGGTTACGTTTCCGGTATGGAAATCTACTGTTTTGTTGGTATACGTGCCGCCTATTGGTTTTAAAGTAGAACGATGCAAAACTTCAGTATCAGGATGTTTTCTTACCGGAGATGCCAGGCTATAGATCACTAAATCAACCTGACCTAAATCTGCTTTGATTAAATCTAGCGTAATTTGTTTAATTTCTTTTGAGAATGCATCACCATTAATACTCTTTGCATATAAGCCAGCTGCATGTGCTTCTTTTTCGAATGCTGCCGTATTGTACCAGCCTGGAGATGCTGTTTTGCCTGCAGAAGGTGCTTTTTCAAAGAACACACCAATAGTTGATGCGTCAGAACCAAAAGCGGCGGTAATGCGTGATGCCAGGCCAAAACCGGTAGATGCACCAATTACCAATACTTTTTTAGGGCCGTTAATTGCACCTTTAGATTTTACATATTCAATTTGATTCTTTACGTTTTGTGCGCATCCATCTGGATGTGCAGTTAAACAAATAAAGCCCCTCATTCTCGGTTCAATAATCATTTTGTTCTTATTTTACGTTTTGTAATGCTTAGCGTATGGACAAATTTCAGAAAATAATATAATTCTGAAGTCCAAATCTTCAACGAAGATAAATTTTTAATTGCGTAACGTTAAATGAAATTCAAATAAAGCAATATCATCAATCTTAATGCGGTTAAAAATTTGCTAAAATTAATTTAATGTAAACTACTTAGCTTTACACAATTTATCCAGTTTAATCGTTACGTAGGTAGAAACACACATTTGATAGCTTTATGAAAAACATTTTCTTAACTTTTCTTTTGCTTTCCTTTTTGCCGGGGAAGCTATATGCACAAACACAACACCAAAATTCTGGTTGGTTTATGTTTTTAAATAATACAAAATTTAACGCGAAGTGGGGATTGCAATTCGATTTGCAGGTGCGTTCTGCTGATGATTGGGGCCATGTAAGAAATACATTGGTTCGCCCGGCGCTTCAATATTTTATAAATAATAAAAGCAATGTTGCCCTGGGGTATTTGTGGCAAACTACACAAAATCAGCTGGTAGATGCGCCTGATACGTTTTTACATGAACACCGTATTTTTGAGCAATATATCTTCAATCATAAACTGAAATCGATTTTTGTCAGTCATCGGGTTAGGGTAGAACAGCGTTTTATCGGAAGAGCGAATGAAGATGTATTTGCCCAGCGGTTTCGCTATTTTTTTAGGTTGATTCAGCCTTTAAAGAAAATAGAATCATCTTTTACAAAGGGTACTTTCGTGGCTTTACAAAATGAAGTATTTTTGAATTTCCAAAACAAAGACCAGTTAAATAATAGCGTTTTTGATCAAAACAGACTTTATGTGGCTGCCGGATATCGCTTTTCTAAAAAAGTGGATATTGAGGCAGGTTATATGAATCAGGCGATAAAAAATGTTAGCAATCATACCAATAATAATATCGTACAACTGGCACTTTACACTCGTTTTTAATCAGGTTTTAATGTCTTAAAGTCATTTTTCAGTTAGTGGGTTGGTTGATCATCCGAAATTATTGTATTTCACAATGGTTTTCACTCAATTTGCGGCGTGAAGAAATACTTAATATTGGTTTTGTCCCTCTTATTTGCGAAGCGGATGCAGGCACAAGAGCATCAAAACTCAACAAATTCAAATACTCCTACTTCAAAAAGCATTTTTAATCCTGAACATAAAAGAAATTTTTCCCGTAAGGGCGATTTCTACTTTCATTGGGGATATAACCATTCCTGGTATGGAAAGAGCGACATCAGGTTTACCGGGCCTAATTATGATTTTAAGTTACACGATGTGGTGGCTCACGACAGGCAATCGAAATTAAGCTGGGATTATTTAAATCCAGGTTTAATTACCGTTCCGCAATACAATATTCGTGTAGGTTATTTTATAAAAGATAATTATAGCATTTCCATTGGCTGGGATCATATGAAATATGTGATGGATATTCCGCAAACGGTAGCCATTACAGGTACAATTGGCGCCAATATTACGCCAGAAAATGCGCCCACAGGTTCTTTAGCCGGAACTTATAACGGCGAAAGTATTAATGTGAAAGAAAGTATGTTAACGTTTGAACATACAGATGGCTTTAATTATGCCAATGTTGAATTGGAACGTTACGACGATATTTGGGTGGCACCAGGAGGAAATACATCCCTTACTTTAGAAACCGGATTAGGTGGAGGGCTGGTTGTTCCCCGTTCTGATGTTCGTTTATTTGGCCTTGGCAGAAACAACCATTGGAATGTTGCAGGCTATGGCGTATCTGCTAAAGTGGGCTTGAAATTTTATGTCTGGAAAAATGTTTATCTTCAAAATACAACGAAAGTTGGTACAACAAATTTGAAAACCATTCATACCACCGGCTGGGATGAATATGATAAAGCCAGTCAGAAAATTAATTACATTGAAAACCTGACGGTTGTTGGTGTTCAGTTTTAAAAATATATAAAATGAGGCTTAAGCCTCATTTTTTGTTTTAGGGGTAATTGGTTCTTCTTTCTTTTCCTGAATTACCGCTGCAATTTCTTTGATTTGTTTTAAAGGAATATCGGTAATGAGGTTTTGGATACTTTGTTGTGTTTCGTGTTTTCTAAGTTTCGTTATGGGTTGTGATGCCGGAAGGTTTTCATTTTGATCTGGCTGCCAGGTAAAAAGATCGCTGGGCTCGCAGATGAGTAGCTTGCATAGGCTTTCGATATGATCTAATCTGATGGAGCGGGTTTTGCCATGTAAAATATAATGCGCTGAATGTGCACTGAAGCCTGATTTAATAAGATAGGTGGAGGGCCTTTCAATACCCCTGGCATTAAAAATAAATTGTACGTTTAGAAATAACATATTGTTAACCGTTTAAGTGATAAAAAAGGATGTTCAATTATCAGGGATGATTTGACAATATGTATTGTGGGTTATAAAACCGCAATGCAGGATTGGATATGATAAATATATCTTAAAAGAAGTACAATAGCAAAAGGAAAAACTATAAATACTTTTTAAATTAGTACAAACACTCTTATTAAAATATAAACTGCAGTTTGAAGAATATTAAACTAACTGCCAATAAGTATAAATTAACTCGCTAAAAGGTAAAACAGGGTAGTTAAAAGTTCAAAGTATTTTTAAATAAATACAAATAAAGCAGCTAAAAAATAAAAGAGTGCTGATAAAAATAAGGGAGGGGTAAAGATTATTGAAGTGGGGGATATTGTTGTGAAGATTTTTGGTTTATCCGTCCTGCTGAACTTGATTCAGCATCTTCAAAATGGGCCCTGAAATAAATTCAGGGTGACGCTAAACTCAGGACGACCCCTTAAATTAGCGTTGTCAACTTTCATATTAATAGGCTATCAAAGTTGACAACGCTGCATCTGTAGTACAAATTGCTAATGCTCCGTGCTTCGAATCATAGCCTTATGCATGATCTAACAATCTTCGGTGGTAATTAATCTGACCTAAATGGTAAGCAAGATGCGTGGTCAGGTGAATGAGAAAAAACGCTGTTGAAGTTTTTTCTGCTAAAACCAATACTGGATATTCGGCTTCAATTTCTTCCTGCGTTATGCTGCTTAATGTTTCGTTAACCACAGTTATTGTCTCTTCAATTTGTTTAATAAGCTCTTTTTGCGGAATATTTTTTAAAGAAAATTCAAGTTCGCGGTTTCTGACATAATTGGTGCGGCCTAATGTTGCGCCGATATACGTATTGAGGTTTCCGATTAAGTGAAGGCAAAGGTTACCTGCAGCATTCGAAATGTTTGGCTCAACCAGCCAAATTTTAGATTCATCCTTATAGGTTTCAATTTCGGTTTTAAGTTTGTTAAGGTCTCGGCTGAAAAGTGATTTTAGTATTTCTGTGAGCATATCGTTAAGCTTTTAGGGTAAGTATAAATCTAATTTAGTGGCGTTGAACTCATCTTGATAATTTAATGCAAAAAATTGGTCGATTATCGTAAAACGAGCCTTTTGATTGGCACTTTTACTGATTTATTTGCCCACTATGCATCGATTTATCAAAACAAGAATTTTTTATGCCATATTCAGAAAACCTCATTCCTGGGATTTCATTTAATATAGTTGTCCAATGATTAAGCTTTTATTTTTTAAGTATGATTAGGTGCTATAGTACGTAAAAAGGTCAGTATTTGATAAACTCGAAAAGCCTGACTGACGTAATTGAGTTACCAGTTGCCCCCGATGGTATGTAGAATGATTAATCATATGTGGAAATGTTTTTCTAAATACCATTTTGCTCATTTCTCCATTTGGTTTCTTTACATTTATCTCATTTGCATAATTCTCTAAAGGATAATTTTCGATGAAAGATCTGAGCTCAGCAGAAATTGTCTTCCAAATGTCTATCAGATCTTCTCTGGTCCCCTTAAATTCTGACGAAAGGTATGCGGGATCCTGAACATCTGTCCAGAAGTCTATCCATATTTTTTTTGCGCTGACAATATGTACAGCGGTGTCCCTGATGCTTCCAAAACTGCTGATAGAAGCTTGGGTCCATTGTTCATCAGTGATTTGAGTAAGCCAGTCAATAGCACGATTGTCTGCCCAGTTGGTAAAATCGGCTAATTCTACAAAATAGCCTTTAAGGCCCTCATTACTGTTTTCTGTGCGTGTTAATAATGTTGTCATGTTCTTTTGAATTTAACTCAAAGTTAGGAGTTACGAAAGGCCACACGGGAGGGCTTAACGTTCAAAAAGTTTAGCTAAACGTTCAACTTATTAAGTTGATATTGCTTGGGGGTCGTTCCGTAAATCTGCTTAAATGATTGAATGAAACTAGACAAATTTTCATAACCAAGTTCCAGGTATATCTCGCTTGAATGGAGGTCACTTTTTCTAAGCATTTGGGCTGCTTTTTGCATTCGTTTCTCTAAAAACCATTTTTTTGGTGATGTACCATAAAGTTCAGCAAAGTTCCGTTTAAATGTCGACAGCGTCATGGAACATAGAAATGCCAACTCTTCCACAGTCATAACATTATAAATATTGGCTGTAATCACCTGGCGGATTAAAAAAACCTTATCAGAACTATAATTATAGTCATTAAACCCTCTAAGAAGTTCTGGATAGCAACCGGAAATATAAATAAGCAATTCTTCAAGTTTCACACTTTCCAGTTCTTTAGATAATGATTGACCAGAGGCCAATATTAGGCCTAAAGAGTCTACAAAGTTGGTAAGAAAGGCGTCTTTCTCAAACACAACGAAAGGCTCCTCTTTAGGTTTGCTCTTCAGTGGGTTGGTTTGCACAGGATGACGCATAAAAAAGTCTGTCAATAATTCATTGTCGAAAAAAAATAAAAGACTTCTGTATTGGCCGCCGGGGGTAGCGATTTTTTCACTCATTAAGCAATTGCCAGCAGAAAGAAGGAAAAATTGATTGGTGTTTATCGTTACCTTTGTTCCTGCATATTGTACACTCTTATTGCCCTCGAGTAAAAAACTAAATAAGTTTTGCGCTAATTTAATTTTAGAATTACTCGTGGCTACGTCCGAATTATACCGGATGATATTTACCTTACTTTTCGTGTTTTGCAATGAGAGGGTTTGTCTATCTTTAGGTGGCATAAACTTCTGGATCAAGTATCTTAATGGAGTTAAAGATCAATAATCAAATTTAACTTTTTAAGATTAGTGAGTCGATAAAGGGCGAATTTACACTTCACATATTAATTACCAAACCCTCTCAATTACTGAGAATTTAAATCGACACCATCACGAAGTTCTGGATTAGAGTGATATAAGCTCCCAAGATTAATTCACTGTATTTTGCTCATTATCATAAACCTATTCCATTAATCAAAAATGATTTTTGAGTTTTTGATAATGAATTTTAGATTATTCAATTTAATGAAGTGACACATTACGGATGCATTACTATGATCATGACCAACAAAAATACCCGCAATTTCCTGCAGGTGTCTTTATTTTCAAAAAAAAAGATTTTAATGTGTGTGAAGACACACCTTTATGGCTTTAAATTAGATTTTTCTCACTCTTCCTGAACCGATGATGGTTTTATCAACGGTTGCGTTACCAGAATAGTTAACGCTTCCGGAACCGCTAATTACAGCTTTAATAGATTGATCCGTTTTAATGTTAACCGTTCCTGATCCACTGATCGTAGTGGATAAGGTATTTGAAGAGAAACTTTTTCCTTCGAAAGAGCCGGAACTGCTGACTACAATTTTTGCTCTGTCTGTACTTCCGGTGATGTTTAATGATCCGGAACCACTAATTACACCACTATAATTATCTACATCGGCATTTGCTTTAATACTGCCTGAGCCGCTTAAAGTTGTAGTTAAATCACCGGTGCTGATCTTACCATTTACAGTCATATTTCCAGATCCACTCATGGTTAAACTGGCAAGCTCATGAGCAGAAACATAGGCTGTAATTTGTTTTCCTTCGTATTTTTTAGACCAGCTTGTGATACTATTTTTAGGACGTATAATAAGAATATTTCCTTTTACTTCTGTAACGATAGATGCAATGGCTTCTGCATCTCCTTCTAAACGACAACTTTCTTTATTTCCCAGGGTCACCACAACATTGATCGGGCCAGCGGCGGCAATGCCATTAAAGTTGCTTACGTCTCTGTCATCGTTATATTTTGATGATGTAATGTTTATCTGATCTTTTGCAATGGCATTAATGCTTGTTGTTAGCGTAAGCGTTGCAAATAAAACGGCGAATAATTTTTTCATAGTATGAATTTTTAGTTTGTTAATGCTTTGCCCGGGAATGATTTGAATGAGCTTTTGTTATAAGACGATTAAAATATTAAAAAGTTGCACAAGTAATCAGATTTCTTCATTCAACAAAAAAACCATTGCAATAGCGGTGCAATGGGTTTCTTTACTATTTTAGTTCTAAAAGATGATCATCCGGCAATTATTCTTTTTTGGTTTTGATATAAAATTGAGGGTCATTTTTAAAATTATCTGCTGTTACGCTCTGATCAATTTTTATTGTTTTCCACTCATTTTTAGGTTGGATTAAGGTGTAACCGCCAGCTTTTAAGGTTACCCTAACTGGCATGTCAAAGTTTTTTACATCTGTGATCCAACGGTAAGATAAAACGCCATTATTGATTTTGTAGGCCAAAACGGGGATGCTGGCATGGCGGAGATATTGATCAAAAACCTTATCAAGTTTTAAGCCGCTTTGTTTGGAGATATAGTTTTCAATTTCTGCCGTAGTAACTGTTTTATGGTAAAAAGTTTTGTTAAGTCCCCTAAGAATTTGCCTGAACTTTTCGTCATTATTGATTAACTGGCGGATGGTGTGGATCAGGTTTGCTCCTTTCGGATACATATCTCCGCTGCCTTCTTTATTTACGCCATACGGTCCGATAATCGGGATATCGTTCTCTATTCCTTGTCTGATTCCGATCACATATTCGCTTCCTGATTGCTTACTATCGGTACATTCTGTAAATAAGGTTTCAGAATAATTGGTAAATCCTTCGTGAATCCACATGTCTGCAATATCTTTCGAGGTAATGTTGTTGCCAAACCATTCATGCCCGCTTTCATGGATGGTGATAAAATCCCATTTCAGGCCGTGGCCGGTTCCACTTAGGTCTCTGCCCAGATAGCCTTTCATAAATTTATTGCCATAAGCTACTGCACTTTGATGCTCCATGCCCAAATGCGGCGCCTGAACCAGCTTATAGCCATCTTTGTACCATGGATAGGGGCCAAACCAGTATTCAAAACATTTTAACATGGGTTTAACATCAGCATTCCAATGTGGTCGTGCTTTTGCGCTATCTACCTGTAAGGCCCAATAATCGATACTTAAATTTCCATTCTCGCCGGCGTAGCTGTCTTGCCAATGTGCATATTTTCCAATATAAAAAGTTACATCATAGTTATTAATGGGGTTACTTACAAACCAGTTGTATTGTTTGTATCCATTTGGTTTGGTAACGGTATTTCTGAGTCTGCCGTTTGAAATTTCCTGCAAAGTTTCAGGTACGCTAATGCTGATTAACATACTGTCTACCTCATCGCTTTGATGGTCTTTATTGGGCCACCAAACACTGGCACCAAGCCCCTGGCAGGCTACAGAAACGAAAGGGTTCCCGGCAGAATCTTTCTTGAATATAAAACCTCCGTCCCATGGTGCATTCTTCGCTACCACCGGATTGCCAGCATAAAAAACAGTGAACTTATCTTTGCTTCCTTTTTTTATTGCTTTTGGAAAGGTCACGAAAACAGCATTGTATTCTCTTGTAAATGGCAGGTTTTGGCCCTGGTACACTACCTTTTCTATTTTTAGGTTATCAAATAAATCGAACTGAAGTTTAGTGAAATCTTGTATAGCGGTAAAGGCAAATTCATTACTGCCTGCAACTGATTGCTGATCTAAATCTATTTTAACATCTAAATGGTAATAATTAATGTCGTAGCAGGTACGTAAAGGGGTAAGGGTGCCTCTTAAACTATCGGCACTGGCATTTATTTGATTTTTTCCAAGCATTTGGGCATTTGCAGTGGAGATGCCAAGCGCGAGGGCAAAAAGAATAATTATTTTTTTCATTTTGTTGTGGTTAACCACCCCCTTCCCCCTCCTAAATTAGGAGGGGAGCTGGACAGTGTTTTAAATTTACTATTTCTTTATGAACGGTTCCGTTTTATCTTTTCCTTTTAGGGCTTTAGAACGATGCTCCCCTCGTTATCTTCAGGGAAGGGAGGCGTTACTTTTTATGATCATTTATTTTTCCAGTGGTTTTCCTCCTAAATTGGAAGGGAACTGGATAGTGCTATTAAATTTATTGTTCTATATGAACGGGTTTTTAAGGCTTTGGAACGGCGCTCCCCTCCTTATTTTCAAGGAGGGGGTGGGGGTGGTTCTGTTACTTATAATAACTGAAGTTCTTATTTAGGTTTCTGATTTACAGTTCTCGCTAATTATAGTTTACATCGCTTTGTACAAATGCAGTTACTTTAAAACGGAGATGGTTAAATATGAACTGTTCTTAACGTCGTGATAAATTTTGTGGGTTGCTTTTTGAAAATCAGCAGGTTCTGCCTGATAAATATCCATGAACTTTTGCGGGTTACGATCGGCCAGTGGAAACCATGAATTTTGAATTTGAATCATCATTTTATGTCCTTTTTTAAAGGTATGTGCCACATCCGGCAGGGGATAATTCACTTTGGTAATGGTACCAGGCGTAAATGCTTCTGGTTTTTCAAAACTGTTGCGGTATTTGCCACGCATAATTTCACCACGAACTAACATTTGATAGCCGCCCATGATCAGGTTTTTAGGATTTGGTGTTGGATTTGGTGCATCCTCGGGATAAACATCGATCAGTTTAACTACATAATCTGCATCTGTACCAGTAGTTGAAACCACAAGATTGGCCAGCACAGGGCCGGTAAGGGTAATATCTTCTGTTAAAACATCAGTTTGATAAACTTTAACATCTGGCCTGCGGGAAGCAAAACGCTGATCATCGATCATGTATTCTCTGGTCCGTTTCGCCTGGATTCCGTCCTGATAAGGGACAGGGTTATCGGGATCACTTACATATTCGTCCCAGCTATCTGTTCTGCCCACTTTTTCGAAGCTAAGTTTTCCGTTAGGCTGCAAATAAAGATTTTTAGTTTCCACATCTTTTGGCGGCCAGCTCTGGAATTTTTTCCATTCGTTTGAACCCGTTACAAAGATGTTGGCTTCGGCAGCATTAAAATCACCCTCGCCTTTTAAATAGTGTTTAAAGAATGGCAATTCATATTGTTGCTGGTAGTCGATGCTGGTTTTTTTTCCGAATGGAATATCCCCGAATGAAGAGCCGTCACTACGTACCCAGCCCCCGTGAAACCATGGACCTGCGACTAAAATATTGTTTGCGCCCGGATTTTGTTTTTCAATTGCTTTATAGGTATCAAATGTGCCGTAGGCATCTTCCGCATCGAAAAAGCCGCCAACCACCATTACGGCAGGTTTTATATTTTTTAAGTGAGGCGTAATTAATCTGGCTTTCCAGAAAGTATCCAGATTTGGATGCTTGGAAAGATCATTCCAGAATTTAATACTGTCTGTGAAATATTTATCCTTCAGGTTTTTTACTGAGCCTGCTTCAAGGTAAAAACGGTAGTTATCTTCGATTGGAAATTTAAATCCTTTCGGACCCTGATCAGGCGTGATGGGTTTTGGGCGTGGCACACCAAAGCTACCCATAAAAGAAAATGCATCCATTAAAAATAAGACGCCACGATGGTGAAAATCATCACCCATATACCAATCGGTAACTGGCGCCTGCGGCGAAACAGCCTTTAGTGCCGGGTGTGCATTTGGTAAGGAGGCGGTAGAATAAAAGCCTGGATATGAAATGCCAGATATTCCGACGTTTCCATTGTTGCCTTTCACATTTTTTACCAGCCAATCAATAGTATCATAAGTGTCGGTGCTTTCATCAATATCCTTTTTGCCCTTTTTGGTGGTTTGCGGGCGGATGTCTTCGAAAGTCCCTTCGCTCATCCATTTTCCGCGAACATCCTGATAAACAAAAATAAAGCCTTCGCGCATCAGGGCTGGGAAACTCCCCAGGCTTAATTTATATTTATCCTCTCCGTAAGGCGCCACGGTATAAGGAGTTCTGTTGAGTAAAAAAGGGAATTTTTTAGTTTGGTTTTTGGGAATGTAGATGGAAGTAAAAAGTTTGATTCCATCGCGCATCGGAATCTGGCGCTCTATTTTAGTGTAATTTTGCCTCACGTAAGCAGAATCGCTTTCCTGAGCCAATACGCTATTCGTGATAAACAGACAAAATAGGAGGCTGAAAAATCTTAAAAAGTTCATTTGAAGTTAGTTTTTGGAATAAAATTTAAAGATAAGCGAATGAGCGATCATTTTGATAAACATATGGTAAAAGGTTTGTTAGTGATTGCGTTATAAATAGTCATTATTATATCAAAATTTAGTTAAATCTTTCTGACCGACAATCTTTTAAAGCTTTTTATCGTCATATGGTTAACTAAAAACACACAAAATGAAAAGGTTATTCAATAAGGGTCTGGTTCTCTTTGCTGCAACAGCATTGATAGCTACTTTAAATGTAGAAATTGTTTCTGCTCAAAGACCCGGCAGAGGTGGTAGTTATTCCGGGGGCGGTGGCAGATCGGGTTCAGTTGCCTCAAGGGGTGGCTCAAGTTATCGTTCGCCTTCAAACAACAGGGTTTTTCAATCGCCGAACCGGGGCGGATATTCACAAGGGATAGTCCGGTCAGGGATCAGATCGGAGCGACCTGGATATCATTACAACCGTCAGGGTTATAGGGGCGGAAGTTATTATAGATCTGGTTTTGGCTACCGTTCAGGCTTCGGACGTCCATATTATAGCTATCATAATTTCTACAGGCCATTTCTGGGGATTAGAATAGGGGTTTTGCCTTATGGGTATTATCCGTTTTATTATGGCGCAAATCAATTTTATTACTCTGGAGGCTTATTTTATCAACAAAATAATAATCAATATGAAGTAGTTGTTCCGCCGGTTGGTGCAGAGGTGCCAAGTATTCCGCAGGAGGCAAATTTAGTGACTATTAACGGGGTAGATTATTATGAATACAAAGGCGTTTATTATACTCAGGGACAAAATAAAAACGGTGAAACTGTTTATTTAGTGGCTGGAAAAGATGGGGTATTAAATACAGCAGACGGACCGGTAAATGCACACCAGATTGGCGAAATTGTGACTCAATTACCTGAAGGTTGCCGGGAAGTAACCATTAAAGATGAAAAATATTTCGTTTCGCCTGATGATGTTTACTATGAAGAAGTAGTAGATGGGACTACTATATCTTATCGCGTAATTGGTAAGTTGTTTTAGACCTTATTTAAGTGATCAGGGCATGAAGAATGAGTGATCAGCTTCATGCCTTGATGCTTCAGCAGGTGTTCGGTTAATTTTCTAAAATCTCATTCAATTTGATTACTTACAGACATCATATCTCTATGCATATTTTTGACTATTGTCATTGCAATTTCTATACTTTTGTGTCATAAAATATCCGGTTTGAAAAAAGTATCATCCAAAGTAATTCTTTCCTGTTTTTCGTTTATTATTCTTTTTTCTTCTTGCATTGCAACCAAAAATGTTGCCGTCCAGTCGAAGGAAACTACCATATCATCAATTAAGTTTTTGAGCGAATACATTATGCCGTTAAATGACACCTTCCAGAATACATTGGTAGGTGGTTTATCGGGAATAGATTATGATGCTGGAAATGATCAATATTATCTGATCAGTGATGATCCTTCGCAGTTTAGTCCGGCGAGAATTTATACTGCTAAAATAGTGGTTAAAGAAAATAAGATAGATACGATCAACCTGAAGGATGTTATCTTCATTTCGCAAGAAGATGGCAGGCAATATCCAAAATATCAGTACGGTAAAAATTCAAAAGCCGATGGTGAATCGGTTCGTTATAATCCAGCTGGAAAAACGTTAGTGTGGAGTAACGAAGGTGAGCGTTTATATCGCCCAACTGATACAACTATCGTTCAGCCAGCATTAACGTTGATTTCTTTAGCCGGGAAATATATTGATACTGTACCACTCCCGGCAGGTTTTCATATTACAAAGCAAGAATATGGGATAAGAAAAAATGCTTTTTTTGAAGGTTTAGCGTATGCTGATCAATACAAAACGTTATATGCAAGTTTAGAAGAGCCACTTTATCAGGATGGAGCGCCAGCAGCATTCCAGTTCGACCAGGCGCTTACCCGAATTTTGAAATTCGATGTGGATGCAAAAAGGAATACCGCACAATATGCTTACCGTCTTGATGCTTTGCCGATTAAACCTACCGTAGAAAGTGACTGGAATTTAAACGGGGTTTCTGAAATATTGGCCGTTAATAGTCACATACTTTTGGTCATGGAAAGGGCCTGGGCGAGGGGACGGGATGATCATTCTTTTGTTAAGCTCTATCTGGTTGATTTACAAGGTGCTGAAAATGTTATTGATAATCCTTCTTTTATCAAAAACCCTCCAAAGCCACTTCAAAAGAAATTGCTTTTTGATTTTGATAGTTTGAACATGCACATTGATAACATCGAAGGCATTACCTTTGGTCCAAAACTGCCAAATGGAAACCATACACTTGTGTGCTGTGTGGATAATAATTTTGGAAAAACCCAGGTGCAGCAGTTCTTTTTATTCGAGGTGATGCCGTGAAGGAAGTCTTGAGTCTTGAGTCCGGAGTCTTTAGTCTGGACTTAATACTTCTATAATAAAAAATATAATGAGTAAAATAAAAGCGTTATTATTTGATTTGGATGGAACATTAATTGATTCTGAGAAGTTTCATTTTGATTGCTGGAATGAGTTTTTACATGAATTCGGCGTTAAATTGGACTTTAAAGACTGGATAGCCAATTATGCCGGAATCCCTTTACCCCAAAATGCCAAAACCATTACTGATAAATATAAAATTAATGCAGATTTAGATAATTTTATTATCAGAAGGGAGCAATTAACACGCTACGGATTTGAGCATAATGACATTGAATTAATGCCCCATGCTTTAGATTTTGTTCGCTATTTTTATGAAAAAGGACTTACACTGGCAGTGGTAACCGCTAGTCCGAGGGCAGATGTAGAAGCAGTATTCAACAGAAATGGTTTAGCCAAATACTTTACTTTATTCGTGACCAGAACAGATGTAAGTAAAAGTAAGCCAGATCCGGAAAGTTATAATATTTGTGTAGAAAAACTGGGTTTTAGAAAGGAGGAATGTCTTGTTTTCGAAGATACGATTAATGGTGTAAAATCTGCTATGGCTGCGGGTATTACCTGTTATGCCATTCAAAGTAATGTAAGGGCGCATCTGAAATTAAAGATCGCAGATGAATTGTTTCTGAGTTTTGCAAATGCCAAAGAATTTATGTTGAACAAACAATTGATCTGAGTTTAATCATTTCCATTATTATTCGTTTTTCAAATTTTGTTTTGTGATTTTTTTACAATCGCCATTAATCTCGCTATCGAAAAATATTATCTCCGTATAGGGCCGTACAAAACCAATTTTCTACTTAAAAACAAGGATAAAAAAATCGCTTTTATTGGGGATTGTGAATCAAAACCTCCGTTCGTTTATTTGTGATTCAATATTTCTGTGCTTGTAAATCTAAAATGATGGCAAGGCAGGCAAGATGAAACAACTTTAAAAAACGATTATACCCATGGAAAACAGAAGGATTAAAACAACATTACTATCTTTTTTTGCTTTACTATTATTTACTGGTTTAATGTCTTGTAAAAAAGATGAAGACGTAGACAGTCCACCTAACAAAACCTCGCATAAAGTGGTTTTCAAACTTGAAGCATCTGCTGGCAGTAACCTTAGTGTAGTTGCTTATGGTTATGATGGCCAGGTAACCACTGCCTCTTCACTTAGCGGCACAGCATGGACAAGCCCTGAGGTTATCGTTCCTGCAGGTACGGTTGTTGCAACTATGTCTGGTAGTGCAACAGGTGCAAATGGAACATCATCACTGAAGGCACAGATTTATGTAGATGGTCAACTAAAAAAAGAAGGTACTTCTACGGGACAAGCTTTAATCGCGAATACCTCGTATAGCTTTTAATATTAACAAATTATTGCCTCAGCTATTTGGTGAAAATCAAATGTTTAAAACAGGTTTCGGTATTGCCGAAGCCTGTTTTGTTTTTTAAAGATCAGCTGGAGCTTTTTAATTGGCTGGTTGTATTAGAAACGAATTAGAAATAAGTAATTACAATCCATTTTCAGTGTAAAATTGTCATTTTACCTCGTGTCTTTAAGCTTTTGAGGCTTCACCTTTCCGCCTTTTTTCGTTACATTTGAACAATCAAATTTTAAAGAAATTATGCAATACGATGTCATTGTTATCGGTTCAGGGCCGGGCGGTTATGTAGGCGCAATCCGTTGTGCACAGTTAGGTCTAAAAACTGCAGTTGTTGAAAAATATAAAACCTTTGGAGGCACTTGCTTGAACGTGGGTTGTATTCCATCAAAAGCGCTATTAGATTCGTCTGAGCATTACCACAATGCTGCTCAGTCATTTCCCATTCATGGTATCAATTTAAAAGATTTATCAGTTGATATGAACCAAATGATCGCCCGTAAAGACGACGTTGTGGCTCAAAATACTGCCGGTATCACATATTTGTTTAAGAAAAATAAAATCGATTCTTATGAAGGTGTTGGCTCGTTTGTAGACAAAAACACAATTTTGGTTACTAAGGCTGATGGTTCTACAGAAACATTATCTGCTAAAAATGTGATCATTGCTACGGGTTCAAAACCGACCACATTGCCATTTTTACCAATCGATAAAAAACGGATCATTACCTCAACTGAAGCTTTAAATATTAAAGAAGTTCCAAAATCGATGGTGGTTATTGGTGGTGGCGTAATCGGTTTAGAGTTAGGTTCAGTGTATGCACGTTTAGGTACGAAAGTTTCTGTTGTAGAATTTTTACCATCAATCATTGCAACAATGGATGCTAGTTTAGGTAAAGAACTTCAACGTGTTTTAAAGAAACACCTGAACATGGAATTTTACATGGGCCATAAAGTTACTGGCGCAACCAATAACGGTGAAACGGTAACGGTTACTGCTCAAACGCCAAAAGGTGAAACCATTTCTTTAGATGCTGATTATTGCATCGTTGCAGTAGGTCGTACGGCTTACAGCGAAGGTTTAGGTTTAGATAAAATCGGGATTACGGTAGAAGAAAGAGGTAAAAAGATTCCTGTAAATGAACATTTAGAAACTTCGGTTGAAGGTGTTTATGCCATCGGCGATGTAATTACCGGTGCAATGTTAGCACACAAGGCGGAAGATGAAGGAACCTATGTTGCCGAAGTTATCGCCGGACAAAAACCGCATATCAATTATAACCTGATTCCGGGCGTAGTTTATACCTGGCCGGAAGTTGCCTCTGTTGGTTATACAGAAGAGCAATTGAAAGAAAAAGGAACAAAATATAAGGCTGGTTCATTCCCTTTTAAAGCGAGTGGCCGTGCTAAAGCCAGTATGGATACTGATGGTTTCATTAAGGTATTAGCTGATGCCGCAACTGATGAAGTTTTAGGCGTGCATATGATTGGTCCACGTGTGGCTGATGTAATTGCAGAAGCCGTAATCGCAATGGAGTTCCGTGCATCAGCAGAAGATATTGCACGTACTTGTCATGCTCACCCAACGTATACTGAAGCATTAAAAGAAGCTGCGTTGGCTGCAACGGATAACAGGGCAATCCACATTTAAAATTAGTAAGCTGAATTTGTTTTAGCAGATATACACAAAACAGCTGGTAAGAAATTACTGGCTGTTTTTGTTTATTTCACCCTCCAAACCTCGTAGGTTTCATTAACCCTATAGGCTTTACATATAGCACATCTGCTTTCTTTTTCTAATAGATAAGGAGCAGTTTTTCGTTTTAGTGATTTCTAAATGATAATAATGCTTTATTTTTTCAATTGATTTAAGGAACTTTGCAAAGTATTACCCGTTCATAAAAGAAACAATAATTTGGAAGAGACAAAGGCAGCCCAGGAAAATTCAGTTCAAGCAGATAAAAAACCTGTATTAGCACAAAGCTCTCCAAATAGAATTCGATTAGCTGTTTCGCTTTTTTACTTCGGTCAGGGAATTGCTTTTGCATCCTGGGCAAGCCGTATCCCTGATATTAAACATACTTTGGATTTATCAGATGGTGCATTGGGAAGTATTTTGCTGGCATTACCTCTTGGCCAATTAATTACGATGCCAATATCAGGCAGATTAGTAACTAAATACGGAAGCAAAAAGATATTAACCATTACTGCGCCGCTCTATGTTTTAGCATTGGGAAACTTAGGTCTGGCTACTGCGCCGTGGCATTTGGCTGCATTTCTGTTCCTTTTTGGTGTAGTAGGTAACATGTGTAATATTGCGGTGAATACGCAAGGTTCTGAAGCAGAAAAACTTTTTGGCAGACCCATTATGACCTCTTTCCATGGTGCCTGGAGCATTGCCGGATTTACCGGAGCATTAGTGGGCCTGCTGATGGTCAATCTCCATATCATTCCATACTATCACTTCTGGATCATTAGCGGATTAATTTTTGTAAATGTATTCTTTAATTATAAACATCTTGTTCCGGGTAAGGGTACCACAACCGAACGCAAACCTAAATTGTTCACTATGCCCGAAGGGGCGCTGATGCAACTTGGAATTATTGGCTTTTGCAGCATGGCCACAGAAGGCGCGATGTTTGATTGGAGTGGAGTTTATTTTAAAGATATTGTCAAGGCACCTACATCTCTGGTAATTTTGGGCTATGCTTCATTCATGATCATGATGGCTACCGGTCGTTTCGTTGGCGATAGAATCATTTCCAGATTAGGCCGTAAAAAGACCATTCAAATCAGTGGATTAATTATGTCTACGGGCATGTTTTTGTCTGTGTTTTTCCCTTATATGATCACGGCCACAATTGGGTTTATGCTTGTTGGGGTTGGTGTTTCGAGTATTGTACCAACGCTTTATAGCGTTGCCGGGAAAAACGGAAAAGTATCTCCGGGAATTGCAATTGCGGTAGTTTCGAGTGTAAGTTATTTAGGTTTCCTAATGGGTCCACCACTAATCGGTTACATTTCTGCACTATCCAGCCTACAATATTCTTATGGGGTGATTGGCGTTTTTGGCTTATTGGTAAGCTTTCTGGTTGGTAAAATCAAAGCAATTGAGTAGCGTTTCACTCTTTTTTTATTAGTCCGTGCTCCTTAAGTGCAGCTATAGCAATTTCAATCAGCCGGAGGTTTTCTTCCTGATGACCATGTTGTACTTCTACATTGATATACGGAATATGATTGATCATTGCGTAAACTGATAAGGAACCATCATTCTCTGCAAATTTAGATTGCAGGATAACATTTACATTGGCCTTCTTTAAGCTGGTGAACAAACGAGGCTCTGTAACGTAAAGTAAATCGTCTCCATCCATTTCAAAATTAATGTAAACCGAATCTGCTGTGCTTGATAAATCGTAACCCGGTAGGTACGATGAAATTCCAAAACCGCCGTCCCCGTTATTATGTAGGGTAAGAAAGTATCCGATAGATTTCGGATCGTAGAAATTAACGATTTGTTTACCGGCATCAAGAATAGATTTCTCTATCTCGCCAGAACTGTATGCCTCTTTTTTTAACCGGGTTTTAACGCCGGTTTCGGTATAAATCGCATTCGGATCAATTCGATAGGGATCGTCCATGTGTGTGAAGGTGTAATCTCTCACGCCACCATATTGACTATCAATTAATTCGCCGCCACTCCACCGGATATAATCGAATCCAGCCTTTACGCCAGTATCTTCATTATCGTGAACGACTAAAAAACGGACGCCGTTAGGTTTGTAACTGTATTTAACCAGGGTAATATCTAAATCAGCAACCTTAATAAAGGATGAGTCGCTGGTCATTGCTGCGAAAACTGGTGGGTGTTGTGCTCGAACTAAAAGGGAAGCGCTGATTAAAATCAGGGATAATACAACTTTAAACATATCACTAATATACAATGTTGAATATTATTTTGTTTGATGACTAATCATTTATCCTGATCCAGTATGTGGATTGACTTAATTGATGTTGATAATCAGTTGCTTACTGGTGTTTTTTATTGCTGTAGGCCCTCGACAGCCAGAAACAAAAAAGGCTGCCTTTGGGAAGGCAGCCTGATTGATTGTTATTTTGGATGTATTTATCTTAATGTTTAGTATCTAAATCGTATTCTAATACTTCTTTATGGTCATATGGTTCAACCATTAATTCCTCAATAGTTTTTCCTTTTTTGTTGAAACCAAGTTTATCTAACATAATATCAAAAATAAGATACACTACTGGTACTACAATCAAGGTTAAAAATAACGAACTGGTTAATCCACCAACAATAACCCAGGCCAAACCATTTTTCCATTCTGCACCCGCTCCACTTGCCAATGCAATTGGAAGCATACCAAAAATCATGGCAATGGTGGTCATTAAGATTGGGCGTAAACGTGCATGATTAGCAAGAACAAGGGCTTCGATTGTCGATTTTCCTTCGGCTTTCATCTGGTTGGTAAAATCGACCAGGATAATCGCATTCTTCGCTACCAGACCCATCAACATAATAAAACCTAAAATGGTGAAGATACCAATTGAGTTGTTCGTTAACGCCAGCGCTAAAAATGCCCCAATTAAAGCCAATGGAAGCGAGAACATCACCACGAATGGATAAACAAAACTATCATATAAAGCAACCATGATCAGGTAAACTAAAATGATGGAAGCAAGCAAGGCGATACCTAAAGTACCAAAACCTTCAGCCTGGTTCTCTTCATCACCACCCCAGGTATAACTTACGCCTACAGGAGCTTTCAATTTGCCATTCTTTTGCATCTCCAGTAGTTTTTTCTTATAATCAGCTACGATAGTCCCGGTTGGCCTACCAATAGATTGCGCTTGTACGGATACTGATGTTGATTTGTTAAAACGCTCTAACTGGCTTGGGCCCGAACCTTCTGTAATGTTTGCAAACTGTGATAATTTAATCTGGGCACCCTGATCGTTTACAAAGATCAGATTCCTTACATCATCAATATTTCTTCTGTTGAAATCCTGATATTGAATGTTAATATCGTATTCATATTCTCCTTTTCTATATTTACCATCCGTATTACCCGCAAAGGCAGTTTGCATGGTAGAACCAACTGTTGATAAGGTTAAGCCAACAGCCGACATTTTATCACGATCTACCTGAACGTTAATCTCTGGTGTACCTTTTTCAACTGATAACTTAATCTCTGTTGCTCCAGGAATGGTTTTAAGAACTTTTTGAGCACCTTCCGCATATTTTAAGGCACTATCCAGGTTGGAGCCCATTACCACTAAACTAATTGGCGCATTCTCTGCAATACCTAAAATACTAATAGGCACTGTTTTTACTTTTGCGCCTACCAATTCTTTGGCCAGGGCACGGCTCATTTTCGTTGCGAAAACGTCAGATGACATTCCTTCACGTTTATCACGCTCAACTAGCTTAACATTGATTTCAGATTTATATGCTGTTGCCTGCGTTCCGCCCATATCGCCACTGGCCTGACCAACAGTTGTAATTAACTGGGTAATTTCTGGCTGTTTGCTTAAGAATGCTTCTGCCCTCTGCGTGAAGAAATTGGTTTGTTCTAATGGTGCATCTTTCGGTAATTCGATCTGCACTAAAAACTCTCCTTTATCCGATTTCGGGAAAAACTCTGATCCGATAAAACCTGCTACAGCCAACCACATTGCCGCGATAAATAATACTACAACGGCAGCAATGGTACGTCTTTTATGGTTTAGCGACCAGTTTAGTACACCGGTAATCCAGATGGTGAATTTTTTTAATTGTTTCTCGAACCATAAAATGAACCGGCCGAAGATATTTTTACCTTCAATGTGCTCTAACTTTCCATAACGGGAGAAAAGTAAAGGTACAATGGTAAATGATGCCACTAATGAAAGTAAGGTTGCAATGATTACCACCACACAGAACTGGCGTAGAATGTTAGATACCAGGCCGGAACTTACCGCAATAGGGAAGAATACCACCACAATTACCATCGTAATGGATACTACGGTAAAACCAATTTCTCTGGTTGCATCAGATGCTGCACGGACTTTATTTTTACCCATTTCCATGTGGCGCTGGATGTTTTCCAAAACCACAATTGCATCATCCACCAGAATACCCACCACCAGGGATAGCCCTAATAAAGACATCAGGTTTAGCGTGTAGCCTAATAAACTGATCCCAATAAAGGTTGCAATTAATGATGCCGGGATAGATACCATTACAATTAACGCATTACGTAAACTGTGCAGGAAGAAAAGCATTACGAAAGCCACCAGAATAACGGCTAAAATTAAATCATGGATAACGGCATCGGCAGATTCTAAGGTAAAGATTGAACTATCGTTTACAATCTTAATATCCAGCTTGTTTGCTGCGTATTCAGTTTTAAGTTTTGCAATAATGGCGTGTACGCCTTCACTTACTTCTACCGCATTTGCATCACTTTGTTTAATGATTTGAATTGCAATAGATGCCTTGCGGTTAATACGTGCTAATTTTTCGGTTTCCTTTTGCGAATCCTGTACATCGGCTACATCACCTAAGCGGATTTGTGAACCATCTTTTGAAGTGGATAACACCAGGTTTCTCAGTTCTTCGATGCTTCTGTATTTACCAGATAAACGAATTAAAACATCCTGATTTTCTGTTTTAACACTTCCGGTAGGGAAATCTAAGTTAGAACTTAAAATCATCTGCTGAACCTGAGGAACAGAAAGGTTGTAACCCTGCAATTTGTTTGCATCTAAAGAGACCTGAATTTCACGTTCAGAACCACCCACAAGGTTAACCTGTGCAATACCTTTTACCCTCGAAATTACGGGCGAAATTCGCTGATCAATTAAATCATAGAAACTCACATCATCCATATTTGCAGAAGCAGTCATGGTAATAACGGGTAAATCATCTAACGAGAATTTACTCAGTGAAGGCGTTTTTACATCATCAGGTAAATCAGATAGAATTGCATTTATCTTCCGTTGCGCATCATTTAAAGAGAGATCTACATTGGCCGCATCCGTTAGGGTAATGGTTACCGTAGATAAACTTTCGAATGATACCGCGTTGATTTTTTTAATGTTCTCCATGGAGGATACCGCATCTTCAATTTTCTTGGTTACGGTATTTTCTACCTCCGCAGGTGATGCTCCGGGGTAGATTGTTGAAATGGATACTACGTTGTTTGAGAATTTTGGTAATAATTCATACCCCAGCGAAAAGTAACTCAATAGCCCTAAGAGGGTAAGTGCGGTGAAAACCACAATTACCAGCGAAGGCCTTTTTATCGAAATGTCTGTTATTTTCATTTTAATTTTTTATGCCAATGGTTTGCACCACTGCGTGATCTGACTAATGACTTTAAACGCCTGACTTATTTAACAATACTAACGGCAGTGCCTTCAGCTAAGTTAATCTGGCCACTGGTAATTACAGATTCACCTTCATTTAAGCCTCCAAGTATTTCTACATTATCACCTAAAATACGGCCCGGAACAACTTTGCGCAGCTTAGAAGTATTGTTAGATTTATCATAAACAAAAACCTGATTGCTACTTACACTTCCAACAAATGAAGTACGGGGAATTAAAATACTTGGTGCCTGTTTAGGGAAGCTAAATACTGCCGTTCCATACATTCCTGCTCTTAAGCTGTTTTTAGAGTTGTTGGTTACCTCAACCTCAATCGGGAAGTTTAATGTTGCATCAGCTTTAGGCGCAATAAAAGTGATTTTTCCAGAGAATTTCTCCGTTGGGAAAATGGTTGATTTGATGCTGATCTGATCGCCAACTTTCAGGCTCGCAACCTGAGATTCGTTTACATTAACTTTCAATTTCAATTTAGAAACATCAACCAATTCGAACAACTGAGTACCTTGAGCAGTAACGAAAGCACCAACTTCAATGTATCTTTTGTTTACAATTCCGTTAATAGGAGATTTGATATTCGCATCACTTAATTTTCTTTGTGAAGCCTGTAAACGCAGTTTTGCATTTTTGGTTGTCAATTTAGCCTGATCCAACTGTTGTTTCGTTACGCCACCAGTTTGAAAAGAACTCTGATATCTTGCTTCATCTCTTACCGCATTCTGGTAGGTCGCTTCAGCAGTTGCTCTGTCTGTATTGATAATTTCGGCATCAAGGCGTGCTAACGCCTGTCCTTTAGTTACTTTATCACCTTCATCAACGTAAATTTTAGTCACGCGACCAGCATTTTCCGATAGAAAGTTTAACTCTTGTTTCGGTGCAAAATTTCCGTTTGCTACAAAATCTAAATCAACTACCTTTTTTTCTACAGAAGCGATACGAACGGCAACAGCACCACCACCCTCAGCGATGAAAGCAGTTTTAGCCTCATTTTTCTTCTTGTTGTTTGTTAAAACATAAGCTATTGCACCAAGGGCAACAACAATAACGACAATTACGATAATTATTCTTTTCATTTCTATTGTACTAGCGATTTAATATTTCCGTTTGATTTTATTAATTGTATTTCAGCTACTTTATAATTTAACAAAGCCTGTGTATAGCTGTTCTGTGCTTCAGTTAAAGCATTTTCTGTATCTAGTAAATCAGTTAAACTAGCCAGTCCGTTGTTATAGTTGTTTTGTGTACTCTTATATATTTCCTGAGCCAAATCAGCATTTTTTCTTTGTGAATTGATGGTGTTCAGGTTATTTCTTAACTGAATTTTAGCATTCTCGTAAGCAAGATTCAAAGAGTTTGTTGATTCTCTTCTATCTACCTGTGCTTTTTTGATATTTACATCTGCCTGGCGGATTTTTGAACGGGTTAAGAAACCATTAAATATCGGCACTTTTAAAGTTAAGCCGATGGCTGATGAGCCGAAACCGATTGCCGAGGCGTTCGAGTTTAAAAAGTCGAAGCCATTACTTTGACTGGAATAGGTGTAATTTCCGGATAGCGATAAACTGGGGTAGTATTCTGCTACATAAGCTTTTCTTTGCAGCGATAATAACTTGTCTTGATTATCCAATAACTTTACCTCTGTTCTGTTAGCCAGATCAACAGAATCTGTAAATACCGGGAGTTGACTAACGGCTGTTAATTCTGTGAAAGGCAATTCGATTTCAGTTGATACCGGCATCCCCATTGAGAATTTTAATTGGTTTTCCAATTGCGTAATGCCATTAATCACTTGCTCACGTTGGGTAGTTAAATTGGTTAAGTTCACGTTAATACGATCTACATCAATCTTTCTGGCCAATCCGTTTTTGTATTGATTAGACACGATTTTCTCTACAACATTAACATTTTTAATGTTGGTATCAATCACATTTAATTGCTGTCTGTTTACCAAAACCTGATAATAATTGTTAGCTACCAACTCGATAATCTGCTCTTCTGTTAACTGAGAAGTGAGGTTATAATATTCCTCACTGGATCTTGCAGCTTGTAAACCCGTAAAAACCTGTTGATTGAAGATTTGTTGCGAAAGTTGAACCCCCGCAGTGGAATTCCACTTCTGGCCGAACTTTAATGTTTGAAGCTGGCCACCGAAATCTACAACTTGTTGTGCGATAATTGGATTGTACGTTAATCCGGCAGTACCGCTAATGGTTGGTAAAGCCTGAGCCCTTACTTCTTGTACCTTATATCTTCCGCCTTCAATATCCAATCTCGATTTACGAACGTTGGCATTGTTCTGCAGTGCAAAGGTGAGTGCATCTTTCAGGGTAAGCTGTTGTTGGGCAGCAACCAATTGTGGTAAAGCTATGCCGAAGATTAAGGCGAGCATTAATTTTACCATTTTTACTCTAAGCATAATATATTGTTTTTTATTTTTTGGGTACTATCTGATTATTTTTAACTACTTCGAGGCTTAAAGCCTATAATTCAACTTATCTGGGGACCTGTGTCAATAAATGCTTAACAGGTTAGCCCTTTTGTAAAGATGGTAGACAAGTCTTTCTGCTTCTGCGTCATCCTGTTCACTGTTTTCTTATCAGGTAAAAGGTCTTTTCCAAGTTCCATAATACACATGTTAGTTAAGCCCATTAAACTTTCCAGATATAGCTCAGCAACATGCGCCATGTTTTCATGTTTGATTTCTCCTTTTTCCTGAGCCCTTTCAAAGATTTGAGCAAAAAACACTTTTTCTGAATCTTTCAATGCTGTTAGTTTCTTTTTCATCGCATCATCATTAAAAATATCAGGAAGCCCTTCCGAGATTCTTAACATAAAATACTTCATAAAAAAAGTATTGCGAATGTCGATCGTTTGAAAGAGAATGTTTTCTATCGCATCATCCGGATTATATTTTTTCTTTAATAAGTCGAAATAATCTGTAAATACTTTCTCAATTACACCTACGATAAGACTTTTCTTATCCGGGAAATAATAATAAAGAGATGGTTTCGAAACAGATAGATCTTCAGCAATGTCGTTCATTGTTGTTTTACCAATTCCAAAATGGCTAAAACGCTTAATGGCACCTTCTATAATTTGTTCTCGCTTTTTATCAGCTACAATCATTTTACTTTTCTACTTTCTGACTTTTTTAATATTTTAGTCAAAGTTAGATTTAAATTTTCATTTCTTAATTAGTTGATTAACAATCGATCAACAACTGACACGAAAATGACAATTTATTTCAGTTTAAAATGGTTTGTATATATTTACGGTAACAAATAAGATGATGCATGTGATTATCAGTATCCTAATCGTATTAAGCACAATTGTTGTGATGGAATGCCTCTCCTGGTGTATTCACAAATATTTATTTCATGGACCATTGTGGTTTATGCATAAAAGTCATCATGAGAAATCGCACGCTTTTTTTGAATGGAATGATTTATTTGCCCTACTTTTTGCAGCCTTATCGCTCTATCTGATGTACGTTGATCGAAAGTATTTTGGCTATCGCTTTTTTATTGGCTTCGGCATTACCATGTACGGTGTAATTTATTTTGTGGTTCATGATTGGTTTGTACACAGAAGATTCAAAACATTTAAGAGCAATAATACTTATCTGAAAGCGGTTAGAAAGGCGCATAAAATTCACCACAAAAATCAGGGGAAAGATAAGGGGGAGGCTTTTGGTCTGTTGTTTATTAATAAAAAGGTGCTTAAAAATTAAACCGATGAAGAAACGCTATCAATTTTTGTTCCTTACACTTACCATAATAGGATTATCTTCCTGTGCCAGAAAAACCGATCAGGATCGGGCTATAGATCTGGTGAAATTGAAATATGAAAACTCAGATCAAAAACTAAATTTTAAAAATTCGAGTCTTGATAGCCTTTATAACATCGAGCCTAAAGCATATGCAGATAGCATCAGGAAGGGTAATGAGCTGGATTCTGTCCTTGCTGTATTAGAATCTGAGATAGAACATTTGAGTCAAAAAGAATCAGATAGCGTTGGAATGATCAGCGCAAGGCTTACAAAGGATCGATATCGATTGTTGGAAACTGCTAAAGTGAAGCCGCAATTTATAGGTTGGAAATTAACTGGAGTTAAACCGGCGGATACAAAATCGAACGAGTTAAGTTTTAAATTTGATAAGGGTATTACGGTAATCGTGCCGTAACTATTTTTATTTTACTTTTGCAGCATAATCTTAAATCTGCCATGCTTCAAATTTTAGAAAACATTTCTTTAAAGCCATACAACTCTTTTGCTATCGATGTAAATGCGCATTATTTTGCGGAAATTAAAACAGCAGATGACCTGAATGACTTATTTCAAACCGGCCTTTTAAAAACCCAAAAGTTATTAATTGTTGGTGGAGGAAGCAATATATTGTTCACTCAGGATTTTGCTGGCCTGGTAATAAAGGTTAGTATTAAAGGGCTTAACGCTGCAATAAACGGCGATAATGTATTGGTTACATCGGGTGCAGGGGAAGTATGGAACGATTTTGTTAACTATTGTGTAGCGAATAATTTTGCAGGCGTTGAAAACTTAAGCCTGATCCCCGGTACGGTAGGGGCATCGCCCGTTCAGAATATTGGTGCATATGGTGTAGAACTTAAAGATGTATTCGAAAGTTGTACAGCCTTCGAAATTAAAACCGGCCAGATTGAAACATTCACTTTCGAAGATTGCCATTTTGGTTATCGTGAAAGCATTTTTAAAGGCGATTTTAAAGGGAAGTATATTATCACCGAAGTTACGTTTCGTTTATCATCGCAACCGAAAATAAATACATCTTATGGAGCAATTGAGGCAGAGCTGCGCCAAAGGGGAATCGAAAATCCGAATATTGCAGATGTATCGGCAGCAGTTTCGCACATTCGGGTAAGTAAGTTGCCAGATCCGTCAACTATAGGCAATGCGGGGAGTTTTTTCAAAAACCCGGTGATAGAAAAATATGAGTTTGCAGATGTTGTGGCTAAATTTCCAGATGTGGTACATTACCCTACTCCGGATGGGAAGATTAAGCTTGCCGCCGGCTGGCTAATTGAGCAATGCGGCTGGAAAGGCAGGAAAGTTGGCGAAACCGGTACCTGGAAAAATCAGGCGCTGGTTTTGGTTAATCATGGGAATGCAACTGGCACGGAAGTTTTTCAGTTTTCTGAACAAATTATAGACAGTGTAAAGTCCACTTTTGGAGTCACTCTGGATCGTGAAGTAAATATTCTGTGACGAAAACACGTTTTGGGCCACTTTAATGAATAGCAAAGTGTGCCAGGTTTTTTTGGTATTAAGTTTGATTAGACTAATGCAAATGAACATCAATTCATTTGTTTTTATTGTACCTAAAGCTAAATATCATGACAAAATTTGAATTCAACCACCTGGTTAACCATCACTCAGTTTCACTTAGATCTTATGCTTTAAACTTTACAAAAGATGCAGAAGACGCTAATGATCTTGTACAGGATACGATGCTGAAAGCCATTACTTATTACAATAAGTTTAAAGAGGGTACGAATTTAAAAGGTTGGTTGTTTACCATCATGAAAAACACCTTCATTAATAACTATCGTCGTTTGGTTAAAACAAATACATTAATTACACAGAGTGAAGATATTTCATCTGCAAATCTTTCTTACAGCGCGACTAAAAATCAGGCAGAAAGTAAGTTTGTGTTGGGCGATATCGATAAAGCACTTGCTCAATTGCCAGAAGAATATTACGTTCCGTTTATTCGCTATTTCGAAGGATATAAATACCATGAAATTGCTGATATGTTACAAATTCCAATCGGAACTGTAAAAACCCGTATTCATGTAGCCCGCGGAATATTGAAAAAATACTTAAAAACATATTCTAAAGATATTGCCATTGCTGAAATGGCTTAAGATACATCTATTGAAAAACTAAGGTCTCGAGTTAAATCGGGACTTTTTTTTTGCTTAAATTTTTGAGAACAGGCGATGGTGGTTTTTATAATGCATCCTTTTGCCGTTAAAAATATATCCATGAGTTTTTAGTTGTTGCCACTAACTCATAAGGAGTAACTTAATTTTAAGTTATAAATGAAACCGAAATCAATTACCAAATCAGGATATAATGATGATGAATCGGGTGGGATCGAAAAATGTTAGGGAGCTAATTACAGAAATATGTTAAAAAGCAAAAGGCCCGGAAAAACCAGGCCTTATTTGCTTATCATATATTTGGTTAGTTGATTCTTATGTTTACTTTCAACAATTCGCCTTCTCTTTCGTTTCGAAACAAATGCAAACCTTGAACAATATTGTGTTTAAAAGGCTATTTGCAGTGTTTTTGTTTTGTGGATATAAAGATAAGGGAAATTTTAAATTTGTCAAGCTTTTTTTAACTTTTTTATTATTTCTTTTGCGACCACTTGTCCGGATATGATCGCAGGGGGCACTCCAGGGCCTGGAATCGTTAACTGACCCGTATATAACATATTCGTTACGTTGCTTTTCATCTTCGGTTTTAAAAAAGCGGTCTGTTTCAAAGTGTTTGCTAAGCCATATGCATTTCCTTTAAAGGCATTGTAATCACTTACGAAATCGTTCATAGCATAACTTCTCTTAAATAGGATAGCGTTGCTGATGTCATTGCCTGTTAATTTTTTGAATCTATCTACCAGAAGATCAAAGTATTCCGCGCGTTTTAGTTCGCTGTCTTCCAAACCTGGCGCAACTGGAATTAAAAAGAAAAGGTTTTCACAGCCTTCGGGTGCAACGCTCTGATCTGTTACAGAAGGGCAGCAAGCGTAGAATAATGGCTTGGAAGGCCACTTTGGATCAGTGTATATTTCTTCTGCATGTTCATCAAAATTCTGATCGAAAAATAAATTATGATGAAGAACATTTTTAAGTTTTTTGTTCAAAGCGATGTAAAAAAGCAGGCTTGAAGGTGCCATAGTGCGGCTTTCCCAATAATTTTCGTCGTATTTTCGATTGTTTTTTTCTAACAAATGCTGCTCCACATGGTGATAATCAGCATTTGCAATAACGTAATCTGCACTGAAATTCCCTTTATTAGTTTTGATTGTTTTCGCTATCTTATCTTTTATTTCTATTTTGATTACATTGGTATCAAATAGAAACTTCACTCCTTGCTGTTCTGCAATTTGCTGCATGGCTAATACGATTTCGTGCATGCCCCCGATAGGATACCAGGTGCCCATAATTAAATCGGCATAATTCATCAGGCTGTAAAGCGCAGGTGTATTTTGAGGGGTAGCACCCAGAAATAATACCGGAAATTCTAAAAGCTTCCGTAGTTTTTCGTTTTTAAACAATTTATGAACGTGTTTTCGCATGTTGCCCAAAAGCTGGAGCTTAATCCCGCTAATTGCTAATCTGGGATCGAAGTACTCCATTACGCTATGAGAAGGTTTGAATACATATTCGTTCATGCCCACATCGTATTTGTATTTGGCCTGTTGAAGAAAGACATCAAGGTTTTTACGGCTTCCAGGTTCTAATTCTTCAAACAGCTGATACAGCTTCTCTTCTGTTGCCGGTACATTAATGGTATCGTTTTCACCGAAATAAATCCGGTATGACGGGTCTAATCTTTTTAATTCGTAAAAATCAGCTGTTGTTTTGTTAAATAGTTTATAGAAGTTTTCGAACACATCGGGCATCCAGTACCAGCTAGGCCCCATATCGAAAGTAAAGCCATCTTTTTTCCAGATTCTGGCCCTGCCGCCCGCCATTTCATTCTTTTCGATTACGGTCACATCGCAGCCATGTTTCGCCAGTAAAGCTGCGGCAGAAAGCCCTGCGAAACCAGCGCCGACAACTATAATCTGTGGTTTTTTATCCATAGTGTAAATAAAAGGATTTTCCGGGATTTTGTTTGAATAATAATCAAATGAGAACTATTCTTTGGCAGATTGTCATGCCTGTTATTCAGCGTGTAGCGAAAATCCCTGGCCTGCAAGGCGCCGTTTTTTTAATTAACCTTCCGCCTTTTGGTTCTTTGTTTATTAACGGTTTGTTTTCCATCACTTGCAGAAGCTTCGCTGGCACGCTGAACGACAAACTCTTTATGTCAGTCGTAGAAATGACATCCTGCATTTCTTCACTTGTATTCCAGTTACAATGCATGTTGATCAGCTAATGGATTTGCTTTCCTTTTATTACATTTGCAATTAACCATGTTTAAAATCAGATTTTTATTTTTTTTACTAACGCTTAGTGTTAATTTATGTTACGCGCAGTTATCAACTAAAGAAATAACCGTGCTTAAAAGCGATTTGGTAAAAGCGGTAGAAAATAGTAAGCTGACTGAATCATTATTGGTTAAGCTGAATAAACTTCCTAATAAGACTGCGCTAACCACCGCGTATATTGGTACATTAGAAGCGCTTAAAGCTAAACATGCCTGGAATCCGTATAGTAAGATAAAATATGTAAAGGTTTCTATGCAAACCATGCAGAGTGCCATAAACATGGATAAAGAAAATATGGAAATACGTTTCATGCGGTTTTCAATTCAGCATTATACCCCATCTTTTTTAGGCTTTAGTAAAGATTTAACAGCGGATAGAAAGGAAATTGTTAAGCACTATCAAAATGGAAACTTTGGGGTTGCTGATCAGACGCTGGTGAAAAATGTAGCCAGGTTTATGGTCGATAGTAATCGTTGTACACCTGAGGAAGTAAAAATTTTAAAAAAATACATTTAATGCACTACATCTATTTATTAATCAACATTGCAGTAATTTTCTTTCCGCTGGTATTGTCGTTCGACAAGAAAGTGCATTTTTTTAGTAAATGGAAATACATTGTGCCTGCTATCTTAATTACCGGAGTAGTGTTTCTGATTTGGGATTTACTTTTCGTAAAGCTGGATGTATGGTCTTTTAATCCGGATTATCTTATTGGAGTTTATTTATGGGGACTTCCGCTGGAGGAAATGTTATTTTTCTTAACCGTTCCTTATGCCTGTGTTTTTATTTATGAATGCCTAAATGCTTATTTCCCCAAAAACGAACTTCAAAAATATAGCCTTGCGCTGAGCAATCTGTTTTTAGGCTTGTGTATTGCCATTCTTTTCTTCGGCTTTCACCATTGGTATACTTTAATTAATTTTGGATTTCTTTTCATTGTACTTGCCTATGTAGAATACGTTAACGTGAAACTTCGTTTCATGTACAAATTTTACAGGGCGTATTTAGTGGCATTAATTCCATTTTATATTGTAAATGGCTTTTTAACGGCAATCCCGGTGGTGATTTACAATAACAAAGAAAACTTAAATTTCAGGGTAGGAACGATTCCATTTGAAGACCATTTTTATTTAATGAGTCTGCTGCTGATGAATGTCTATCTTTATGAGTGGTTTAAAAGCAGGGCGAAGAACTAATGGATTTGCCTGTCTATACCAAACAGCAGTTAGCGCTTAGAAACGGGCAGGATAAGCCTCAGATTTGGGTGGCGTACAAAGGTCTAATTTACGACATGACTAATAGCCGGTTGTGGCGCAATGGAAAACATTATGAGCATTGGGCTGGTCAGGATTTAACAGATGAATTACCTGATGCGCCACATACTGATGCTGTTTTTGAAAAGTTTACGCCAATAGCAATGCTGGCTACTCCAGATCATACATAAATCAGTAGCATTGAGGTATTTTTTGCTCGTGCTAATGTGAGTAAAAGGTTACCTAATGGAATATAAAAAAGCGTGCAGATTTCTGATGTTTATCTGAAATCTGCACGCTGGTCGTATTTGTTTTTGCTAAGTATCAGAAACGACAATGGTCTTCTTGGAAGCGAAATGAAAATTATTATGCTTCGATCGTAAACGAGCTTAAGTTTACAAACTCCTGAATTCTACCAGATACTTCAGCCTCGGTAAGGTTTAATAACTTTTCAGTTCCAAATTTCTCCACGCAGAAAGACGCCAGCGCAGAACCGTAGATAATTGCATTTTTCATGTTATTAAAGTTGATGGTGCCTACTTTAGCCAGGTAACCAATGAAACCACCAGCGAAGGTGTCGCCAGCGCCTGTAGGATCAAAAACTTCTGCTAAAGGCAATGCCGGAGCAGAGAAAATCTGATCTTCGTGGAATAACAATGCGCCATGCTCGCCTTTTTTAATGATTAAGTATTTTGGTCCCATAGCCAGGATTTTCTTCGCGGCCTTAACCAATGAATATTCTCCTGAAAGTTGGCGTGCTTCTGCGTCGTTAATGGTTAAAACATCTACCATTTTAATGGTTTCCAGTAAATCATCCATCATGATGTCCATCCAAAAGTTCATGGTGTCCATTACAATTAATTTAGGGCGCTTTTTAAGGCGTTTAATCACTGTTTGCTGTACTTGAGGCGTTAAGTTTCCTAACATTAAAAATTCACAGTCCTGGTAGCTTTCCGGGATAACCGGATCGAAGGTTTCCAATACATTTAATTCTGTAATTAACGTATCGCGACTATTCATGTCGTTATGGTATTTACCCGACCAGAAAAATGATTTTTCGCCGGCTTTAATCTGTAATCCTTCGGTGTCGATTCCGTGTTCGGTAAAGATATCTATATCTGCTTTTGGGAAATCATCACCCACAACGGCCACAATTTTTGCTTTAGTATAGAAGTAAGAAGCAGCTAAACTTGCGTAAGTTGCAGCACCACCAACAATTTTATCTGTTTTTCCGAAGGGAGTTTCAATAGCATCGAACGCCACAGTACCTATGATTATCAGGCTCATATATTTTTATTTGAATTTTTTTTAAAATTTTTCACTGCAAATATTGCATAAATAATTTAAAAGCCCTAATATTGCATTCCCAAAACGAACAAGGGTTTGCAAGCTGAAAAGCATCAAGAACTTCGATTTGGGAAAAACCAGCACTCCTTCTTAGCTCAGCTGGTTAGAGCATCTGACTGTTAATCAGAGGGTCGCTGGTTCGAGCCCAGCAGAGGGAGCAAAAATCCTCACAGTAATGTGGGGATTTTTTATGATAAACTTGCTAAATGATTTTAGCAAAAATTACAGATTAACCAGAATAAATTCCTTCTTAGCTCAGCTGGTTAGAGCATCTGACTGTTAATCAGAGGGTCGCTGGTTCGAGCCCAGCAGAGGGAGCCACAATGGGCAAGCACGTAAAACGGTCGCTTGCCCATTTTTTTTTGACTAATTCGTTGTTAATCAAGAATATAAAAGAGTATAATTCACCCACCTGAGCGGTTCGGTTTTGCATTTCTTCAAAAGTGAATTTTTCGGGTAACCAGTTGTTGTGGAAACAGGCTGTTAGCAGATCATCAGCCATTTTATCAAGAAATGATTACTCTCGGGAATAGCAGCGTTTAAGAATAAAGGCTGTTTAAAAAAAAATGATTAACAGCCTTATTACGTGTTTTATTTTACATCAATAGCGAACTCATCTAAAGGCAATCGCACTTTTTTTAGATTAGCGAAATAATCATTCACAGCATCACGATATCCTAACGATAAAAGAACTACTGGCCTGAGTCCTTTTTCTTTCAGCTGGAGTAAAGAATCAAATTTTTCAATGTCGAATCCTTCCATCGGTGTTGAATCTATTTTTAATTCAGCTGCGGCTATTAAAGCTGTTCCTAATCCGATGTAGGCCTGCCTTGCTGCCCAATGGAAATTTTCTTCATCAGTTCTGGAAAGAAGGCCACCAACTAGTGCTGCTTTAAAATCTGCCAGAGTATCTTCCAAAATACCACGTTCGCTTGCAATATGCGAAATGTAGGTCTCAATCTGCTCAAGGGTAACCTTATCATACGCGGCAAATACCAACAGATGCGAAGATTGTGATATTTGTGAGTTAAAAGAACCTTCACCGAGTTCTTTACGAAGCTGCTCATTTTCCATAACCAATACACGGTAGGGCTGCAGACCAGTTGATGAAGCGGATAGATTGGTAGCTTGCAGAATTTCGTTTAAATCTTCAGTGGATACTTTTTGGTCACTGAACTTTTTAGTAGCATAACGCCATTCAAGATTTTCTATAATATTCATAATATTTTTTTGTTCCGCAAACTTCGTTATTATATGTTTACTTTTGTCGTCAAGTGACAAAAAGTAATAGTGACATTTAGGTAACCATGTTTAAAGTAACAGCAACACCATCACACGAGTGCAAGAAAGCTATTATGGGCGTACATGATGCAATGTATGTTTTGGGAGGGAAATGGAAAATATATATTATAACCGCCCTACTATTTGGCTCCAAACGGTACTCAGAACTTTTACGTGATGTACAGGGTATTTCTGGGAAAGTGCTCAGTCGGGAACTGAAGGAAATGGAAACAAATCGCTTAGTCAAGCGAACGGTAAGCGTTACACAGCCTGTTACAGTAACTTATGAGCTGACCGAATACGGCAAATCAGCAAAATCAATCATTGGGGTTCTATCAGAATGGGGAGAAACTCATCGGAACCTGATCGTCATCGATGAGCCTTTATAAAAATTCCGGCAACAGTTTTTCTTTGATAGCAAAAGCTTAACCTTACAAGTTTATCAACTGTGGTTCTGTGGAGATACAGGGCGTTGATTCTATGAAGCAGATTGTTCCAGGGAACAATCATAGAATCCTGATATTTTGTTGTTGGGCTAACATTAAAAGTGATAATAGTACTCCTTTTTTATTGCCCGATTTTCAAGGGAACTTTTTTTGCCCTCCAATAACTTCCGCTTTTTAAATCAATACTTGTTAAATATAGACGCAAAAAGCTAAAGATGCATGGAGGGAGTGGAAAGGAATTTACATCAAGCTATTTATAATTAATCTTAATAAACTATATTTGCAAATGTATAGCGTTAAAGATGGACTTAAAAAAGTTTTTTCCTGGTAAGACAGTTCAGATCGACAAACAGTCGTTCGAAAAAGCTTATAACATTTATTGGGAGAAAGTATTTGCCGTTTGTTATAATAATATTGGAGATGTTGAACCAGCAAAGGGAATGGTTCAGGATATTTTCAGATCACTCTGGGAACGGCGGGACGATCTTCAGCTCGTAGAAATAGAGCATTATCTGATGAGATCTGCAAAATTCAAAGCTTTTGAATATATTAGAAACAAGGTTAACCGGAAGCGTATTCATGAATCTCAACTAATAGGCTATCCCGCTACATCTAATTGTACAGAAGAACAGGTTTTATATAATGATCTTAAAGATAAAATAGAAAATCTGGTAGATACCTTGCCTACACAATGCAAAAAAGTATATAAACTTAGTCGCAAACAGGGCCTTCATAACAAGGAGATTGCAGCTATACTCAACATATCAGAAAGAGCAGTAGAGTATCATATTACACGGGCCATGAGTTCCCTTAAACTTGGTCTGGCTGGTTATTGATAAATATTTATAGTAAGCACCTACGGAAACGGGGTTGTTGCGCTACTTACAATTAAATTCATAACTTTATCTAATTTTCCTTATCACACCGCAACTGTCCATTTATGAGAATTAGCAAGGAGGCTTTAGAACATTATCACCAGGGTGCCTGCACTCCCGCAGAGCGGAAGGCTGTGGAGGAATGGTTATTAAGCACAAGCGCTGATGATCTGTTGCTACCGCCTGGCGAAGATAAATATGTCCACAAAGCGGAAATGTGGAACAACATCCGTTCAGTAACAGATGAAACCGAAACGACTAAGTCTAAGAGCAGTAGTTATTATGTGTGGAAAGGTGCCATTGCAGCATCCATGGTCATTTGTATGCTGGCTGCAGCAG
Organism: Pedobacter petrophilus; assembly: GCF_009674725.1. Lineage (GTDB taxonomy): Bacteria > Bacteroidota > Bacteroidia > Sphingobacteriales > Sphingobacteriaceae > Pedobacter > Pedobacter petrophilus. The sequence continues at coordinate 150,918 of NZ_WKKH01000003.1, read as the reverse complement.
CTTACTTTCTTCTTCAACAGAAGGTGGAATTATTATCGCTGAACAACAATTCGGCCTATGCCGTAAAACAGGTCAATTCAATAGGATACGACGTTTCTGTAGGTCCAAATACGATTGCCAGTATCAATGATGGACGGGGCATCATTTACCTTAACGGCAGTGTGTTAATATTGGCCAACAAAGACGTACAGTTGGTTTTAGAAGGTACAAAAACCAAGATATCTTTAAAAAAAGGACAGAGTTATATCATCTTTAAAAATAAAACCGGATCGGAAAGTATCATTGTGGTGAATAAGCAGGACGTGTTCGATCTTCCACCTTTGATGCAGAGACAAATAACCAAGCATTTTGATATTTAAACACCTACTTATTTTGAAGCACTCTTCCTGGTATAAGGCAATTGTTGGGGGAAAGCTTTTTATTTTAATCGCTGTGGCCGTTTTAAGTGCGTGCTCAACCGGAAATAAAGATGCCAGTGATGCAAAATTCAGCTTATATATCCTCGGAAAGAATAATAAAACCTATGTAGTGCATACTTCAAATCTGGATAGTGGTTCCATTAAACCGGAAGTTTACGGAACAGAAATTACCCAGAACTATAAAGGGCGTGACCTCATCGTTAGAAATGCTAACTATTATCGTTTAAACGCTAAAACACACTTGTTCTCAAAATTTAAAGTGTTGCCCGGCGAAGTCGAGGTCGAATCATCTTTTTTGCTAAAAAATTTTTCTATAGAGTGTTTTAAATGGATTAAAGGTGATACGCTCCTGCTAACGGGCCTAAACGCGCCGGCCTATAATACACCTAAATTTGTGTTGCTCAATGCCGCAACCATGAAAGTCATATCGCATGGAAACCTGGACATACCCAGGCCATCAGGCGAATTTACAACGCTTTCTATCGGTTTGCTTGAACAAAGATCAGGTAATAGTCTGCTATTGGGATATACGTATCACGTATCGCAGGATATTAATAATTTTAAAACCAGCGATACGATGTATGTTTCAGAACTGAACTATCCCAGCATGAAACTGGTCAAAACCCATAAAGATATCCGTTCAACTTATCCTGGAGGGCAAAATGTTATACAGCCTTATTCCTTTAAGGATGAAAAGCAAGACCTTTATTTCATGTCATGCCCTGGTATTGCTTTAGGAAACAGGCCAGAACTTCCAACAGCTATATTTCGAATAAAAGCTACCCAGGCTGAAACAGACAAAAGCTATTTTTTTAACATCTCTGGCTCTTCCATTAAAAACCATGCTTATGGAATGTGGTATCTGGGCCAACGTCAAGTCATCATTCGTTCGGAAAGAGCAGATCTGTTCAAAGGTCTAAACGACCACTATCGTACCCCTCACTTTGAATTTCATGTACTGAATCTGGATACGAAGGAAATAAAAAAGTTAGACCTGCCATTGGACAAGGGCACTAGAAAAGAATGCGTTATCGTGCAGGGTAACATCGCATACATTGCAATCAACTCACCTAAGAAGGGTTGTTATATCTGGGAATATAACATTAAAACCGGGTCGTTAAAACGTGGACTACAGCTATCAGGAGAGACAGATTTTATCTTGAGGATCGATAAATTGTACGATCAGAAAAAATAAAACTATTTTTTTTCAGAACCACCTTCGGAAAGTACTGGGTTGTGCTACTACCCTTCAAATGCACCATAATAAATCACCATTTACTCATTTTCCAATTCGTTTAACCTCGCAAACAAGGTTTTGGTTTATGGAATTCAATAAGCTTTTGCTAACGGGGGCATTTTGTTTGCTTTCGCTCTGCGCCCGCTCACAGGCCAATCCACCTGGAACTTTAAAGGGGAATATAACAGATGATCATCAAATCCCTGTGCAAGATGCAACAATCAGGCTGTTGCCTATTAAAATTGCCCAGGCTACTGATCGTGAAGGTGGTTACTTTTTTGAAAATCTTAAGCCGGGTAAATACAATTTAGAAATTATTGTGGTAGGCTATCGAAAGCAGAACAAAGAAATCATCATTAAAGCTGGTGATACCCATATTTATAATCTTGTACTGGATAAAACCACAGAAAAACTAGAAGAAGTTTCCATCCTTGGCATCACTAAATCAAAAGAGATCGGTAAGCAGGCTTACAACGTCACTTCGATAGATGCAAAACCATTACATAATACCACAATGGATCTTGGCCAAGTAATAAACAGGGTTTCTGGAGCGAGGATTAGGGAATCTGGTGGAATAGGATCAGACCTGCGTTTTAGTCTCAATGGTTTTACAGGCCGCCAGGTACGGTTTTTTCTGGATGGCGTACCTATGGATAATTTCGGATCGTCTTTCCAGCTGAACAATATTCCCGTAAATTTTGCCGACAGGATTGAGGTTTATAAAGGAGTTGTACCGGTTTGGTTGGGGGGCGATGCATTGGGCGGGGCGGTAAATATTATCTCCAATTCCAAACCACGCACTTATTTAGACGCTTCCTATTCATATGGATCGTTCAATACCCATAAGTCGGCTGTTAATGCTGGTTATACTGCCAAATCCGGCTTCACCGTTCAGCTAAATGCGTTCCAAAATTATTCAGACAATAATTATTGGGTAGATGTTGATGTAGTAGACCAGGTAACCGGTCTCAATAATCCAAGCCGGGTAAAACGTTTTCATGATCATTACCATAATGAAACTCTGGTAGCCAACATTGGTGTTACCGGTAAAAAATATGCCGACCAACTGCTTTTTGGTTTAACACTAGGTAAAAACCGCGCCGATATTCAAACCGGTAACCGCATGTACGATGTATACGGCGCACGCTGGCGATCAGGCAATATTGTACAGCCTTCCTTTAAGTATTCCAAGAAAAATCTGTTGCTAAGCGGTTTGGACCTCAACGTAAGTGGTAATTTCAATTTTGGCGAAGAACGTACAGTTGACACTGCAAATAAAAGATATACCTGGGACGGATCTTTTGTTTATAAGAACAAGGTTAATCCTTCAGCACCCGGGGGTGAAGTTTCCCTGAGAGACTATAAGTTTAAGAATAATAATGGGATTGCCAGTGTGGGATTAAATTACCAGATCAATGAAAAACATTCGGTTTCGCTAAATGAACTTTACACCACCTTTAATCGTGAGGGTCAAAACAGTTTCGATCCGGAAAATATATACGACAAACAGCCAAGGGTAACACGCAAAAACATGCTCGGACTGGGTTATAAATATGATATCAGCGAGAAATTCAATACCACAGCTTTTGTAAAACAATACAACCAAAATATCATCAGTAACTTGGTTACGGCCACTTACGATGCTATAGCCGCAACGTATAATTACAGCATTGCAGACCGAACTTCCAACCTCTCTAAAACCGGTTATGGGTTAGCAGCCACGTATTTTTTAGCAGCAGATCTTCAAATAAAAACATCCTATGAACGTGCATACCGGTTGCCGGATAATAATGAGTTGTTTGGCGATGAAATCAATGAGACCAGTAATATAGCACTCAAGCCCGAAAACAGCCATAACCTAAATTTAGGGGCCACCTACAGCTTTAACCTTAACAAGGTGCATTATTTGGATATTTCTGCAAACTACATCTTCCGAAATGCCAATGATTATATCCGTGGCATCCTGGTTCCTGGCGGTACAAGCAATAGTAACGGCGAATATATCCAGATGAACGTGAACGAGGCCAAGGTAACAAACAGGGGAATAGATGTGGAAATCCAATATGCCTATAAAAAAAGGTTTTCTATAACCGCCAATGCCACCTATCAGAATCTTCGCAATGGCACGCAGTTCGAAACGTTGGCTAACGGGACAAGGTCGGCCGTTCAAAGTGTTGTATACCGTGACCGCATACCGAATACACCCTATCTATTCGGGAATGCTAACGGCACCTTGTATATGAATCATATTTTTAAACCCAAAGACCGCTTTTCCATCAGCTACAATGCAGGTTACGTTAACCAGTTCTACCTATTTTGGCCCAGCCAGGGGGCTAAGGATGGCAAACTGATCATTCCGACTCAATGGATACATGATGCCAGCTTGCTATATACAGTTGCCAATGGAAAATATAACATCGCCTTTGAGTGTCTTGACCTAACTGATGCCAGGTTATTTGACAACTATATGCTACAGAAACCTAGCCGGGCTTTCAACATCAAACTCAGGTATTTTATTTCTAAACAAACGCAGTAAATCGTCAATAAACATCTCACACATATCAATATCATACAAAAAATGAAAACAACTTTTAACTTATTAATGTCAGGTGCATTGCTTTCCATAGCACTGCTTAGTGGATGCAGCAAAAACGATAACGAACCCGATACAGGCGGCATAACAGATCCAAATAACCTAACGAAGTCTAAATACGTATTTGTTTATAGCGGCAATGCATCCGGTACCACAGGAACCTATATTATTACGGCAGATGACGTAACAAAGGGCACTGTTTCTTCTGCCAATAATGGGGTAGAAACTGATGCCTATTCATTTATTGTTCAGAACAATAAAGTATTTGCGCAGGCCTATACCGATCAGGGACCAGTTACCCCTTTCGGATTAAATACAGATGGAAAAATGGGCTCTTCTGGCCGTGTAGTAACAACTTTCCGCACAGGTGTTTACGGTACCATGAATACTAACGCCTGGGTAGGCGGAGGCGATCCACGCTCCAGCGGTGTGGGCGAACTCTTTCGCTTCGATGCGGAAAACCTTTTGGTGGCAAATAGAAGCACTACCGATTTAAAAGCTATTACCCAAACAGGTGCAAACGCCGTTTGGACAGGTTTGTTCCAGGTTGATAATAAGATCTACATGCCTTACTATAAATTTTTTCCTCCTGCTGCGGGCGCTCCGTTTAGCCAAGGCAAATATGGCAGTTTAGACAGTACCTGGGTTGCCGTATTTAGCTATCCGGAACTCAAATATGAGAAAACCATTTCAGATGATCGTACAGGCTACGTAGGCAACTGGTTCAGTATGCAGGGTCTAAAGCAAATTGAGAACGGTGATGTTTATACCTGGTCTACTGCGCCAGAGATCAATGGGATTAAATCTACCAAACCATCAGGTATTGTTCGGATTAAAAAAGGGACTGAAGTTTTTGACAAATCTTATTTCTTTAATATGGAAGAGGTTGCCAAGGCTAAAATTGCCCGAGGTGCCTATATTGCTAACGGTAAATTTTTGATGGCCCTTTATGCGGGTGTTACTACCGGTGATATTTCTGGCGGTAGGGTTAAAATGGCTATTGTAGATGTGAACACCAAAACAGTGAATTATGTGACCGGTGTTCCTGAACATGCCCAACCTCTATTCAAATTGAATACTTATTATGAGGGCGATGGTAAAACAATCGATTATGTGTTTAAAGATGATGCAGGCCAGTTCTACGTATATCTAATAAACGCCGAAACCGCTACAGCCATCAAAGGGTTACACCTAGAAGGCGCAACAGACGTAACCTCAATCTCTAAATTAAAATACTAATTGCATTTTATGGGCGTCCCTAAAGGGATGCCCTATTGGTTACCTATGCTTAAAAAAATAATTACCTGGTTACATTTATGGTTAGGGCTGGCATCTGGGGCAATAGTTGTGATCTTAAGCCTTACAGGATGCATACTGGTATTTGAGCAAGAGATTAAAAATCTGCTAGGTACTGAGGTCAGGATTGCGGTACAGGACAGATCCAAATTGCTCCCACCCTCTGTGCTATATCGAGAAATCTCACGGGCAATCCCGGGCCGGCAAATTAATACAGTATGGTATTATGGGTTGAGCAAGCCTTCGGTCGTAGCGCTTCAGGATTCGTCTGTTTATATAAATCCATACACAGCCAAGATCATCTCATTTAAACGCCAGGAAGATATTTTTCATTTCATAGAGGAAGGACACCGGCATTTGTGGATGGGTAAAAAGGTCGGTAAAATGGTAGTTGGCTGCGCAACGCTGGTATTTGTTGTTCTTTTATTAACGGGCCTGGTTTTATGGTGGCCAAAAAAATGGAATAAAAAAGCAACCCAGCAAAACTTTAAAATAAAGTGGGGTGCACGCATTAAGCGTTTCAACTACGATTTACATAATGTGTTGGGATTTTACTCCCTTACCATCGCATTGCTTTTAGCAATCACTGGCTTGGTCATCAGTTTTACCTGGTTCTCCAATAGTATTTATTGGTTAACTGGTGGTCGCCCTCAGACTCAACGTCCGGTCAAAGAACTATTTAGGGATTCGCCAAATCCTATGTTGCAGAATGTGGATCAGGTATGGTACGAGGTACGTAATCATATTGCTGTTGATCATATAGACGACATCATCGTTTCTTTTCCAGACGAACCAAATGAAGCAATTTATGCCTGTACAGATATGAAAGACGGTATTTGGCGGGACCTTTTTTTTAATCCGGTAGATCTTTCTTTAACAAAGGAATCAGGCAAACAGTTCAAAGACCTTATTTTTTCGGACAAAGTCCGTAAATTGAATTATGCTATGCATGTTGGGGCAATTGGCGGTCTGACAACAAAAATTATTTTCTTTCTGGTGAGTTTAATCTGCGCCAGTTTACCGATTACCGGATTTTACATTTGGTGGTTCAAGAGAAAAAAAGGATGAGGTTTTTTCAGCAAACTCAAATTAGTTCCAATTGTTTTCTAAAGAACTCTAATAAAATTCTTGGATGATTAAAGATTAGCAAGTTGGAGGATAATGAAGAGGCAAAGCAAACTCCCGATTAAAGGAGACGTTGTTCATTTGCGGCATGTATTCTTTAGTTTCCTTTAAAATTTATCGAACGCTGTTCCATCTTCTATGATATCATAGGTTGCTCAAGTTAAATTTCGGAATTTGATTCTTAAACTAACTCCATCCCCTTCTCTTATAGTATTTCTACACCGCCTTCACCGACATCACAATGCGATCAAATTCATCTCCGGAAACTAATGCCCGGGCCTTAATTCGCATTTTATATACATAGATCGTATTCGCAGAATATTCCAGAATGGCAGCTATGGCTTTTACATCGTGAATCCCCAGCCTCATAAGTGCAAATATCCGCAAATCTGTATTTAAAAAATCGGGATGCTTCGGCCAGATTTGGTCTTCCTTGTTTAGAAGGGAATTGAATACTTCTATAAAATTAGGGAAAATGCTGATGAATACACTGTCGAAGGTATTGAACAGCACTTCCCGTTCGTTTTTGATGTTGATTTCTTGTAGCGATGGAAGAATCTCTCCATATCTTTTGGCGAGAATTTTTCGTTCTACATTTTTCTTCAGCCTGTCAAGTTTGAGGATATAACCAGAAATTACATCGAAAAAATATCCAATGTATTTTTCGTTTACTGTAGCATATTCCCGCAACTTATCATTGATGAATAACAACTGGTTGTTGATTTGTTCCAGTTCTTCATTTTTTTCTTCAATAATCTGCTCCTTTAACCTGAGCCGTTTTAGCCGTACAAAAATCATAAAACATGCCAGTAAAATTACGATGGTGATGAGGGAAACAATAACCGAATAAATCATGAACTTGTTTTTATCTTGCTGGCTTTCCAAATTTACACGCGAAGCAATATCCGGTAAGATCGATTCGATTTTAAGTTTCCGGAGGCGGTTTCCATAAAAGCCAGCATCATCTCTTGATTGCAGAATAAAAAGATAAGCGTCGTCCAGGTAACCTTGTTTAAACAAATCTTCTGCAAGAAGGAGCGAGGCCAGCGTCTCCCTTGTCGAAGAACGGATGTCATATATAGCAGATTCCGCCAATAAGCAGATTCTTTTGTCGTTTTCAGTTTCGCTTTGATAGAAAGCAGCAAGTGCAGTTAGCAGTCTGGCACGATCATGTGCCGTTAATTTGTAGTGCTTTAATAATTTAAGAAAATAGTTCGGCTGTTTATTGATATCACCAGAAACTACTTGTCGGTTACCGAGTGTAAAAAGCAAATCCAGTGAATTTGGCTGACAAAGTGCAATGGCAGAATCGAGGTATTCAATCGCTTTTTCATTATAGGGGCGGGTGAAATTCGGGTCGTTATTGTAAATTGCCAGATTTGAATAGGCTCCCGACTTCAGGCAGTAATAATCATATCTAAACTTTCTGTTAAGCTTTGATTCATCAATCTCTGCTAAATAATCAAATGTTTCTTTAAACATGCCGGCATGCAATAAGAGAGAAGCAATCTTAACTTTGCTTTGCGCTAACTTTACGCTGTCTTTCGCTCGGGTACTAATTTCAAGTAATCTTTTTCCATATAAATAAGCAGAATCAAATTTAAAATATTCGTATTCGTCAAATAGCTTAGTCACCTGGTCATATGAGTTCCCTTTGTTTAGCAACAATTCCAATTGTATGGCCTTAATCCTTGATAATTTTTGCCTGTCATAAGTAGCTTTTCTGGCAATTTCAATTTTAAGCTGATTTAATAAGCTGTCTTTTTTAACGGATGAGAAACAAAAAAAATTGAATTGCAGAAAGAGGAGGATAACGCTCAAACGTTTCATTTATAAGAGATAGGTTGATCCAAAAATAGTCAATTTGTATATCTGTAAAACGTTTAATTAAAAATAATTCATAGGCAACGAGTCACCGGTTGCTTTGCAAAATCTGCAACTATTTTAATTAAGCTAAAAGATCTCGAATGCTTTTATTCTAAAAGAGCGTCAATAAAAGCCTATTGCTACATACACCTTACGGCTAGGAATGGCGCAAAAACAAAGTATAATGCCTTATTATAACGACTTCCAATAGTGACCAAATGATAGTAATTATGGCTAATATTTGATTCTTTATCAATTTTAGCGCTTAAATAATTTATATTTTTCTTGATGCTTTTTATTGTAAATGGTTGATTATTAATGCTTTGATTTTATACAAAGCTCTTTTTTCTTATATGTTTTTAACTGGGGCCTTATCTACCTCTATTTCCTCGCTTATGGTCTATAAATTAGATGTTCGATTTGCCAGGCCTGGTCAGCAACCGAAAAAATAATTTAACCAAATACATCTCTGCAGATTTCGAATTGTCGAAAACGAGTAACAGTAAATCCTTTTAGTCACTTTAGATCTCTGCCGGATTAACTTACAAATTATGAGAAAAAACAAACCTCCTTAGTTTAAATCACCATCATACTGAAATATGATTTCAAAATTTGCTAATCGCTTCGCTGCTTCTTTTGGATTTGCAAATCCAATATTTTCAGTTGTACCAAGAAACAGCATTAACTAACCAAAAAATAACTCGTCCATTCTATGTACAAGAAACTTCTACTTTTACTGAGCATTTGCTCAATTCTTTGTATACTTTCATCACCTGCAAATGCGCAAAGCAGAGTCATTACCGGAACAATCACCGATGTGGCAGATGGAACAGCGCTCCCTGGTGTTACTGTGGCAGACAATGCTAAATCTGTAACTACATCAACCAATACCCAAGGTAAATATGCCATCACCGTTCCGGCAGGCGCTAAAAGTTTAACGTTTAGCTATATCGGGTATCAGGCAAAAACAGTAACAATCGCATCAGCTGATGTGATTAATGTAGCTTTAAATTCGGCTTCCAATACGCTCGAAGAAGTAGTGGTAGTAAGCGTAGGTTATGGAACGCTTGATAAGCGGGAAGTATCCAGTGCCATTACGCATGTTTCTGGCAAAGATCTGCTTACGGTATCATCCAATAACCCTTTAATGTCGCTTCAGGGCAAAGTTCCGGGCTTAAGTATTACCAATACTTCAGGTAGTGATCCCAATTCAAGTCCGAGCATTCAGCTAAGGGGTGTATCATCCCGTAATGCTGGCTTAGGTCCGCTTTACGTCATCAATGGTATCCCTGGTGGAAACATTGATAACATTAACCAAAATGATATCGAAAGTATCGATGTGTTAAAAGGTGGTGCAGCATCTGCAATTTACGGTACCCGTGGCAGTAATGGTGTAATTATCATCACTACCAAAAAAGGTGGTGCCCAGTCTCAGATGTTTTATGATGGCTTTATGAGTTTTGATTACCTGACCAATGAGCTGGAAAATTTATCAGCTGATGAGTTTATTTCCAATCGGGTAGCTAACAAACAGGGACAGGATTATAAAGCAAAAACCAACTGGCTAAAAGAGGTCACTAATGCACCGGCATTTGCCCAAAAACACACGGCTCAATTTTCAGGTGGTACAGCTAAAACGAACTTCTTTGCCTCTGGCGACTATCGCGATGCCGATGGAATCGACTTGCGGGCGCATAAAAGAGAATATGGTGCCAGGTTAAACATGAACCACACCACAGACAATAACATGTTTGTAGCCACCTTAACGGCAGCACCGAGGTATATGAAGACTAATAATTCAGACCTTGGAAACTTCAACAACGCGCTCACACTGAATCCAACTTATCCAATTTTTAACAATGCCGGTAAGTATAATTATATCAATACGGGCTTCTTCTCTAACAACCCTGTTGAAAATGCCAATGAGATTAAAGCAGAAGCAGAAATTAAGGAGCTTGATTTGAACGGATCTCTCCGGATGAATATCCTTAAAAACCTGAGTACAACAGTGATGATTTCACAAATCAGCCGATCGGCAAAAAGTTTTAACTTCAGGCCATCTACACTTTCATCAGTGGTGCAGGCAAATAAGATTACGCAAACAAATTTTGCTTCACAAGAACAACTGGAAAATGATCAGAAGAATATCGAGTGGACCGGGAATTATGCTGAGGATTTTGGAAAACACCATTTCAAGCTTCTGGGTGGTTATTCTTATGCAATTTACAATTACAAGAGATTGTATGCTCAAAACTATGACTTCCCATTTGATACTTATTTATGGAATAATTTGGGCTCAGGGCTTTACAACGGCGGTGCCGCAGGGCAAGGTCAATCTGCAGTAGCTTCCACGCAAAACGGTTCTACATTGATTTCGTTCTTTGGTCGTTTAAACTACGATTTCGATAATAAATATATCCTAACGGCGAGTTTAAGGCGAGAAGGTTCTTCAAAATTTGGTGCCAACAATAAATGGGGAAATTTCCCGGCGGTATCTGCTGCCTGGAGAATCTCCGAAGAAAAATTCCTGAAAGCATCTCTTCCCTGGGTAAATGAGTTAAAGCTGCGGGCAGATTTTGGTGTGACAGGTAACCAGGATTTCGACAATTACCGCTCGTTGTTGCTATATGGTGGCGCAGGTTACTTCCCGTTTAACGGCCAATATTACCAGGTTTATGGACCTACCTCAAATGTAAACCCGGATTTAAGCTGGGAGAAATCAGAAAACTTTAACGTTGGTTTAGATTTCTCGGTGCTAAATAGCCGAATTACGGGTTCACTAGACTATTATATCCGTACCAACAAAGATTTATTGGGTGATTATACGGTGCCGGTTCCGCCTAATACACAGCAAACCACTTTTACCAATGTTGGAACCATGAAAAACTCCGGTATCGAGCTGGCATTAAGTGGTGAAGTAGTGAAAAGTGATGATTTTAGCTATAACGTTAACGTTGCATTTGCTTATAACCGCAATAAATTCATTTCTTTTTCTAATGAGATTTATAAAGGAGGAACCTTTCAGGATGTAGCCGGATTGCCCGCTCCCGGATCTCCTGGAAATATTCAGCGCATTCAGGAAGGCCATAGCATTGGAGAGTTTTACATGCTCCGGTCAGCAGGTGTTAATGATGCCGGTGCACTACTGGTTTATAAAAATGATGGCGCTATTGTTCAGGCGAATCTGGCTTCTAATGATGATAAACAATTTGTTGGCAATGGTTTGCCAAAATACATCACCTCGTTAGGAAATACATTTACCTACAAACGTTTTGACCTTGGCATATTCTTCAGGGGAACATTTGGTTACAAGATCTTCAATTCTTATGCTTTCTATCTTGGAACACCTTCCAGCCAGAGTGATGCAAATGTATTAAAGTCGGCTTATGACAGCGGAAGCAAATATTCATTACTTAAAAATAGCGCTACAACCGCTATTGCTTCTGATTATTTCCTTGAGAACGGATCATTTGTTAAAATTGATAACGTTTCGCTGGGCTATAGGCAACCGTTGAATAACAAATATTTAAAATCGATCCGCTTATATGCTGCCGGAAGAAACCTCCACACTTTTACCAAGTACACAGGCGGAGATCCGGAACAGGTGCGGGTAAACGGACTTACGCCAGGCGTAAATGATGACTTAAATTATTATCCGTCTACCATGCAGTTCATCTTTGGTTTACAAGCTACTTTTTAACACTGGAAAAAATGAAAAATTATAAATTACTATTTAGTACTGTTTTCGCCACACTATTAATGGCTTCTGGATGTACAAAATTAGATGAAAAGGTATATGACCAGGTTGATGCAGCTAATTTCTTAACCCGCAGAGACGATGTGATCCGTGATTTCTTACGTCCATTTGAACACGCCTACTGGAGTATTCAGGGTAATGACGTATATGCTGTGGGCGAAAATTCTACGGATGAAATCGGAACTTATAACCGTCAGGGCGACTGGCAGGATGGAGGATATTATCAGCGCATGCACTACCACACCTGGACGGCACAAGATGGTTTTACAACCGGTGCCTGGAGAAATTTCTATCAGGGAATTGTACTGGCAACCAACTCGCTTCAAGATATGGAAAGCATTACTGATCCGGCAAAATTGAGTGTTACCAATGAAGAATTAAATGATTTTAAAGCGGAACTGAGAACGCTGAGGGCATGGTTTTACCTCCGTGCCTTTGACTTTTATCGCAATGTCGAAATTGTGACGGATGTTAAAAACTCCACACAAGGTGGTTCGCAAGCCACGCCACAGGAGACTTTTGATTACATCGAATCAGAACTTAAAGCGGCTATTCCTTTTCTTCCCATGCGGGAACAACTGGGTGCCAATGGAATAGGCAGGTGGACCAAAGCTGCGGCCGCTACTTTGCTTGCCCGCCTTTATCTGAATGCAAAAGTTTATATCGGAACCGATAAATATGTAGAATGTGAGGCGGTGTGCCGTGACATCATTGCCGGTAAATATGGTAATTATACCCTGGATACCAGATGGGATGCCCCTTTTGATTACACGAACAAATCTTTAAACTCTGAAGTGATTTATGGCTTCCCCGGAACCTTAACCAGAACGCACTGGCAATATGATGGAGGGATGTTTTTCTGGGGAATGACGTATGATGCCGCGCCACTTTATTGTGGGTTTACCGACCTTGGCCAGTCGAATCCAAGATTTGCCTTACAACCCGGCCGCGATGTAGACAGCGTGGAGTATACCCATGCGATGGGGAAACCGTTTATTAAATTTCAAAAATATCCGGATGATGTACGTTTAAAAAAATATAAAAACCTTGGCGACAGCAAACGCGAAGGGATGTTTTTATATGGGTATTTGCCATACACCACTACCGTTAACGGAACAAGTAAAGTTGACACCGTGAGGGGAAATAAAGGTCCTTATGCGCTTTTTATCAGAGACCAGGTGGGTTACTTTCTGGGCGCTAAGCCAGGTACAAAAATTGCAGATAAAGAATCTAATATGAATCATGCAGATCATAATTCAGGAATTTTCCTGGTTAAATATCCAATTTATCCAACGCCTGATCCTAACCGGATTACCTCTGCCTATGCAGAGATCCGCCTTTCAGAAGTTTATTATACGCTTGCTGAGTGCAGGTACCGTGCGGGCGATAAAGCAGGTGCAGCTACTTACCTTAACCAGGTGAGGCAAAGGAATTATCCGGTAGGCTCACCTAGTTTATATGCCGCTGGTGGTGGTCAGCTTACCGATCAGGAAATGTTAGATGAATGGGGGAGAGAATTTATTGGCGAAAATAGACGGAGGACGGATTTAATTCGTTGGGGCGTATTTAATAAAGGCACCTGGTGGGATAAAAAACCAGATGCTGATGGCCATACTGAAATCTTTCCAATAGGACGGGATATTTTAAACGCAAACCCTAAGCTTAAGCAAAACCCGGGTTATTAATTTTGAAATTTAGTTTATTAGTGTTTGCCAAATAATAATAACGGGGTAGATAGGCCTCGTTATTTAAAACATTTAGTTAGTTAGATTTGGATTAGTGGAGTGTCTCTGTTTATCGGAGGCACTTTTTTGTTTTTTTGCCGGCCACATTATTCGAAGAATTAACACCAGCATTTGGCCTCTTTTATGATGCGCTTGAAAGGGAAATAGAATTAAATGATTGCCGAATACGTCCTTAACTTCTTAATCATAGATTGCTGATCTTGGTTAAAGACCCATTAATAAATATAATACCAAAAAATACAACAGCTCTTGCCAAAATACCGCAAAGCTGTTACCTTATCTGCTCTTAGCTAGTGAAAGATTTAGGTTGTTCGCTGTCAGATGCATTAGAAAAAAGCTGATATTGCAGCTTTAAATGCAAATAATGAAATCTGCTTTTTAATAGCTGCGTTTTTCCCTTTCAAATAAAGCTTCAATATCTTTTGCCAATAATGGCTGTCCGTATACTTTAACCTGATCCATCTTACCGTGAAATATTCTTTCTGAAGGAAATTCTTCATTACGGCCAATTTGCCATTGGCTGGTGTTGGAAAGATTGGCTATGCCATCAACTTTTGCACTTCCGGCTAGTTTTCCATCCAGGTAAATGGTAAGTACATCGCCCTCACAAACACCAGCAATATGATGCCATTTCCTTTCCCAATCTGCAGGTAGTTTTATGGTGCAATCTCCTCGTCCCCAGCCACCGGCAAAGAATGTTAATGTTTTGTTATCTGTAGTTTGAATAACGTGGCTATCACCTTTTGTGAGTATATCCGTCAAACCTTTTCCCTCTCCGGCAGGATAAACCCATGCCATTATAGTGAGGTTATTTTCCATTTGATCCAGGCTTGGAGCATTTGGAATTTCCAGATAAGTACTGTCACCTAAATCAATAAAATGCTTTTTAGTATCCTTTGATTCACTAATCAGCAATGCGTTATTGTTAAAACCGGAAGCATCCGGAACTTGATTGCCGTGTAATTTATTAAAGTTTAAGTCTAAAAGTAAAGCGGTTAAAGGTGTTTCGTAAACTTTAAATATCGATTGCCTGTTTCCTGTCCTGATTGTTTGCAAGCCAGTTCGATTTACGCTAAATCTATGATTTATGATTTTTTGCTGCCCTGGTAAGAGGTATACCCGATCAGTATAAAGCAGTGTTTCTTTGTTGCTTGAATCATTAAGGATAACCTGGGGTTTAAAGGTTTGCACTTTCCCCGTAACGTTTTTAATGCGATAGCTGATTTCTTGTTCGGTGTTTAATTTTATAATTGGTTTTGCTGTCAGTTCAACAATCTGAAAAGGTTGAGCAACTGGTTTCTTTGGTGCAATAACTTTAATCGTTGTGTTAGCTAATGGATTTATGCTGATTTTTATGGTGCCTAAGGCATACAGGTGACCGCTGATGGAGTCTGTAAGGGTGGTGCCAGGGGCTACTAATGATGATTTAGACAACCATGGTTTCCCGTTCGCGTAAATAATAACCTTTTTGGTTCCGAGGCTTCCTTCATTTTTTAGGGTGAAATGTACCTGAAAGGGTTCATTAGGGTTAACTTGTTTTTTACTGATGCTATATTTTAAAATTTTAATATTAGCGTCTTTTTTAGTAAAAGAAAGGGATACCGGATTTCTGTTTGTTGGCCACGTTTGTGTAGCAATAGAACTCATAACAAAGTCCAGCCGACCACCTTTAACCAATAACTCATGTGGAATGTCTAATTGATTATAAATTTGTTTGTTAAAAGCTAACGACTGGACATATTTGTTTGTTGAAGATTGTTGCTGTGCATAGATCTTCAGCTTTTTTTTATTGGCCAGGTGCAGGGTTACAGATTCAAATAATGGGGCGCCAATGGCATAATTTGGGTTTCCGGGACTAATGGGAAAGAAGCCCAGGGCATTAAAAATGTAGGCGCTCGACATAGAACCGAGGTCGTCATTACCAGGCAGGCCGCCGGGAGTTGCAGAGAATCGATTGAGCATAATGTTTCTGAGCCATTGCTGCGTGAGTGCCGGGTGACCAGCTGCGTTAAATAAGTAAGGCAAATGCAGTACGGTTTCGTTATCGTACAGGATTACGTTATGGGTCATTGCAGAATCCAAACGGTTTGAAAATGCTTCAGCACCACCAAGCAAATTGATCAGGTCTTTGGCATTATGAGGAATAAAATAGGTGTATGTCCATTTGTTACCTTCTTTATAACCCGTCATGCCGGGGTTTAATTTATATGCATGGCCTTGTCTTGGCAGCATAAACAGATCTGAAGGATGGAAAAGGTTTCTGTAATTTAAGCCGCGTTTTTCCAGCAATTGCTGATCTGGCTGGTCTTTCATTACCAGTTTTGCAAATTGCGACAGCGCCCAGTCATCATATGCATATTCTACCGTTCTGGTTACCGATTCAGATCTGGAAAACGGTACGTACCCTAGCTGGTGATACACTTCCATGTCGTTTTTAGCAAACGGACCTTCCAAAATGCTTTTCCGCATTGCGGTATAAGCGAGGTTGCGGTTATAACCGGTAATCCCTTTAAGATAAGCATCTACAATGATAGGCACTGCATGGTTTCCAGTCATGGTTTCTGTTGGCAAATATCCCGTTTGCTCATATACATCAAGCATCGATAGAATGACATCATTTTGTTTTTCAGGATATAACAAAGTCAGGAGGGGATGTAAAGAACGAAAAGTATCCCATGGTGAAAAACCGCTATATTGATTTTTTCCTTTCGTATGGTAAATCTTACCGTCAGCTCCTTTATATTTTCCATCTGCATCAGAAAATACCCAGGGGATGAGCAGCGAATGGTAAAGTGCCGTATAAAAAACCTTTTTATTCTCAACTGAAGGATTTTTGATCTCGACTGTAGCGAGTTGCGTATCCCATTCTTTAGCTGTTCTTTCCCGGAAAGTCTCAAAGTCTAGTTGGCCAATTTCTTGATCGATGTTCTGTTGTGCACCTTTGAAACTTACTGAAGATGAACTGATTTTGAGTGTGATGATTTGCGCTGCCGTATCTGATTTTTCAAAGCTTAATAAATACCCGCCTTTAACGATGTCAGATTCGATAATGTTGGATGACAGGTTAATGGTGGTATTTCCTGAAGATCCATAAATTAAACGTTTGCTCTTCAGGGTAAGATCTCCGGCCTCCCCAATGTAGATCTGTGGTGTTATCTTTGCAGGAAAGGTGAATTTTAAAATCCCTGTTCGGGTACTTGCTGCGGCTTCGGCAATGGTGTAATTATCGGTAAATACCACTTTATAATAACCTGGTGTTGCTAGTTCCTGTGTATGACTAAAAGGTCGGTTATATTTTCCTGGTTCAAAGTTTTTTCCTTTCTCTACCGGGAGAATGAACACTTGTCCTGAAGATCCTTCCGGGAAACCGCTGAAGTGCTTAAAACAGCTGAAAAAGAAAATATTTTGATCGTTGTAATCATATCCTTTTGCCCCCGTTACCCGCGTTTCTGGCGTGAGCTGAATATTGCCTGATGGAGCGACTGCACCCGGATAAGTGCCTCCATTGCCTCCCCAGCTGGTTAGTACATTGCTTTTTGTTGTGCCAATAAATGGATCAACATAAAGTGTTTCCTTTTGATTGCTCCTGCTGCTGTTGGCTGTGAACTGACAGGGATAAAGAAAGTAATAACAGTATAACGCAGTGTGAACGGGATATTTTAGCGAACATGCGGGATTAGATTTTAATATAAATTTTTCTTTTATCCATCAGATAACCTACAAACCAGCAGAGCATCATAAAGCTTACTGCGAATACAAGGGTGCCAAATGCGCCGGGGAAAATTACCTGGTAAAAAACATTGTTAATCCAATTGAAGAAACTCACACCTTGTTGTACATGCACGAATTGCAAAATAACGAGCAGTAATTCTGATAAAAGATAGATAGCCAAAGAGTTCCTTCCAAAAATCAGGAAGAAGTTTGTTCCCCATTTGATGTTCTTAAGTTCGATGGCGTAAATCAAGATCCCAAGGATCACCAGATCTAAACCGATGGTAAGCAATACAAAAGAGCTGGTCCACAATTTTTTAGCAATAGGGAAAAATTGTCCCCAGAATAAGGCTATACCAATCAGTAATGCGCCCATCATTAATAGTTTAGCTACACATTCAAAGTTTTTTCCTTTACGCTGGATATAAGCACCAGCCAGGTAGCCGCCAATTACGTTAACAATCCCTGTGATGGTACTTAGTAATCCTTCAGGGTCAAAGGCTATTGGGCCGCCATGATCGTGGTATAAATGGGCATCACCTAAAATTAAGATATCTAATTTAGTACCTGCATTACCTAACATGCTGTATTCTTCTCCTACTGCACCGAATAGGAGTAAAAATGCCCAATAGAGTAACAGAAGTAATATAGAAATAATAATAGCCGTTTTTTTTGAACAATAATGCACGATAAGCGAACCAAAAAAATAGCATAGGGCTATTCGTTGCAAAACGCCCATAATACGGGTGTGGCTTAAAGAATTAAATACCCAGTTATCATGATCCTGATGCATAAAGGGAAACCAGTACATCAGGTAGCCCAGCAAAAAGATGATGACTGTTCGCTTAAATATTTTTGCTAAAAAAGCAGAATTGGTTTCAAGTTTTTTCTTAGAAAAACTTAGGGCATTTCCTACCGCAAACAGAAAGGATGGAAAAACGAGATCGGTGGGTGTAAAGCCAAACCAGGCCGCATGATCCAGCGGTGACCATACCACTGCGCCAGACCCGGGAGAGTTTACAATAATCATGAAACAGATGGTCATTCCTCTGAAGATATCGAGCGTGGTAAATCTATTGTTTGCTAATTCCATAGGTTCTATTAATATATGTGCTGGCGTTCTGCAATCATTTAAGCTATTGCGCCTTTAACTGATAACTGATTTTGCTTGCTGCGCTTTCCAAGGTTATTTTTACTTGACTTGGATTTTTACCATCTTCATCGTAAATCAGAATCTCGTTCTGTCCCTCTTTTAGCCAGGGTTCTGGAATATATAGGCCAATATCGCCGATCTTTTCCGGATAACGCCCCAGGTTATGGCCGTTAACCCAAACTGAACCGTGCCCCATGCCATAAGGGTGAACACGCCATACTAGATACCTGTTGGCTGATTTTTGCTGATTAAACGTGGATCGGTAAAATTGCGGGCCATTAAGGGAATCAACGCCTGCAAGAATTTCCCAATTTACGGAAGTATCTTCGGGATCTACACCGTTTTTCATCTTCCATCCGGTTAAAACGGTTCCTGTTCCCATTAAATTTATCTTTACAGGCTGATCAATGCCGCCCTCGTTACTTATGTTTTCTATAAAAACAGAGAGTTCAATCGGCTTAGCCAGGATAGCTGGCTCGGTGATTTTATACTCAAAAGGAATATTCCAGCCTTCGTGTCTTAATACTTTTTTACCGTTAATAAACAGGGTTGCATTTTCATCTGTACTTTTAAAGCTAATGATTAGGATGGAAAGACCCGGTTGGGCTTTAACAACGGTTTGAAACCAGCCATAGCCCTCTTTAAGTTTGAATACATCTGCTCCGATTTTATATTTTGTGGTTTTGAGTGTGTCGAGTAGAGGTGGGCCATTCTTAATAGCTATTGAATCTGACGCAGCGGTGAAATACCAGTTATCAAGGGTAGCGATAAATGGTCCGCCTTTTTTAATTCGGGTAATGCCAGAAAGTCCTTTTTTATCAATATCTGTAATAGGACCGAGGTAGGCAGCCAGTTTATCACGGCCATCGTGGGCAGTAAAAAAGCCCAGGTCATGCGTGCCTTTTTTTAGGTCTAGGGTTAACTCACCACTTCTGATCTTCCAGTGGGTTACCAGTTTTCCATCTACAAATACCGTTGCACGGTCGCCCCCGTCAGACTGTAATGTGTATTTTCCGGTAGAAGGTGCGTTAAATTTTGTTCGGTACCAGGCCGAATTGGTCAGGTTTCCATTTTTGCCCATTTGTAAAGGATTTTCACTAGCGATCCACTTTCCGTTATTTGTAGCAGATGCGGCAAAAATCGAAGCATCTTTATTTTCCCATAGCGTTAAACTCAGTAGCGTATCTATTTTAATATCCTGAACAGGGGCAACAATCAGATTTTTGATCCCATTTTCGAGATAAAGCATGGCGTGGGTGTCTTTTGCGGCAGCTAACGGATAGGTTGCTACACCTTCAAAGCCTGTGCTACTTAGTTTCGTTTCACCAAGATAAGAAACACCGGTAACAATCGCCTCACTTCCTGTTTCGGCTGTGATCCATGTTTTATTGGTTGCCGCCTTGTCCATTACCAGGATCCGAACCAGTTGATTGCCTGTTTTAAAAAGATAAAGAGTTGGTTGGTCAGCGGGTTTAAATACCGTGTTTAAGGTGATACTGTTGCCGGTTACTTTCAAATCATCGACGTGAATAGTGGATTTAATAACAGCTTTTCCAGCAGTAATAAAGTTTAGATACAGCGGGTCTCCGGCATTTGCTTCTACCAAGAGGGTAGTTGTATTCTGCTGTTTTATAACACTGTATATTCTGGATAATCCCCAATTCAATTCTACCTGATTATTCAGTTTAAACTGGTGTACAATTGGATGGATCTCGCCTGGTAATAAGTTGATCGTAAAAGGAGGTAAACCTTTAAGTGTAATGGTTTTTGTAAGCTGTTTTTCAGTAGAATTGTCGAGGAAGATTAAAGTTCCTGCTTCGCTCATCCTTGCACTTATTTTGAGTGTAGTATCTGGTGTTAGGTATTGATAAGCTGCGGATGCGTCGGTACTATTTTCCAATATTTCCTGGAAACTGCGTGCAAAATATCCGGCACGTTTAAAAGTATAGTAAATCGGGCGTAAATCTCCGGCCTGGCCAACTGCGGCGCCATAATCGTAAGAGGCTGCGTCTTCATCATTATTGGTGTAGCCAAAATTAGATCCGCCATGCGCCATGTAAAAGTTATAGCCATTGCCGCCATGAGCAATGATTTTCCAGGTACGGCGGTCGTAAGTGGCTGCATCTGTCGGTTTAGCTCCATATTGTGAATACCAAACGCTCCAGAATTCTGTAGAAAACCACGGATTAGGTCTTTTCGGATCATCGAGTATTCCTTTTCCGGCAGGATCAGTTGCATGATGTACACCGCTAAAAAAGTAGGGTACCTCCATCCCCATGGCTAAAGATTTACTTTGCAGGTGTTTAAAGTAATCGTTAGGTATATCCGTTCCCCAGCCTTTAGGATGTTCATTTTCGAGTTGTACTAAAATTACGGAGCCACCTTTATTAATCTGGTGTTTCATTACAATAGGCAGCAAGCGGTCAAAGAAGCGGTTTACATATTTTTCAAATTCTGCATTCGGTTCCCTCACCCGTACACCAGATTTAAAGCGTAACCAGATGGGATAACCACCCTGATCCCATTCTGCACAATAGTAAGGGCCAACACGAACAATTGAATATAGTCCCGTTTCTTTCACAAGAGCAAGAAACTGATCGAGGTTCTGGTCGCCATCAAACTCAAATTTCCCTTCCGTAGGTTCATGGAAGTTCCAGATGGTATAAACCTCAACACAGTTAAAGCCTCCCCGTTTAAGTTGCAGCAGGCGTTCCCGCCAAAGTTCATGGGGCACCCTGGCATATTCCATCCCGGCAGAGACAATAAAGGTTCTTTTTTGATTGATCAGAAAGCCTTTACTGTCGAAATCGCTAAAATTCTTTGCTGCAGGCAATGCATGGAACATGTGGTCATTTACAACTTCCTGTGCATTGGCAACTGTAGAAATAGAAAGGGCCAGCAGCAAAGAATATAAAAGTCTCCCGTATTTCATCAGCTGAGAATATTATGTGGCTTTAAGCTCATTTTATTTAGCATGAGCGGCTTTTATCGTATCATTATATTTAGCATAAAGTTTTGCCACCACTTCAAAAGAATTACCTTTTATTTTATCAGAATAGGCATTGTTATGGAGATTAACCCATTGCCATTCCCAGTTTTTTACATTTTTATCAAAAGCTTTCAAGTCTACTGTTGTACCGGTTTTCAGCGACTGATCAATTGTTTTAAAGAACATTTCCCATCTTGGTTTATAATATCCTTTAATTAATCCCGCCCATTGGCGGTTCGAGTATTCTCTTAAACTGCTTTCTTTATTACCCCATAAGGTTACAAGGTCTCGCGCATTAAATTCGTATAAATTCTTCTCTTTTTCTGTAATGCCGTTTGCTCTTGCTTCATTGATCCATTTGCCCAGCAGGAAATCTTTGCGGGTGGCTAACAACAGGTCCATATCATCTAATAGCTCCAGGAATTCTTTGCTGTATTTTTTAAAGGCAGCATGGTCTTTAGCTTGGTAAGCAGCTGCCATTTTCTGTTGAAGTGGGCTCGCATAATTGGCTAATACCTGCCTGGTAACATCTACCAGGTCATATTCAAAACCATCACTGGTTTTTAGTTCATCTGCACTGGCAGTAAATAGTCCCCAGGCTTTTACCAATTGAAGTGGGTCGTAAGATACTCCCGTCAGTACCCTGTCGATTTTTTTCTCGAAGGTGGGGCGGGCTACAATGATAGACTCATTTCCACCTTCAGTCAAACCGCCGCTATAAACGGTGTTCAGTAAGATATTCCAGGCCTCATCCAGCTGCGGCACTTTTTTACCATACCTGCGCTTTGCATAATCTTTCAGCCATGCTTCCGCATCAATTGGCGTATCTCTCCATACATTTTCCAGCATTAAGCCAAATAATGCAGGGTTTTGTTCAATTCCTTCGGGAGCCAGCCCAATACCCACCATCTTTTTAGATTCAGGATCATGCAATGCAATCGAAGGATCTGCTGCCACATGGCGCATTCTACCAAACAAACTAATGTTGCCACCAAAGTTCTGCAGCATATTCCAGATCCATGGTTTACCATAATAGGCATCTGTACGGTTCCATACCGGGTGTGCATCGCTGTATAAATCCAGCACAATCATCTGGTCGTCTGGTACCGCATTTAGTAAAGCTTTCACCTGCTGCGGTTGCCAGAATTTATTGTTATAATGGAACATCCATCCCTGCATCACCCAAATTGCTTTAGGATCAGCGGCTGTCATGGAATGGAGCACCTTTTTACTCATGTCGCTCAGATAAGTTGAGTCGTTAGTAGGTGGGATGTTCTCGTTAAAGGTATCAGAGGAATACAAGTGATCTGTTCCAAATTCTTTAGTCTGTGTTTCAATGTATTGTTTTCCGATTTTTTCGAACAAGGTATCTTCAGGATCGAGGATAAATACATCCGGAAAACCAGCATCCCAGTTTGTTCTTTTTACTTTTGCCTTTGGGAACTTATCTTTAAATGTAGGTGGCACGTGACCAGTAAAAGCAGATAAAACAGGCTTCATCCCAAATGATCTCTCTCGTTCGAGGATTTTTTTCTGCAGTTCTTTATGGGAATCCATCCAGTGCTGTGGCAGCGGACCGCCCCAGGCATCAATGTTGCCCATCCACAACCAGGAAAAGTAAGCCGGACCGCTAAAAAAACCTTCGAGTTCTTTTTCGGTGAACCCCATAGAGCGGTATACATCTCTCCAGATGGCTTCTTCGCCGGTAATGGCTAGCGGCATATTAATTCCATTTAAAGCCATCCAGTCGATCTCTTTCTGCCAACGCTCCCAATCCCACCAGGCCATGGTGTAATTAAAGGTGCAATAGTTTAAGTAGTAACGGTAATTGTAAGGGGTATTTTTATGAATTTTTGCTGATACTACTGGCAAAACAGCAGGAATGTTCAGGTTGGTGCCATTCCAGCCAATATCGCTCTGGCAGTAGTTTTTCAGGTAATAGTTTAAGGCTGAGGCAACAGATAAGCCGTTGTTGCCGCGTAGTACAATTTTATTGTTTCTGGATTCCACTTCAAACACATCTTTTTCATTTTTCCTGGGGATTTCTTCTACAATGAAATCTCCCGCCCGGCTAGCTACGATACGTTTTAAAAAGGCAGCGGTGTTTTGCTGGTCTACTTGCGCATGGGTGGTTAAACCCATGGTTACGACTGCCAGAAACAATAAAATGATGTACTTATGCATAGTATTTTTAAAAATTAGGGTTTTGTACCAATACACCACCAGCTTTGTCTATTTCTACTTGTGGGATTGGATAATAATAGTGTTTAGGTCGAATAAAAGTAACCGTTTTTCCCTGGTCTACCGGTGCTTTTGATACTGCACGGTTATAGATGGTTGCGATATTAACTATTCCGGTTTTATCCCAGCGCATTAAATCCTGGTGTCTTTCTCCTTCGCCGGCTAATTCTACGCGTCGCTCGTGAATCAATTGGGTCATGCCTGCACCAGCAACAGGAGGTAATAAGGTAGATGCTCTGCGGCGGACCTGGTTAATGAGGGCATCGCCGGCTCCTGCACCTTGTGTACGGATTCTGGCTTCGGCTACTAACAGGTAAATATCTGCAGAACGCATTAATGGAACTGCATAATTATGATCAACACCATTTCCTTCTGCCGATCCAAATGGGTAGAAGACTGCATATTTGCGGAAAGCAAAACCTGTAGATGAAAGGCTGCTGGTAAAGGTTTGGTCATCTACACCGTCGCCAATATTGATTTTATCGCCAACACTCAAAAGAGTGGCCGCTTTACGGGAATCATTCGCTTCGAATTCGTCTGCTAAACCTTGTAATGGCTGACTAAATCCATATCCTCCCCAGGCTCTCGGGATGTAGTAAATGGTATAATCGTTTTGTACTATGTTTTGTAAACCTTGAACAGAGAAGAGGATTTCTGTGCTGGTTTCGTTGGCGCGGGTAAAGTTCTCTTTGTAAGTAGCCGCTAAATTATATTTTGGGTTATCAATTAAACGCTGTCCGGTAGTAATGGCTTGCGGTAATTTTTCCCAATACATATATAATTTTGTGAGCAAACCCAAAGCTGTTCCCTTGCTTACGCGACCTCTATCTGTAGTACCGTAAGACTCTGGAAGTAAATCTACGGCCTTTAATAAATCGGCTTCAATTTGTTTTCTAACTTCTTCAACGCTCGATTTCGGTTTATTAAAGGTTTTATTTGTGAAATCTGATTCTGAAATAATAGGTACATCGCCATAAATCAACATCAGGCGCCAATAGCCAAAAGCACGCATAAAGTACGCTTCGCCCATGCTTCTGCTTCGCACAGCCTCATTCATTGTTGGTATTTTAGGGATATTGATAATCGCATTTGTAGAACGGTTAACCGTTTCATATTTATACGTCCAGCTATACCGCACTTGTGCATTAGAAGCATCGTAAGTCAGGTTTTCTATTGCTTCATCTTCAGAATGATCGCCCGAACGCCAGTAATCATCCGAGGCTACATCAAACGTAGTTTCTGCATGGCTGATATAGTCTTCCTGTTCAAGCAGGTTATAGATTCCGGTAACTGCATTTACCCCATCTGTTTCGTTTTTGAAATAATTGTCTGTATTATAAACACCTTTCTGGTCTAGATCCAGATTCTTTTTACAAGCCGCACTTAAAAGTACAATCGCTGTTAGTACAAGAATATTTATTTTCGTTTTCATAGGATTACAATTTAAGGGTTAAACCAAACGTAAATGAACGTACAGAAGGGTACTGCGCTACGTCAACACCTCTTTGTCTGTTGCCATCTGTATAACCTAATTCTGGTGTGTAACCAGTGTATTTGGTAAGCATAAATACATTCTGACCGGTTACGTATAATCTAAGGCTGCTAAATGTTGCTTTTTTAACCAATGCTGATGGGAAGGTATAACCCAGGGTGATATTTTTTAAACTAAAGTAACTACCGTTTTCAATAAACAGATCTGATGTTCTGTAGTTATCATTAGAGCGATCCAGCGACATTCTAGGGATCGTATTGCTCGTTCCCGGGCCAGTCCACCTTCCAATTGTTTCTCCATACAAATTAAAAGAATACGTAGGATCGATCCCCTGCATCCTGTCTGCATTGTACAAATCAATACCCAATACACCAGTGAAATTAGCAGATAGATCGAAATTTTTATAAGATACACTTCCTTGCAGGCCCAGGGTTGCATCAGGATTCGGATTACCAATATAGGTACGGTCTTTTCCGTCAATTAAGCCATCACCGTTGATGTCTAAGAAACGCACATCACCTGGTTTAATAGCACCCTTACGAGAATCATTTGCCAGTGCAGCATCATTATTAATTTCTGCCTGTGTTTGATATAACCCATTTGTTTTCCAGCCGTAAAAAGAAGAGATAGACTGTCCTTCATACGTTCTGGAGATTTCCTGGCTGGAACGACCATAAACTTTTGAAGAAATATAAGCGCTTTCTCCATAAAGTTTAGTGATTTTGTTTTTGATAAACGAACCATTTATCCCCACAGAATACTTCACCTCATTGCCTGCATTGTAATTGATTTCAGCCTCAACACCCCGGTTGCTCATCTCCCCTGCATTTACATCTGATGCAATGGTTGTACCGGCAGTTCCTACCTGCACGGCAGGGATTAGCATATCTTTCGTATTCTTATCAAAATAAGTTAGCGTAGTGCTCAATTTGTTTTTCAAAAATCCGGCTTCCACACTAACATTCGTCATGGCCGAACGTTCCCAGGTGATATTCGGATTGGCTGTTTTAGTGATCGCCGCCCCATTATAACCTGCTCCGCCGAAAGTATAACCATTTGTTCCATAGGTGTTTCCGACGAGGATCGAACTTACATACTGGAAAGGCGTTACGTTTTGGTTACCCAGCTCGCCCCATCCACCTGTTATCTTTAAATTGCTGATCCAGTTTACCTCTTTCATAAATTTTTCATTAGATATTCTCCATCCCACAGAAAATGCAGGGAAATATCCCCATTGTTTGCCCGGCGCAAACCGCGAAGAACCGTCAGCCCTGAAGGTTACAGTAGCCAGGAACCTGCCATCATAATCATAAAAACCCCGAGCAAATACAGACTCTAATGCGGTAGGGTCATCGGTAGTTCCGGCAGCCGTAAGTAAGGTATTGCCTTGACTTAGCACGCGTTGATCAAAGGCAGTATTGTCATAGCCAATTCTTGCTGCACTGAAATTACTACCTTGAAAATCCTGTTTAGAATAACCGGCAGTAATTGTTAAGTGGCTCTTGTTAATCGTTTTATCATAAGTAAGAAACAAATCCAGTAGATTAGAATGCGATTCCAATTCTGATTGGGTAAGGCTCGAATTAGTCGTTTGTCTTGCCTGATTTACATCCAGCACACTGAAATTATAGCCCCTGGTAATGGTACCATCAAAACCGTAATTCGCACGGAATTTCAGGTCTTTCATAATGTTCACTTCTGCAAATACATTTGCAATCACCCTGTATTTTCGGGTGTAAGCATCGGTCTGCTGAATGGTTGAATAAGGGTTATTAATATCGCCCAGCTGGTTGGCAAATGCTTTGGAAGTACCAAAAGTGCCGTCATCATTTACCGTAGGAATTGCAGGGTTAAAGCGTAAAGCAGAGAACAGCAAACCAGTTTGAGAATCATTATTATTGAATGAATTGCTTTCTGTATAAGTTCCCTGTACATTTTCTCCGACTTTGAGCCAAGGTTTAATTTTATGTTCAGAATTTATACGTGTACCAAAACGTTTAAATCTTGCTTTATCAATAATACCTTTTTCATCGTACATGGAGGTGGCAAAATAATAGGTGGAAGTTTCGTTACCACCCTGGATATTTACGTCACCACTGGTTACTTTACCCGTTCCCAGGATCGCCTTTTGCCAGTCTGTGCGTTGTGTAGCGTAATAAGGATCATCCCAAGGCGCCTCTATTGTAGCACCATCATTTGTGTAACGCTCTCTTTTAAGCGTGTATAAATTTGGAGCCGTTAACAGGTCCAGGTAACGCGTGGTGTTAGAAAAACCGGTGTATGCATTTACCGAAGTGGATAATTTCTGACTGAAATTCCCTTTTTTGGTGGTTACCAAAACTACGCCATTTGCAGCACGTGTACCGTAGATTGCGCTGGAAGACGCGTCTTTTAAAATCTCCACCGAGGCTATATCGTTAGGATTTACATCACTTAACGCATCCGGGTTGCTGGAAGGAACCCCGTCGATAACGACCAAAGGATTGGCATCGTTAATGGTTCCTGTACCACGGACTCTGATACTCGGTGCAGCACCTGGCGAACCATCGTTACGTACAATGTTAACCCCAGCAGCACGACCATCTAAAGCCTGCGTAACTGAAGCTACCGGCAAGTTTTGTAGATCTGAGCCTTTAATACTCGAAATAGACCCGGTTACGTCCACTTTTTTAGTGGTACCGTAGCCAACTACCACTACCTCATTCAGGTTTTGATTGTTTTCTGATAAGATTGCGGTAACTACCGATTTACCACCAATAGGTAATGTAGCTTTCACGTAGCCGATATAAGTAAATTCGAGGATGCCATCTAAAGGCGCATTAAGAGAAAATTCCCCGTCATTGTTGGTGGTGGTTCCGTTTGAAGAACCTTGTAGCTTAACGCTAACTCCAGGGAGTACGCCACCTTTTGCATCTGTAACTTTACCTTTAACAACTGACTGTGCGAAGGCAGTTTGCAGTTGTGAAGAGAGCAAAATGAGGAGCATGATGGCTAACTTAAATAGCGTATTGTACTTAAACGAGCGGCGTGCATGTAGAAATGGGAAAATCGTTTGTAAATTTTTCATCAAATAATTTGGTTTAGTGCTGCATAACATTACGGAACCTTTTAAAATGGTCCGGACATAGAACGGTTAGCACAAATGAAAATATGTTTGTTTTATTTTTAGAAAGTACAATGTCTTTCTACCGTTTCTGAAAACAGTTAGGAATCTGGGGTGTAAGTTTTCTTCATGGTTTGGTTTTAAGTTTGTTATTGGTGCTTGTGTATTTATAGCTAAATGACTAATGGTCGGGTAGTCGTGAGCAACGCTTTAAATTTAAATACGCGTATGGTTCTGTGTAGGTAAATAGTTGTTATTTTAAAGTTATGTAAAAAAGTTACATTTAATCAAGTAATTTGTAATATTTTTTATAAAACACGTTATAATTAATCGTATTTTTATAAAAACCATGCAACTTATATAAAATTTTTATATAAGTTGCATGGTTTACGCTTTATAGTTCTATTTAAATACGCGATCAATATGGAAATAACACTTCGGCCTGATTACTTTTCTATGGATGAGAAAAAACTCGGTGAGTTGAGTAATCTGGAGAGAAAAAAATACCTGCAGAAAATAAAAATTCTTAAATATATATACGAGAATGAGGCCACTACGGTTAGTGAAATTTTCACAGCAGTAGGCATTAGTTCTCCAACTTGCCTGATACTGCTGAATGAATTAATTGCTGATAATATTTTAGAAAAAAAAGGCAAAGGTGAATCTATGGGTGGTAGAAAACCAGATTTCTACGTATTGAAAGATGCTACTTTTTACATGGTGAGCATAGAGATGGAAAAATTCAGAACGCGGGCAGCAATCCTTGATAACAACAATAACTATATTACCACAATACATACTTTATTTAAAGGAATCAGCAAGGATCAGTCGGCTATAGCAGATTTGCTCATTTTCATTGATACATTGGTCGCCTCTGCTAAAATCGATAAAACTAAACTGGTGGGTATAGGGATAGCTACGCCTGGCCTGGTTGATGCTGAAGCGGGTATAAATTATACTTATCTTAGATCAGAAGATAAAGAAAAAACATTACAAGAGGTACTGGAAACTAAATTCGGCTACCCGGTGTTTCTGCAAAACGATGTTAAATGTGCTGCCATTGCAGAAAGCAAACATGGATTAGCAAAAGGCATTAGCGATGCATTGGTTGTGTTAATGGACTGGGGCGTTGGATTAGGGATCATCATGGATGGCAAAATGCGTAAGGGTAGCAGGGGTTTTTCCGGAGAAATTGGACATATTCCGCTGATTGATGAAGGTGCATTGTGTTATTGCGGTAAAAAAGGGTGCCTGGAAACAGTTGCTTCTGGTATTGCACTCGCAAGACTGGCCAAGGAAGGTATAAAATCTGGTCAGCATTCCCTTCTTAATGAATTATCCGATCATGAAATTGATAAAATAGAACCCTATCTCGTAATTGATGCAGCCAATAGGGGCGATCAATATGCAATTAGCATTCTATCTATTGTAGGGAGTAACTTAGGCAAAGGGATCGCAACATTAGTGCAGCTATTTAATCCTGAGGTGATTATTCTCGGTGGTAAAATGGCTGAAGCAAAGCAATACATTACCATTCCCATTATCCAGGCAATTAATACTTACAGCATGACTGAAATTAGGGAGAACACGCAGATAGTAACTTCTGAACTTGGTCAGGATTCTTGTATTTTAGGCATTGCCAGTATGGTAATCAATAACATTTTTGAAAGACAAATCAGATTTGCTGAGGTTTAGACCATAATTGATTTTGCGTATTTCTTAAAGTATTGAAAATAATATTTGAGATCAGTTGAATAGCTGTATGCTGAAATACTGGAACAGTTGGGAGAACACAAAACCGGCGTGGGTTGCTTATACATCAATAACTGGCAGATGTAGATTTAGATGTATTGAAGTACATTATCAGAACTTCGCTATCCAAATTGGTTTAATCTATCATTTACCGAAGCCAATAAACCCATTGTTTCGGCAATTCTACAGGCTTCCAATGCATTACTGACGTTCAGTTTTTGAAATATATTTTGCCTGTGGCGATTAACCGTATTAATGCTTAATGCCAGTTGATCCGCAATTTCTTTACTTCTTTTCCCGTGTTTAATTAGTCGCAGAATCTCTTTCTCTCTTGTAGAAAGAAGATCCATAAAGCGCTCGTCGTCTTGCTCAATAATCTTTCCGGTTCGCTTATTCGTGATGGCTCCTTGCGGAATCGAAAATTCAGGATGACTATAAATCATATTATACAAGCACAGCGCTAACCAGATACTCCCATCTTCCGAGCTTGCGATGTACAATAATCGATGTTTCACCAAAACATATTTTCCAGCGTTATTTCTAATTCTGAGCTTGGTAATCACCTCATAATCCATCCTTTCTTCAGTGATGATCGTATTTAAAAGCTGAAAGAACTGAAATTCCAGACGATATTTTTTATGCAAATCTTCGGTATGGATTTTTTGCAGCAACTGATCCTCCCAAATGGAATTAATTTCATTCTCTTGTTTTGAAAGGCCTAGGTTTTCGGCAAATGCTCCATAATAGAGATAGCTTTTTCTGGCTTTCAAATCACTTAACACACTAATGCCATTTTCAAGTTTGCTGTACATTTCGGCAATAAGCCGGGCATTATGCAGCTGCTGATCCGTATTTAAGGTGGTTTCGAAGGATTGAGAAAAGAGTTTAATATTGAGCAGGTCTCGCATGGCGCAAAATTAATGGTTATTTATTACCATTGAATTTGGTTTTAAGCTTAGATAACTTTGCGAAGTTACAAATTTGGAAGGTTATTCGGGGATGAAAAATTACATTCAATTATGTACATCCGGAATCACTATCAAAAACTTTTAATCAAGCAATAAAATGAAAAAGATCTTACTCGCACTGGTTATATTATTTAGCCTGAATGAACTCAATGCACAAAGCCTCGATAAAATGCAATGGTTTAACGAACCAGAAAAATGGGAAGTTAAGAACAATAGCTTAACCATGCAGGTTACGCCAGGAAGCGATTACTGGCGGATTTCCCATTATGGTTTTACTGTTGATGATGCACCCTTTTATTATGCTACTTATGGCGGCGAGTTCGAAGCCAAGGTGAAACTTATCGGTGCTTATAAAGCTCGTTTCGACCAAATGGGATTGATGATGCGCATTGATCATAAAAATTATATTAAAACGGGTGTTGAATTTGTAGATGGAAAATTTAATTTGAGTACGGTTGTTACAAAGGATAAAAGTGATTGGAGTGTGATGCCTTTAACAGAAGTACCGCCATTTATATGGATCAAAGTAGTGCGTAGGCTCGATGCGGTAGAGATATTTTATTCTCTGGATGATAAAAATTACATCATGACCCGCAACGCACCCTTGCCGGACAATACACCTGTTATGGTAGGTTTGATGGCTGCAAGTCCGGATGGGAAGGGTTTTGAAGCTAAATTCGAAAATTTTAAAGTGAAACATTTACCAGATCAACGTAGATTGGAGTGGTTAAAGGCACATCAATAGAAACATAGCCATATCATTGAAAACATGTCTGCTTCCGGTCTAGCGCATTGATGTTGTTATCCCTAAATGTTCTTCTTTGGTGGAAGATTTAAATGATTAATTTGCCAATAAACGGTAGAAAAAACTTCATATTTGCAGTTTTAATTGTAAAGAATGAAATTTACTCTACAACTTTTCGATTTCTCGAAAAGAATCGATTATAAAACAGAGATATTAGCCGGCTTAACGGTAGCCATGACGATGATTCCCGAATCATTATCGTTTGCTATTCTTGCTGGTTTTCCTCCCTTAATGGGTTTGTACGCGGCTTTTATAATGGGGTTGGTTACCGCCATTCTGGGCGGCCGGCCGGGGCTGGTATCTGGTGGGGCTGGCGCAACGGTAATTGTACTGATTGCTTTAATGAAGAGTAACGGCATAGAGTATGTATTTGCTGCGGTGGCGCTTGCAGGCGTGATTCAAATTATAGTGGGCCTTTTTAAACTGGGCAAATTTGTTCGGCTGGTGCCGCAACCGGTAATGTTCGGCTTCGTAAATGGCCTTGCAGTAATCATTTTTATGTCGCAGTTAGAACAGTTTAAAACGGTAGTTAACGGTCAGGCTGCCTGGTTAAGCGGTACAGCATTGTATATTATGCTGGCTTTGGTAGCCTTAACTATTGCTATTGTTATTTTGCTTCCAAAGTTTACCAAAGCCATTCCTGCTTCTTTAGTGGCAATTATTGTTGTTTTTCTAGTGGTTTTCTGCTTCGGAATCGATACTAAACTGGTTAGAAATATTGCCTCAGTAAGTGGTGGTTTCCCGCCTTTTCATGTTCCACGAATTCCCTTTAATCTGGAAACCCTTAAAATCATCTTTCCTTATGGCTTAATTATGGCTGGCGTAGGTTTAACAGAAGGCTTACTAACCCTAAATCTGGTAGATGAAATTACAGATTCTAAAGGTAACGGAAACCGAGAAAGTATTGCGCAAGGCATCGCCAATATGCTTAATGGGTTTTTTACAGGGATGGGCGGCTGCCCGATGATTGCACAAACACTGGTTAATCTATCTGCAGGAGCAAGGGCAAGACTTTCAGGAATCATCGCAGCCTTAACTATTTTACTGATCATTCTGGTAGGTGCACCTATTATTGAAAGGGTGCCGATGGCAGCTTTAGTTGGTGTGATGATGATGGTTGCCATTGGTACATTTGAATGGATGAGCTTTAAAGTGATTAATAAAATGCCTAAACAAGATATTTTTATTGGGATTTCTGTCGCTGTAATTACAGTTTGGTTACACAATCTTGCTTTAGCGGTACTCATTGGCGTAATCATTTCTGCTTTAGTATTTTCCTGGGAAAGTGCCAAAAGAATCAGGGCTAATAAATATGTTGGCGAAGATGGCGTAAAATATTATGAAATTTACGGACCATTGTTTTTCGCATCTGTGGCCAACTTTAATGAAAAATTTGATGTATCAGGTGATCCGGAAAATGTAATCATCGACTTTAAAGATAGCCGCGTTTATGACATGTCTGGAATTGATGCCTTAAATAAACTCACA
The DNA here is from genome assembly GCF_009674725.1 of Pedobacter petrophilus. Taxonomy (GTDB): domain Bacteria; phylum Bacteroidota; class Bacteroidia; order Sphingobacteriales; family Sphingobacteriaceae; genus Pedobacter; species Pedobacter petrophilus. Next base: position 117,178 of record NZ_WKKH01000003.1, on the reverse strand, counting down.
GAAAGATATAAGGCAGTAAACAAGAAGCTTCACTTGAGGCACCTGAGCGATGATTGCAAAAGATTATTGCGCAATGCAGATGGCGTGATCGAAGTGAACGTAATGGAAGATCCCGTTTACCAGGTTGCTAATAATTAGAAGTTGAATTCCAGCTGGTTGCTGCCAGGATTTTCCACAATAATATCCTCGTAAAAACGGGATAAAGTAATACCAAGCAAGCGGACTTTTGCTGTTCCCAGATTGGCTTCTTCGAGCAGTTTTATCGCTTCCTGAAACATAATCCCGGCCTGGTTTATGGCAACCGGGAATGACCGGCTTCTGGTGATCAGTTTAAAGTCTTCAAATTTTATCTTCAGCGTAACCGTTTTACCTTTTAACTGGTGTTTCTCCAGTCTCAAAGCCACCGTCTCACTAATTTGTTTTAATAATTCATGCATGGTGGCAAGGTCGTTCGTGTCTTCTGATAGGGTATCTTCCGCACCAACCGACTTCGTTTCGCGGTGAGGTTGTACGGGTCTGTTATCTATGCCCCTCACAATTTTATAATAGAATTTTCCTGATTTTCCGAACTGTGCTATCAGCTGCGATTCGCTAAGGTTTTTTAAATCAGCACCGGTATTGATTTGCATGGCTTTCATTTTTGCTGCCGTAACTTTGCCTACGCCAAAGAACTTTTCTACCGGCAACTTCTCCATAAAGGCCTTAATTTTTGAAGGACCGATGAATGTCAAGCCATCAGGCTTGTTCATATCCGAAGCCACTTTAGCAACAAATTTATTAACTGAAACGCCGGCAGAAGCGGTAAGGTTTAATTCATTTTTGATGGCATCTTTAATAGATTTTGCAATATCAATAGCAGAACCTATGCCCAGCTTATCATCAGTAACATCCAGGTAGGCCTCATCCAAAGAAAGCGGTTCAATTAAATCGGTGTAGCGGCTAAATATCTCCCTGATCGCCTTTGATACCGCAGCATAAGCATCAAATCTGGGGTAAACAAATATGGCGGTGGGGCAGAGTTGGTAAGCTTTGCTACAAGACATTGCAGAACGAATGCCGTATTGCCTGGCCTCGTAACTTGCCGTGGCAACTACCCCGCGACTATCTGGTTTACCACCAACCACCAATGGTTTTCCCCTATACTCAGGAAAATCGCGTTGCTCTACAGACGCGTAAAATGCATCCATATCAATATGGATGATCTTTCTTATGGCGTTTTCGGGCTGATCTGACATGATACTATAGAGGAGTAACTTCGGTTATCTGGCTTTATCATGCATCCGAAGGTGAGACGTTAAATTTCGGAAATTTATCAGGATATGGGAAGATAAATCTCTTTCTTTACAAAAGATGGAAAATCAACTATGATAATTAACCAGGAAACAATATTGATTATTATATGAAATAACTAACCTAAGCCAAGGTAGAAAATGGCTCCGGCACCTTGATTAGCTTCTTTGGCTACAATTTTAATGTTAGGTTATCAAGGTTAATCAGGGGCAACAGGGAGCGAACTAATTTAAGAGCAGATCAACTTTGTTTAACAAAGAATCCATTTCGAAGGGTTTTTCCATAAAGTCATTTGCGCCGGCATCCATGGCAGATTGCCGGATATCCCTGCTGGCTGAAATCATTAAAATGGGAATTTCTTTATATTCAGGATTGTTCTTTAGTAACTTACAAATGTCTCTGCCATCATGTCCGCTCATCCAAATATCGAGCATAATTAAATCCTGACGGTTTTTTACGGCATCAAGTACGGTACCGCCATCATAAGTAAATTCGACATCATAACCCATCACTTCCAATATCATCGTTACTGCATCCACAATTCCCTCATCATCATCAGCAATGAGTATTTTCTTAGTTCCCATTAAAGTAAATTTTTTTCAATATTATTGGTTTTTGATGAAAGGCAAATTCAATAGTCTGTCAATAAGTATAAATACTTAAAGACTGTTTTTTGTTTTAAAAAAATTAAATCATTTGTGCAATTATAGGGCATCACTGAAACAATTTCAACAAAAAAATTAGATTTCCTGATTCAAATATATAGGTTGCATTTAATTTTTCGGTACAAATACCGATTAAAATGGATGGTTTGTGCGTACACCGCCTAAACGCCTTCAAAAAAGTAATTTTATAATCTATATTTACAGCTGAATTAAGCAAACTAGCGTTTAACCAGATGGACAGTATTAATATTAAGAAATTAGCAGAAGCGTTAAATTTATCAACTTCTACAATTTCGCGTGCTTTTAGAGATAACAGCGATATTAATGGTGCAACTAAAGAACGTATTCTTACCAAAGCAAAAGAATTAAATTATCAACCTAACCACTACGCGAGCAATTTAAGAGAACAAAAAAGCAAAACAATTGCGGTAATTGTGCCAGAGTTAGCTAATAATTATTTCTCACAAGCCATTCATGGTATTGAGCGTGTGGCCAGAGAAAATGGCTATCACATCTTAATCTATGTAACGGACGATGATTATAATAAGGAGGTTACTTTTATTAGTCACCTGCATAATGGCAGAGCCGATGGCATTATTATGTCGGTTTCTGGGGAGGCAAATGATCATAATTACTTAAATCAGTTTGAAACGAAACGTTTGCCTTTGGTTTTTTTCGATAGAATTTATGATGATATTGAAACACCCAGGGTAATTACAAATGACTATAAAAGCAGTTTTCAGGCCACTGAACACTTAATTGAGCAGGGCTGCAAACGCATTGCGTATTTAGTGGTAAATAAAAGTTTATCGATTGGTAAAACCAGGATGAAGGGTTATCTTGATGCATTATCGAAGTATAGTATCGAATTTGATGAGCAATTGATTGTAGATTGCAGTAACAGCTACGAAGAAAACAGCATCATAATTAAAAATGCACTGGTTGACCTAAAACCGGATGGCGTATTTACCTCGGTAGAGCGTTTGGCTTTTGCCACTTATTATGCCTGTTACGATCTGGAAATTTCCATTCCGGATGATTTAAAAGTGATTAGTTTTTCGAGTCTGGAAATTGCTCCACTACTTAATCCGTCATTAACAACAATTACGCAGCCGGCGGTAGAAATTGGGGAAGAAGCTGCTAGGTTATTATTTAAAATTCTGGATCATCACCAGGATAAAAATTGTTTTAGTGAAGTGGTTTTAGACTCCAAAATGATTATCAGAAATTCTACTTCAAATTTGCCTGAAAGCGGCAAAAAATAAGCTCATTTTTCAGGGCGGAAAATTTTAAAAAATTTCTTCACTTAGTGTAAAATACGCAGAATTATGATCAAATTTCGGGAACGTTCCCGAAAATGAGGAGATTTCTTCATGGTATTTTTCGGGAACGTTCCCGAAAAAGTCATTAAAAATAGCTTAGTGTATAAAATACACTTTTAATCTTAATTTTACTTTCATAAGTTATTGATTAATAGTTAATTATTTTTAAATCAATTGTTTTTTAAGATTTCCATTTTAAATCAAAGTTAAGTTTTTGTTGGGTTTTTACAGACCGATTTTTCGCATGGAATATATTTTTTAAATAAATTTTGAAATGCGATTATGTGCTGTAAATTAGCCCTGTGTGTAATTCACTATAATATTTAACCAAATTTTTATACTTAAACGAGCTTCGAATATGAGAGTATTTTACCTGTTAAAACAGGGGCTTTTGGTGCTGTTAGTTTTTTCAGCATTAATCGTAAAAGCACAATCCGGATCAATTTCCGGAAAAGTGCTTGATGAAACCGGGCTACCATTACCTGGTGCTTCCGTAGTTGTAAAAGGTACAACCAGAAGTACATCAACAGATGGAGACGGTAATTTCAAAATGTCAGGTTTATCGAATGGTTCGGTAACATTATCTGCAAGCTTTATTGGCTATCAAACACTAGATAAAGCCGCAAGCGTTACTGGCAACACAACGCTAAACTTTCAACTGGTGCCAGATGCCCAAAAATTAAATGAGGTAGTCGTGATTGGCTACGGTACTGCAGAAAAGAAAAACTTAACCGGTTCCATCACCACGGTAAGTTCAAAAGATTTTCAAAAAGGAACCATTACTACTCCGGAACAATTAATTCAGGGTAAAGTTGCCGGTGTAAACATCATTTCAGGTGGTGGTGCCCCAGGTGCAGGAGGCCAGATCCGCATTCGCGGTGGCGCTTCACTTAACGCCAGTAACGATCCACTGATTGTAGTTGACGGTGTGCCTTTCAGCGGAAACAGTATTGGAAACGCACCAAGTCCGCTTTCTTTAATCAATCCGAATGACATTGAAACTTTCACTGTATTAAAAGATGCGAACGCAACGGCAATTTACGGTTCAAGGGCTTCTAACGGTGTAATTTTAATTACCACTAAAAAAGGTAGTTCAGGTGCTCCTGTAATTAACTTCAGTACTAATAATTCGATTGCAACTGTTGCGAAAAAAGTAGATGTTTTCTCGGCTGATCAGGTTCGTGCTTATGTAAACGCGAATGGAACAGCTGCACAAAAGGCACTTCTAGGTACTGCAAATACAGATTGGCAGGATGAAATTTATCAAAATGCATTTTCTACAGATAATACATTGAGTATCTCCGGATCATTTAAAGGGGTTCCTTACCGTGTTTCTGCAGGTTATTTGGATCAGGACGGCGTATTGGTTACCGCTAAGCTTAAAAGAGCAACTGGGGGTTTAACCTTGTCTCCACGTTTATTTAATGATCACTTAAAAATTGATTTAAGTTTAAAAGGAACGTTAAGCAACTCTCAATATCCTGATGATGCGGCGATTCAAAACGCCATTCAGTTTGATCCTACACAACCGGTTTATGCTGATAATAAATTCGGAGGCTACTTCGAATGGATTTCTGGAACGGGCGCTGCTGCTGTGCCTAACCCCAATGCACCCCGTAACCCGCTTGCGTTAATCAGACAGCAAAATAATCGGGGTAATGCAGAAAGAAGTTTCGGTAATGCGAGATTTGATTACTCTTTCCACTTCCTTCCGGAATTACATGCAAACTTGAACCTAGGTTACGATATTTCTAAAGGTTATGGTTCTAAATCAGTGCCTGTTTATGCGGCGCAACGTGCCTCAACAAATGGTTATTACGAAAATAGGTTAAACAATGGTTCTGATAAATTTTCAGAGTTCTATTTAAACTACGCCAAAACGGTAGAGAGCATTAAAAGTAGGTTTGATGTAACAGCAGGTTATGGTTATTACGATAACGCTACCACTGATTTTTATTTCAATACTTACAAAGGAACCGGAGAAATTTTAACTACGCCGGTTTTCCCTAATGCCGTGGAAAGACAAAAGTTGCTTTCTTATTACGGAAGATTTGTTTACACGCTTGCTGATAAATATATTCTATCCGGAACAATGCGGGCAGATGCTTCTTCAAGGTTTTCTCAGGAAAATCGTTGGGGATATTTCCCGTCAGCAGGTTTTACCTGGAGAATTATTGGCGAAGATTTCTTAAAAGACAGCAAAGTAGTATCTGATTTGAAATTGAGATTAAGTTATGGAGAGACGGGTAATAAAGATGGAGCAACCATTGGCAACTACAATTACATCTCCAGGTATTATGCCAATACAAATAATGGTCAATACCAGGTAGGAAACAATTTTTACAATTATTACAGTCCTGCCGGTTATGATCCGGATATGAAATGGGAAACCACAACCACTTACAATGCTGGTTTGGATTACGGTTTCTTAAAAGGAAGATTGTACGGTAGCGTAGATGTGTATTACAAAAAAACGAAGGATTTATTAAGCACAATCAATATCCCGGTAGGTACTAACTTTAGTAACCTGTTAACTACCAATGTGGGTAATATGGAAGTGAAAGGAGCGGAGGCCAGTTTGAATTTCGTTGCCATTCAGAAAGACGATGTAACCTGGGAATTTGGTGTAAATGCTGCTTACAACAAAAGAAAAATTACCAATTTGACTTTAAATCCTGATGCAGGATCTAAAGTAGGTGCAGGTGACATTACAGGTGGTACAGGGAATACCTTAAAATGGAATGCTGTTAACCAGATTCCAAGTGCATTTTTTGTTTATAAACAAGTATACAATGCCAATGGCTTGCCATTAGAAGGTGTTTATGAAGATTTAAACGGCGATGGGGTAATTAATACCAACGATCAGTATTTCTACAAATCACCAGATCCAAACTTCACTTTTGGTTTCAATACCTCATTCACTTACAAAAAATGGACCGCCACTACTGTGCTTAGGGCGAGCATTGGAAACTATGTGTACGATAACATTTCATCAAACTTTGGAATCAGAAATAACATCTTAAGTACACAAGGGATTTTAAACAACGCCGGTGTGGATTTATATAACACCAATTTCTCTGGTAGTTCTGGTACACAGTATTTGAGCGATTACTTTATTAAGAATGCCTCGTTCTTAAAAATGGATAACGTTGGTTTATCTTATAACGTAGGTAAACTTGCTAAAAACAGCAATACGACCATGCGCATTTCAGCTAACGTACAGAACGTATTTATCGTTTCTGATTACAACGGCCTGGATCCGGAATTGTCTACAGGGATTGATTTTAACTTATACCCGAGACCCAGAACATATACTTTGGGTTTAAATGTTGGTTTCTAATATCAAAGAAAATATACAAAATGAAAAATTCATTTAAAATCATATTAGCATCAGGGTTCTTGCTTTTGGGTTTAAATTCTTGTAAAAAAGAAGATTTAAATTTAACGCCAACCAATGATGTGACCGCCGAAAATGTTTATGCAACTCCGGCCGGATATAAAAATAGCCTGGTAAAGCTGTATGCAACTTACGCGTTAACCAGTCCGTCGGGTTCTGATAACAGTGATGTTGGAGGATTAAATGCAGGTTTTGCAGATTTCTTCAGGTTATTCTGGACCTCACAAGAGCTTACAACCGATGAGGCCATTTGTGCCTGGGGCGATGTAGGCATTCCAGAATTAAACTTTGGAATACCAAGTAACGACAACCAGTTTTTAAGGGGTTTATATTCCAGAAGTTTACTGCAAATTACTTTTTGCAATGAGTTTTTGAGAGAAAGTACACCAGAGAAATTAACAAGTCGCAACATTACAGGTGCAGACGCTACTGAAATTACCAAGTTCCGTGCCGAAGCCCGTTTTCTCCGTGCTTTTCAATATTGGGTATTATTAGATGCTTTTGGTAACCCGCCTTTTGTAACCGAAGAGGATAATATTGGTAAAATTGCGCCGAAGCAGATCCAGAGAGCAGCGTTATTTAGTTATGTTGAATCTGAACTAAAAGCCATTGAAGGCGATTTAGCTGATGCCCGTGCCAATGAATATGGCCGTGCAGATAAGGGTGCAGACTGGGCTTTATTAGCAAGATTATATTTGAATGCGCAGGTTTATACCGGTACTGCAAAATACACTGAAGCCATTACGTATTCAGGTAAAGTGATTGCGGCTAATTATCAATTAAAGAACAATTACCTCGATCTTTTCAAATCAGATAACGACAAAAACAATACAGAAAATATCTTAACCATTAACTATGATGGTATAAACGGAACCAATTACGGCGGTACCACTTTTTTAATCAATGCTGCGATTAATGCAGATATGGCTCCTGCCAGTTTCGGTGTTCCAAACGGTGGATGGGGCGGAAACAGAACCCGTCAGAATTTGCCTGCTTTGTTTCCTGATGCAAACGGAACGTTAGATAAACGTGGTGTTTTCTTTGGTACTAAAAACACCATTGATGATGTGGGTACGTTTACTGATGGTTTACGGGTAACTAAGTTTACCAATAGAACATCAGCCAATACCACTCCGGCATCCTTAAACGGTACATTTAGCTCATTGGATTTTGCCTTGTTCCGCTTAGCTGAACAGTATTTAATTTATGGAGAGGCTGTAGCGCGTGGTGGTTCAGGCGGTAATGCTGCTCTGGCGCTAACTTATGTGAATGCTTTACGCACCAGGGCTTATGGAAATACATCAGGTAACGTAAATGCTGCGGCATTAACGACTGATTTTTATTTAGATGAGCGCGGGCGCGAATTATATTGGGAAGGTCATCGCCGTACAGATTTAATCCGTTTCGGAAAGTTTGCAGGTTCAACGTATTTGTGGCCATATAAAGGTGGCGTTAAGGCGGGTACATCCATTCCTGCTTACCGCAACATCTTTGCTATTCCAACTGCAGATTTGATTGCCAATCCGAATCTGGTTCAAAACACAGGTTATTAATCTTAATTTCTAATAAGATATGAAATCAAAAATATTCAAACCCTTAGCATTGGGCTTAATTGCGCTATCGCTATGGTCTTGCAAAAAAGACGAAACACAAACCGTTTCCAATATTGCACCTGCAGGAACATTAGCCGCTTCGGCAACTAATTTAAATCTTGTTCAGGCTAATGCTACACAAACCGCATTCACATTAAATTTTCCAATATCTTCGCCTACAGGTTATGTTGTTCCGGTAACGTCTACTTTGCAGTTTGATTTAAAAGGAAAAAACTTCAGCTCGCCGAGAGAAGTGGTGGTTACAACCGGCACTTATGCGGCAACAGTTACCCAATTCAATAACATGATTTTGGCATTAGGCGGTGTAGTCGGTACGCCTGCACAGGTTGAGGTGCGGTTAAGATCCGGCGCAGCCGTGAACGATATCAGTTATTCTAATGTACTTACCTTAAATGCAACACCTTACCTGGCTTCTGCCTGGATTTATGCTCCTGGTGCTTATCAAGGCTGGAATCCGGCTACTGCCGATAGTTTAGTTTCTTTATCAAGCAATGGTATTTATACCGGGATGATTGCATTTGCACCAGGTAAACTGGCGTTTAAAATTACCCCCGCAAAGAAATTTGATCTTGCTTATGGCGATGCGGGCGCTGGTACCATCAGCACTTCGGGTGGAGATATCAATTCGCCAGATGCGGTGGTTAAACAAGTTACGGTTGATTTAAATAAATTAACTTATACCATCACTACGCCAAAAGAGTGGTCTGTTATTGGTGATGCAACTCCAGGCGGCTGGGTTACCGATACGGATATGAAGGTAATCAACGATGGTAAATCGATGGTTTACACCCTCGAAACCACATTGCTTAAAGGTGAATTTAAATTCCGTTTTGGTCACGACTGGACCATCGATTTAGGGGGTGGTTCAGCGCTTACTTTAGGTGGTGGCAACATTAAAGTTGAAACTCCTGGCACCTACACCATTACTTTAACCCTAACAAAAGCAGGCGATAAAGTTACAGGTGGTAGTTATACCATGGTAAAAAAATAATTATTCATATTGCCCTGCAGAACACCGGTTTTGCAGGGCTTTACCCTTTAATGTTTCAGCATGTTCAGATTCCAAAACCTTTCGCTCCTTTCTTTATTATCTAATGCTCAAACAAAATTTCTGCATTTTGCAGTTAAAAAAATAGTGCTTCCGGCTTTATTGATTTCGCTTTCAATTGGCCATTTATCCGCGCAAAAATTAGCGCGTATCGAACCCACGTTCTGGTTTACCGAAATGCACAATCCGGCATTACAACTCATCGTTCATGGCGAAAACATTGCGGCAGGTACCGTATCGTTAACTTATCCCGGTGTAAAACTGGTAAAGGTTAACAAGGTAGAAAACCCAAATTACCTGTTTTTAGATTTGACCATTGCTTCAAACGCTAAAGCTGGAAAGTTTCCCATTAACTTCACGGTAAATGGAAAAAAGATATTTAGTTACCCGTACGAATTAAGAAACCGCGATAAAAGCGCAACAAGAATTCAGGGTGTAACACAAAAAGATTTTATTTACTTATTGATGCCAGATCGTTTTTCGAACGGCGATAAAAGTAATGATGTGGTTAAAGGTTTAGCTGAAACCACATTAAACCGCGACAGTATGTATTACCGTCATGGCGGCGATATTCAGGGAGTGATCAATCACTTGGATTACCTGAAAGATTTAGGCGTTACCACCGTTTGGATGACGCCTGAAATTGAAAATGATATGGAAAAAGCTTCCTATCATGGTTATGCCGTAACCGATCATTATAAAATAGATCCCCGTTATGGAACAAATGAGCTTTTTAAGAAATATGTAGAAACCGCTCATGCGAAAGGTATGAAGGTGATTAAAGATATTGTTCACAACCACATCGGCACCGGACATTGGTTTTTTAAAGATTTACCAATGAAAAGCTGGGTGCATCAATGGCCAAAATATACCCAAACCAGTTATCGCGATCAGGCGGTAATGGATACACATGCTTCCCAGGCCGATCGGAAAAAGATGCTCGACGGATGGTTTGTGCCCTCCATGCCAGATTTGGATCAGCAAAATCCTTACGTACAGAATTACCTCACTCAAAACCACATCTGGTGGATTGAATATGCGGGCATCGATGGCTTGCGTTTAGATACCTATCCTTATAATGATCCGGCTTACATGGCCGATTGGGCGTTAAAATTAAAAGCTGAATTTCCCAATCTATCCATTTTCGGCGAAACTTTTGTAAGCGGGGTGCCTAATCAGGCTTACTTTACAGAAGGGAATACCGTAAACCGTGGCTTTAATACGCACCTGCCGGGGATTACCGATATGGCAGTGAAAGAAGGAATTTATGAAACTTTAAATGGTAAAAACGGCTGGACAGATGGTGTGAACCGCTTATATGACGTAATTGCGCACGATTTCCTTTATAAAGATCCCACTCAAAATTGTATTGCTTTAGATAATCATGACATGAGTCGTTTCTATTCTGTAGTGAATGAAGATTTTGAAAAATATAAAATGGGAATGGCTTTATTGCTTACCATGAGAGGTATTCCCCAAATGTATTACGGTACAGAAATTTTGATGAAAAACTTCTCTAATCCTGATGGTTTGGTTCGTGCCGATTTCCCTGGCGGATGGAATGGAGACAAGAAAGATAAGTTCGTTGCCAAAGGCAGAACAAATAAAGAAAATGATGCTTTTAATTTTGTGCGAACATTAGCAAATTATCGAAAAAACAGTGTTCCTTTACAAAGCGGAAAATTAATGCAGTTTGTGCCGGAAGATGATATTTATGTTTATTTCCGCTATAATGAAAGCATTAAAGGAACAGTGATGGTAGTGGTAAATAATGCAGACAAAGAAAAAACACTAAAAACTAATCGCTTTGCAGAAAGAACCCTTGGAACTACTTCTGTAAAAAACATTATGACCAACGAAAACATTTCATTCAACGAAATTAAGGTGCCAGCAAAAACAACATTGGTTTTAGAATTGAATTAAAAAGAGCGGAAAGCAAAAAGAAATTGGCGTTTTATCTTGTACTTGATACTCGCTACTTGATACTAAAAAAATATAAGAAAGATGCAAGAAAGACTCACGACTTCAGACTCAGGACTCCAGACTAAAATAAAAGCCTGTCTTTTTGATCTCGACGGCGTTTTAGTAGACACCGCAGTTTACCACTACCAAGCCTGGAAACGTTTGGCAAATACAATGGGTTTCGATTTTACTGAAACGCAAAACGAACAATTGAAAGGCGTAAGCAGGGTAGAAAGTTTAAACAAAATTCTGGCCTGGGGTAAAGTGGAGAAAACAGCTGCCGAAAAGGAAGAACTGGCGACGTTAAAGAATAGCTGGTATGTGGACATGATTACCAAAATGACACCTGCAGAAGTTTTGCCCGGAACGGTAGATTTTCTGACCGAAATCCACAAAGCAGGTTATAAACTGGCTTTGGGTTCGGCGAGTAAAAACTCAGGAATTATTTTGGAACGTACCAATCTTGCTCATTTTTTCGATGAAATTGTAGATGGAAACATGGTAACCAAATCAAAGCCAGATCCTGAAGTATTTTTAAAAGGTGCAGAACTTTTAGGTTTTCAGCCAGATGAATGTGTGGTTTTTGAAGATGCCGTTGCCGGCGTAGAAGCCGCAAAAAGAGGGGGTATGAAAGCCATTGGTATTGGCGAAAAAAACGTGCTTACCGATGCCGATTTTGTGGTAAGTGGATTGGATAAATTAACGGTTAAAGATTTAGAAAGCTTGTAAATAAGGTATATGGTTTGGGGTTTAAGGCGTAAGTCCTGATCCCTGATACTCACTACCCGAAACTATACTATGAAAAATTACATTAAAGCAGATGAGTGGAACATTATCGAAGAAGGCTTTGATCCACATTTAAATAAAATTTCAGAAAGCATTTTCAGTTTAGGCAACGGCCGCATGGGGCAACGGGCTAATTTTGAAGAAACTTATACCGGAGAAACACTGCCCGGAAACTATGTAGCCGGTGTTTATTATCCAGATAAAACCCGTGTGGGATGGTGGAAAAATGGCTATCCTGAATATTTTGCTAAAGTTTTAAACGCTGCAAACTGGGTGGGCATTGAAGTGAGGATAGCGGATGAAGTTTTAGATCTTGCTACTGCAGAAGTAAGCGAATTTAAACGTGTGTTAAATATGCATGCCGGTGTTTTGGAGCGTACTTTCACCGCAAAGCTGAAAAGTGGTAAAACGGTAAAAGTAAAAGCAACCCGTTTTTGTAGCATCGCTGATGATGAAGTGGGTGCAATTCGTTATTCCATTACACCAGTAAATTTTGATGGCAAACTAACATTGTCGCCCTTTATTGATGGGGATGTTAAAAATCAGGATAGCAATTACGATGAAAAATTCTGGACATTGGTTTCTGATGAAATCATCGGAACTGAAGCTTATATCAAACTGAGAACTAAGAAAACTGAATTTGAAGTTTGCACAGGAAGCAACATCGGGCTTTATAAAAATAGCGAAAAGCTTGATGTTAAGATAGCAGAAATTCGCAAAGAGAAATTCATCGGGCAAACACTTACGCTTGATGTGAAGGCAAATGAAGAAATTACGCTGGTTAAAATTGCAGCTAATTTATCATCAGAAAACTATTCAAAAGAAGCACTTTTAAAAGAAACTAAAGCTGTAATTGCGAAGGCAACCGCTAAAGGTTTTGATACCTTATTAAAAGAACAAAAAGAAGCCTGGGCAACCAAGTGGGAAGAAAGCGACATCGTTATTGAAGGTGACGTTTCTGCACAGCAGGCTATCCGCTTTAATATTTTTCAGCTTTTCCAAACGTATACCGGTAAAGATGATCGTTTAAATATTGGTCCGAAGGGCTTTACCGGCGAGAAATACGGCGGTTCTACTTATTGGGATACCGAAGCTTATTGTGTGCCCTTCTATTTAGCCACTGCTCCGCAGGAGGTAAGCCGAAACCTATTGATTTATCGCCACAAACAATTGGGCAAAGCCATTGAAAACGCGGCAAAATTAGGCTTTAAAGATGGTGCAGCCTTATATCCGATGGTAACCATGAATGGCGAAGAATGCCACAACGAATGGGAAATTACTTTCGAAGAAATTCACCGCAATGGTGCAATTGCTTTTGCAATCTACAACTATATCCGTTACACTGGCGATGAAGCCTATCTGGCCGAATATGGTTTAGAAGTGTTAATCGGCATTGCCCGCTTCTGGAAGCAACGCGTAAACTGGAGTAGCAATAAACAACAATATGTAATGCTTGGTGTTACAGGTCCGAATGAGTACGAGAACAACATCAACAACAACTGGTACACTAATTTACTGGCCACCTGGTGCATGAAATATGCTGCCGAAGCCGCAGGGATTGTAAAAAGTCAACAACCAGAAAAGTATACCAGTTTACTGGAAAGCGTGAATTTTAAAGATCATGAATTTGCAGATTGGGCAGATATTATCGAAAAAATGTACTATCCGGAAGATCAGGAAAAAGGAATTTTCTTGCAACAGGATGGGTATTTAGATAAAGAGCAAATTTTAGTAAAAGATTTACCAGCGAGCGATCGCCCGATTAATCAAAAATGGAGCTGGGATAGAATTTTACGGTCTTGTTTCATTAAACAGGCTGATGTTTTGCAAGGTCTATATTTCTTCGAAGAGGATTACGACTTAGAAACCATCAAAAGAAACTTCGATTTCTACGAGCCACGTACCGTACATGAAAGTTCTTTATCGCCTTGCGTACATAGTATTTTGGCAGCGAAATTAAATGATGAAGCGCGTGCTTACGAATTTTATTTGCGTACTGCCCGTTTAGATTTAGACGATTATAACAACGATACCGAAGATGGTTTACACATCACTTCGATGGCCGGAACCTGGATGAGTGTGGTTGAAGGTTTCGCCGGGATGCGGGTGCGCGATGGTAAATTACAGTTCAATCCGTTTTTACCAACGCAATGGAAATCATTTGCCTTTACCATTGGGTTCAGAGGCGCAACGCTTAAAGTGAACATCACAGAAAACGGCATCAGTATCAAAAACAATAATGATGTAGATCTAGAAATCGGAATTAGAAACCAGATTTATAAATTGGCTGGAAACACAGAATTAGAAGTAGATAATGCAGAGTTGGTATGATTGTAGAGGCAAAAAGTAAAATGAAAAATGGCACCCTCTTGATGAATCGTCATTGTGAGGAGGAACGACGAAGCAATCTCGTTTGCATAGTTCATCTATTTGCAATTATCTTTTTATTTTCATCACCACTATTCGCACAAAAAAAGACTAAAAAAATGAACGATCAACAAATCGTTATCTACCAATTATTGCCCCGGTTATTTGGAAATAAGAACACTACGAATATTCCTTACGGAACCATCGAACAGAACGGTTCAGGTAAGTTTAACGACATTACCGACAAGGCTTTAGACGGAATCAGGGAGCTTCATGCAAATTATGTTTGGTACACGGGCGCCATCGCTCATGCCAGTTTAACAGATTATTCTGCTTACGGAATTAAGGTTGATGATGCCGATGTGGTGAAGGGCAGGGCAGGTTCGCCTTATGCTATCCGCGATTATTATGACGTAAATCCGGATTTAGCTGTTGATGTAAAAAACAGGATGCAGGAGTTCGAAGCCCTGGTTAAAAGAACGCACGCTAAGAAACTCAAAGTTATTATCGATTTTGTACCCAATCATGTAGCGAGGAGTTACCATTCTTATGCCAGGCCGAAAACTGTAATTGATTTTGGTGCCCAAGATGATGTGACTAAAAATTTCAGCCAAAAGAACGACTTCTATTATGTTCCTGGTCAGCCTTTTGTAGTGCCAACCAATGGAATAAAAACGCCTCTTTCCACTTTGCAGGATGGAAAATTTGATGAAAATCCGGCAAAAGCTACCGGGAATAATGTTTTTGCTGCAGCACCGAAATATGATGATTGGTACGAAACCATCAAATTAAATTATGGTGTAGATTATCAAAATGGAGAGAAACCATACTTTGATCCGATTCCGCCCGTGTGGTTAAAGATGAGGGATATTTTAACCTTCTGGACTAAAAAAGGTGTGGATGGTTTCCGTTGTGATATGGCCGAAATGGTACCTATTGCTTTTTGGAACTGGGTTATCCCGCAGGTAAAAAAGGTAAATCCGGATTTGATTTTTCTCGGTGAGGCTTACAATCCCCAGGTATACAAGCAATATCTGGAAGATGGTAAATTTGATTATTTATACGATAAGGTTGGATTATACGACGGCTTAAAGCGGCTGATTAGAAACGAACCTAATGCCGATGTTAAGGATATCCGTCACGTATGGCAGGCAGAAAGTGCTGGTTTTGGCAATCACATGTTGCGCTTTTTAGAAAACCACGATGAGGAAAGAATTGCTTCTGCAGGCTTTGCAGGGAAGGCCGAACTGGCGCTACCTGCAATGGTGGTTTCGGCTACTTTGGGCGCAGGTCCGGTAATGCTTTACTTCGGACAAGAAGTGGGCGAGCCTGGTAAAGGTCAGGAAGGTTTTGGAGGTGATGATAACCGTACTACGATTTTTGATTACTGGGGCGTTCCATCTCACCAGCAGTGGATGAACGGCGGACTGTTCGACGGACAAAAACTAAACGCCGACCAAAAAAAACTTAGGGCCTATTATCAACAGTTGTTGAAAGTAACCACCAAAAGTGATGCAGTTTTACGCGGTGAAATTTATGATGTTCCACAAACCGGAAATATGAATAACCGCATGTATGCCTTTATTCGCTATTCGGGGAAACAGCGATTGCTGATTGTTGCAAACTTCGATAGAAATGAAACTCTGGAGGCAAACATCGAAATTCCTGATCGTGTTTTGAAAGTGAAATCATCCTCTCCGGTGACGGATTTATTGACCGATAGAAAATTAAATATTCCTGCAGGAACAAGCATTCTTGTAAAGCTGGAGCCGGTTTCGGCACAAGTGATAGCATTTTAAAATTAAAGACCGCAAAGACACAAAGATTTACGCAAGGAACGCCAAGTATGGGCATAGAGCTTTGCACCTTTGCGCTTTTCACACTGCGCGCTTTGCGGTTAAACAAAACCAAATATAATGAGCTTAAAAACAGTTTTCGAGAACCCAAAATTAACACTGGTTCAGATTATAAACATGAGTGTTGGGTTTTTCGGAATCCAGTTTGGCTGGGATTTACAACGTGCCAATATGGGCCGTATTTATGAAAATCTTGGTGCAAATGCAGATCAGGTTCCGTTGTTGTTTTTAGCTGCGCCTTTAACAGGGCTTTTGGTGCAACCGGTTATCGGTTACCTCAGTGATCGGACCTGGCACCCGAGATGGGGCAGGAGAAGACCTTATTTTATGATCGGCGCTATTATAAGTAGTCTCGCTTTAATTGTAATGCCACACAGCAGCGCCCTTTGGATGGCCGCTGGCTTGCTTTGGGTTTTAGACGTTTTCGGCAATATTGCCATGGAGCCTTTCCGTGCTTTTGTTACCGATAAATTGCCAGACAGCCAGGTAAACCGCGGCTTCATTATGCAAAGTATGATGATTGGTTTGGGTGGTAGTGTTGCTTCTTCTTTGCCATGGTTAATGAATAATGTTTTCCATTTACAAAATACAGCAGCAAAAGGCAGCATTCCGGAAAATGTTAAATTCTCGTTCTATATAGGCGCATTTTTCTTTTTTGGCGCAGTGCTGTGGACCGTTTTTACTACTAAAGAATACCCTCCGCAAGATGAAGATTTACAGAAAAAAGAAACCGGAGGGTTTAAAAATGGCGTAAACGAAATTTTCGGTGCGTTGAGAAATATGCCTAAACGGATGCAAATTGTATCGTTAGTTCAGTTTTTTACCTGGCCAGGATTATTCCTGATGTGGTTTTATTACACCACTGCCGTTGCGGTAAATGTATTCGGGGGTAAAGATGCTGCTGATCCTGTTTATGCCCAAGGTGCCGATTTTGGGAGTTTAACCTTAGCTTATTATAGTGTAATTACTTTCCTCTTTGCATTGGTATTGCCTAAAATTGCAGATGCTTTAGGTCGAAAAACCACGCATGCCATTTGCTTGATTTGTGGCGCTATTGGTTTAATCAGCGTGGCTTGGGTGCACGACAAAAATATGCTATACCTATGCATGACGGGCGTTGGGGTGGCCTGGGCGAGTATTCTTTCTATGCCTTATGCCATGCTTAGTGGCTCTTTGCCGAAAGATAAAATCGGTATTTACATGGGCATTTTTAACTTTTTTATCGTGTTGCCGGAGATTATTGCTTCATTGGGTTTCGGTTGGTTAATGCGGAACGTATTAAATAACGATCGCCTTCTGGCGGTTCAACTCGGTGGTGGTTTAATGGTTTTAGCTGCAGTTATTTGCTATTTGTTTATTAGAGAACCGAAGAAAACTGATGATGTTTTAACGGCGAAGTTAGGCGTTGAGGAAAATAGGTCGGTTTAACAAATTGTATTCGTTTTACCGCTAACAAAGAAAACATAGTTTTTCAAACGCTGGGCTTTTACAATGATCGCTATTCCCCTCCTTTTTTAAGGAGGGGTGCCCGCAGGGCGGGGGGGTTAAAAATAGCTAATCAGTAACTTCCACAACTTCTTCAGTAACATTTCTACAAACATCTTTGATTAACGCTTCTTAAGTTTGATATTTAAGCACTCAAACCAAACTTTCAATGAAATTCAAACTCCTACTCAGTGTATTTTTATGTGCCGGCTTTTTCGTTCAGGCGCAACAAGGCCCTAAGAAAAACCAATCAAAAGAAACTAAAACCACTACAGAAGTAACGGTTAAAGAGGAGCCGAAACCTACAGCTAATGAAAGAACGATTAAAGTGGAAAGCACGGTAGTCACCAGTCATGCTGTTAATATCAACGGAAAATCCGTTCCCTATAAAGCCACAACAGGCACCTTACCCGTTTGGGATGAGGATGGAAAGCCCATTGCTGGTTTGTTTTATACTTATTACGAGCGGAGCGATGTTGCTAATCGCGACAAAAGACCATTGGTGATTTCATTTAATGGCGGTCCTGGCTCAGCATCAGTTTGGATGCACATTGCTTATACCGGTCCGGTGGTTTTGAACATTGATGATGAAGGCTACCCGGTACAGCCTTATGGTTATAAAGAAAATCCATACTCAATTCTTGATGTGGCAGATATTGTTTATGTAGACCCGGTAAATACAGGTTATTCTCGTGCCACCAGCAAGGATATACCGAAAGAAAAGTTCTTCGGTGTAAAGGCTGACATTAAATATTTAGCCGAGTGGATTAATACTTTTGTAACCCGGAACAATCGCTGGGCATCTCCTAAGTTCTTAATTGGCGAGAGTTACGGTACTACCCGGGTTTCTGGTTTAGCACTGGAACTTCAGAACAACCAATGGATGTACCTGAATGGGGTGGTATTGGTTTCTCCAACAGAATTAGGAATAGAAAGAGGTGGCCCGGTTAATGCAGCTTTGCGTTTGCCTTATTTTGCCGCAACGGCCTGGTATCATAAAGTGTTGCCAACAGATTTACAATCGAAAGATTTAACCGCCATGCTGCCTGAAGTGGAAACGTTTACCATAAACGAATTAATTCCGGCGATTGCACAGGGAGGTATGTTGAGTGCAGAAAAAAAGAAATCCATTGCCGCTAAAATGGCCCGATATTCTGGCTTATCGGAGAAGGTAATTATGGATTATAACCTCAATGTGCCCACAGATTTCTTTTGGAAAGAACTGATGAGAGATAAAGGTTTCACAGTTGGCAGACTGGATTCCCGTTACCGCGGGATCGATAAAATGAGTGCCGGCGAAGGTCCGGATTATAATGCAGAATTAACTTCCTGGCTACACTCGTTTACGCCAGCGATTAATATGTACATCCGCAACGAACTCAACTATAAAACAGATTTAAAGTATAACATGTTCGGCTCCGTTTACCCATGGGATAAAACCGGCGATCAAACCGGAGATAATCTCCGCCAGGCGATGGCACAAAACCCTTTTTTACATCTGTTGGTGCAATCTGGTTATTATGATGGTGCCTGCGATTATTTCAATGCGAAATACAGCATGTGGCAATTAGATGCTGCCGGTAAATTACAAGATCGAATGACGTGGGAAGGCTACCGCAGCGGACACATGATGTATCTCCGTAAGGATGATTTGAAAACAGCAAATAACCACATTCGTGAATTCATTCAAAAAGCATTGCCTAAAGCAGGAGAATCGGCGAAGTTCTAAACAGGATTTATGTGGATAATAGGATTACAAGATCCTAAACTAATCCATATTCGTCGGTTTTAACCGGGAATATTTTAGAAGACTAATGGTTTTAGAATGTTTAGTAAACCTTGTTGTCGGTTTCAACCAGTAATATTTTAAAGGATTTATGTTGAGAATTTTTAGTAAACCCCTGCTGTCGGTTTCAACAGCAATATTTTAAAGGATTTATGTTGAGAATTTTAGTAAACCTTGTTGTCGGTTTCAACCGGCAATATTTTAGAGGATTTATGGTTTGAGAATTTTTAGTAAACCCCTGCTGTCGGTTTCAACCGACAAGATTTAGGTGATAAGGATCGATGATTTTTTTAGCAAACCCATTGCCATCGGTTTCAACCGGTGGCAATAAAAGAAATCCTTTACCATACAAGTTAATAGTAAACCCAAGTTTAGTCTCACTTTAAAGTAAATAAAACTGTTGCCTGCAAACTAAAAATAATTACTTATTTTTGTGGTTCAATTATGCAGCAAATAAAAACATCATTCGATTTTGAGAAACCTATTGCAGATTTAGTTCAGCAAATAGAAAAGGTTAAGCAAGTTGCCGATAAAACCAAGGTAGATATGTCTGCCACTTTAGACGAACTTGATAGTAAATTAAATGAAACTACCCATAACTTATACAAAAATTTAACAGGTTGGAATAAGGTTCAAATGAGCCGCCATCCAGATCGTCCGCAAACGCTTGATTATATCAGTATGATTTGTGATGATTTTATTGAGCTTCACGGCGATAGAACCGTTAAAGATGATAAGGCAATTATCGGTGGTTTTGCTACAATAAATGGCCAAACCGTAATGATTATTGGTCACCAGAAAGGTAAAAATACCAAAGAGCGCCAGTTTCGCAATTTTGGTATGGCTAATCCTGAAGGTTACCGTAAGGCTTTGCGGTTAATGCGCCTGGCAGAAAAGTTTAACAAGCCTGTTGTTTCATTTATTGATACCATGGGTGCTTATCCGGGCTTGGAAGCAGAAGAACGCGGACAAGGCGAAGCAATTGCCAGAAACTTATTTGAAATGTCTGTGCTTCGTGTACCAATTATTTGCGTGGTGGTTGGCGAAGGCGCATCTGGTGGTGCATTGGGTATCGGCATTGGTGATAAAGTTTATATGCTGGAACATACCTGGTATTCGGTGATCTCTCCAGAATCTTGCTCATCTATCTTATGGAGAAGCTGGGATTTCAAAGAGAAGGCAGCAGAATGTTTGAAATTAACTTCAGATGATATGTTTGGTAACAAACTGATCGATGGAATTATTCCTGAGCCACTTGGTGGGGCACATCAGGACCCGGAACTAATGGGAAATACTTTAAAAGATTATATCATCAAAGATTTAGCTTCATTAGGTAAGCTAAAGACTGATAAACTCATTGAGCAACGGATAGAAAAATTCTGCGCTATGGGCGTAGTGAACGAATAATCATTAACTAACTATATTTTTTTGTCCCGTTTGGCTCGCTGAACGGGATTTTTTGTTTTATGCTATGATACAATCGTAGAGATATTATGCACTCGTTAAAAACGAACGCAAACGGATAATGCTCGGCTCCCCACGAGCGAAGGCATAAGCGAGATTGTTGTCTTGCTACGATATAATCGTAGGGATATACTGCACTCGTTAAAAACGAGCGCAAACGAGGATGATGCTCACGCTCGTTTCCGAACGAGCGTGGAATATTTCGTCGTATTTTACGACTTAAACGCATTGTTACTAATGCTGAAGATCATTTTTAGTTTACATCAAGCAATTCTATTTCTATAGGCCCACCTAAATTGCTGTAGTTAGATGCGAAACTGTAATAGTAGTGTTCAGGTTCAGAAACAATCCCAGCTTTCACGGGGTTTTGATGGATATAATTCAATTTCTGATTTGTAAAATCAGGTGTAATCAGCTGTATCGCATGATACCCATCCTGCCAAACCTTATAATTTTCTATTCTTGTTATATATTTACCTGCATATTCAAATCTATTCAGCAGCCATGTTTTTCGACTTTCATTTCCAGATTTTATTTCTTCGATAATAGCTTTATTAGTGAATTTTTTAAAATCCCTTACGATCTCAAACAACTTGGTATCTTCACCACTCGCCGCGATTAAATGAATATGATTCGTCATAAGGCAATAGGCATAGAGCGTTAAGCCCTTATTAGACTGGCAGTGTTTCAGGGAATTGATAATAATATCCTTATAAGATTGCCTGGTAAAAATGTCTACCCAATCTACGATAGTCAACGTTAAATAATATATTCCCTGCGGATCATTAGCTTGATATTGATGTGACATGAATATGGCTATTAGTTTTTACAATTAAGATATACATTATTGTATTTTTATAATAACGGATACAGTCATTGGGATATTATGCACTCGTTAGGAAACGAGTGTGAAATATTAGGTCGTATTTTACGACTTAAATGCGTTGTCATTAACGAAGAAGATCAAGTACTGTGCATTCGTATGAATGGGCACAAAACATAAAGCAAGGATATTTTTGCTACGATACAATCGTATAGATATTATGCACTCGTTAAAAACGAGCGCAAGCGTCAGATAATGTTGTTGACGCTCACGCTCGTTTCCGAACGAACGTGGAATATTAGGTCGTATTTTACGACTTAAATGCGTTGTCATTAACGAAGAAGATCAAGTACTGTGCATTCGTATGAATGGGCGCAAAACATAAAGCAAGGATATTTTTATGCTACGATACAATCGTAGAGATATTTTGCACTCGTTAAAAACGAGCGCAAACATATATTAAGTTTCCGCCTGAAAATCCCATGTTTACTCCAAAAAAAAAAGCAGCTCCAAATGAATGTAGCTGCTTTAATATCGTTTTAAAACTGATTATTGTGCTGGCCCTTGCTGACCGTAATAACCTGAAAATTTAGCTTCAAGAGATGCAAAAATCTTTTCCAGTTGTATGCTCACCTTTTCTTGTCCGGCTGCTCTGCTCGCTTTAATCATTCTATCAAGGTAATACAAGCCTGTTTGAATATTCTGCGAACCGGTTAATGCGCCTTTTGATTGAGAAATATCACTTAAGAAAATAAGTTCTTTATTAATATAGTCTCCAGATTGGGTTAAAATCTCATTTGCCCTTGCCGTTTCGCCAAGCTTATAAAGATTTTCTGCTATATAGTATTTTACTACTACTGTACGAATTCCGAAGAAACGTTGCGGCATCACCTCAAAATATTTGTCGACAACTTTTTTGGCTTCCGCATTTTTACCTTCTTTAATTAAGCTACCGGTTAAGTTGCTGAAAATATTTGTGAAAATAAAGGTATCATCAGATGATTGAGGATCTAAATAAGTAGCTGTTTTCATATTTCCCCACTTAAATTTAGTCATCACATTATTGTACAACACTGGCGTATTCAACTGCTCTGCCCGCTCTTCATTCGAAGCTGTATCCGCTTTAAACGGCACCAATCGTAAAGCTAATCCTTCGCTATATAAATATTTATCTAAACCATTATATTGCTCTGAAGGTACGGTAGAGGCAAAATAAATAGGGCGTTTCCAGTTGTTATGCGCAAGGATATCCAGCATGGCTAAAGTACCTTTTGTTACATATCCCTTATTAAAAGTCCAGTCCATTTCCGGGGTAATTTTCGCTGCATCTGCAGCTGAAACAGTTCCTGTACTAATTACCTGTTGCGGATCAATGGTAATTTTGAAGTTTTTAGTTGGAAGGAAGTTAGATTTCGTGCCATCCTGCATGGCAACCTTATCATTGTCATCATTCGATAAAAGCAATTCCACAATGTTTTTAAGTTCAACACTGCCGGCAATTTTATAATCATCAAACGGCATCACATCTCTTTCACCCTGTACATATTGCTCCGGTTTCATGGTAATTGGCAATGGCGCAGATTCGTTCTGTTTTTGTCTTAAACCGTTGATGTACCAATCGGTATCGAATAAACTCAAATTCACAATCCGCACGTCAGGACGAACATTTTCCACTTCCTGGATATACCAAAGGGGGTAAGTGTCATTATCGCCATAGGTAAATAAAATTGCGTTTGGCGCACACGATTCCAGATAATCAAGCGCAATATCATGGGCAACCATTTTTGTAGAACGATCGTGATCATCCCAGCCCTGCTCGGCCATAATTACCGGTGCAACCAATAAACCTATTATGGTGGCAGCAACTGCACCAGTAGTTGGGGTGAGTTTCTTAAGTAGCCACTCCCGAATGGCGATTACGCCAAGTCCGATCCATATTGCAAAGGCATAAAACGATCCTACATAAGCATAATCACGCTCACGTGGCTCTAATGGCTTCTGATTTAAGTATAATACAATCGCAATACCCGTAAAGAAAAATAATAGAGCAACTACGCCTGCATCTTTTTGATTGCGTTGGAAATGCCAGATGGCACCCAATAAACCTATAATCAGCGGTAAGAAAAAGAAACGATTATAAGCCTTGTTGTCTACTGTTGATGGTGGCAAATGACTTTGATCACCAATTTTCCACGAATCAAAAGCTTTAATTCCACTTAACCATTCACCTTCATAACCGCTTCCCTGTCCTTGTTCATCATTCTGGCGACCAATAAAGTTCCAGCCAAAATAGCGCATGTACATATAACCAATCTGGTAACTAAATAAGAAACCCATATTGTCTACTAAATTTGGTTTTTTTGCATCGTCAAGGTGCATCCACTCCTTGTAAAACGAAGCGTGAGGGGCATCGTCGCTGTACATACGAGGCAATAAGGTATTGTTGTTATACTCGTATTCAGTTTTTGTTCCTGCCTTTTCGTACTTATCGTTTCCTTTTCTCCAGATGGTTTTTCCACCTTCTTTAATACCTACACGCTCAGAGTTATAGTTAGGTCCGTAACCCAAAGGTCTGTCGCCATACTGCTCACGGTTTAGGTAGCTTAAGAACGAGAACGCATCTTTCGGTGCACTGTTATTTAAGTTAGGGTCGGCTTTAGCCCTGATGATGATCATCGAGAATGAAGCATATCCGAAAATAATTAATACAGTAGAAATCAAACCGAGGTTTAATAATTTCTTTTGGTGTTTGATGGAGTATCTGATTCCCCAAACGAATAAACCAATTATGATAATGGCAAAAAATAAAACGCCGGTTCCGAAACCAAGGCCTAAAGTATTTACAAAGAATAAGTCGAAATAGGCCCCAAAAGAAACCAGGTACTGGATAATTCCATATTGAATTACCGCTAAAATTAAGATACCAACAGCAAGGGTTTTGAAAATACCTGCCGTAGTCGCTTTGCCGGTTCTTTTGAAATAATAGATAAAGGCAATCGCAGGAATAGTTAACAGGTTTAATAAGTGGATTCCAATTGATAAACCCATAATATAGGCAATAAACAGTAACCAACGGTCTGCTCTAGGTTCGTCTGCATGAGATTCCCATTTCAAAATTGCCCAGAATACAATCGCAGTAAATAGCGATGACTGTGCATAAACCTCAGATTCTACTGCTGAAAACCAGAAACTATCCGAAAATGTATAAGCTAATGCGCCAACTGCACCAGCCCCAATGATACTGATTAAGTCGCTTTTTGAAATTTCTTCACCAGCTTTAACCAATGTTTTCTTCGCCAATGCAGTGATCGTCCAGAATAAGAACAGGATGGTAGCACCGCTTGAAACTGCAGAGCCAACGTTCATCCAGTAAGCAATTTTGGTTACGTCACCAAAAGCGAAGATGGAGAAAAAGCGTTGGATCATTAAGAATAAAGGTGCGCCAGGTTGGTGAACAACCTGCATTCTGAATGCTGAAGCTATAAATTCGCCACAATCCCAAAAGCTTGCAGAAGGCTCGAGGGTTAAAACGTAAGTTATTGTTGCAATTAGAAAGCAGATCCAGCCGACTATATTATTGACTTTAGAATAATTCATTGGTTCTTTTAATGATATTAAAAATTGTTGTACATAAAAATGCAGCCGAAATTAACTATTCTAGTCGATAAAACTGGTAAATTTTTGGATTGATTTAACAATTCTCAACCATATTGGGCAATTATTCATGCCTGATTATGGTTTTGGAATCGACCTTAAATAGCAAACCTATAAACAGAAATTGTAGCTGTTTATAGGTTGAAATTTAAAAGTTTATTTGCTATCCGGCCACAAAGGGCGAAAATCGATTTAACAGCGTAATATATTTGGCTTCAATTTTTTTGCTTAGTTCCCGCTGTTTAAAGGTATCAGTCAGTTTGATCATTTGGCTCATCACACTCATATACACCCTCACATTCTGCTCAGATGCCAGATACCCCTTACTTTCAGATATATCAGCTAAATGAATCAGTTCTTTATCAAAATAGTCTGCTGATTTATTAATCAATTCGTTTGCACGCTTTAAATCGTTGATCCGGTATAAACCTTCAGTAAAATAAAAAGAACTCATTGCTTGCCTGGAGGTGTAAAACTGATCAGGAATTACATCAAAATACTTATCAGCCACTTTTTTGCTTTTGGTAATGTCGCCTTCATTTACCAATCCACTTAATAAACCGGCAAACATATTCGAAAACATGGCTACATCATCAGCCGATTGCCGGCCTAGATGATTTGCATGTTTAATATTGCCGAAACCATAAGTGTTCACCAGGTTGTTATACATCGGTTTTACATTTATAGGTTCCGATTCATCCGGCGCCGGGGCTGGTTTGAGTGGAAGTAATCTCCTGCTTACCCCTTCTGTATACAGATATTTATCCAGTCCAAGATATTGTTCCGTTGGCATTGCTCCGGTAAAATAGATCGGGCGTTCCCAATGGTTATGCACCAGGATGTCGAATAAAGCCAGTGTTCCTTTGGTTACATATCCCTGGTTGAATGTCCATTGAATACTATCGGCAATTTTTCCGGCGTCTTCCTTTGGTACAGTTCCGGTATCCAGCACTTGCTGAGGATTTACGGTCAGTTTCAGATTCTTCGTAGGTAAAACATTATACTTCGAGCCGTCGCTCATCGTAACCTTATCATCATCGTTATCGGATAAAAGGATATCTAAAATTTGCTGCAGTTCCACATGCTGTGCAACTTTATAGTCCTGAAAATACATGATATCCCTCGTGCCTTCTACATATTGGGCCTGTTTCATGGTAATAGGAAGCGGCGCCGATTGATTTTGCTTTCTCCGCATTCCGTCAATGTACCAGTCTGCAGTAAACAAACTCAGGTTCACAATTCTCACATCCGGACGCACATTTTCCACTTCCTGAACATACCAAAGCGGATAAGTATCGTTATCGCCATAAGTAAACAAGATCGCGTTTGGCGCACAAGATTTAAGGTAATTCACAGACATGTCTTTCGCTACAGAACTATCAGAGCGATTATGGTCGTCCCAACCTTGATTAGCCATAATTACCGGCGCGGCAAATAATGCCAGGGCCGATGCGAAAATACCGGCGCGTTTGGGCGTGAATTTTTCGAAAATCCATTCCTTCAGCCCAAAAACACCTAAGCCAATCCAAATGGCAAAAGCATAGAAAGAACCTACATAAGCATAATCCCTTTCCCGCGGCTCAACCGGAACAGAATTTAAGTAAATCACTATCGCGATGCCAGTAAAAATAAATAACAAACCAATAATGCCAGCATCTTTTTGGTTTCTTTTGAAGTGCCAGACTGCTCCAATTAATCCGATAATGAGCGGCAGAAAGAAGAAACGATTATAGGATTTGTTTTCTACAATAGATGGAGGGAGATTTTTTTGATCACCTAAGCGAATGGCATCAATAGGTTTTATACCACTTAGCCATGCGCCGTCAGTTCCGCCGTGTTGCCCGTCTTCATTATCTTGTCTGCCCACAAAATTCCACATAAAATAGCGCACATACATTTGCCCGGCTTGAAACGAAAACAGATACTTTAAGTTATCAGTGAGCGATGGTTGATGTTCGTCGTTAAAACCCATATAGTTTTTGTAAAACCTGATGTGCTCAGGTTTATCACTGTACATTCTTGGCAAGGGCGTTTTATCCGCGAATACGTAAGCCGATTTTTTACCTGCCGGTTCGTACCGGTGTTCGCCTTTGCGCAGAATTTCTCCAGTTTCTTTAATATCTGTTTTTTGCGAGTTGTAGTTCTCTCCAAAAAATAAAGGCCGGTCGCCATATTGGTCTCTGCCCACATATCTTGAAAAAGAATATACATTATCTACGTTATAATTGTTCAGGTTTGGCTTTGCCTGTGCCCTGATAATCAATAACGCAAAGGAACTATATCCGAAAACAAGCAACACCGTAAAAAGCATGATCAGGTTTAGTACTCTTTTGTTTTGAAGGATAGAATACCTGATGCCGTAAATTAAGCCGCCGATAACTAAAACTGCGAAGCATATGATGCCGGTTCCAAAACCAAAGCCCAGCTTATTCACAAAGAAATAATCAAAATTCGCAGCAATAGCGATGAGGTATTGGATTACCCCAAATTGCACAATTGCTAATCCGAAGATGGAAAGGAGAAAGGCTTTCAGGATGCCTGTCCAGTTTGGCGATGCTACTTTTTTAAAATAGTAAACAAAAATGATTGCTGGAATGGCCAGCAGGTTTAGGATGTGGATACCAATAGAAATCCCCATAATATAAGCTACAAAAAGAAGCCAGCGATCTGCTGTTGGTTCTTCAGCCTGAGATTCCCATTTCAAAATTCCCCAAAATACCACAGCGGTGCAAAGCGATGAAAGCGCATAAACTTCTGCTTCTACTGCAGAAAACCAAAAACTATCAGAAAAGGCATAGGCCAGTGCACCCACTATACCAGCACCAATAACGGTAATGATATTTTGATTGCTGAGCGTTTCATTCTTTTTATTAATTGTCTTTTTCGCCAAAGCAGTGATGGTCCAGAATAAAAACATAATGGTTCCGGCGCTTGCCAGTGCAGAAGAAAGATTAATGAAATAAGCAACTTTAGTTTTATCTCCAAAGGCAAATGCAGCAAATAACCGCTGAATCATCGAAACCATTGGGGCGCCCGGTTGGTGAACAACCTCCATTTTGTACGCCGAAGCGATAAATTCGCCGCAATCCCAGAAGCTTACAGATTGATCTAATGTTAGGATATAAGTGGTTGCAGCAATGATAAAACATATCCAACCGCCAATAGTGTTAATCTTTGGGTAGTTCATAGTGAAAATTTAGTCTTTGATAATAAATGATTTAAGTGGTTCTTGCTTAAAAATGTCGTAGAAAAAAATAAAATGTTGCATACCCTATCATGATTTTTTTATCTTTGCAATGCAAAACGGAAGAGCAGGAAAGAAATTAAAAATATTTTAAAATCGCTCTTGCATAATTAAAATAAGCTTCCTACATTTGCATTCCCTTTCGGGGGTATAACCTCGAAAAAGTTTGTCCGATAGTATAAGGGTAGTACGACAGTTTTTGGTACTGTTTGTCTTGGTTCGAATCCAGGTCGGACAACAAATTTATCATCGGATCGTGTTTTTAAATAACATGATCCGATTTTTTTTAACCCGTAAACTACACACGGATCATGCCATTGCAGTTTAACCCGGTAAAGTTATTTTCCGGAACAGGTTCTAGAGGATTATCACTAAAAATTGCTGAAAGTTATGGCAAGCCCCTTGGTGATGTTACTATCCATAAATTTAGCGATGGAGAATTTCAACCTTCTTTCGATGAATCTATCCGTGGCTGCGATGTTTTTTTAATCCAATCTACTTGTCAACCCAGCGATAACTTAATGGAGCTTTTGCTAATGGTTGATGCCGCTAAAAGAGCATCTGCACATTATATTACAGCAGTTGTTCCTTATTATGGTTTGGCCCGGCAGGATAGAAAAGATAAACCTCGTGTAGCAATTGGTGCTAAACTGGTAGCGAATTTGTTAAAATCTGCGGGTATTCACCGCATCATGACCATGGATTTGCATGCTGCTCAGATTCAGGGTTTTTTTGATATACCGGTAGATCACTTAGATGGATCGGTTATTTTTGTACCTTATATTAAAAGCTTAAAGCTTCCAAACCTTACTATTGCATCGCCAGATATGGGAGGCTCCTACCGGGCACGTACTTTTGCAAAGTTTTTTAATGCTGAAGTAATTATCTGTGATAAACGCCGTAAACGTGCCAATGAAATCGAATCAATGTCGATTATTGGTGATGTAACCGGACAAGATGTAGTATTAATTGATGATATCTGCGACACTGCCGGGACTTTATCTAAAGCTGCGGCTTTAATTATGGAGAATGGTGCGGCGAGTGTGAGAGCAGTTTGTACACATGCTGTATTATCTGGCAAAGCTATAGAAACAGTAGAAAATTCTGTATTAACAGAGTTAATCGTTACAGACACCATTCCTTTAAGAATGGAAAGTGAAAAAATCAGAGTGCTGAGTACAGCCAGTTTATTTGCAAGGGCAATTGCCAATGTAAACGAGCATGGTTCAATTAGCGACTTGTTTAATGTGTAAAATTAGGTAGAAGGTATAGGATTGAGGGCTTAAGGCTTTGATATCAAATACAATACTGAATACCTGCTATTAATAAATAAATATAAATAAAATGAAAACAATCGCAATTAGCGGTTCTCCAAGAGAGAACGTAGGGAAACGCGATGCCAAGGAACTTCGTTACGAAGGTAAGGTTCCGGCGGTATTGTATGGTGGAAAAGAGCAACAACACTTTGCTGTAGTTATTGCTGATCTAAGAGACGTAATCTATACTCCGGAAGTAAACTTTGTTGAAATTGATGTTAACGGTACTAAAACAAAAGCTATCGTAAAAGACATGCAGTTTCACCCACTTACTGACGTATTGATGCACATCGATTTTCTTCAGTTATTTGACGAAAAAGAAATCGTTATGGAAATCCCGGTTAACTTAACAGGAACTTCTCCAGGTGTTAAAATGGGGGGTAAGATGGTTCAGAAATTACGTAAACTTCGTGTTAAAGCATTGCCTAATAAAATGCCGCAAAGCGTTGAAGTGAGCATTGCTAAATTAGAAGTTGGCACTTTGGTTCGCGTTCGTGATATTGAAGGTGATGGATATGTAATTACGAATACTCCAGAAGATACAATCGTATCAGTAGGAATGAGTAGAGCATTGAAACAAGCAGAAACTGAAGCTGCTAAAGGTAAAAAATAGTCAGCACTACTTGATTATAAGGAACGGCCCGGATTTATTCGGGCCGTTTTTTTGTTGCCTTTTTAAAGTTTATGAATTTATTTTCTTTGAAAAATCTTTCCTTCCAAAATAACAAGGTGCTATTGCTAAGAGGCAGTCAGCTGAAGCCAGACTGCAATGAATTTAATGGCACAATCTACATAGATGAGGCTCTATAATAGGATTTCTTAATCTAGCTTTTTTGCAATGGACACGAGTATTATTTTAAAGAGGCAGTTAGCTGAAGCCAGACTGTAATGAATTGAATGGCACAATCTACATAGATGAGGCTCTATAATAGGATTTCTTAATCTAGCTTTTTTGCAATGGAGACGATGTATTATTTTAAAGAGGCAGCCGGTTGAAGCCAGACTGCAATGAATTGAATGGCAGATTCATATCGATAGTTTTTAGGCGATAGGATTGCTTAATCTGATCTTCCTGGTTGTTCTTTTTCTTTTCTCGTCTGCCGTTTTTACGCTTTGGGTCTTTAGTCTTTGTTCCTTGCTCCTTTTTCTTTTCTCTTTTCGTGCCTTGTTCTTTCTTCTTTTCCCTTGGTCTTTCCGCTCTAAGCTTTTACCTTTGCGGCTATGAAATATCTTATAGTGGGCTTGGGTAATATCGGTCCGGAATATGCACATACCAGGCATAATATTGGATTTGATATTGCTGATGAACTGGTAAAAGGCTTAGACGGAAGTTTCGATAATATCCGTCTGGCTTATTATGCAGAAGTAGGTTTTAAAGGAAAAAAACTTCATGTCATTAAACCAACCACTTTTATGAACCTGAGTGGTAAGGCAGTAAACTATTGGATGAAAGAATTGAAGATTGCTCCTGAAAACGTATTGGTTGTAGTTGATGATTTGGCACTTCCATTAGGTAAACTGCGTTTGAAACTCCAGGGATCAAGCGCTGGCCATAACGGCTTAAAAAGTATAGAAGAAGTATGTGGTGGTCAGAACTATGCCAGGTTAAGGTTTGGTATTGGTAGCGATTATCCGAAGGGGAGGCAAATAGATTTCGTTTTAGGGAAATTCGATAAGGATGAACAACTGGAACTGCCAGCGTTAGTCGATAAGAGCGTAGAATTAATTAAGAGTTATGTAACCATCGGTCCGGCACATACCATGACTGCCTTTAATAAATAAATCTGGCACTATACGTTCTGTACATGTTCAGTAGCCTTTGCCGTTTTAATTCCCGGAGGCAATTGAAAAATCCAAGCATAAAAAAAGACCATCTTTCGATGGTCTTCCATATTTTATAATATTCTAATTTCTATACTATTTCACTTGTGCCTGTGCTCTGGCAAGGTAAGCATCTACCATTTGTGCTTCAGCACTTTCTGGGTATTGCGTTTTAATTTTAGTATAAGCATCAACAGCACCACCAAAATCTTTAAGATTTTCATTGACCAATCCTAATTTCTTAAGGAACATAGGAGAAGTAAATTTACTTGCCTTATCTGATGCTTTTTTGTAATAAGTAGCCGCTTGTTTGTAATCTTTTAATTCGCTGTAAGCATCTCCTAATAAGCCTAAAGCCAAAGGATCTGCAACCGGACTCCCTGTAGCACTATATTTTCCCAATGCATCAATTGCTTGTTTATATTCACCTTTACGTAAATAAATCCCACCTAAATAAAGATTGGCAAGATTAGCAGATTTTGTATTGTCGTATTCTTCCGCAATTTGCGCTAAACCAGGATAGCCACCTTCACCTTTTACTGCTTTGTTCGATAATGAATCGATGCCTACATAGGATTCAGACTTAAACATTTTGCTTGCAGCCTCTTCAGCACGGCCTTTTAAGTACACATTTTGATACCAAAAATATACACCAATTAATAAAACAACAGCGCCAGCGATAAATAGCAGGCTCTTGTTATTTTCCTGTAAAAATGAACCTTTTTTGATAGGTTGAGTAGTTTGGTTATCTATTGTAGACATGTTTGTTTAAAAAATTTAAGATTGCAAAAATACATTTTTCAATCAAAGTATCAATCTTTATTTTGAAGTATTTAATTAAACATTAGTTATTTAGAGGTTAAAAAAGGGTAAATTGCGCCATATTTATGTGGTTAAAGAATATTACGCTTCTAAATTTTAAAAACTATTGTGATGCAGATCTCCGGTTTTCTGATACTGTAAATGTTTTTACTGGTGATAATGGCTCTGGAAAAACAAATATGCTCGATGCAATTCATTATTTATGCCTCTGCAAAAGCTATTTTAATCCTATTGATGGTCAGCAAATTAAAACAGGAACAGATCTTTTCATGATTCAGGGTGATTTTGATCGGAACGAACGCAATGATAAAATTACTTGTGGCGTTAAACGAAATCAGAAGAAACAATTTAAGCGTAACAAGAAGGAGTACGAAAAACTTGCCGATCATATCGGCCTTTTTCCAGTGGTAATGGTTTCGCCTTACGATGTGAACCTTATTATGGAAGGTAGTGAGGAAAGGCGCAAATTTATTGATAATGTGATTTCTCAAACGGATTCGCACTATCTCGATCAATTAATTGCATATAACCGGATCCTGCTTAACAGAAATGCTTTTTTAAAGCAGATCGCCATCACCAGGAAATACGATCCAACTTTATTAGAAATTCTGGATGAACAACTGGTAACTGCCGGAAATAAAATATTTGCTACCAGAAAGACTTTCATGGATGATTTTATCCCGCTCTTCAACGAATATTATCTGTACCTTACCGAAAACAAGGAAATGGTTTCTTTAAATTATCAATCTCAGCTGATTGATGTTCCTTTCGAAACGCTGTTGAAAAAATCAGTAGAAAA
Source organism: Pedobacter petrophilus (assembly GCF_009674725.1). GTDB lineage: Bacteria > Bacteroidota > Bacteroidia > Sphingobacteriales > Sphingobacteriaceae > Pedobacter > Pedobacter petrophilus. Next base: position 83,658 of record NZ_WKKH01000003.1, on the reverse strand, counting down.
AGACAGGGTATTGGAACGTACTACAACGGGGATCCATAAAGATGAGCTGGCTTTCGAAATTAGTGAGATGCCGCTGAAGAAGTTCGGCTCGCAAGGGCAGCAAAAGTCCTTTTTAATTGCGCTGAAACTAGCCCAATATGCTTATCTGGCAAAGAACAAAGGTTTCAAACCGCTATTGCTTCTGGATGATATTTTTGATAAACTGGATGATCACCGGGTGAAAAAATTAATGCAAATGGTGTCTCACCGGGATTTCGGACAAATATTTATCACGGATACCGGAAAAGAAAGAGTAAAATCAGTTTTTGAAAAAATACAAGTTGATGTAACTTTGTTTGAAGTTAGGGAGGGACAAATAAGCCATGCGTAAACCGAATGATATAACAATGAAAGATGCCATCAGCAAAATGCTAGATGTGTATCGTTTGCGCCGAAAATTTGATGAAACTTCTATTCTGTCCATATGGCCCGAAATTATGGGTACAGCCATTGCAAACAGAACGACACAGATTTATATTAAAGACAAGAAGCTTTTTATCAGAATAGAATCTTCTGTAATCAAAAATGAACTGGTAATGGTACGCCAGGGAATCATCCAGAAACTAAACGAACATGCAGGAAGTATCGTTATTAATGAAATGATATTTCTCTAGGTAATAAGAAACTAAAAGGGTTAATTTATTAAAATTAACCCTTTTTTGTTTTACCTTCTTCCACCAAAAATTTTCGAAAGGATCCAGATCAGTAGTGCAACTACAATTACAACTACGATTATGCCAGACCAAAGGCCAGCTTTAAATATACCTCCTACCAGTTCACAACTGCTTAAGGTAGTGCATAAAAATGCGATTAGTGCTATTGGAAATATTCTTTTCATATGATGCTAATTTTCTAATAGCTAACATCGAATGATAAAGAAAGTTTTAATAAAAGCTTATTTGCCGTTAACTTTAAGCAATTCTACTTCAAAAATTAAGGTGCTATATGGTGGAATATCTGCTCCGGCACCACGCTCGCCATAAGCCAGTTGGTAAGGGATAAAGAATTTATACTTCGATCCTGCCGGCATCAATTGTACGCCTTCTGTCCAGCCCGGAATCACCCGGTTTAATGGAAAGCTAATCGGCTCGCCGCGATCGTAAGAACTGTCAAATTGTTTACCGTTTAATAATGTGCCCTTGTAATGTACCAGTACAGAATCAGTTGCAATTGGTTTAACACCGGTTCCGGCTGTTAAAACTTCATACTGTAGGCCACTGGCAGTAGTTTGTACACCCGCACGTTTTTTGTTCTCGTCTAAGAAATCTTGTCCTTCTTTCATAATTGGTCCGTATTTAATTTTATTTGCTGCAGCCTCAGTTTTGTTTTTTACTGCTGCTGCTTTTGACATTGCTGCGTTAATGGTTTCCTGAGCTTGCGATTGTGTTAAAAGTGCTTTTCCGCTAGTAAATGAATCTTTTAAACCTTTTAAAAGTACTTCATAATTTAATGTAGTCAATCCGGTAGATTTCAAGCCCGCACCAATTGAGGTGCCAAAAGCATAACTGGTAGAATCTAAAGGTGATCTTAAACCAGAAACCACTGTTGTGGTTCTAGTGGTCGTTGTTGTTATCGTTTTTTTAGTAGCCGGCTTTTTAGCAACAGGTTTTTTTTGAGCGTATGATGCAATTGTAACTGTTGAAAGGCATGCCGCTAGGAGAATTGTTTTCATTTAAGGTGTATGATTTAAAACGATTGGATGGTTCGAATATTTCAGGTCCGAAAGATACAAAATTGATAAAACAATAAAACCCCGAAAATATCGAGGTTTTAAAAATAAATGTTTTTGATCAGCAATTAGAAACGCTCATCAGCTTTGAAGAAAAAGTTACCTTCAATTTCTGCATTCTCATCAGAATCTGAACCGTGTACTGCGTTTGCATCAATAGATTTAGCATATTTCTGACGGATGGTACCTTCAGCCGCTTCTGCGGGATTAGTAGCGCCAATTAATTTTCTGAAATCTTCGATTGCATTATCTTTTTCCAGGATAGCAGCAACGATTGGTCCTGAAGACATGAAGCTTACTAAATCTTTGTAAAAAGGACGCTCTGCATGAACTGCGTAAAACTGACCAGCAGTTTCGTCAGTTAACTTAGTATATTTTAATGCAATGATTTTGAAACCCGCATTGGTAATGTCGTTTAAGATTGATCCGATATGGCCGTTTGCAACTGCATCAGGCTTGATCATGGTAAAAGTTCTGTTAGTGCTCATTGTGTTTGAATATCAATTTGCTGCAAAACTACGTTTTAATTGATGAATAACCAATAACTGATACATAAGAATAGGAGAGGTTTTGATGTTCCTGACTTAGATAAAGCAGTTTGAGCTGATTTTCGACCATTTATTATGCTTTGTTTAATATGTCGCCAGGCTAAACTTAAAATGCTTTAATCCTATTTTAAAAATCCTTAGCTTTGCAACGCAAAAAATATATGCTTACACTACCTGAGTTAAAATCTTTACTGGCTACGCCACAGCGCATTGTTATTACTACCCATCATAAACCGGATGGTGATGCGATGGGTTCATCATTAGGTTTATATGGTTACTTTATACAAAAAGGTCATCATGTTAAAGTGATTACACCAACCGATTATCCAACCTTTTTACACTGGATGCCTAATAATTCTGATGTAATTATTTTTACGGAAGAGTTGGAAAAGGCAGCCAAATTGATTGATGAAGCAGCCTTAATTTTTTGTCTGGATTTCAATACGCTCAGCCGAATCAATGAATTAGGGGAGCTGGTAAGAGCTGCAGGTGCGAAAAAAGTGATGATAGATCACCATTTAGAACCTGAAGATTTTGATGATTACCGCCACTGGGATATTAATGCATGTGCTGCAGCGCAATTGGTTTACGATTTTATTGTAAATCAACTGGAAGATAAAGCGGGGATTAATAAAGACGTTGCTGCTTGTTTATATACTGGAATTATGACCGATTCCGGATCATTCCGTTTTCAGTCTGCTACCTCTGATGTTTACAGAATCGCAGCCGAACTGATTGATTTAGGTGCAGAACACTGGAAAATCCATCAGCAGGTTTACGATAACGCAAGCGAAGACCGGTTACGTTTCTTAGGTTACTGCTTATCTAACAAGCTGCAAGTAATCAGAGAATACAATACCGCAATTATCTCCGTAACCAAAGAAGAACTTGCGCAATTTCACAGTACCACAGGCGATACCGAAGGTGTGGTAAATTATGCACTTTCTATCAATGGCATCCGGCTGGCCGCTTTGATTATAGAGCGTACTGATAAGGTGAAACTTTCGGTAAGGTCTACCGGTGATTTTCCTGCCAACGAAATCTGTAAAAAATATTTTAATGGCGGCGGACATAGAAATGCTGCTGGTGGCGCATCAGAGAAGCCTTTAAATGAAGTGGTAAATGAATTTAAATCCATTTTAGAAGAATATAAAAACCAATTAATTGCGTAAAGCAAATAACCAAATTAAATAAAGTTTAAATACAAAATGAAAAAAGGAATAATTGTTCTTGTAGCAGCTACGTTAGGTTTAGCAGCGTGTAACAAAGAAAAAAAAGGTGCTGGTGGTTTATTGTATACCGTTCACCATTCTGAAGGTAAAGAGAAAATCAAAGAAGGTGATATCGTTAAGATGAACTTCATTCAGAAAAATGATAAAGATTCGGTATTGGGAAGTACTTACGATAATGAAAATCCACAAGTTTTTCCTGTTCAGAAAAAAATGTACGCTGGTGATATGAATGATGTATTAACTTTATTTGGGGAAGGCGATAGTGCAACCTTTAAAGTTAACCTGGATACCATGGCTTTTTATAGCAAACAGCCAAAACCAGAACAATTCAAAAAAGATAAATACATCACGTTCACGATCAAAGTAGAAAAAGTTTTCAAAAAGAATGCTGGCGAAGCTGATTCTACATTCAACAAAAGAGCTGGTGAATTTTTCCAGGCAGATTTCAAAGCTAGTGCTGAGAAAAAGAAAGGTGCTGAAGATGGTAAAATTAAAGCTTACGTTGCTGATAACAATCTAAAAACACAAACTTCTGCAAGTGGTTTACAGTACATCATTACTGCTCCTGGAAATGCAGAACGTGCACAATTAGGTGATACCGTTACTTTAAACTACACTGGTAAATTGGCTAAAAAAGATGCTAAAGGTAAATACCCTGTATTTGATACCAGCGATGAGAAAATTGCTAAAGCTGAAAATAAATTCCAGGCTGGCAGACCATATGGCCCAACCAAAATGGCTTTAGGCGGAACAATCCCTGGCTTTACTGAAGCATTACAATTAGTAGGTAAAGGTGGAAAAATCACCGCTATTATTCCTTCTAAATTAGGATATGGCGAGCAAGGTGCACCACAAGTAGGTATTATGCCTTACAATCCAATAGTTTTCGATATCGAGATTACTGATATTAAAAAAGCACCTGCAGCAGCAGCAAAAAAATAAATTTAAAATAGATAAAAGTGTTGTTCAATCGGGCAACACTTTTTTTATGTTCAATTACGGCGTATAAGAAATGAAAAAAGGGGTTATTATTTTATTGGCAGCAGCATTAGGTTTATCTGCCTGTAACAGGTTTGAAAAGGGTGAAGGCGATATGACCTACAAAATTTACAATAGCGAAGGAAAACCTAAGATTCAGGAAGGCGATTTTGTAAAGCTAAATGGTATTCAGATTATTGAAACTAAAAGTGGCGATTCTACATTAGTAAATACTTATGATAACGAGCGCCCTGCATTTTTTCCTATTGGTAAATCGATGTTTAAGGGAGATTTAGCATCAGCGTTAAAGTTATTGGGTGAGGGAGATAGCGCAGTTTTTAAATTGAATTTAGACTCTATGGCCAAATATTCCGGTCAGCCTAAACCAGCAGGTGCAAAAGACAATTTCTCTACCTTTACTATCAAAATTGAAAAGGTGTTACATAAAGCAACGAATGAGGTAGATTCTACTTTTGAGAAAAAGAAAAGATCGTTTTTCGAAGAAGAATATAAAGCCTTAATCGCTAAAAATAAAGCAAGTGAAGCTTCAAAAATTTCAAAATATATTGCCGATAACAGCCTGAAAACACAAACAACAGCATCAGGGTTACAGTATATAATTGAGGCACCGGGAAATGCTCAACGCGCTACCTTAACAGATACCATTATGGTTGACTATACCGGTCAGTTTACGAATAAAAAAGCCGACGGTAAAATCAATGTTTTTGATACTTCAGATGCTAAGATTGCTAAAGATGCAGGGATCTACTCACCAATGGCACAGTATGCTGCCCGTCCGTTGGTTTTGGGTCAACTGGCACCTGGATTTATCGAAGGGGTACAGTTAATTGGTGTGGGTGGTAAAATTAAAATTATCGTTCCTTCTAAATTGGGTTATGGAGAAAACGGAGGTGGTCCGATCAATCCTTTTACCCCACTTGTATTTGATATTTCCTTAAAATCAATTAAATAATGTTGATCATGGGCTACTTCAACGGTAGCTTCATGTTTTAACCCGCATAAAAAAGGCTTAGAATTTAATTTCTAAGCCTTTTTCGTTTAGCTTATGCTTTACTTTAATATTTAAATATAAGGGCCTGATTAATCTGCCCAGGCTTTAAAAGGATACGTGATTAAGTTGGCGTTGTAGTAGCGCTTATCAGTGGTAACTTCTGCATTTACCCAAACCGGGCGTTCAAACTGCTCTTCTTCCGATAAAAGTTCAATTTCTGCTACAATCAAGCCTTCGTTGTCACCGGAAAACACATCTACTTCCCAGGTTTTTCCCTGGTATTCAATTTCGTATCTAATCTTTTCCAGCTCCGATTCACAAAAATTATCCAGCAATTCTGCTGCCTCTTCCAGCGGGATTTCATATTCATATTCCAATCGTGATGCACCGATAGTGATGCCTTTAATTGTTAACCAGGCTTGCGTTTCTGCTATTCGAACGCGGATTGTTTTATTCGGATCATTGGAAATATAGCCCTGCCTTAAGTGTTTTCCGGCAGGTTTATCTAATTGTTCCCATTTTTCACGGTTTAAGAGGAACTTTCTTTCAATTTCTTTCCCCATTATCTTGCTCTTTTTTGTAATTCAGCAATTGATATGCTAATTAGTCTTCCAACTGCCTGTTTGCCTCTATAGGTAATCACGCGAAGCATGTTTGCATCTTTCGGCGGTGTAAGCGCCGAGGCATATTTAGGATAAAAACGATCTGGCATTGAGTTATCAAAACTGTAATAAATATCCAAACCATCAATTTCCGGCGTTAGTTCAATCATCAGTTGTTTATCTGCGCTGCGTTTTACCGTAAAAATCGGATCATAAATGGCTGGTGAATATTTAACTTCAGCAAAATCCAGTCTTTTGAAATGCGCTTCCGTACGATCAATAAAGCTGGTCCAGTTTTTCTTCTCCAAAGGGCTCCAAATCGATTCGGAAATGGCGAATGCACGCGGCCAAACCATATATTGCACCTGGCGGAAATTAAAAATTTGTTCAGTCCAGAGATTTGCCTGTGCGCCTATAATGAATTTCGGATCTGCACCTGCAGGAAGCGGGTTGAATTGATAGGTTTTATTTAAACGTAAAGAGGCATATACTTTTGGCTCGGTGATTAGATCGGCCTGCATGTAATCCAGATAGGCAAATTCAGTGGGACTCATCACTACGTTATGTTTATCTTTCGAAGCCTGAATGCCATATTTTAAACCCCTCCAGCTCATTACCGATGCCGTAGGTGATGCACCACCTTCGAGGATCTCGTCCCATGCCATAAATTTTTTGCCTTTAGAGACTACAATTTGTTCTATACGTTTTTCAAAATAAGCTTGCACCTGCGGGATGGTTTTTAATCCTTCGCGCTGCATCAGTGCTTTCACCTGATCATTCTTTTCCCAGAAGTTGTGCGGAGCTTCATCTCCACCCATGTGAATGTATTCGAAAGGGAAAAGCTTCGCAACTTGTGTAATTACAGAATCCAGAAATACATAAACCTTTTCATTGGCCGGGCAAAGGGTATTATCTACCAACGCAAGCGGCGGTGCCCCGCGGCTCCAGTCCATAATTTTCTCACCGGAACGCACTTTGTAATTCACTGCATCTGGCGTACAGGATAATTCCGGGTAAGCCGCAATTGCCGCTAAACTATGTCCGGGAACATCAATCTCAGGCATGATGTTTACAAAACGATCCTGCGCATATTGTACCAGTTCTTTAATATCTTCCTGCGTATAAAAACCGCCGTAGGTACGTGGCTCATCAGCCGTAGGCGGAATAAAATCGCCGAATGTTCCGGTTTTTTTAACGCTCCAGGCACCAACTTCGGTTAACTTAGGCAAGCCCTTAATTTCTATTCTCCAGCCTTCATCATCAGTTAAGTGGAAATGCAATAAGTTAAACTTATAGCGCACCATGTTATCGATAAATTGCTTTACCTCTTCTTTGGTGAAAAAGTGACGGGCAACATCGAACATTAGCCCTCTCCAACCTAATTTAGGGTAATCAATTACATCAACACAAGGTAATTTCCATTTAACGTTTTCTACTAATTCTTTACTTTCAATTGCCGGGGGAAATAACTGGATTAAAGACTGGACACCCCAAAAAATACCAGCTGGTTTATTTGCAGTAATAACAATTTGAGTAGTGTTTACATTTAGTTTATATCCTTCCAAACCCAGTTGTGGGTCATTTTGGGTATTGAGAATCAACTTAATGGTAGGGTGATTGGCATTTGAAACGGTACTCACAAATTTTCCGGTTGCAGTAGTAATTCGCTCTGATAAGAAATTAATACTCTGCGTTAAACCTTCACCTTTAGCAGCCTGGATACTGATATTAGCAGGCAAAGTGAAAGTTCCGGCTTTTTTCATCAATGAAACCGGTTCAGGAATAATAGCAATTTGCGCCTGAGAAATGGCCGTTTCTGCATCACCTATTTCAGTTTCATTTACCAGGGTTTGTGCATATGCGCCGGCTGTAAAAATACAGCAGGATAGCAAAATGAATAGTTTCTTCATTAAATATGGTACTATAGATTAACTTAAAAGTATAATCTGCAATTTATTAAAAATTTAGAACTTGTTGCGCTTACCATCACTAATCTTTAGGTTCTGGCATTGCTAAGTCGATTTAGTGCCTCCAGCTTTGTTTTACTCCTATTCATGATTAATTATAGCATTTATAAATGCCTCGTGCAGGTTTTTGCTGAAAGGGCTTTGCTGATCGTTCAAACGTTCAGGATGCCATTGTACAAAAAGTAAAAACGATTTTCCGGCCGGTTCCAAACGCTCAATGGCTTCTGCGATTCCATCTGCAGAGATTGCGCTGACTACTAAGCCTTTGCCTACACGATCTGCACTTTGATGGTGATTGCTGTTTACTAAACCGCGGTCGGTATGTACAATTTGCTTAAGCCATGAGGATGGATTGATTAAAATTTCATGATACCGGTCGCTTTTATCCGGCATTTTCGAATGGTCAAATTTACCCCAGGTTGCAATATCAGGGATTAAGGTGCCTCCAAAAAATACATTTCCAACCTGGATTCCCCTGCAAATCCCTAAAACGGGGATATGATTTTCTTCTGTGCAGGCTAAAACTTTAAATTCAAATTCGTCGCGAAGCTCGTCAACATCATCAGCGTGACAGTAAGGATAATACTCAGGGTGATTATAAAACTTCGGGTGAACATCCTCTCCTCCAGTTAGCACAATCCCCTGGCACTTGTATATTTCTTCAAAATTATTCAGTTTATGGCCGAGTTGAATCACTTCCACCCGATTATCATAAGACAGAACCCAGTCCCGGTATAAAGAAAATTTACTACAATCGATTACGCCAATGATTATTTTTTCAGACATTCTCAAGGTATTTTCAGCTAAGTAAGGTTAACAGCATGATCCAAAATTAATGGATATCAGCAAAATTAGTTTGTTGAAAATTTTTATTAAAAAAAGCCAATGCATCGGCATTGGCTTCAATTCATAATTTGACAGGTTAATTCAGGTCTTTGTCTTTGTTGAAGACCTGATTGTCTCTTGTGTTTTTCTGTACCGTAATTGCACCGAAAATGGAAAGTAAAAAGGCGAAGGCATAAAAACCTTTTTCACTCGGTAAGAGTGTCGCATTCCATAAGCCAATTACCAGTAAGGTAATGGTTAACAAAGTGGAGAACCAGCTTATGCCATAGTAAACCTCTGTTACGGGAATGCCTTCCAATTTATCACGCACTGCTTTTTGCAAAGAGATAACCGCAAACAAGCCGAACATCAATACTGTGAAATAATATCCTTTTTCATTTAAAAGCATGTCTGATCGCCACAGGCCTACAATAAAGCCGATCATTCCAATGCCTAATGCCAGCCAGGATGCGGCTATAAATGCATTTGATGGTTTTTGATTCATTTAATTCGAGTTTAATTTGATAGAAAGACGTTACTAATCTGTTAATTATAGTGATTTAAAGGTATATAATTTTAACGATGAGAACGGATAGATGAGAAAAATAAACCTTTGTTGATTGCACCACCAAACAATAATAGCCAAATCATTATTATAGTTTAATCCTAACTTAGTGATATGCAGACTCTACTTACTTCAGCGCAAATGCGCCAGGTTGACGAATTTACCATTGCAAATAAACCAATTGCATCTATTGATTTGATGGAGAAAGCTGCCCGGGCTTTTGTACAAAGCTTTTTGAGAGATGAATTTGATACCAGTAAGCATATTGCAATTTTTTGTGGAAAAGGAAATAATGGTGGAGATGGATTGGCCATTGCACACCTGTTACTCAGTAATGGATACCTTAACATTAAGGTTTACATCACTAATTTCAGCAGTAAGCAAAGTACAGATTTTACCATTAATTTACAGCGTTTAGAAGAATCCCGGTGTAAGAAAGTAATTTTGAATAATGCAGCCGATTTAAAAAACATTAAAGCTGACCTCATTATAGATGCGATTCTGGGATCAGGATTAAATAAGCCATTAGCAGGGGAGTATGCCGAATTGGCCAGTCAGATTAATAAGGCGAAAAAGAAGGTTTATGCCGTAGATGTGCCAACAGGTTTTTTCGCTGAAGGGGAATTACCATCAAATTATAACGGGGTAAGCGCTTTTAAAACAATTTGTTTTCAGCGGCCAAAAATCAATTTCTTTATGCCAGAATCGGTATTGGCTACTGAACAATTTGAAGTGGTGGAAATTGGATTAGATGAAGATTTTATTGAAAAGCAAAACACAGATTTTTATCTTATAGAAGTAAGGGATATTAAAAAAATACTCAAGCCCAGAAAATTATTTAGTCACAAAGGCACCTATGGCCACGCTTTAATTATTGCAGGAAATACCAATACAATGGGTGCCGCTCTATTATCGTCAATGGCCTGTTTACATACCGGTGCAGGATTAATCACTGCCTGCATTCCGCAGAGCGGATTAATTGCACTCAATACCATTCTGCCTGAGGTGATGGCTTTACCACGTGATGAATATACCAGAATTGAGGATCAACATAAATACCAGGCCGTTGCTATTGGTCCGGGTTTAGGAATATCCACAGCGCATGAACATTTGCTTGAAAGTCTGATTGCGATTAACCGGCCGTTAGTTATTGACGCTGATGGCCTGAATATGCTGGCAGAACGACAGGATTTAATAGAAAAACTTCCGCAGTATTCTATTTTAACCCCACACATGAAAGAATTCGACAGGCTTTTTGGTGAGCATAACAGCTGGTGGGAGACGTTGCAAACTGCAAGAACACAGGCCAGGCGACTGAAAATAGTAATTGTGCTTAAGAATCAGTTTACTTTTATTTGTTCGCCCGAAGGTAAAGTATATATTAATCCTACTGGTCATCCGGCTATGGCCCAAGGTGGAATGGGTGATGTGTTAACAGGCGTAATTACTTCATTTCTTGCGCAAAAATACACCGCTCTTAACGCGGCAATTTTAGGTTGTTTCATTCATGGGCAAACTGGCAACGAACTTGCAGACAATCATTTTGTGGTCACCGCTTCTCAAGTCGCCAGCGGAATTTCTACAAGAATACAACAATTAATATAGTATGGCGATTATTGTATTTCATTGCAGTTTAAAGAAGAATAATTTTTAGTAAAGCCTTCTCTTGCTGTTTCCAAAACTGTCCATTTGTTGATGTTTTACTATTAAATAACATTAACATAAATTATTTCGATAAAAATTATTTACGTTAAATCTTTTTAAAAACCCCTTTTAAGAATATTTAAAGGTTAAAAATGATAAGATATTTGTCTAATCTTAAGCTATAGTGACAGAAGGGTTGATAATTTTCGCCAGGTTTGGCTTAGGAATTGATCAGGATTGGCAAAACCGAAAAACAATATCACTAAATTATGGAAACTAAAAAAGAGTATACCTTACAGGAACTCATTCATGAATCTGCAGAAGATCCAAATGAAAATGACTTTTTTGAATTAGAAAAACCAGCGCTACTCGAAGTAAACCTGAGGAATCAGAAGATTATGGCTAAAGCAGGTTCGATGGTTGCCTACATTGGCAATGTCGATTTTAAAAGAGAAGGCCTGTTAAGTAAAGGACTGGGTGGATTATTGAAGAAAGCAATTTCTGGCGAAGGTACATCATTAATGCATGCTGCCGGAACGGGAAAACTTTACCTGGCAGATGAAGGCAAGAAAGTAAAAATCATTAAGCTTCAAAATGAATCTGTTTTTGTGAATGGGAATGATGTTTTAGCACTTGAAGACACCATCAAAAATGAAATCAAAATGTTAAAAAGTGTAGCTGGTATGATGAGCGGCGGCCTTTTTCAGGTGAAATTATCTGGAAGTGGTTACATTGCCATTACCACCCACGGCGAGCCTATTTTATTAAGAGTAAGTGCCAATCAGCCGGTTTATACTGATCCGAATGCTACCGTAGCCTGGTCAGAAAATTTATCTCCTAATATTAAAACCAACCTTACTTTCGGTTCATTTATTGGAAGAGGCAGTGGTGAATCATTTCAGCTTGAATTTTTCGGCGAGGGCTGGGTTTTAGTTCAGCCTTATGAAGAAGTGAAATACGCGCAGAAATAATAACGCATAAAAAAACCGACAATTTTTCGAATTGTCGGTTTTTTTATTTTTTCAGTTTTTTTTATTTACACACCGCCCATTACAGTCAGTTTTTCCATTGTTGGATTTACACTTCCGCCCATGGGTTCAAGTGTAACTGCAAAAGCCTGTGCTTTCTGTATTGTTTGCATCTTTAATAAAGCCTCTCTCGAAGTGGAGTCTGTTTTGCCAAATACGCCCAGACTAACCGGTTTTCCATTTACTAAAGCCCAGAGTTGATATTCATGTTGGGCATCAGCTTTAGGTAAATCTATCGCCAGATAATTAATTACGACACGTTTATCCTTCTTATTCCAGTAAACGTTCATTTTCGATTGCGGACTAATTGCCTGGCCCTGCATTTTAATGGTAGCCCAATCTTTACTCTCGCTCATTTCAACCAGATTATTTAATCCCTGATTACTATATTCCAGTTTGCTAACTACGCCGGCGAATTTTTCTTTATCTAAATTTAAACTTGCAATCTGATCATGCGCATCTGTAAGTTTGCTGTAAGTAACAAATAATGCAGCTGTGCTCATTAACAAAAGTGCAACACAGGCAACAAGTGCATAACGCAAACGTATCACTTTGCCATCACTATGATCAAGCCTCGCTATTTTTGGTTCTGCCTGTAGTGGTAAATCAGCAACTGCACTCGTTTCTTCCTCTATATTAATTCCTAACTTTTGAAATAACTTTGTTTCAACATCTGCAGGAGGTTGTACTGCATTTTGCATGGCAAATTCTTCCATTGCGTATTCAATGGCAGCAAGCTCATCCCGAATTTCCTGATGCTGCGATGCGAGTTCCTTTACCTGTAGCGTTTCCTCGGGCGATAAATCACCTAAAACGTACAGTTCAAGTACTCCAGATTCGATATATGCTTTTAAATTTTCCACGCTAATTAAAACTTCTCCTCAATTCAATAATAGCCAGACGAATGCGGGTTTTCACCGTACCCAATGGCAGATTTAACTTTTCTGCGGCCTCTACATGTGTGTAGCCCTTGTAATAAACTAAATCAAGAACGGCTTGTAAGTCCGGTTTTAGATTTTCAACAAGTTGCTTTATTCCAAGTACATCCGGATTAAAGGTTACCTTGTTTTGTTCATCAACGAAACTTACGTTATTTTCTATATCTTGGTTTTTGAGTGAATTCTTAAAATCTTTAGAACGTAATTTATCAATGGATAAATTGCGGGCGATATTCATCATCCAGGTAAACAATCTTCCTTTAGAATTATCGTAATGTTCGGCAGATTGCCAGATTTTGACAAAGGTCTCTTGCAATACATCTTCTGCAAGTTCTGTATGGGTAATAATTCTGGAAATTACACCATAAAGGGCCGACGAATACATGCTGTACAATGTTTTTAACACTGTAGAATCTTTCGATTGCAGTGCGAGAACGAGCTCAGGTTCGGTTAGAGTTAATTTTTTTAGTGCAGTCACTTTGATTACTAAGATACAATACTGAACACGTAAAGTCAAAAAATGTTTTAATACCGCATTCCCTTACGGAGTGCGATTCTTAAAACATTTCTGAATTTTATATCAAGCTACGTGCTAAGCTATTCCTTCAATTGGGAAAAGGTGTTTTTCTGCGTGATAAGATGAACGTACTAATGGTCCACTCTCCACATATTTTAATCCTTTTGCCATGCCAGCTTCTTTATACATGGCAAATTGATCGGGATGAATCCAGTCTACCACCGGGTGATGATTACGGGTTGGCTGTAAATACTGACCTAAAGTTAGAATGTGCACACCATTTGCAACAAGATCATCCATCGCTTCGAAAATATCTTCTTCAGTTTCTCCTAATCCAAGCATAATGCCTGTTTTAGTTCTCAATCCAAATTCAGAGATTCTTTTTAATGCTTCCAGGCTTCTGTCATATTTGGCTTGAATCCTTACCTGCCTGGTTAAGCGTTTAACCGTTTCCATATTGTGCGAAACTACCTCAGGTCGTTCTTCCAATACGCGGTATAGGTTATCCCACTGGCCTTTAAAATCCGGAATTAAAGTTTCTAAAGTAGTAATCGGGCTCTCCCTGCGAATGGCCTGTAAAGTTTCCGCCCAAATAATAGAACCGCCATCTTTTAAATCATCACGATCTACCGAAGTGATTACACAATGTTTAACGCCCATTAATCGTACTGAATCTGCAATGCGGTTAGGTTCATCAACATCAACAGCTAAAGGACGGCCGGTGGCTACAGCACAGAATGAGCAGCTTCTGGTACAGATGTTTCCCAGAATCATGAATGTTGCAGTACCTGCGCCCCAGCATTCGCCCATATTCGGACAGTTTCCACTTTCGCAAATGGTATGGAGCTTATGTGTATCAACCAAACTGCGCACTTGAGCATATTCTTTGCCCACTGGCAATTTAACACGTAACCAATCCGGCTTACGTTTAACTTCAGTTACAGCAGGTACTACTGGTAAATCAATCATGAAGCAAAGTTAAACAATCCGCGGCAAAAGTTCGAAGGTTAAAATGTTTGGTACTTGTAATAAAATAACGGTTTCCAAGATGCAGCAATTAATAGAGATCAGGGTTGTGGGCTATTTTAAAAAGCCTTTCGCCTGATCCAAAAATCGTCCGCCAGTTTTCTTTAGCGTTTTGGTGCTTCCTTTTGCTTTCGAAGTATAACTGCTCACTGCGTTAGAAAGCTGCTTAACTTTTTCAATTCCAGAAACAATTTCTTTAGCATGCGGCACATTATTGTTAATCATAACTTTCTCCCAGTCAATTTTTGCCAGTACCGCGATCATGTATTTTGTTGCAATGCCAGCCATAAATGCCTTGTCGTAAACATTTTTCAGTGCACCTTCAGGGTCTCTGTTTTTTTGGTAATCGATGGTTTTTTGAATTGCTTCCCGTTCGTTATCAGATAGCAAATTGCTTTTTTTCAGTTTTTCTAATGCCGAAATTGCCTTCTCCGGGTTATCTCTTTTAAGATTGAGGTAACTATCTACTACCAATGTAAGCTCATTTTGCAAACCCAGGGTATTCATGTCTTTCAAAAAGAGTTCAAAATCTTGTAATGATCTTTCTTCATCAATTTTTCTATCCATACGCATCCGGTCAAATCCTCTAAAAAGATAGTTCATCCCATGAAAGGCCAGATGCGTCTGTTCATCACCTAAATTGCTCCAGCCAAAAAAGGCTTTAGTGTAAGGCAGTGGAATTTGTTGGTTTTTATCTAACCATTTGATGTTTCTGGTTAAACCATCTTCTGATAAATAGTATAGGTTATTGCTAAAGAAAAGAAATCCCCTTATAAATTCGAGTAGTGTTTTGACTTCACCATCTTCGAGTTTTTCTGGTTCGGTTTTAGAACATTCGTAAAGTGCAATCGGCTGACCCAGATCCCGAGTTGTCAATACGGCAACGCTCAACGCAGCATGCTCAATGTTTTGGTTATTAATTTTATTCCGGTCGGGATAAAAGCTTTTTGCTGCTATTTTCCCGGTTCTCATGGCAATAATGCCATCAACCAAGGTAGGGAAAACATCTTCATCAGTTTCTTTAACAAAGCCTTTTACCGACCGATATTCTTTATAAAGTTTTAAGGCTTCTAAAATAGAAAGTTGGTCTTTGCTATTGGGATCTATAGATTTTAAAGTTCGTAGTGTACTTTCGGCCTGCCGGGAAAATTTTTGATACTCAGGCAAAGTTGTATCCTGTATAGCTGCAGAACGGATAGCCAGCTTTGCATATTTGTAGAAAACAATTTTATCATAATTTAAATTTTCTTTAAGCTTTACCTGATCGAGTTCGAGCATAATCTGATCAGTTTTTTCTCCCCCGCAGCCGGCCATTATGATAACGGTGAACAGGAGGATAATTTCTTTAATTTTCATTTGGAGTTAAATTAGCTATTTAAATGCGGTAAGTTAAAATTAAGATATCAAACTGGATGAAAAAAGCATCGCGATAGCATATTAATTCGCTATTGATTAATTTCATATCTGTCTGAGATTTTACATCTTTTCCCTATAATACCTGATTTTAAGCAAATATTTTCTCCAGTAGATGCCACATGATTTGATAGAATAACTGATTGGTTTTTTAATGCTTTTTAACCAAATGAAAATTTATGAAATCTATTTATAAGTTTTTAATGTTGCTTTAATGTCGTATTTGATTTTATGCACATTGAAAGTAATATTTGGTTTAAACTTTGCTATGATATTGATTTATGGCGTGGAAATGTTTAATTTTTTTGCAATATTTTCAAGTTTTGATCTGTCAAAATTCGTCGTATGTTTAAAATGATTCTAAATTTGTAACTCCTTTAATATAAAATGACAAAAAAGAAAAAGACAGTTGGCAAAACTGACGCAGATGTGATTCTAATTGGCGCAGGTATTATGAGCGCAACCCTTGGTGTTTTATTAAAAGAGTTAGAGCCTGATTTAAGTATAGAAATTTACGAAAGACTAGACATTGCTGCCGCTGAAAGTTCGGATGCATGGAATAACGCTGGTACAGGACACTCTGCTTTTTGCGAATTAAACTATACGCCAGAAAAGGCTGATGGTACTGTTGAAACGAAAAAAGCAGTTCAAATTGCGGAGCATTTCGAAGTGTCTAAGCAATTTTGGGCTTATCTGATCGAAAAAGGATTGGTTTCAAATCCTGCAAATTTCATTCGTAAAATCCCTCACATGAGTTTTGTTTGGGGCGATAAGAATGTAGAATATCTGAGGAAACGCTATGATGCATTGCAGAAATGCAATCTGTTTAGCGATATGGAATATACAGAAGACGCAAAAGTAATTGATACCTGGGCACCGCTGATTATGGATGGGCGCAAAAAAGATGAAAAAATTGCGGCTACTAAGATGGATTTGGGAACAGATGTTAATTTCGGCTCTTTAACCCGCGATATGTTCAATCACCTGAAAGAACAAAAGAATGTTAATCTTTATTTTAATCATGAAATTCGTGATCTGAAAAAAAATAAAGATGGTAACTGGATTATTAAAGTAAAAGACTTAGAGACTAACGAAACCCGTAAACGGGTAGCCAGGTTTATATTTATAGGCGCCGGGGGAGGGTCATTACCATTATTGGAGAAATCTGGAATCCCGGAAGGTAAAGGTTTCGGCGGATTTCCGGTAAGCGGCCAATGGCTAAAATGTACCAACGATGAAATTATAGCTAAACACCATGCAAAGGTTTATGGCAAGGCAGCTGTTGGCGCACCACCAATGTCGGTTCCGCATTTGGATACCCGAATGATCAATGGTAAGCAAGCATTGCTTTTCGGCCCTTATGCAGGTTTTTCTACGAAGTTCCTTAAAAACGGATCATTCCTGGATCTCCCAAAATCTATTAAGTTCAATAATATTCGCCCGATGATTTCGGCGGGATTACACAACCTGGATTTAACGAAATACCTGATTGAACAGGTAAGACAATCGCCGGAAGACAGACTGGATGCTTTAAAAGAATATTTACCTACTGCAGAATTAAAAGACTGGGAGCTTGAATATGCCGGACAAAGGGTACAGGTGATTAAGAAGGATGAGAAAAAAGGAGGCGTTTTAGAATTTGGTACAGAAGTGGTAAGTGCTGGAGATGGTTCTATTGCAGCTTTACTTGGCGCATCTCCAGGTGCTTCTACCGCAGTTTCTATCATGCTGGAATTGCTGGACCGTTGCTTCAAAGAAGATTTAGCTACAGACGAATGGCAAAATAAGATTAAAGAAATGATCCCTACTTATGGTAAAGAACTGGCAAACGATGCTACATTGAGCAAAACAACCAGAGAAAGAACATCAAGGGTGCTTGAAATAGAAAACGCTTAAACTAGAAATTGAGCAATAAAAAAAGGACATGAAAATTAATTCTCATGTCCTTTTTTATATCGTTAAATTGTTATTAGGCAGCAATCACTTCTGCTACTTCTTCTGCAGAGATATCACTATGTGATGCTTCTAAAACACAGTCACCATTTTTAATTAATAAAATTTGTGGAGATTGATGTGCCACATTGAAAACTTCAGCAACTGAATTTGAGATTTCCCGGTAGCTGATCAGGTCCAGAAAGTAAAGTTTAGTATCTTCCGGAATCACATCCCAGTTAAATTCGAAATTTCTTTTTGCCATCATCGAAATAGAGCAACGTGTACTGTGCTTGAAAATCAAGCTATAGCCGTCAGCACTTTTAATTTCGTTTAACTGATCTGGCGATGTTAGGTTAACCCAAGTCATAATAAATATAGTTTATAGCCACAACAGTTGCACTGAAGATAATGTTCTGCAAATGACGTAAAAATGAAAATTCAAGAGGTTTTGGAGCTTAATTTCTTCTGCGTTTACCTTCAGGATAAGAGTTGTAAGCAGGGCAAAGTTTTGAAGAACAAGATTCTAAAATGGTAATGGTGCTAAACACCGCCAATAATAAGATGGCTACTTTTTTCATTAGATGTTAATTTAATGGGCTAAGGTACAAATAGTTTACGAAAACCCAAGTTAAATATTTGCAGATAAATCGGCCATTTTTATGGCCGTTATTGCAGCTTCATCTCCTTTATTGCCATGTTTACCACCTGCACGATCTTGAGCTTGTTCTAAATTGTTAGTGGTTAATACCCCAAAAATAACAGGCTTGCTGTACTTAATGCCAACATTGGTTACGCCCTGGGCCACGGCATCACAGATAAAATCAAAATGTTTTGTATCACCCTGAATTACACATCCCAGGCAGATTACGGCATCGATATCACTTCTTTTATTTAATAATATTTCAGCGCCGACAGTTAACTCAAAACTTCCGGGAACAGGTAAAGAGATAATGTTTTCTTCTTTTACACCGTTTTCTATCAAGGTTTTTAGCGCACCATTGTATAGCGCACCAGTAATTTCTGCATTCCATTCGGCTACAATAATTCCGAATTTATAGTTTGCACCATTTGGTACGGTGGTGTGAGAGAAATCTGACAGATTTTTGAGTTGTGTTGACATGCCACAAAGATAACGCTAAGCTTTGAATGTTGGAAACATTAATGTTTAACGGTTGTAAGTTTTAATCACATTAACCGGATGCCGCTATAAGTTGCACCTACCGGGATGATCTTTTGGCCTATCCAGATCTGATTGCGATCGAACTTTGAGATTTGATTCTTCGCAACAATGAAGGCCCGGTGGCACCTGATAAATTCTTTTTTCGGCAACAGTTCAGCCAGGTCGTTTATTGTAATTCTGGAGCTTAGCAGCTTCTCTTTTAAATGAATTTGTGTATAATTTCCAGATGCTTCGACATAAAGAATATCGGCCAGTTCCACTTTAATTTGTTCGTAGCCATCCTTTATAAAAATGTGTGCTACTTTAGCTTCCGATTTTTGGTTTCTAAGGTTGTAAAGTTCATGCGCCTTGTTGCAAGCCTTTAAGAAACGGGAGAGTGAGAAAGGTTTCAGTAAATAATCAATCGCATCTAGCTCAAAACTCTGCACTGCATGTTCCGTATATGCAGTTGTAAAAACCACCATTGGCGGGTTGTTTAAACTTTTCAGGAAGTCGATTCCACTGATATCGGGCATTTTAATATCCAGGAAAATTAAATCAACTTTATGATGTTGCAAAAAGCTGATCGCCAGAAAAGCATCTGTAAAAGTTTCAGTCAGATCTAAAAAAGGAACCTTCGCCGCGTGTGATTTTACAATATCCAGCGCAATGGGTTCATCATCTATGGCAATAGCAATCATCTTTTAATTATTCAAAGCAGCAATATAAGTATTAGATTAATCCAATTGTAAAGTTAAATGAACAAAAAATTCTTTGGCACTCTCACGGATAATCAACTCATGTTTGCCGTAATAAAGTAAGGATAACCTTTGCTTTACATTTTCCAGTCCAATGCCGCTTTTTAGTTTTTCAGGATCATTATCTGCTTTCGTATAAATGCTATTGCTAATATCAAAATACAATGTACTTTCTTTAGTTTGCAGCGTAATCTTGATGTAAGAGGGTTGTTGCAAACTAATCCCATGTTTAAAAGCATTTTCGATAAAAGGAATCAGTAACATCGGGGTAATTTGCAGGGTATTAATCTGCTCCTCAATATGGGTGTCAATTTTAATATCTGCAGAACGGGATGTCCTTAATTTCTGCAAATCAATGTAGTTATTAAGGTATTCTACTTCGCGGGTAAGTGAAATTTTATCCTGTGTATTTTCATGGAGCATAAACCGCATCATATCACCAAGTTTCTGAATCCCTTCGCCTGTTCTTTCTGCATTTTCCTGCAAAGCAGTGCCAAATAACGTATTTAGGGCATTGAACAGAAAGTGCGGATTAATCTGAGATTTTAGAAAGTTTAAATTCGCATCAGATTTACCGAGTTCCGTTTTCAGCATCTGAATTTCGCTAAGTTTCTCAAATTTATTTTTGTAGATAAACCAGGCTGCCGGGGTGGTTATACAAATTAAACTGATCGAGGTTAAGATTAGGGTAATGGGAATTGCTGGTCCGCCCCGCATAAAACTGGCAAGAAACAAAAGTAAAATAAGTATAATGGGAACAGTTAAACCAACATTTCCCCAAAAGAAACGGCCGAACCCTTTTTGTTCTTTTCTCAGGTGAGGAATGAGATGATAAATGGAAAGGAAACAGACCAAAATATTGATGGGTGGACCAATGAACCAGAAAAGTAGAAATTCATAATCAAAACCGGGTGAGAGTACTACGGCTAAAATCATTAGCGATATCAGCCAGATTCTTGTTGCGATAAATATTTCCTGAATAATATTCTTGTTATACCTTTTTAAAAAGTTACTCTTGTTTAAAAGTGTTATTCCCTGTTCGTTAAAGAATGCGTAAACATTAAACAGCAGGTAAAGAAAGAAGATATAAGTAAATGCTTCGCCAAAAAATACACCATAGCCATTGTTTAAATCGTCGAACTCTACCAGCCGATAGGCCTGTGAATAAGTATTGGCAACCATCCAGGTTACGATAGAAACGGCTGTTACCAGAATGGAAAGGATAATGTTTAATGTTATATTATTCTTCCGCGCCAGTTGCGGCATGAAGCAGAAATTAAAAAGAAGAAAACTAACATAAAGAATGCTGATTTTAAATAGTTCTGGCAGGAAGAAATTTTTCATTACAGAGAAATCTATCGACTGCTCAGAAAAACGCTGGTTAATGCCAGATCCATAAGTGGTTTGTGAGCATACACCGATTAACGCGAGAATGTAAAGTGTGGTGGAAATCCAGAACTCCAGCTGGTTAATGTTTTTTTCCTTCGAATTGGCGATATCTCCTGATAAGACGTACATATTGATGTTTTTATATACTACAATGCTACAAAGACTAATTTATTTGTGATTTAAAATGTGATGTATAATGTAAAAAATGTGATGAACGAATATTCCCCCCAACTCAATCATTCAAAAGGCAATCATTACCTTTGTCCTAACATTCACTTATTCAACATTCATTCATTCAATAGTTAATATGGTCGTTTACGGAATCCCCAACTGCAATACAGTAAAAAAATCACTAGACTGGTTAAAAGCACATCAAATCGATTTCGAATTTCATGATTTCAAGAAGAAAGGAATTACACCGGAAAAATTAAATAAATGGTGTGATACTTTTGGTTGGGAAATAGTATTAAACCGTAAGGGTTTAACCTGGAAGAAGTTAACAAAAGAAGAGCAGGCTACTATCGATAATCAGGAAAAAGCCATCACATACCTGGTAGAAAATACCAGCGCCATTAAACGCCCGATTATAGAAAAAGAAGAGGTTGCTATTTTAATTTCCTTCGATGAATCACTTTATAGTCAAACACTAGCTTAACTCAATTGTTCTAATGTTAAAGTTTGTTAAATGCGGGCTTTAAACACTTTACTAATTTATTTTTGACCTATGTATAAGCTGATCATCTTTTTTCTCCTCGCCCTACCTTTTGGAGTGTTTGCGCAAACCGTAACTACAGGTACTGTATTCGATTATTCTAAAAAAACAATATCATTACCTGGTGTTTCTGTCCGCAACATTAACAGTAAGAAAACAACCAGCACAAATAGAGAGGGTAAATACACTATTGCAGCTACAGTTGGCGATTTAATTGAATTTTCGGCAGTAGGTTACCATACTGACACCTTATACTTAACCAACTTATTAAACAGAACAATCTACCTGCCGGTAAAATCTAATAGTTTGGCAGATGTTGATGTGAGAGGGGTACGAATGAACAGCCAGATCACAGATGCTAAAGATCCGCTGGCAGAAAAATATACCCTCTTAAATACAGGTGGAAATCTCCAGAGAAAAAGAATGACTGATAAAGTTGGAGGTTTGAATTTGAACCTGGGTTACGGAAAATACAAAAGACAACAACGGAAAGAAGCAGATCTTGAAGAAAAAGATATGTATCTCGAAGAGATCGATCAGAATTTTAGTGAAAAAGCAGTTACTGAATTAACGAAATTACAAGGCGAAGAACTGAAGAGCTTTATGGTTATTTATCGTCCATCTGTAGAGCTGGTAAAAGCAGAAAGGCCATATCGATACAATTATTATATCTCCAGGGCATATGTTGCCTGGCAAAAACTCACTCCGCAGCAGAAAAAACTACAGGATTTGCCAAAATTGAAAGAGAATTAAGTAAATTTATATTCCAGAGGTAACATTATAAGCACATATTTCGTCATATGTGCTTATTCTTTATATTTACATCCGTAATACAACTTATTAACATGAAAATAACCAAACTAGTCGCTTTGTGCGCGCTTAGTTGTGCGTCTGCATGCGCTGCTTTTGCACAACAAGCTGCACCAGTATCAAATTACAATTCTGCCGAAGCGTTCGGACCATTGTTCTACACTCAAAATGGAAACGAATTTCGTTCCGCAATTGGCGCACCGGGAGCTAAATATTGGCAAAACCGGGTGGATTATAATATCACTGCCAACCTTGATGAAACCCAAAACTTAGTAACCGGTTCGGTTACGCTGACTTACAAAAACAATAGTCCGGATCAATTGCCGTATTTATGGCTACAATTAGATCAGAATACTTTTAAAGAAAATTCCCGTGGCAAACAAATTACACCATCGCGTAGCCGATATGGTGCTCAGGGAGAAAAATTTGATGGTGGCTATGAAATTAAAAAAGTGATGGTATCGAAAAAATCAGGGGATGTAAAGTTTACTTCACTGATTGAGGATACCAGGATGCAGATTCGTTTAGATCAGCCTTTAGCTGCAAACGGCGAAGTTATTACCATTAAAATTGATTACGCTTATGTAGTGCCAAAAGAAGGATCTGATAGAACAGGTCATTTAACCACTAAAAATGGCGAGATTTTCGCAATTGCACAATGGTTTCCACGGATGTGTGTGTATGATGACGTAATGGGATGGAACACTTTGCCTTATTGGGGTGGTGGCGAATTTTATTGTGAATATGGAGACATCAATTTTGCCATTACAGCTCCTGCAAGCCACATCGTGATGGGTTCTGGTGAATTACTAAACCCTGCTGAAGTCTTTACACCCGAGCAATTAAAAAGATGGAATACTGCAAAAAACAGTGATGAAACTGTGCACATTCGTTCAGAAGCTGAGGTTACTGATCCTAAATCCCGCCCTGCGAAAGACAAATTAACCTGGAAATACAAAATTATAAATGCCCGCGATGCAGCATGGGCTTCTTCAAAAGCTTTTGTTTTAGATGCAGCTAGAATCAACTTGCCAAGTGGTAAGAAATCTTTAGCTGTTTCTGCCCAGCCTGTAGAAAGTAATGGTGTGGATGCCTACGGAAGAGGTGTAGAATACGTAAAAAGTACTATTGAACATTATTCTACAAAATGGTTTGAATATCCTTACCCAATGGCGGTTAACGTAGCCACAAATATTGGTGGGATGGAATATCCTGGGATTGTATTTTGCGGATGGAAAGCTAAAAAAGGAAGCGCATGGGGTGTAATTGATCACGAATTTGGACATACCTGGTTCCCGATGATTGTTGGGTCTAATGAACGCAAGTTTGGTTGGATGGATGAGGGCTTTAATACCTTCATCAATGGCATTTCATCTAAAAACTTTAATAAAGGAGAGTATGCTCAGCGTACAACCAATATGAATACTATTGGGAAGCAAGTTATTGGCAATCCAAAATATGAAAATATTATGCTGATGCCTGATGGGATGACAGAAGCAAACATTGGCGTTAACTTATATGCAAAACCAGGATGGGGACTGGATATTTTGAGAAATCAAATTTTAGGCGAAGATCGTTTCGATTATGCTTTCCGTCAATATATTAAAAACTGGGCATTCAAGCACCCTACACCTTATGATTTTTTCCGCTCGATGGAAAACGGTTCCGGAGAGAATTTAGCATGGTTTTGGAGAAGCTGGTTCTTAAACAGCTGGAAAATGGATCAGGGCATAGGTTCCGTTCAGGAAGTTAAAACCGATGGAAAACTAACAGGTTACACCATAAAAGTGTTAAACTTAGAGAAAATGCCAATGCCAATTATCTTGCAGGTTAAAACGAAAAGCGGTAAAACAGATATCATAAAACTTCCGGTTGATGTTTGGATGAAAAATAACAGCTGGTTGGTTTCTTATCCTACGACAGAAGAAATTACTTCCGTTACTTTAGATCCTGATAAGGTTTTGCCTGATAGCAATCCAGATAATAATACCTGGACAGCGGGAACAAATTAAAGTATAGCGGTACCGGTAAATTAATTCCATCGGTAATTACTTATAACCTTAACATTTTTAAGCCGGGCAATGGTAAAACTGTCCGGCTTTTTTATTGCAATAAGTCTACAGTTTCGAACACGGAAATACATAATTTAGTTGCTCAAGTTATATTTATGAAAGAGCATTCTTTAGAAATAAGCAATCCAGCTGGTATTTATGATCCCCGCGCCCATGCTTACTCGCATGTAGCAACTGTAACTGCAGCTGATTTATTGGTTTTTGTAGCCGGCCAGGGTGGGAGCAAAACAGACGGAGTTTTAAGTGAAGATTTCAGAACCCAGGTGAAAATCGTGTTCGAAAATATCGAAACCGCATTGGCTGGCAAAGGGCTTAAAATGAATCACATCGCAAAATTAACGACACTTGTTGTAGATTATGATGATCAGAAACATGAAATCCTGATTGAAGAATCTACCAGAATATGGCCTGATCTGAAATTCCCGGTGAATACCCTGATTCCTGTTGCCAGGTTAGCTTTAGCAGGGATGTTAATTGAAATTGATGCAACTGCCGTAAGTTTTTAATAGCGATGGAAGAAGAAAGCTTCGAGCGTGAGCATGTTTTTAAGGTTTATGATAAAATTGCAAACTGGTTTTCGAAAAACCGGGATCATGTTTTAATAGAAAAGCAATATCTCGATGATGTAATTAAATTGATTCCGGCTGATGGCGAAATATTGGATTTAGGCTGTGGAAACGG
The DNA here is from genome assembly GCF_009674725.1 of Pedobacter petrophilus. GTDB lineage: Bacteria > Bacteroidota > Bacteroidia > Sphingobacteriales > Sphingobacteriaceae > Pedobacter > Pedobacter petrophilus. The sequence continues at coordinate 58,079 of NZ_WKKH01000003.1, read as the reverse complement.
AAAACCAATATTGGAATATTTAAATCATTTGGGATTTAAAGTAACCGGTGTAGATGCAAGTGAAAAGATGTTGGATCTGGCCCGGCTAAATTTTCCTCAAGTCACTTTTTTACAGGAAGATATGCGCAATCTTCAATTGACTAAAAAGTTTGATGCAATTATAGCCTGGCACAGTTTCTTTCATCTGCCTGCAGCAGATCAATCCAAAATGTTTAGCATTTTTGCTCATCATCTTCAGGAAAATGGCATTCTCCTGTTTACTTCTGGTACCGAAGAAGGCGAGGCCTGGGGATTTATTGGTGGTGAGCATTTACATCATGCTTCGCTTGATCCTGCCAGTTATCAATCCATTTTATTGGAAAATAACTTTACGATTTTGAAACATCATGTTAATGATGAAAGCTGTGGAGGTGCAACAGTTTGGATGGCGCAATATATTCCTTCATAATTTTGTGATTTAATTTACCTTTGTGCTATGGCAGAAACGCAGAAGAATAATCCTTTACACGGGATCACCCTTGAGAAAATTGTAACTGATTTGCAGGTTCACTACGGTTGGGAAAAACTTGGTGCCTTAATCAGGATTGATTGTTTCACCAATAACCAAAGTATTAAATCGAGCTTAAATTTCCTGCGAAGAATGCCCTGGGCACGTAAAAAAGTAGAAGATCTGTTTTTGGATACCTTTCATAAGTAGCAGTTACCGCTCAAATTCTTTTTCTAACCCTTGCCTTAAATCGAACAATAACCATTGTTTATTTTTCACCTCAGCTTGTTTAGTTTTGAGTAATTGAAGGAAATCTTTCACGCCAATTTCTTCATTTCCATTGCCATGAATCAGTACAATACTGCCTGCATTCGGCTGCTGCCCTTTGGCAAGCCAGGCATCGCTGCCAATAGGAATTAAGCCGTAAGCGATTATTTTATCCACAATACTTTTATCTGATACCAATCCTGGAAATCTAAAAAATACAGATGGGATTAAGCCATTTTTCAGCATCAGCTTTTCATTTTCTAAAACTTCCATATCCATGTTTGTTCCAGGGGCTAATAAAAAGTTTTCTGCTAATGGCAATGAATTTACCTCATGATTATAAGAATGGTTTACCCAGGTGATCGTTAACGCTTTCTTATCAATCAGGCTCTTTAGCCAGTTCAAATCATCCTGATGTTTTAGCATCCACTTTCCAGAAACGGAAACTGCTAAAGGAGTAGGCTGCTCTGTTTTATTAAATTCATCAAAAACAGACTGAAAAATAATCCGGTCTAAACTTTTATGCGACGGACATAAATCGATGGTTAGCGTGATGCCCTTTTCTCTGGGGATGGCATGATCAATACCGGCATTTTGTAACTGCAGATCTCTCGCTGCTGCTGTTTCCAAAGATTTAATATAAGGACTGTTTTTGAAAATGGCCAAAACATTCGGCCATTCTAAACTATTGATGGAGTAATGGCTGGCCAGATCGACTTTTGTATCTAACGTTGTTGGATCTACCAATAGGAAATACTTTTGCTTATCATTCGTAAAACTTCTAATCGCGATTAGTTTCAATATACCGTTAGATGCGCTGTAAAAGTTAGTTTTATAATGCCCGATGTTGTTAAATGGCTGCGCATAATTATTTGAATACAATAAGAGCAAAGCAAAGAAAACAAAGTGTGAAAATCTTGTTGCAGTCATCATTCCTTATTTGAAATCTTTCTAATTTAATTCAAAAATTTTATCTTTACCAATAGGCAATGAACAAAGAAAAGGTAAAATTATGGTTTAAGCGTGTAGGCCTGTTCGGGTTTTTATTCTTTTTAATAAAAGGATTAATCTGGCTTGTTGTCTTCTACTTTATCGGGAAGAATGTTACTTAAATGTGAATAACATATTTGCCAGAAAGTTCCATACAAATACGATTACAATAGCAAAAAATTTCGCTGCGTAGAAGTTAGTTCCATTTTTCCGCTGATGAAAAAGGTAGATGATGAAGGTATTTAAGCCCAATCCAATTAAGCTTACTATCAGAAACTTACCAAATTCTGTTCCCCAGTGCATATTGGTACTTTGAAAAGTCCAGGCACGGTTTATTAAATAGTTATTGGTTACCGCAAGGGAAAAGCCGATGGCGTTGGCAACATATTTATTAACCTTTATTTTTTCTTTAAACAGCCAGGTTGCTCCAAAATCTATTGCCATTCCGAGTAGGCCTGTTAATCCAAATTTTATGATGCGGAAAAATACGTCCATACTAATGCAATTTAACGAGATAGAAGTGTTCTAAAACCTGAGGGCGCGTTTTCGCATTTAAAAATTTACCGGTTAATTTAGTGGTGTGGAAGTATTCGAAAGATTTTAATACTTCAGCTTTGTATTCACTTTTTAACCTAGGAAGTTCAGCTTCTGGTACATAGATTATCAGATTTTGTTGATCTTTAATTCTATCTAAATCTTCATAATTATGTAGGTACTTCACTTCGCCTGGCGCATAAAAATCAAAAGAAAAAGCATCAATATAATTCAAAACAGCAGGTGTTGCAGCGGGATGATTTTTCTTAAGCCATTCACCTGCAATGCCTCCGGACTGGTATTTTAATATAGCCGGATAGAAGAATATAAAAAGGAAAAGCATTAAGCCTACCGATACAAATACACTTCTTGCAATAATGGTTTCGAGCCTGATTCCTTTGAATAAGATAAAAGAACCCCCTAAAACGACCGAGAGCATTCCAATTATGAGGTAAGGATAATCAAATCCGTAGACAATACTTAAGGCAGAAAGCAGTATAAAAACCAGGATAGCTAACGCGTTTTGCACCTTGAAGAAAATGTTAAGACTTTTACCTTCCAGCTTTTTCAAATAGAGTGCTGTAATAATCGAAAATTGTGGAAAGATGATTAGGATGTAATGTGGTAACTGAAATTTTGAAAGTGAAAATATCAAAAAAGTAACCGCGGCACTCGCCCAAATCATAATGCTTTCCGGTGCCAGGTCAATTCTGTTTTTTTTCTTAAAAAGATTGATCGCTGCGGTGTAAAATAAAATCGACCAGGGTAAAAAAGCCCAAAGCGTGGTGTGCAGGAAAAAAGAAAGATCACCTTTACCTTTAATTGGGCCATTATTAAAAAAGCGACCAAACTGGCTATCCCAAAAAAAGAATTTTAAACCCGAAACACCTGTTCTGTTGAATACAATTTTCTCAGGATGTAAATCAAATTGTGTGTAAAGCGAATAAAGTTCTGGCGTAATAAATACGAAGATTAATACGATTGCTATCCACCATTTAGGTTGCCATAATTGTTTATATTGTTTAGTGAATAACCAGTAGATGATGAAACCTGCGAATACCGGAATTAGTACAAAAATACCTTTAATTAAAATGGCGCAAGCTGCAAAAAATGATCCGGCAATAAGGTGCCAGAAAGAACCCTGGTGTGCTTTATAGTAATGATAAATGGAGGCAAGGGTGAAGGTGGTGATATAAATTTCTGCCCTGACATCAAAAGTTGAGGTAATGATGTGGAGCGCGCTTAAAAAAATAACAGAAGAGATTAAAGCAGTTTTCTCATCATAGATAGCGCTCGCAAGTTTGTAGAGGTACCAGGCACCCAGCAAGCCAAAAAGGAAAGATGGCAATTTATAGGCAAAAGCAGTAATCCCAAACATTTTAAAAGATGCTGCGGTAATCCAAAAAGTTAAATGTGGTTTGTCTAACCAGTCTGCACCCCGCCCGTAAAGGTTAAACCAATCCTGGAAGAGAATAATGTTTTTCGACATGGATGCATACAATGCGCCATCAGGTTCCATTACGCTCCCAAATAATGCAGGGATACTCGCCAGCGCAAGTAAAACGATCAGGAGTTTATATAGTGTTGTGTCCTTTAAATTCATCTTGATTCGAACAAATATGAGCAAAAAAAAGTCAAATTTCTTCAACGTTTCCGATTAACAAAGGCAAAGCCTTATCTTTGAGGCATGACAAAGTTATCGGTTAACATCAATAAAATTGCTACACTTCGCAACAGTCGCGGAGGTAATAATCCTGATTTAGTTAAGGTTGCATTAGATTGTGAACGCTTCGGTGCGCAGGGGATTACGGTTCATCCGCGGCCGGATGAGCGTCATATCAGGTACCAGGATGTGTACGACTTAAAGGCCGCAATTGCAACAGAATTTAATATCGAAGGCAATTGCCGTGAGGATAAATTTGTCGATCTGGTACTTGCGAACAAACCAGCTCAGGTTACTTTAGTACCAGATGCTGAAGGTCAGATCACGTCTAACCATGGTTGGGATACCATTAAAAACAGAGACTATTTAAAAGAGATGGTTGGTGTTTTTCAAAAAGAAGGCATCAGGGTTTCGGTTTTCGTAGATCCTGTTGTGGAGATGGTAGAAGGCGCTGTAGAAACGGGTACAGATAGAATTGAGTTATATACCGAAGCTTATGCGCATAATTATTATGCCGATCGTGAAAAGGCGATTGTTAATTATATTGCTGCAGCACATCATGCGAATAAATTAGGCTTAGGGATTAATGCGGGGCATGATTTAGATTTGCATAACCTTCATTACTTTGCCCAAAGTATCCCAGGCTTATTAGAAGTTTCCATCGGTCATGCCTTAATTAGCGATGCGCTTTATTTAGGGTTGGAAACCACCATTCAAAAATATTTACAGCAACTGGCTTAGAAACGTATCTCTTGATACTTGATTCTAAATACTTGATACAATCGAATGTTAAAAGGAATTCTCCTTGTCTTTTTTGGTGCCTGTAGTTTTGGCATCTTATCTACTTTTGTCAAGCTTGCCTATCACGAAGGTTATACTTTAGGTGATGTAACTGGTGCGCAGGCGTTTTTCGGCGCTGTTATTTTATGGGCACTATTTTTCTTCCAAAGTCGAACGTCAGCTTACAAGGCAAAAGAAATTAAAATTGTAACACCATGGTGGAAAATGGTGCTTGCCGGAACTTGTACTGGCTTTGTCAGCGTTTTTTACTATCAATGTGTAAAACTGGTTCCAAATTCTGTTGCGATTATTTTGCTGATGCAATTTATCTGGATGAGTATTTTACTTGAGTTTTTGATTTTTAAAAAGAGACCTTCAGGAATACAATTTGCGGCAATTTTATTGGTTTTAGGAGGAACAGTATTAGCCAGTGGAATGGTGGAAACCAGTATTTCAGCATTAAACCTCACTGGAATTGGTTTTGGCCTATTGGCGGCATTGTGTTATGCAGGCTTTTTGATGCTCAGTGGCCGAATTGGAACCGAATACCCGGCATTGAAAAAAAGTGCCCTGATGATTACGGGAGCCTGTATCTTAATTTTTATACTTTTCCCTCCTGCATTTCTGTTTAATGGCGCTTTAGGTGGGAGTTTATTAAAATGGGGTTTGATTATTGCTGTTTTCGGTACGGTAATACCTCCGCTGTTTTATGCTGAAGGTGTACCGAAAATCGGGACGGCCTTAAGCTCTATTTTGAGTGCTGCAGAACTACCGGTGGCAGTAATGATGGCAGGTTTTATATTGCAGGAACAGGTGTCTTTTTTAAGATGGGTAGGCGTTGCCATTATTCTGTCAGCAATGGTGTTGCCAAATTTGAAGTATTTGAAACGGACGAGGTAAGTTTTTAACCGCAAAGTTCGCGGAGTTTAAAACGCAAAGAACGGTAAGGTTGGGGTAAAAAGCTTGGTTCAAATTAACCACCAAGCACACAATGAAATCGCGCAGCACACACCTAGATTTGGGTAATATATAGATTTGGGCTCTTGGCTTCCTTTGCGATACACTTTGTGTCTTTGATGTTATGAACTTTGATATTTAACCACAAAGAATTGGAAGTTAAACGCAAAGGGCACAAAGTTGGGAGGCTAAAAATAATTATTAACTACCGTGGAAACATAAATGCATTCACAGACAAACTAGGCTTAGCTTAGACTTTACATTTATCCTTTGCTTCCTTTGCGAAATACTTTTGCGTCCTTTGCGGTTGCACCTTCCTTAATTTCTTCCTATACGAAACACTTTGCTTCCTTTGCGGTTAAACTAAAATTAAATACCTTTAAAAAAGCATAAAGCAATCAACATGAAAAAAATTACCATTTATATTTTGTCCGTTCTTATAATCGGCTTTGCCGGATGTAAAACCAAAGTCACCATTAATCAAGATGAAGCTGGCGAAGTTATTACGGATTATTTAAAAGCCAATCCGGAATATAAAACCATCCGATTCAAGTTTGGTGAAATTAAATTTAACAGTACAAGCGAAATGTTTGAGCTTGGGAAATATAAATCTTTAGCAAATAAAGGACTGGTTACCTTGAATTTAAAAGAGGCGAAAAAGAAATTTCTTTCTAAAGACAGTAGCTTTGTTTATCAAATTAATTTAACAGATAAAGCTAGTCCGTTGGTATTAAAACAAGATGCAGACCGGGCAACAGTTAAAGCTTTAACTTATGTTTTAGCCGACGAAAAACCAGTTAATTTTCAACAAGTAAATTCCAGTACGGCGAAGGTGACCGTTTCTCTGAAAATGATAACAACTGATTTTGGGCCTTTTGATAAAGAGGCCAGTAAAAACAGCAACTTCATTACAAAAACCTACAAATTGAAGCTGGACAAACAAGAAGGCTGGCGGGTACAGAAATAATATTGGCGTAACAGAAAGATTGACTGAATACGGTTAATCTTTCTTTTTTGAAAACCAGGTTTTAAACTGTTTAAATAGGTCAGTTTTTTTGGGTTTTGCCTTGCCATCATGAGTTAACGAATTGTCGTAATGATTTTGCAATTCAATAGCAAAGTTTTTCTCATCCTCATTGCCTGAATTTAACTCATCAATAAATCGAATGGCGTTATGGTTTAATGTGCTGTTAAACGAAACAGCAAAGTATTCGCTTCGCTGAACTGGCTTTTTATTCTGATTAATTTCCTTTGAACCGTTTTCTGAAAAATAATCGATGTGATGAATGACTGGGTTCAGTTTTTTCAGGCGTTTGGTACCTTTACGTTCATTTCGCCAGGGGTGTTCTTTCTTGTAAAGCTGCTTCAGCAGGAAATCTTTTTTCCAAAGGGTAACCTGGTGCGACATTAAAAAATCTGAAGCCTTGTTATCTATGGTGGCAATATTAAAACCCTCAATAACATTTTCAGTTGCAATTGTTTTGTAAACGGCTGAACTGTGAAGCTTAATTTGCTGGCAGTTATTCTCTATTGCAAAATCGAATAACTGATTAAAAAATGCTGCATTTACCGGTTTGCTTAACCACATATCCTCCTGAAAATAGAGTACATATTCTTCCTCCATACCATTTAATAAGGTAACCAACCGGTCTGCCCATTCACCTTTGCCCGATTTAATATTTTGAAAGCCATTCACTTTTGCATCTTTAACCTCTGTGGCAAAATAATAGCTGCATGGAATCTTAAAATTCCAGTTTTTAGAGAAAAAGTGGTCGAAGCCTCTATAAAGAAATTCATATCGGTCGCAGGCGTGAACTAATAAAGCAACGGTATTCTGGTTTTTCGGCATCAAGCGGTAATTGAAGTAATTTTCAAAGCTACTAAAATTGAATATGTTTAAGAACTGCGATTTCTCCGGTTATTAAAGTGCAAAAAAGAGGTTTGTTTACTCCCCTGGATATAGTAAAAATATAGTTAAACAAAATATTTCATAGGTTAACTTCCGGCTGATCGCGGTATAATTTTGAAAGTGATAAAAAATTAGCTTATCCTACTAAAAACCTAGATTTTATCTATTGTTTAGCTACGAAAATATGACGATTGGGAGTGCTTTTCATGCTTAAAATAGGTGCCTTTTTGTTACCTTTGCGGGAAATTTATTATTCATACCGCATGAGCTTAAATATCCATTACAAGGAAGATTTTCAAAATCGTCATATCGCACCCAATGAGGCAGATACAGCCGAAATGTTGGAAGTTGTTGGCGTAAATTCAATTGATGAGCTGATTGAACAAACAGTTCCGGCAACGATTCGGTTAAAACAACCGCTCAACTTGCCTGCAGCAAAGTCAGAAACTGAATATCTTGGTGCTTTAAAACAAACTTCATTGTTAAATAAAGTCTTCAAAAGCTTTATCGGTCAAGGTTATTATGATACCATTACGCCAGGGGTAATTTTGCGTAATGTGTTCGAAAATCCGGGATGGTATACGCAATACACGCCCTACCAGGCAGAGATTGCGCAGGGTCGTTTACAGGCATTATTGAACTTCCAAACCATGGTAATTGATTTAACCGGAATGGAAATTGCCAATGCATCACTTTTAGATGAAGGTACTGCAGCGGCTGAAGCCATGTTTATGCAGTACAGCACGCGTAAAAATCAGGCGGCTAAAAAGTTCTTCGTTTCCGAATTGCTTTTTGCACAAACCATTGATATTTTAAAAACGCGTGCCAATCCATATGGTATAGAATTGGTTATTGGCAGTCACCTGGATTTTACTGCTACGGAAGATTTCTTCGGTGCAATCGTTCAATATCCGGCAGGTAATGGTGAAGTTTTCGACTATAAAAATTTTGCTTCAGAATTACACAATCAAAATATTAAATTAACAGTTGCTGCTGATATTTTAAGTTTAACCTTATTAACGCCTCCGGGCGAATGGGGAGCTGATATTGTTGTAGGAACTACACAACGTTTTGGTATTCCGATGGGTTTTGGTGGCCCGCATGCAGCTTTTTTTGCAACTAAAGAAGAATACAAACGTTCAATCCCGGGCCGGATCATTGGTGTAACCATTGATAGCCATGGCGATTATGCTTTACGCATGGCTTTGCAAACCCGCGAGCAACACATCCGTAGAGATAAAGCAACGTCAAACATCTGTACCGCTCAGGCATTATTGGCTATTATGGCTGGTTTTTATGCAGCATATCATGGGCCAAAAGGATTAAAAGCCATTGCAGAACGTACACATGGTTTGGCAATCAGCTTAGCATCAACGTTGAAAGGTTTAGGCTTTGAGCAATTAAACTCAGCTTATTTCGATACGATTCGTTTCGACTTGGGCGATTTAAAAGGTGGTATCCAATCGGGTTGTATTGATAACGAAATCAATTTAAACTACGTTGGTAATGTAGCCACGATTTCTATCGACGAAACAACCACTTTTGCTGATGTAGCTTTAATTGCTAAAATCTTCGCGAAAGTTAAAGCAATTGCTGCTGATGAAGTTGAAGTGGTTGAAAACGTAGAAACGGTTATTCCATCAGCTTTACAACGTACTTCGGATTATTTAGCACACCCGATTTTTAATTCGCATCACTCAGAACATGAAATGTTGCGTTATATTAAATCATTAGAAGCAAAAGATTTATCGCTTTGCCACTCAATGATTGCTTTGGGAAGTTGCACCATGAAATTAAATGCAACAGCAGAAATGATTCCGGTAACCTGGTCTCACTTCGGTCGCGTTCACCCATTTGCACCAGCTGATCAGGTATTGGGGTATTACTCGGTTTTCAATGAACTGGATAAATGGTTGAGTGAAATTACTGGATTTGCAGCAATGAGTTTACAGCCAAATGCTGGTGCTCAGGGCGAATATGCTGGTTTAATGGTCATCCGTGCTTACCATCATGATAGAGGAGATTTCCACCGTAATGTGGCATTGATTCCTGCTTCTGCCCATGGTACAAACCCTGCTTCTGCGGCAATGGCCGATATGAAAATTGTGGTAGTTAAGTCTTTAGAAAATGGAAACATTGATGTGGAAGATTTAAAGGCAAAAGCAGAATTGCATAAAGACAATCTATCTTGTTTGATGGTTACTTACCCATCAACCCATGGTGTATTCGAAGAAAGCATTATCGAAATTTGTGAAACTGTTCACGCTAACGGCGGACAGGTTTATATGGATGGTGCGAACATGAATGCGCAGGTTGGGTTAACAAGCCCGGCAAATATTGGCGCCGATGTTTGTCACCTAAACTTACACAAAACCTTTTGTATTCCTCACGGTGGTGGTGGTCCTGGTATGGGCCCAATTGGTGTGGCGAAACATTTGGTTCCATATCTTCCTGGTCACGCAGTGGTTGATATTGATAAAGGAAAATCTATTTCTGCAGTTTCATCTGCGCCCTGGGGTTCAGCATCAATCTTAATTATTTCTCACGCTTATATTGCCATGATGGGGGCTGAGGGTTTAACCAACGCTACTAAATATGCAATCTTAAACGCGAATTATATGAAAGCTCGTTTAGAGCAACACTATCCGGTACTTTATTCAGGTGCTCAGGGTCGTTGCGCACACGAGATGATTTTAGATTGTCGTTCATTCAAGGCTTTTGGAATTGAAGTGGTAGACATTGCGAAACGTTTAATGGATTATGGTTTCCACGCACCAACAGTTTCATTCCCCGTTGCAGGTACCTTAATGGTTGAGCCTACAGAATCTGAACCTAAACATGAGTTAGATCGTTTCTGTGATGCGTTAATCGCGATTAAAAAAGAAATCAATCAGGTAGAAAATTTAACTTTCGATAAAGTTGATAACCCACTGAAAAATGCACCTCATACCGTTGCTGTAATTACAGCTAATGATTGGGAGCATGCCTACAGCCGTCAGACTGCTGCATTTCCGCTACCTTATGTGTTAGCGCGCAAGTTCTGGCCATCAGTTGGACGAGTGAATGATAGCCATGGCGACCGCTCTTTAATTTGTGCTTGTCCGCCGGTTGAAAGTTATTTAGAAGAAATAGTACCTTAATAAGGTAGAGGGTAGAAAGGTAGAAGGTGAAAGGTTTGCCTTTTCACCGCCTTACCTTAAGCCTTAGTTCGTGGGTTAGCAAACCAATAATCTGCAAGTTTTTGTGAATTCATTCATCAGGCTTGCAGATTTTTTGTTAGTCATCATATTAAGGTATGAATATTGGCATCATTTATATTCATTAGATGACTATCAATTAAGCTCATTTAAACTCCCCGAAATGCCATAAAATTCCTGAAGGATCATGAAGGAAACATTCGCTTCCCCAATCTTCTTTACGGACAGGACTCAGCCTCACGTTTTCATATTGGTCAGGCAGGTTCAATGCCAGTAATTCCATATAAAACTGGTTAATATCTTCAACTTCCATAAAAATCATGGTATTGTCTATCCAATCCTTAACATAAGCCTTTTGTAAATAAAAAGCCAGGTTACCCATAGTAAAAACTGACATTTGATCGCCTAAGGTAACTTCTTCAAAACCTAAATCCCGATAGAAATTTCTTGATGTTTCAAAATTTTTGGAGCCAATAAACGGACGGATTGATTTTACTTTTTGGTTCATAGTATTAATTTTTTAAATAAGTAAATTCGTTTATGACCAGTAGGAAAGTCATTTATTTCTCCAATCTGCTCATATCCATTTTTAAGGTAAAATCCTTCAGCTTGAAAATCGAATGTATCAAGTATAGAAATGGTTGCTCCTTTTTCAATGGCAAGATTTTCTACATGTTTTAAAAGTTTTGTGCCCATTCCAGTTTTGCGATAATCTTCTTTAACCCAAAGTACTTTTATTTCAAGTCCATTCCAACAACCAATCCCAGATAATATTCCTCCAATTTCAACATCATTATCATCTTTTACTATAAAATCTAGTGCTGTCCACGCATTGCTTAAAGCAGCAACTTAACTTAGGGTTGTATTCATTTATTCCATTAATTATCTTTTTTGCATCTTCTTGTTTACAATGTTCTATATTAAATTTATTAGTCATTTTAATTTTTTGGAAATGGTTATTCAAATATATTGAAATCTTTAATTGTTTGGCGTTTTGGTTTTTAGCAAACTGAGAATAGTAGCAACAGCTTTTGTTATTTAAACGGGATTGGAATGATATACTTTTTTGTTGCAATACTTCGAAAGGCTTAGCATGAAAATTGCAAAAAAAAGATTTAATGTAAAGCCCGACTAACCTAGATCTTGATTGCTGACATTGCTTTCCAAAATATCAATTTCTCATAAAAAAGTAAACTAATTAAACCTTTTGTATAATATCACAGTCCATAGAATGATTTTAAATAAATCCCTTATTTTTGAAAAAGTTAACATAGGTTAATTATAATGGATGATCCTTTATAATATCTTTGTATCACAATTAAAAAAAACCAAACATGAAATTAAAAATCTCTTCAATCTTTTTATTAGTGGCAGTTGTATCATTGTCAGCTTTCAAAAGCCCGGTTAAACCAGTAGCTTATACTGTTGATGCGGCAAAATCTACCATCACCTGGATTGGTAAAAAAGTAACAGGTTCTCACAACGGAACAATCGGCTTACAATCAGGTACTTTAAATGTTGATGGTAAAAAAGTAACTGGTGGAACATTCACTATCGATATGAACTCTATTAAAGATGCAGATGGTAGCGCGAAATTAGAAGGTCACTTAAAAGCAGATGATTTCTTCGGAACAGCTAAATTCCCAACTTCAACTTTCGTAATTACTAAAGTTGCAGGTTCTGGTGCTGCGTTAACGGTTACAGGTAACTTAACTATTAAAGGCATTACTAAACCAGTAACTTTTCCAGCTACTGTTGCCGTAAATGCTGATGGTACTGTTTCTGCATTAGCAGGAAAAATTACTGTAGACAGAACTAAATATGATATCCGTTACGGTTCAAAATCATTCTTCGATAGCATTGGCGACAAAGCGATTGATGATAACTTTGAAATCGGTGTTAAATTAGTAGCTAAAAAATAATTTCCCTTGTCTTGGAAAAATAAAAAGGTCTCGATGCAAATCGGGACCTTTATTGTTTAATTATTTTTTTACCACCATCCAGGGATCTAAGTTATATATAAGCCTAGGTTCTTTAAGGGTGTAAATATTTGTCTTGGTCTTTAAGCTTTGGGCTTTACCTTTAGCCTATAAGCTTAAAAATTATCTAATCTTAAAGCCGCCCTCAATTTCCTCAACAAAACCTGTAGCCTGGTCTTTACTGTGATAGAATAAACATTCCCAGTTTTCTGCAGCGGCTCTTTTTCCAAATTCTTTGCGGAGTTCCATCGCTTTGCGGCCATCGAAATCATATTTCGCAATAAAATTCTTGATCAGTTCTGCAGGCTCTGGTAAAACATCACCTCCAAAAAAGACTTTTTCATTTCCTTCTGTTAGTAGAAAAACCTGGTGATATGGACAATGTGCACCTGTCAGTTCATAGGTTATACTTTCATCTAAATTACCATCACCCTCCACAAATTTTAGCTGTGCATTGCGTTGAACAATATCAAAAATATCGGTGTGGTAAGAACTGGAAGTGCTGCTAAACGCAGTTTCCCACTCCCCACGATTCATTACATATTCTGCATCAGGGAAACTGAGTTCATATTTTCCATCAGCATGTTTATGAACCATTCCACCAGCGTGGTCGTAATGTAAATGCGACATTAAGACCTTTGTTACATCCGTAGGATCAAAACCCGCATTGCGGATGTTTTTATGTAAAATCAATTCTCCCTGGTCATCGCTGAAGCCCAAACCTGTATCAAAAAGGATTAGATCGTTTTTCAACTCAACCAAAAAAGGCTGAACATTGATAAAGAGAGATGCTGGTCTGTCTTTGAAATTATGGATAGCAGAATCGAAAGGAATAAATTTTTTCGTTGCATCAACCGAATAGGTTCCTTCGAATAGGGTGTGAACTTGCAAGGTAATGGAGATTTAAATTAAAAAAGTATATTTACTGTTCGGAAACAAATATAATGGAAAAAAGATGGGTGCCGACATCAATTTGTAATGATGACACGGTAAAGAAAATAGCGGAACAACTTAATATAGACAGATCATTAGCTCAAATTTTAGTACAAAGAAACATTTGCGACTTCGATCAGGCCAAATACTTTTTCAGACCAGAACTGGCTCATTTACACGATCCTTTTTTGATGAAAGACATGGATAAAGCTATTCATAGAATAGAAAAAGCATTATCTGAACATGAAAAAATTCTCATTTATGGCGATTATGATGTAGATGGAACAACTTCTGTAGCACTTGCCTACAGTTTTTTCTCGCAGCTAACCAAAAATATAGAATATTATATTCCCGATCGCTATCTGGAGGGTTATGGGATTTCTACGGCAGGGATTGATTATGCAAACGACAACGGGTTTTCACTTATTATTGCATTAGATTGTGGCATTAAATCTTTAGATAAAGTCGATTATGCGAACAGTTTTGGAATTGATTTTATCATTTGCGATCACCATTTACCTGGTGATGAAATTCCGAAAGCAGTTGCGGTTTTAGATCCAAAGCGATTGGATTGTGAATATCCTTTTAAGGAATTGGCAGGTTGCGGAATTGGCTTTAAGCTGGCGCAAGCCTATGCACAAAAACACGCCATGCCGAGCGAAACCTATCTCCAGTATCTGGACTTAGTAATGGTAAGTATCGCTGCCGATATTGTGCCTGTTGTTGGCGAGAACAGAATTTTGGCTTATTATGGTTTAAAAAAACTCAATACAAACCCTTGCGAGGGCTTAAGAGCATTAATGGAGGTTTCTGGAAAAACAGAGAACTACACCATTACAGATGTCGTATTTACGTTAGGCCCCAGGATTAATGCTGCGGGTAGAATAGACCATGCGAAACATGCAGTTGCCATGTTGCTTTGCCAGGTAGACAGCAATTCTTTAGAGCAAAGCGAATCGATCAATCTTAAAAATACAGAGCGTAAAACATACGATCAGGATATTACCCGCGAGGCTTTGGCTTTAATCGGCGATAGCGATATTCTGATTAACCGTAAAACTACTGTGGTTTTTAATGAAAACTGGCATAAAGGCGTAATCGGGATTGTAGCATCAAGGTTAACTGAGAAATATTATCGCCCAACAATTGTGCTGACCAAATCTAACGGACAGGTAGCGGGCTCATGCCGTTCTGTTGTTGGGTTCGATTTGTATGAGGCCTTAAGCGGATGTGCCCACCTTCTGGATCAATACGGAGGGCATAAATTTGCCGCTGGTTTAACCATGCAGGAACATAATGTGGAAGCTTTGGCTGATAAGTTTGAAGAAATTGTTTCGGCCTCCATTACCGAAGAATTGCTGACACCAATGATTAAGATTGATGCAGAGATTGAATTGGCGCAAATTGATGGTAAATTCTTTCGGGTTCTATCGCAAATGGGTCCTTTCGGACCTGAAAATTTGTCTCCGGTATTTTTGTCAAATAAGGTTTATTTAGACCGGGCACCAATGGCAGTTGGTGCAAATCATTTAAAAATTAATATAAAGCAACAAAATTCGCCTACTTTTGAATGCATCGCCTTTGGCTTGGGAGAATTTCAAAATCTTTTACAACCAAAGGTGCCATTTTCTGTTTGTTATACAATTGAAGAAAATGTGTGGCGGGAGAAACGCAGACTACAATTAAATATTAAAGGAATAAAAGTTAATTAATTAAATAGAATCGTCATGCTGAATTTGATTCAGCAACTTAATTTAGAAAGATCCTGAAATAAATTCAGGAGGACGAGCGATCGAAATATGATATTAAGAGCCGAAAATCTGGTTAAAAAATATAAACAGCGAACCGTTGTTAACGATGTATCCTTTAGCGTAAGCCAGGGTGAAATTGTAGGCTTGCTTGGCCCGAATGGCGCTGGTAAAACTACTTCATTTTACATGATTGTTGGTTTAATTAAGCCAAACGAGGGGCGTATTTTTTTAGAAGACGAAGACATTACGCAAGATGCGATGTACCGTAGGGCACAAAAGGGGATTGGTTACCTGGCACAGGAAGCATCGGTATTTAGGAAGCTTACCGTAGAAGATAATATTTTGGCTATTTTAGAAATGAGCAGCCTAACCAAAGAGGAACAAAAAGATAAGCTGGAAGAATTGATTAACGAATTCAGCTTACATAAAGTTCGTAAAAACCGCGGCGATTTATTATCTGGAGGGGAGCGGAGAAGGACTGAAATTGCCCGTGCACTAGCAGCAAACCCTAATTTTATTCTTTTAGATGAGCCGTTTGCAGGGGTGGATCCAATTGCAGTAGAAGAAATTCAAAGTATTGTAGCAAAACTAAAACATAAAAATATTGGTATTCTAATTACCGATCACAATGTTCAGGAAACCCTTTCCATTACAGATAGAGCATATCTGCTTTTCGAAGGAAAAATTCTCGAACAAGGTGTTCCGGAGGTGTTAGCAGAAAATGAAATGGTTCGGAAAGTTTATCTGGGTTCAAACTTTGTATTGAAGCGCAAAAAATTTGATATTTAATTACAGAGCATGGCGATTGTAAATTCGATTTTTACCTGGCTGATGAAAAAGCGGATTCATCAGATCGAGCTTTTTATGAAATATCCCCATGATGTGCAGCAGGAATGGTTTCATAATTTAATTGATAGTGCGGAAAATACCGAGTGGGGTAAAATGTATGATTATAAATCTATCCTTACGCCTCAGCAATACCAGGAACGCGTTCCTATTCAGAATTACGATACCCTTAAGCCTTACATAGAAAGAATGTTGGCCGGCGAACAAAACATCTTATGGCCGTCAGACATTAAATGGTTTGCCAAATCATCAGGAACCACAAGTGATAGAAGTAAATTTATTCCGGTTTCAAAAGAATCTTTAGAAGAATGCCATTTCAAAGGCGGCAAAGATATGCTCTCCATTTATTGCAATAACCGTCCGGATAACCAAATGTTTACCGGAAAAGGATTGGTCTTGGGCGGAAGCCATCAGGTAAATCAACTCAATGAAGATTGTTTTTATGGTGATTTATCAGCTGTGCTGATTAAGAATTTACCAATCTGGGCTGAATTTTACCGTACGCCCGATATGTCTATCGCTTTGATGGATAATTACGAAGTGAAAATGGATCGGATGGCAGAAGCCACCATTCAGGAAAATGTAACCAGCATTTCAGGAGTACCAACCTGGACTATTGTACTGGCTAAAAAAGTACTTGAAATTACAGGGAAAAGTAACTTATTAGAGGTTTGGCCAAATCTGGAAGTCTACATTCATGGTGCGGTGAATTTCGCCCCATACCGCGAACAATTTAAACAGCTCATCCCCTCATCTGAGATGTATTATCTGGAAACTTATAATGCATCCGAGGGCTTTTTTGGCATTCAGGACCAGGATAATTCTGAAGAAATGCTACTGATGCTGGATTATGGTATCTTCTATGAATTTATTCCAATGGAAAATATTGGAGAAGAAAATCCGGCAGCCTTGTTGCTGGGCGAGGTAGAACTGAATAAGAACTACGCCATTGTAATCTCTACAAACGGAGGTTTGTGGCGCTATATGATTGGCGATACCATCCAGTTTACTTCGCTTTCACCTTATCGGATAAAAATAACCGGCCGTACCAAACACTTTATTAATGCATTTGGCGAGGAAGTGATTATTGATAACGCAGAGCAGGCTTTGAAAAAGGCTTGTCAGAAGACTGGTGCAGAAATTAAAGATTATACTGCTGGTCCGATTTATTTTGCTGGCGAAAAAGCCGGTGGACATGAATGGATCATTGAGTTTGATAAACAACCACAGGACTTTGAACAGTTTGTGGATGTAATGGATCAAACCCTAAGGGAGATAAACTCAGATTACGACGCCAAGCGCTTTAAAGATATGGCCTTGTGCAGGCCCAAAGTACATAATGCGCCGGCAAATACATTTTACAATTGGTTAAAAGCGAAAGATAAATTAGGCGGACAACACAAAGTGCCGCGTTTGGCTAACGAACGAAAATATGTTGATGATATTTTGGAAATGATGAAAGTTTCTGTATAATATTTATTGATTATATTTGTATTTAGTTGAAATTAATGAAGTATGGAAGCTACCGGAAGATTGACAAATATCCAATCAGAACTATTGAAAGTATTTCAATATAATTTGCCGGATACTCAATTGAGAGATATTAAGGAAATGTTGGCAAAATATTTTGCTGAATCTGCATCTAATGAAATGGATAAACTGTGGGATGAACAGAATTTAGATGAACAAACTATTGAATCTTGGAAAAATGATCATCTAAGGCAAAAATAGTATCAATGAAAGTGATACCAGATATTAATGCACTGCTTGTTTCAATTCCGAGAAAATCTAATCAAATAGATTTTCCAAGAATACAGATTTTAACAATCGACGAATTTCTAGCGATAGTTAAATAATTAACCAGTTTTTAAAAGAAAATAAATTGAAAAGAACAATCAATTATTTCCAAATCGCCTGGCTATTATTCTTTACGTATTTTTTTCTCCTCATGCTGCAGATCACGCTTCGTTATCTTCCAGTTGGAAGCGAAGTGGCTTTCCTGCAGATTAAACAAACAGAAGTATTAAAAAACAGTGCTTACCTGCCCATTTTTTATATTCATGTGTACAGTGCAATATTCGTTCTGCTCGCCGGGTTTACGCAGTTTAATCCTAAAATTTTAACACAATACCCATCACTGCATCGAGCGGCTGGCTATCTGTATGCAGGTTTTGTATTGTTGTTCGCAGCACCATCCGGCATCTATATTGGGTGGTTTGCCAATGGTGGTTTAATCGCCAAAACTTCGTTCATTATATTAGGCATGCTATGGTTTTGGTTTACCATAAATGCTATCAAACTAATCATTGAAAGAAAGATTAAAGCGCATAAAAATATG
Organism: Pedobacter petrophilus; assembly: GCF_009674725.1. GTDB lineage: Bacteria > Bacteroidota > Bacteroidia > Sphingobacteriales > Sphingobacteriaceae > Pedobacter > Pedobacter petrophilus. Next base: position 39,448 of record NZ_WKKH01000003.1, on the reverse strand, counting down.
ATGTACCGAAGCTTTGCACTTGCAACTTCGGCCATAACATTAAGGCTTTGGAAAGTTATTTTAGTATATTTATTTCATCCAGCCCCTATGGATGTTTACCAGGTGATTGCATGGTTAGGCTGGATTCCCAATTTATTAATCGCCGAATGGCTGATCAGAAAAAAAATTATATAATGAAAAAAATCTTAATGCTCTCTATTATCGCTATCTCAATGATGGCCTGTAAAGACACTAAAAAGCCTGCAAAGGTGAGTCCGGCGAAGACTGCTATTCCCCAACAGGAAATTCACAAAGAACTTTATGGTTTTTGGGTTGGTAATTTTGGAACAACGGAGGAACTGGAATACCAGGATGATATGTCAGACGCAATAAAAAAGCTGAACATCAATATCAAAAAAATTACCAGAGATACGGTAATTGCCCAAAGCGTAGTTTCTGGAAATAGTCGCCCGCTGTTGGGTAAAATTTCTGAAGATGGTGGTACAATTACCTTTATTTTACAAGAGCCGGGGACAGATAAATACGACGGGAAATTTGAAATTACATTAGTAGGCGATACCCTGATTGGAAAATGGAACGCCTATAAAACCGCACTTGAATGGCCGGAAAAGAAATTTAAATTACTAAAAAGAGCATTTGTTTATAACGCAAACCTGATGTTGCCAAGTGAAATAGTATACATAGACTGGAGCGAACATAAAATGGTGAAAACCTTGGATACTTTGGAGGATGGTACAATAGATTCTCTGGATGCCAACACTTTTTACCGAAGTGCCTCTGAAAATATTTTTAAAGTAAATGCTTCCAATACCCTACTTAAAGAAGATGACCTAAAGAATTTGAAAAAACTTGATTTACAAATCATTAAAAATACCATTTTTGCAAGACATGGCTATGCCTTTAAAAAGCAGGTATTTAGAAATTTTTTCGACCCTGTGGAGTGGTATGTGCCTGTTAAAAATAATGTAGATAACGATTTAACTACCATTGAAAACAAAAATGTGAAGTTATTAGATCGCTTTACTAAATATGCCGAGGATAATTATGACACTTTTGGCCGTTAATTTGTGAGGCATTTAGCATGAAGTTGAACAGACAGAAAATATTGGATTTTTTCAGAAAATCTGAGAATAGGGCAACCGTAATACTGAACGATAAATCAAAAGCCAATAAAACCATTAAAGATGCTTTAGGTAAAGCAATTACCAATAAGGGAGCATTAGATGGCGTTTGGGCAAAGATGGTGCTGTTATTTGGGGTGGCAAAAGACTATGTGAACGGTGATTATACTGAAATTCCAAAGAAATCTATTGTAGCCATTTTGGGTGGGTTAATTTATTTTTTGTCGCCCATTGATATCGTTCCTGATTTTGTACCATTTCTAGGATTTATTGATGATATTTTTGTACTTAATCTGGTTTACAAACAAGTAATCAACGATTTGGAAAAATATAAGGAATGGAAAGATAGTCAGTTACAAATTATGAATATTGATGGTAGCACAGTCTAGTTTTTTTGATTGGCTGAACCATCACTTGTTTACCTGCCCTTTTAAGGCTCATTTTGGTATTGATTGCCCCGGATGTGGATTCCAGCGATCGGTCATTGCTTTATTAAAAGGAAATTTTTTGGAATCGCTGAAGTTATATCCGGCAACAATTCCATTTTTATTTGTTATCATTTTTATGCTGGTGCACCTTAGGTACGATTTTAAATTCGGTGCACAGATTATAAAAATTACTGTTGCAACTATTGCAGTAATTATCTTAATCAATTACATTTATAAAATATATACTCACCAACTTATCATCTAAATTATGTCAGAAGAACAGGAAAACCCTCAGGAAAACCAACCAATTAATTTAAATAAAAGTGAAACACCAGCAGGAAATACTGGAAACACTGGTTTTGCAACGCCACCTCCATTTCAACAAGCTCCACCGTTTGGGCAGTTTGGAGGTGGAATGGGACATCAAAATTTACCCAACGCCACGGCGGCATTGGTTTTAGGCATTATAGCAATTCCCGCCTGCTGTTTTTACGGCATATTTGGTTTAATTTTCGGAATTATCGCGTGGATTTTGGGTGCTGGGGATATGAAGAAATATGAGCTAAACCCTACTTTTTACACAGAATCTTCCTATAAAAATGCCAAAGCGGGGAAAATTTGTGGAATGATTGCAACTATTCTGAGCCTGGTATTTATCGTTTTGGTAATTCTGGTAATTATGGGCGCAATTACTCATCCGGCTGCTTACGACGAGTTTTTTAAAGGAATACATTAACAGGTTGCTAATTTTACCTAAAAAATATAAATCGGATGACACATGCCATCCGATTTTCTTATTTTTGTATTATTCAAATTGTAAATAAAAACTAACGATAATGTATCCAGAATATTTAGTAGAACCAATGCGTAAGGAATTAACTAACGTAGGTTTTGAAGAATTAAAAAGTGCAGAAGATGTAGATCAGGCTATCAAAGGCGAAGGAACTGTATTGGTTGTTGTAAACTCGGTATGTGGTTGCGCAGCGGCAAACGCTCGTCCGGCAGCAAGAGCAGCAGCCGTGCATGAAAAACACCCAAATAAATTGGTAACTGTTTTTGCAGGTATGGAGAAAGAAGCTGTAGATAAAGCAAGAAGCTATATGATGCCTTTCCCTCCATCATCACCAGCAATGGCTCTTTTCAAAGATGGCAAATTGGTTCACATGATCGAACGTCATCAAATTGAAGGCAGACCAGCGCAAATGATTGCTGATAACCTGATTGGTGCTTTCGAGCAATATTGCTAGTTTGGAAGAACGATAAAAGAACAAAGAGTAAGGATTAAAGACATGGCGTCTATAATCTTTGCTCTTTATTTTGGCCTAGATTTAGCGTTTTGTTCTTTGCTCCTTGCTCCTTCATCTTTGTTCCTTGCTCCTTCATCTTTGCTCCTTAAAAGTCTTTATTGAGCAATTTCTCCAGTTCTCCGAACGATACGTTCATCCGCACCCGGCCTTGTTTGGCATAAGATATTTCACCTGTTTCTTCCGAAATAATCACGGCAACAGCATCTGTAGTTTCAGAAACACCGATACCAGCACGATGTCTTAACCCAAACTGCGAAGGCAACTGGTCATTATCTGTTAAGGGTAAAATACAACTGGCACTTTTAATTTTATTCTCTGAAATCACTACGGCGCCATCATGCAACGGACTGTTTTTTTGAAAAATACTTTCCAGTAATCTTTTCGAGATCTTGGCATCTACCAGTTCACAACTGTTTGCAAAAAACTGCTCATCATAAAACTTAACAAAAACGATTAATGCACCTGTTCTGGTTTTTTTCATCGTTTTACAAGCATCTATAATTGGTTTTATCCTAGTCAGGTTATTGCGTTCAATCTCCTTTCTTCCAAAGAGATAGCCCCACCAGGCTTTGTTTTTTTGTAAAAATGCATTCTTCCCGATCATGAGTAGAAACCTTCTTATTTCCGGGTGGAAGATCACAATTAAGGCAATGATTCCAACACTCATAAATTTCTCTATGATGGTGGTAAGCAGTTCCATGTGCAGCCCTTTTACAACCCAATAAAACACAGTGATAATGAACATACCCACCAGCAGGTTCACAGCAAGGGTATTACGGATCAGGGTATAAACGTAATAGATCAACAGCGCAACCAGTACAATGTCTACCACATCTGTTACAGATATTTTAAGAAAATCGAAATCAAATCCTTTCATTTAAGGCAATTTATGAAAATAAGTTTAAAGTCTTTAACTGATCATCATCCAGGTGAGATAATTAACCGTTCAGCCTTTTCAATAATTCAATACATTCAACGGCTTCTTTTACATCGTGAACCCGCAAAATGCCAGCACCTTTTTGCAGGGCAACGGTATTTAAAACTGTTGTACCGTTTAACGCGTTATCTGCAGTAGTATTTAGTGCTTTATAAATCATTCCTTTACGAGAGAAACCAACAAGAATCGGGAGCTTAAATATCTTAAAAGCATCAAGCTGATTCAGTAATTTGTAATTATGTTCCATGGTTTTACCAAAGCCAAATCCAGGGTCAATAATAAGATCATGAACATGAAGTGCTTTCAACTCAGCTACTTTTTTTGCAAGATAATCGATCACTTCGAGCGTTACATTTTCATATGAAGGATTTTTATGCATGTTTTGCGGAGTTCCCTGCATATGCATCAACATATAGGGAACCTGCAAACTGGCAACGGTTTCAAACATACGTTCGTCCATATCTCCAGCCGAAATATCGTTAATGATATGGGCTCCGGCAAGTATGGCATCTTTTGCAACGCCTGCCCGGAAGGTATCAACCGAGATTACAGTTTCAGGAAATTCTTTCATAATGCTTTCTATCACCGGAATTAAGCGATCAGCTTCCTCATTTTCTGAAATATTACTAGCACCGGGCCGGGAAGAATAGCCGCCAATATCAATAAAAGCTGCGCCATCATTTAAATAAGCTTCGGTTTTAGTCAGGGCTTCATCTACAGATTTTGTTCTGCTTTTACTGTAAAAAGAATCGGGCGTAATGTTTAAGATAGCCATCACTTTTGGCGAACTTAAATCGAGAAGTCTTCCCTTGATATTTATACTTTGTTTGGGTTCAAAAAAGTTTTTTTCTGCCATGTTAAGCCCTTTCGGGATTTGAGTTTCACTATAAAAATGTATCTTTAGCTTTTGTTTTTTCACGACAAAAATACACTAAAACTTAATTAATATTGGCTTTGATACCAACAAATACCGCTGTAGAATTTGATGAAGTGATTGCAGTTTGCAGATCATTGTTTCTTAAAAAAACGAAAGATTATGGAACTGCATGGCGTATTTTAAGGCCAAGTTCAATCACCGATCAGATTTTTATTAAGGCGCAACGAATCCGCACATTGGAAGAGAAAAAGGTAAGTATGGTTGGTGAGGGAATTGTTTCAGAATACATTGGTATCATCAACTATTGCGCAATTGCAATGATCCAGTTGGAGTTGAACGAAACCGATCCACAAGAAATGCCATTTGAACAGGTTGCAAATTTGTTTGAAGAAAAAATAACGGAGACCAAAGATTTAATGTTCGCTAAAAACCATGATTATGGAGAGGCCTGGAGAGATATGCGGGTAAGTTCTTTAACTGATCTGATATTAATGAAAGTTTTTCGGGTGAAACAAATTGAGGATAATGACGGACAGACTTTAGCTTCTGAAGGAGTGAAAGCTAATTATCAGGACATGCTTAATTACGCCGTTTTCGCTTTGATTAAGTTAGGTATTAAGTAATTTAAGTCGATCTAAATAATCTCGCTTTGCTTAAAACCAATACATTTAAATAAATTAATACTGATGAGAAATATACTCTTAAGCTTTTCCCGATTTTTTGTAGGCGCATTATTTATCTTTTCAGGATTAATCAAGGCAAATGATCCGCTTGGATTTGGGTATAAGCTGCAAGAATATTTCGAAGTATTTCACCTGAATTTCCTGAGTCCGGCAGCAACGGGCATAGCCATTTTGCTCTGTACATTGGAAATTGTATTGGGTGCCCTGTTAATCTTAGGCTTTTGGAGTAAGAAAGTAGCCTGGGGTTTATTGCTGTTAATTATTTTCTTCACGTTATTAACATTTATTTCAGCTGCATTTAAAGTGGTAACCAGTTGTGGCTGCTTTGGCGACGCCATCCCGTTAACACCTTGGCAATCATTCAGTAAAGATTTGATTTTACTGGTGTTGATTTTGATTATCTTCCTCAATAAAAATGCAATTGAACCTTTATTTAAAAAGACATCCAGTCAGCGGAATATCGCGCTTGCGGTAATTTTAGTGTCGCTGGGATTTGGTTTGTACACTTACAATGTATTGCCAGTGATTGATTTTCTACCCTATAAAGTGGGCGCTCATATTCCATCGTTAATGGTGATTCCTCCCGGAGAAAAACCAGATGAGTTTGAGATCATGTATCACCTGAAGAACAAGAAAACGAAGGAAGAAAAGGATATGAGTGATAAGGATTACCTTAAAACTGAAATCTGGAAAGATAATAACTGGGAAATTATTGGCGAACCCGTTAAGCGTTTAGTTAAGAAAGGCTACGAACCAAAAATCAAAGACCTGGTCATTAGCGATGCATCAGGTACAGATTACACTAAGGAAATTATTGAGAACCCTTACTACAGCCTTGTTTTTGTGGCTTACGACTTAAAAAACACCAACGAAAGTGCCATTGGAAAGCTAAATGCCATTGCCATTAATGCTACTCAGCAGTTTAATATTCGTACCGTGCTGTTAACATCGAATGCGGCACAGGATGCAGAAGTTTTCGTGAAAAAGAATAACCTGTTTTCAGAAGTATTTTATGCTGACGCTGTTCCGCTAAAAAGTATGGTTCGGGCAAACCCAGGGGTTTTATTATTGAAAAACGGCGTTATCGTAAACAAATGGCACAACCATAATGTGCCAACTTTCGATCAGCTGAGCCGAAAATATTTTGACGTACAATGATTGGATACGCCCTGAAAAAACTGCTTTATGGCTTCCTCGTAATGGGGGGCGTTGTGCTGGTTGTTTTCTTGCTTTTCAATATCCTGCCTGGCGATCCGGCGAGGATGACAATGGGGCAGCGTGCCGATATACAATCTTTAGAAGCGGTTAGGAAAGAATTTGGACTGGATAAATCGAAACCTGTTCAGTTTCTGCTGTATATTAATGATCTTTCACCAGTTAGTGTGCTTGATAATGATAGCACCTCGAGGGCAAAATACCACTTTGTTAAATTAATTGGTTTTGATAAAAAAGCTTTGGCGTTAAAGTGGCCTTATTTACGAAGTTCCTATCAGACAAAGAGAGATGTTACGGCCATACTTTCAGAAACAGTTCCGAATACTTTTATTCTGGCACTAACAGCCATGATTTTTGCAACTGTGATTGGTGTTTTTCTTGGCGTACTTTCTGCAGTTTATAGAGACACCTGGATAGATAAATCTGCAAATGCCTTCGCTATTCTTGGTATTTCGGCACCTTCGTTTTTTGCCGGGATTATCATTGCCTGGATTTTTGGCTTTATGCTCAGCGATTATACCGGCTTAAAAATGAGTGGGAGTTTATATTCCTATGATCCTTTTAGCAGTGAAATTTTAACCTTAAGAAATTTATGGTTACCCATGATCACATTAGGCCTAAGGCCACTGGCGATTATTGTTCAACTCACCAGAAGTGCAATGCTGGATGTTCTGGCGCAAGATTATATCCGTACGGCTAAAGCAAAAGGCTTAAGCAGAAACGCCATCATCTATAAACATGCATTGAAAAACGCAATGAACCCGGTGATTACCGCAATTTCTGGTTGGTTTGCATCCTTACTTGCAGGTTCATTTTTTGTAGAATATATCTTCGGTTATAACGGCCTGGGCAGAACAACCGTTACTGCGCTCGAAATGTCTGATTTCCCTGTGGTAATGGGCGCTATATTATTTATTGCCTTCGTTTTTGTGGTGATTAATATATTGGTTGATATCCTATATGCCTATGTTGATCCGAGAGTAAAATTAAATTAATCCCTTAAAAAAGAAAATATACGATTGATATGAATACTGAAATTTCGCATTCCCCATTAGCAGATTTAAGTGTTGGAGTAATCTTCCTGATCGGTTATATGGGATGCGGGAAAAGTACTAAAGCAAAGCAATTGGCTCACCGTTTAGATTGTCCCGTTATCGATTTGGATTCAGAAATTGTAAATAAATCTGGAAAAACAATAGCAGAGTTTTTTACTGCATTTGGCGAAAGTGGTTTTCGTGATTATGAACGGGAGATGTTGAAAACCTTCCATTATCCGGAAAAGTGTGTCGTGGCTACTGGTGGCGGATTACCATGTTTTTTCGATAATATGGAGTGGATGAATGCCAATGGTACAACCGTTTACCTGCAGATGGAGCCTGCGCAACTGGTATCCAGGTTACAAAACAGGCAAAAGCGGCCTTTGATTAAGGACTTAGATGACGTACAGTTGCTAAACTTCATTAACGAAAAGCTGGATGAGCGGAATCCTTTTTACACCCAGGCCAAAGTGATTGTAAATGCCTTTGATCTGGATGTTGAAACACTTGAGAAAGCTATAGCTGAAGCAGTTTAAGATGGCAGATTATCATCAATAATTTTAGCCGAAAGAAGTGCCAGCGGAATTCCTCCTCCCGGATGTACGCTTCCTCCACAAAAATAAAGACCATCAATTTTTTTACTGAAGTTTGGATGCCTTAAGAAAGCCGCAAACCTGTTATTTGAACTGTTTCCGTAAAGTGACCCCTGGTAAGATCCGGTTTTACTTTCAATACTTCTCGGATCAAGAATTTGCTCACAGATAATCTCCTTCTCTATATTCCTGTTCAAAATCCGGCTAATTTTTTTAATAATATTAGCCCTGGCTTCTTTGATTAATAAGTCCCAGTTTTGACCGTTGTTGGCAGGGACATTAATCATCACAAACCAGTTTTCACTGTCATTTGGCGATTCTCCCCTGATGTGTTTAGCAGTAATATTGATGTATACCGTAGGATCATTGCAGATGGTTTTCTCTTTCCAAATCGCATTGAATTCACTTTTATAATCTTTAGCGAAAAGAATATTATGCAAGCCCAGGTCGCTATAATTTCCATCCATACCCCAATAAAAAATCAAGGCAGAACTGCTGCGTTCCTGACTTAATAGCTTCTTCGGGGCATCAATGCCCTTGAGTAAATTTTTATAAGTAAACCAGATATCGAGGTTAGACACAACAACTTCTGCTTTATAGATTTTATCGTAAATCTTTATGCCCTGTATTTTAGTTTTCGAGCTGTCAATAAAAAGAATTTCCTCTGCTTTCTGGTTATAGTGGAACTTAACCCCCAATTCTTCGGCCAATTTTACCAAAGCGGTAACGATGCCATATATGCCGTTTTTTGGTAGAAAAGCACCAAAATGGTATTCAAAATGCGGAATGACATTCAAGGTTGCAGGTGCCTGGTAAGGATCGGAGCCATTATAAGTGGCATAACGGTTGAATAGCTGAGCTATTCTTTCATCCTTAAAAAACTGCTCATTGGCCTTACTTTGCGATCGAAAAGGATCGATCTGTAAAAACCTGAAAATTGATTTTAGCGTATCCCAGTGTAAGTAACTTTTTAATTTATGCAATGTGCGTTCCAGAAACACCTGATGGGTAATCTCGTAAATGGTAGCACTTTTTTCTAAGAAACGATGTACTTCTTTAGCCTTAGAATTGGTTTTTTCCTCTATTTCCTGCGCAAAAAGTTCAATATTGGATTTTGCCGTTAACCTTAATCCATCTTCATAAAAATAGCGACAAACTTCTTTCAGTTTGATATAATCAAAATAATCTTTTGGATTTTTGCCTGCGAGGATGAAAAGTTCATCTATATATTGTGGCATCGTGAAGAGGCTGGGGCCGGTATCAAACCTGAAACCATTCATTTTGATTTCGCCTAATTTGCCGCCAGGTTTAGAATTTGCTTCAAAAACATCAACCTGATAACCTTTTACAGCCAATCGAATGGCGGAGGCAATTCCGGCAATTCCTGCTCCGATAACTATTGCTTTTGCCATTAATTTATTTTAATTCTGATAAATAAATTTGTGTTTGCTTTTCGATTTCGCCACTCGCAAATTTGATAGAAGAGCCAACTCTGGTTGTTTCCTGCTTTACTGGCAACCGGTTAACTGTCGCTAAAGCATCAATATACCATTTGCTCCAAACCTCAAGAATGTGTTTCTCATCGGCAACAGGTTTTCCTTCTGCAATTGCTTTTTTACTCAGTTCAAATTCAGTGTTTAAACGAATCAAGCCATCATTCTTCATCTGGGTAACCGTTGCACTGGCTGTGTTTTCATCTGCAGAGAGTAAACTATAAGCTGCGGTTAGTGCGCTGATACCTATATTTTTCATTTCTGTGGAAGATACCTTGTCGATTCGATCATTATCGGTATGATAAAACACATCGGTAAAATGCCACATCAATAAACCAGGGATTTTATTTTGCAAAAAAGGCGTGTGATCACTTCCACCTTCAAATGGATTAAAATTAACCGTCCAGTTCGCGAATTTTCCCTGTGCTTTACAAATATCGAAGATGAAATCATTAAAATAATGCGGAAAAAGATCTTTTTCTTTTACGTCACCAGCGCCCCATTCGGTATGTTTATCATTCCCCCTGGTCCAGATGGCAGAAGGATCTGGCATTTTTTCAATCAGAAACGAGCCGCCAGTCTTCCTGGTGTCTTCTCCAACCATATCCAGGCTCATTCCCCACATAATATTTTTCGCTCTTGCGGTATCTTCCGTGATGTATCTTTTGGTAGATACAATTTCATCACCCCATAAAAAAGTAAGGCTACGTTGAGGGGTAATTTTTTTCGCCTGATAAAGTTCAGCGGTTAACCTCGCCATTTCTGCCAGGGTGCCTACGCCACTAGCATTATCATTTGCGCCAGGTTCTTGTACGTGGGCACTAAAAACAAAACGTTCATCAGGATTTATACTGCCTTTTACATTGGCTACAATTGTTAATTCTTCTGATGGATAAATTTTGGTCTGGATATCTACTTTTAATTTCGTTTCGCCTTTTAAACATGCAGCTTTTAATTGTTCTTTGGCAGCATAAGATAGGAGTAAGGTCCAAACATCGCTGTTGGCTTTCATACTACCGAATTGAATAGAAGTCTGATTAATTTCCGGCTGCGTATATTTAGGCATGGAATAACCTAAAACACCGATAGCGCCGGCTTTAGCAGCCAGTGGCAGTAATCTTGAAGGGTTATTTTCAGAAAAAATGATTTTTCCCTTTAAATCTAATTTTTCAATTTCTGAAGGATTAATATTAGCAAGGTAAATCACATCTGCCGTTGCGCCACCTATAGGCGTAGAACCGCAATTAATGGGAATCATGTTGCGGTTGGTTTGATAAGAAATTAACGGTTTTGAGGTGCCAATAATATCAATGCGTGCATCAACAGGCTCCCAGGTATTATTCTTCATCGCACGTTTTTCAATGCGATACGTTAAAGGTGCTTCAAATTCATTCAATTTCTGTTCTACAAAACCCGCCTTTTTTAAAATATTTTCTACGTATCTGATACTCGCATTGAAGCCGGTATTTCCGGGAACCCGAAAATATTTTTCAACGAAAGCAGTAGTTTGGTAGGCATTTCTATCGTTGAAACCAGTCCGGGTTAATTTAAAATATTCATCAGCGGGAGTTTGCGCATGGGTGGTTATCCCTGCAAACAGTAAAAGAAAAGTGATTTTGGCTTTCATTGTGGTAAATAAAAACGAAAGATACTAAGAATATTGCTACCTGTTTTATAGTATTGGTGTAGCGGAGGCTGTTATTTATTAAAGGCAGAAAACCTTCAGGATAAAAATAGAGGGAGATATGGCGTATAGGCAGATGTATGAACGGCAATTAGGATGGACTAAATATAAAACTTCCCAATTAACCTAACTTACATGGATTTTCTGCTTATAAACTTAAAGGATTCTTAATATAAGCTTAACTTATACCGTTTTGGTTTTCGGTATAAAATTTGTACTATTGTAATAATAGAAGGGTTTTTTATCATGAGCAAAGAAATATTAGAATTTTCTGTATTAGTAGATGAAAAATTTGACCTAAAATTTAATTGGTTAGATGGCTTTTGGGGCGTTGTATTTAAGTTTTTTGGAAGATAATTTTTCATAACTAATTTTATATTTAAAAGGTGTTGCCACCTGATCAGATTTCTATTGCCTTTATTTTCCAATTCCCCTCTCCTTAATTATTCCTTTTACTTTATCGTTTATGCATGCAGCATTAGTCTGCAACCATTAGGCTTTCCACTTTAGTCTTTCAGCTTTTAGCCTTATATTTGCAGCATAATGAGTAGAAGAAAACCAGGTACGGTAACCATAATTCCAAACGTACATATAATTGATATTGCTGAAGAAGGAAAAGGCGTTGGCAAGGCCGATGAGTTAGTGATTTTTGTCGACAAAGCTGTTCCTGGCGATGTAGTTGATGTTCGGTTAACCAAAAAGAAAAAGAATTTCGCGGAAGCGATTATTGAGCAATTACATGAGAAATCTGTATTGCGTACAGATCCCTTTTGTCCTCATTTTGGAACTTGTGGTGGTTGCAAATGGCAGCATATGGGCTATGATTCTCAACTAAAATTTAAACAAAAGAATGTAGAGGCTGCGTTACAGCGGCTTGGTAAAATAGATACCTCAAATGCTGAACCTATTTTAGGATCGGTTAAAAACAGGTATTATCGCAATAAATTAGAGTTCACCTTCTCAAATAAACGTTGGTTAGACAGAACAGATATCGACCGTGACGAGGAGTTTGATATGAATGCTTTAGGCTTTCATGTTCCGTTACGATTTGATAAAATTCTGGATATTGAACATTGTTATTTGCAGGATGAGCCATCGAATTCGATAAGAAATGCGGTTCGGAAATATGCTTTGGATCATCAGTTATCATTTTATGATTTGCGAAACCACGAAGGTGTATTGCGCAACCTGATCATTCGTACGTCGTCTACTGGAGAGGTAATGATTGCCGTTGTTTTTGCTTACCCTGATGAAGAGCAGATTAGTGGCTTGATGAATTTCCTGAAAACAGAATTCCGTCAAATTACTTCATTATTGTACATCGTTAATCAAAAGAAAAACGATACGATCTTTGATCAGGATGTTCATCTGTTTTCCGGAAGGGATCATATTTTTGAAGAAATGGACGGGATCCGCTTCAAGATTGGCGTAAAATCTTTTTATCAAACGAATTCTGAACAGGCTTTTGAATTGTATAAAATTACCAGAGATTTTGCAGGATTTAAAGGAGACGAATTGGTTTATGATCTCTATACCGGTGCCGGTACCATTGCCAATTTTGTTGCTAAAAATGTAAAACAGGTAGTAGGAGTAGAATATGTGCCAACCGCAATTGAAGATGCAAAGTTTAATTCTGCATTAAATGGAATTGACAATACGCTTTTTTATGCTGGTGATATGAAAGATATTCTTACTGCTGATTTTATTACCGAACATGGAAAGCCAGATGTGGTTATTACAGATCCGCCACGGGCAGGTATGCATGCTGATGTAATACAACGTTTGCTGGAAATGGAATCAGAAAAAATTGTATATGTAAGCTGTAATGCTGCAACACAAGCTAGAGATTTAGAACTATTGAATGAGAAATATGAAGTTGTTCGCATTAAACCTGTAGATATGTTTCCACACACGCAACACGTGGAAAATGTAGTTTTATTAAAGTTAAAAGGATAAAATTAAAATTTTGAATGGTAGAATATCGATTGGTAGAATTACTAATTCGATCATTTACTCAATTAAAATTCAATATTATATATGGATAGAGAAGAGTTATTAAACGCCACACCAGAGGATAGCGGATCACCACAGAAAAAGCAGGAAAGTCCACTGGTAAGTTTGGAGAAAGATTTAGCGTTTTATGCTGATGCGATCAAAGAAGTAGGTATTGAAATTATGGTGGAAGGCATTTCTGCTCACCCCATTTTCATTGCCCACCAACACCAGGTTAGCATTGGTGAAATGATTTTAAATAAGGAAGAATTAAATACAGATTGGTCTATCCAGGCTTCTACACTGGAAGAGTTTGTTGAAAAAGGAATCATCACCAAAGAAAAAAAAGAACCGTTTTTGAAGGTTTATAAAAGACCTGAAGATTATATGTGTGTTTTTGTAGTTGTACCTGAAGGTGCGAATTTCATTTACTATCCTTATCATAAATCGAAAAAATAAATCAGAATTATTGGTTATTCCTGATTATGCGCCGTTGGGAATGATTTTTCAGATTAAAATTATTTATAAAAGAATAAGCCGCTTTGCATCCACAAAGCGGCGAATTTATCATTAACTAAACTAAAGTTCTTAATTGGCGTGATGCACATCTCCGCTTTTTGAGCTTGATGTTTTATTTAACGCTGCATTTCCTTTGTAGGTAACGTCGCCACCGCCACTTGCAGAAGCTTCCAATCCTTTATTTACGTAGATATCTACATCAGACCCGCCTGAAGCCTGCACTTTTGCATAATCTGTAATGAATTGAAAGGCATCAATATCGCTCCCTCCGCTAGATTGGATAGTCATATTCGCTGCTTTACCTTTCAAAGTGATATCGCTGCCACCACTAGACTGAATGGTTAAATCGTTACTGATCACAGTTAAATTGATATCTGAACCACCCGAGGCCCTGATTGCCAGCTTATCTGTTTTTAGCTGGTTTTGCGAAACCACATCTGATCCTCCGGATGCGGCAATTTCATTTAATGTTTTATAGTTAACATAAGCCTTTATTACACGGTTTTTAAACATGCTGCTCCATTTAATACCATCTCTAAACTTGATTATGATCTCATTTCCATTTTGTTCTACAAGTATATCCTTCAGCGTTTCGCCATCAGATTTAACAACTACACCTTCGCTATTGCCTTGAGTGAGGTACATATCTATTCCGCTGCTGATACCAATACTATTAAAGTTTTTTACCGGAAAGCTTTTGCTATCCTGAGCCTTTGCGGTGTAAGCAGAACAGGCAATAAATAAGATAGCAGATATTTTGATCAGGTTTTTCATAATTTTGTTTTTGGTTATTGATTAGACGCAGGTAGAATGGAAACGTTGCAAGCAATAGAAATTATTTTTCAAATAGTTTGAATTTCACCCTTAAAATCGTTCTTTTTGTATTCAATCCTTTTATACAATGACATCGCAAATCCTCATACTTAATAAGAAACAGATTCAGCAGAAGATAGATCGAATCGCGTATCAAATCCTGGAAGATAACCTGAACGAGAAAGAGGTGGTGCTGGCAGGTATTTGGGACCGGGGCTATAAATTAGCGGTTCGTTTAGAAAAGGTTTTGAAAAAAATTTCTGGTTTTAAGCTTACACTTTTACGTATTGATCTTCAGAAAGAAAGTAGCAAACTGATTGCTACCACAGATTTAGACGAAAGCTACTGGAAAAACAAAGTCGTTATCATTGTTGATGATGTTTTGAATAGTGGCAAAACGCTGGCGTACGGTCTGGGTGTATTCCTGAATACACCGCATAAAAAAATTCGTACGGTAGTGCTGGTAGATAGAAGTCATAAAATTTTTCCAATTGCTACTGATTTTGTTGGTTTGGAACTCGCTACCGTTTTAAAGGAGCATGTGGATGTGATTATGGATGTGGAGGGGGAAGAAGATCGGGTTTATCTAAGCTAAATATTTTTACCACTCCGTAATTTTTATTTGCGCCTTGAGTTTATATGAACCTCACATTTATATAGATCAGTGCGGGAAGGTTTTAGTTTTTATTTAAGGAGAAATTAACTCCAATTTGAGGTTAAAATCGGTTGTTTTCGTCTTTCGGTTGAGCTAAATTTGCAATTCACCTCATTTTTTTGCAATTTTCCAACATGTACCATCCTCGAAAAAACAATTTAATTTATCGCTTTTTCTCCTGGTACATTGAGTATATCATTAAAAAAGATTTTGCAAGTCTTAAATATAATAATATCGACATCAAGGCGAATGCATCAATTTTAATTTTGGCCAATCATTTTAGCTGGTGGGATGGCTTTTTCATTTTCTACATCAATAAGAAGTTTTTTAAAAAGCAGTTCCATGTTTTAGTAAATGCTGAAAATTATGGTAAAGTTGGTTTTTTAAAGTATCTCGGAGCATTTGCCGCAGCACACACCGGGAAAGATGTTTTGGGAATGCTGAATTATGCAGGCCAATTACTGGATGATAAAAATAATTTAGTGCTCATTTTCCCTCAGGGTAAATTACATTCCAATCATTTGAAAAATATCACTTTTGAAAAAGGAGTTATGCAAATCATCAAATCCAGTCAGAAGAGATTGAATATCATATTTGCGGCAACATTTGTGGATTATTTTTCCACTCGGAAACCAACAGCGCATACCTACCTTCAGAACTGGGAAAGCGAAGAGTACATGAGTCTGCAGTTGTTAAAAAGCGCCTATAATAAACATTACGATCAGTCAGTTGTTAAACAAACACAAATTACTGAATGACCATTTTTATTTATGCCGTTTTAATTTTCCTGGTGATCCGTTTTTCGGTCACGGTTTTCAACTTTCTTTCCAATCCGAAGTTGCCCAGGGTGATCAAACATTACGATGATTTTGTATCCATCTTAATCCCTGCCCGTAATGAGGAAGAAAACATCATTCAATTGCTCGAATCGATAAAAAGCCAGGATTATAAAAACTTTGAAGTTATTGTATTGGATGATAACAGCAGTGATCAAACCTATGACAGGGTAGCTGCTTTTTCAAATCAAAATCCTCAGTTTCGTGTAGCACGTGGAAATGAACTCCCAAAAGGCTGGCTTGGTAAAAATTACGCCTGCTATCAATTGGCGGCGCTGGCAAAAGGAAAATATCTACTTTTTGTAGATGCAGACGAAACCATTAAAAGAGGTTTTATCAATAGCCTGATTAGCCGGATGGAGCTTGGTAACCTGGCATTGCTCAGTATTTTTACTAATCAGGTAATGAAATCGGCAGGCGAGTGGCTTACTATTCCGTTAATGCACTTCATATTATTAAATCTGTTGCCATTAAGATTGGTTAAATTTTCTGACAATCCTGCGTTTTCTGCAGCAAGCGGACAGTGCATGTTTTTTAAGGCCAATAATTATAAGGAAAATCAGTGGCATGAACGGGTAAAGAACAAGGTGGTAGAAGATGTGGAGATTATGAAAGCCGTAAAACTTCAAAAATTTAATGGGGAGGCTTTATTAGGCAATGGATTGATTTACTGCCGGATGTATAAAAACCTGGATGAAAGTTTACATGGCTTTAGTAAAAATTTACTTGCAGGTTTTGGTAATAACGTGATTATCTTACTACTTTACCAGCTTTTGGTTACCATAGGGCCGTTAATTTTATTGTTAAACTTTAATATCTCTTTGCTTGTATTACCATTAACATTAATTTTTTTAAGCAGAATAATGATTTCCTATTTATCAGGTCAGAATGTTTTAGTCAATTTGATTCTTCATCCTTTCCAGATGTTTTTCTTCTTAATAATCTCATTTTTATCCATTATACAACACATATTTAAAACAGGCACATGGAAGGGCAGATCGATCAAGGCGATTTAAAAATAAAAAAGATTGCAGTCGTGGTAATTGTCATTTTCCATGTGGTTGGCTTAGCCGGTTTTTTAATTCCAACGCTGCAGTCCTACTTCATGAAGATGGTGCCGTTTCACCTGCTTTTAATGTTTGCCATCATTGTTTATACCTATGTGGGTAATGTTAAACGACTTCTATTGTTTGTTTGTGGCGTTTTCTTGTGCGGCTGGCTGGTAGAAGTTCTTGGCGTACATACGGGTAAAATTTTCGGGCGTTATTACTATGGAGATACTTTAGGTTATAAAATTGCTGCAGTACCTTTATTGATGGGGATTAACTGGGTCATTCTGATTTTCAGCATCGGCCAGATGGTGAAGGGTTTTAAGATAAGGAACAGTATTTTAGCCTCCCTGGTCGGAGCATTAATGCTCATTACTTTTGATTTTTTTATGGAGCCGGTTGCCATGAAATTTGATTACTGGCAATGGGATTGGCACGAAATTCCGCTTCAAAACTACATGGCCTGGTTTATCGTATCTATTATATTATTGAAGTTTTATTATGCCTTAGACCTTAAACAGCAAAAATATATTGGAACAGCCATGTTTACCTCTCAACTGGTGTTTTTTGTTGTCTTGTACATGACAACCGGAACAAATATTTTTACGTAATTTTGTACGGTAATTTAGCTGTAAATTAAATTAATGAACAATTTAAACTTAGAAGTCAATATAGATAAATCATCGGGGTTTTGTTTTGGTGTGGTTTACGCTATCGAAATGGCCGAGGATATTTTAGATAATGAAGGTTATTTATATTGTCTGGGTGATATTGTTCACAATGATGAAGAGGTGGAGCGCTTAACAAAACGCGGATTAAAGATTATCGATCATGAGGTTTTACAAAACTTAAGAAACGAAAAGGTTTTAATCAGGGCGCATGGCGAGGCACCATCAACTTATCAGCTGGCTTTAGAAAATAACCTTACGCTGATCGATGCCTCTTGTCCGGTAGTGTTAAAATTGCAAAACAGAATCAAGAACTCTCACGATGATGATGAGCAGATTTTGATTTTTGGTAAACATGGTCACGCTGAAGTGATTGGTTTACAGGGTCAAACAGATGGAAAAGCAATTGTTTTTCAAGATTTAGCAGAGCTGGATCATGTTGAATTACCTTCGAAATTTACCCTTTATAGTCAAACCACAAAAAGTACCGATAAATTTTATCACATCAAAGATGAATTGCTGAGTCGCGGCTATGAGGTGAAAGCGAATGATACCATTTGCAGGCAAGTATCCAACCGATATCAGGAACTGGAAAATTTTGTAAGTCATTATAACAAGATCATTTTCGTTTCAGGCAAGAAATCATCTAACGGAAAAGTACTTTATGATGTATGTAAGAAATTTAACAATCAATCATACTTCATTTCAAACCTCGAAGAGTTGGATTTAAGCTGGTTTGCAGAAAACGACAAAGTTGGCATCTGCGGGGCTACCTCTACTCCAATGTGGCTAATGGAAAAAGTGAAAAATGCTTTAGAACAATTTTAACGCTTTATTTTCCTAACTTTCTTTAGCGTTAACTGTTTATTTATATTGTAAACATTTAATATTGTTCATTTGAAAACAAATCAGGCGTATTTAGGGGTTCTAGTTGCAGTAGCGGTAATTGCTATATGGTTTACGTCCCTTTTTTTCCTGTTGCGCTGGAATTTCGCCTGGAGTAATCCGCTGGTTTACCTGATGATTTTCGTTCAAATGCACCTATATACGGGTTTGTTTATTACCGCGCATGATGCCATGCACGGTACAATCTCTCCAAATAAAACGATTAATAATTTTATTGGTTACCTTTCTGTATTCCTCTACGCCGGCTTTTTCTATAATCAATTATATTCCAAACACCATAAGCACCATAGTCATGTGCATACTGAAGAAGACCCTGACTTTGCACCTCATGGTTTCTGGAAATGGTATTTAAGGTTCATGCTGAATTATGTAACCGTTATTCAGCTTGTAATTATGGCCCTCGCTTTTAACATTTTGCAAATCTGGATCGACCAGAAAAACCTTTTACTGTTTTGGGTCTTGCCATCGTTGTTGAGCACTTTCCAATTGTTTTATTTTGGAACATACCTGCCACACAAAGGAGAACACGATAATGAATATCACTCTTCAACACTGCAAAAAAATCATTTGATTGCTTTTTTTACCTGCTATTTTTTTGGATATCACTTAGAGCACCATCAAAAGCCAGGCACACCATGGTGGCAATTATATAAAACAAAAGGATAAATAATTCTATTTCGATCTCCATGCCTTTACTGGGAAATCCTTATCTATCCGCTGTTCAAGACTTACAGCGATAGGCAAATACTACTTTTTCTTGACTAAAAAATGCCAGCATCACATTTTAACGATAGGTAAAAGATAATAAAAACGCGATATTTGCGCAACGAAACATATTTTTATCAATGAGCAAAAAGGGAATTTTACTTGTAAATTTAGGAACACCTGATAGTCCGGAAACGGCTGACGTTAGAAAATATCTTGATCAGTTTTTGATGGACGAGCGGGTAATTGATATTCCTAAGTTGAACAGAACACTATTGGTTAAAGGAATCATTGTTCCTTTCCGGAGTCCTAAAACAGCTAAATTGTATAAAGAAATCTGGAACGAAAATGGGTCTCCACTACTATATTATAGCCGTTTACAAGCTAAAATGTTGCAGGAGAGATTGGGTAATGATTACCATGTAGAACTGGCGATGCGCTACCAGAGTCCCTCTATTGCAACCGCATTATCCAATCTAAAGGCAGGTTTGGTAGAGAGTATTCAGGTTATTCCAATGTTTCCACAATATGCTTCTGCCAGTTCGGGTTCGGTAATGCAGCTGGTAATGGAGCTTGTAAGTAAATGGCAAACCGTACCGCCAATCTCATTTGTTAATTCCTTTCATGATAATGAATTGATGATAAAGGTGTTTGCAGAAAATGCAAGAAAACATAAGGTAGAAGATTTTGATCATGTGCTTTTTAGCTTTCACGGATTACCTGAACGCCAGCTTTTAAAATGCGATCATACGGGAAGCTATTGTTTAAAAACTGCAGATTGTTGTCAGACTTTAAATGATACCAATAAATTTTGTTACTCTGCTCAGGGGCATGATACTGCCCGCTTAATTGCAAAAGAATTAGGTCTAACAAGAGATCAATACACCGTTTGCTTCCAATCGCGACTGGGAAAAGAACCATGGGTACAGCCTTACACTACTGATGTGTTAAAGAAATTAGCAGCAGAAGGTAAAAAACGTTTGTTGGTTTTTAGTCCTGCTTTTGTGGCCGATTGCCTGGAAACACTTTATGAAATTACGGTAGAATACCATGAAGAATTTAAAGCCCTAGGTGGCGAACATGTGCAGTTGGTAGAAAGTTTAAACGACAGCCCGGTATTTATTGAGGCGTTGGCTGATATGATAAAATAAAATAGATGGCAGGTTTTATAATTTTAATGGGAGTTTCCGGAAGTGGTAAAACGGTTATCGGTAGAGCGCTTGCTCCGGCCATCCATGCTGAATTTATCGATGGCGACAACCTACACGCTCAAAGAAACGTAGATAAAATGGCTGCGGGTATTCCACTTACTGATGCAGATCGGCAAGATTGGTTAGCGCTGATTGCTAAGGTTGGACATCGGCACGTAACGGAGGGAACAAGTTGCATTATAGCCTGTTCTGCACTCAAAAAAGCCTATAGAGATTTATTGAGAAAAGAAAATGAAACTATTCGTTTTGTGTACCTACAAGGGAGTTTTGAGTTAATTTATGACCGGATTTCTAAAAGATCTCATCAATATATGCCATCAAGTTTGCTAGAAAGTCAATTTGAAACCTTAGAAGAGCCGCAAAGTGATGAGCCAGATGTTTTCGTGGTTTCGATAGATCAGGAAATCTCTGAAATTGTTGAGGAAATAGCAAAGGCTAAGCTTATTTCGTAATCATCGAAATGATCTGATCTGTAGCACCTTTTTTATCTTCTACATATTTTTTCGCTGCGTTTGCCGTGGCATTATTCATCTTTAATTGCTCAAAAGCTTCAATAAGTTCAGCATCTGTAGTAATTGTCTTCGCTGCACCGATAGCAATCAAATCTTTTGCTTCCTGAAATTTATCGTATTTAGGACCAAAAATCACCGGTAAACCAAATGCCGCAGCTTCTAACGTGTTGTGAATTCCAGCACCAAAACCACCACCAATGTAAGCTACCTTTCCATATTGATATAAAGACGAAAGCATACCAATGTTATCGATAATAAGGGTTTGGTGTTTAGCATTTAGCGTTTGATTAGCAGAACTGAAAACCGAAAACCGTAAACTGCCAGCCGGAAACTCTTTCTCTATACTTTCGATGTGACTATCGTGAATTTCATGTGGTGCTATAATGAACTTCCAATCCGGATATTTTTCCGGCAAAGCCGAGAGTAATTTTTCATCTTCAGGCCAGGTACTGCCACAAATTAGCGCAGGGCAATGGCCTATAAATTTTTCAATCAAATCTAACTTTCCAGGGGTTTGGGCATTTTCGAAAACCCGGTCAAAACGGGTATCGCCATTGATGATTACCTGATTTATTCCAATGGATTTTAATAACCTTTCACTTTCCTGATTTTGAACAAAGAAGTAAGTAACGGATGATAAGATTTTACGATAAAAGCCACCATACCATTTAAAAAAAGCTTGTCCGGGTCTGAAAATACCTGAAATTACATATAAAGGAATGGAACGGTTATGAAGCACTTTGAAATAATAATGCCAAAATTCATATTTAGTAAATATGGCCATTTCCGGATTTATGGCATCGATAAAGCGCTTTGCATTGCTTTTCGAATCTATGGGGAGGTAAAATACATCAGCTAAGGCATAATTCTTTCTGATTTCATATCCGGATGGTGAAAAGAAAGTAACTACAATTCTCTTCGTCGGATATTTCTCCTTTAATTTTTCCAAAACAGGTCTGCCTTGCTCAAACTCTCCTAAAGATGCAAAATGAAACCAGATGTGTTTTTGCGTAGCATCTATCCGCGCTGCGATTTGTTCATAAACATCTTTACGGCCATTAATGAAAAGTTTAGCCTTGGCATTAAAGAGGGAAAAGATCCTTATTATTAGAACGTAAATCTGAATTCCGGCTGTGTAAAGCAAAAGCATAAGTGTAATTTCATATCTTCGTGGCAAGATAAAACGAATATATTTAAAAAGCTTAAGAATATATGAAAATAGCCGTTATTGGTACCGGATACGTAGGTTTAGTTACCGGAACTTGTTTAGCAGAAACCGGAAACGACGTCATCTGTGTCGACATAAATGAAACAAAGGTAAAGAAAATGCAAAACGGCGAGGTGCCGATTTATGAGCCTGGATTGGACCTGCTTTTTCATAGAAATATTGCACAAGGCCGGTTAACTTTTACCACCAATCTTGCTGATGCAGTGAAAGATGCCCAAATCATTTTCATGGCATTACCTACGCCTCCAGGAGGAGATGGGGCTGCTGACTTGTCGTACATTCTAGGTGCGGCAAAAGATATTTCTAAGCTGATTACAGAATATAAAGTGATTGTAAATAAGTCTACAGTGCCAGTTGGTACAGCAGATAAGGTAAAAGCCGTTTTTCAGGAACATACTTCCATTGAAGTAGATGTGGTTTCCAATCCGGAATTTTTGAGAGAAGGTGTTGCAGTTGATGATTTTATGAAGCCGGATCGGGTGGTATTAGGTACAAAAAGCGAAAGGGCTAAAAAACTAATGGCTGAGCTTTATGGTCCGTATGTTCGCCAGGGCAACCCCATTTTATTTATGGATGAGCGTTCTTCTGAACTAACAAAATATGCCGCAAACTCTTTTCTTGCTACAAAAATTACCTTCATGAATGAGGTGGCAAACCTTTGTGAACTGGTAGGGGCTGATGTAGATGCCGTAAGAAAAGGAATTGGATCGGATGAGCGGATTGGTAAACGTTTTCTTTTCCCTGGAGTCGGCTACGGAGGATCTTGTTTTCCTAAGGATGTTCAGGCCTTGGTTAAATCTTCTGATGATTACGAATATGATTTTCAGATTCTGAAATCTGTAATGGAAGTTAACGAACGACAAAAAACTATCTTGGTAGATAAGGTGCTTAAATATTATAAAAATGATATTAAAGGAAAGCATTTTGCACTTTGGGGGCTAGCCTTTAAGCCAGAAACTGATGATATTCGCGAAGCTCCGGCTTTATATATTATCAATGCTTTAATTGAAAATGGTGCTACCGTTACCGTATTTGATCCCGAAGCGATGGAAAACGTAGCAGGCATTATTGGAGACAAGGTGAAATATGCCAAAAACCAATATGAGGCCCTGGTAGATGCAGATGCATTGCTGATTGCAACAGAATGGTCGGTATTTCGTAATCCGGATTTTGAAAAAATAGATAAGGTTTTGAAAAATAAAGTGATTTTTGACGGTCGAAATTTATACGATTTGCAAAAAATGATCGATCTTGGCTATTATTATAACAGTATTGGCAGAAAATTATTAACCCCGTAGCTGCAAAGGATAAACGCGAAGCAACTAACGGAAAGATAATATTAAAATAAATATGAGCGAAAGACAGGAAAAATCTCCTTTGGGGGATTCAGGGTTTCGAAAAAGAATTTTGATTACAGGTGCAGCCGG
Source organism: Pedobacter petrophilus (assembly GCF_009674725.1). Lineage (GTDB taxonomy): Bacteria > Bacteroidota > Bacteroidia > Sphingobacteriales > Sphingobacteriaceae > Pedobacter > Pedobacter petrophilus. The sequence continues at coordinate 15,552 of NZ_WKKH01000003.1, read as the reverse complement.
ATTTTTAGGTTCCCACCTTTGTGATCGTTTTGTTAAAGAAGATTATCATGTTATCGGAATGGATAATCTGATTACCGGAGATATGGCAAACATCGAACACCTCTTCAAGTTAGAGAACTTCGAGTTTTACAATCATGATGTTTCTAAATTCGTGCACATCCCCGGTAAACTGGATTATATTCTTCATTTTGCTTCTCCGGCTAGTCCTATCGACTACCTTAAAATTCCAATTCAAACTTTAAAAGTAGGTTCATTAGGTACGCACAATCTTTTAGGTCTGGCCAGAAATAAAGGCGCGAGGATGTTAATTGCATCTACATCAGAAGTTTATGGAGATCCAAGTGTAAATCCTCAGCCAGAAGAATACTGGGGTAATGTAAATCCTGTTGGTCCGCGTGGTGTTTACGATGAGGCGAAACGTTTCCAGGAAGCCATTACCATGGCATACCATACCTTCCACGGTGTAGAAACCAGAATCATTAGAATTTTTAACACTTACGGACCAAGAATGCGACTTAATGACGGTCGCGTTTTACCTGCTTTTATCGGGCAGGCTTTAAGGGGTGAAGATTTAACGGTATTTGGAGATGGAAGTCAAACACGTTCGTTTTGCTATGTAGATGATTTAATTGAAGGGATTTTCCGTTTACTCATGAGTGATTATGCTCAGCCTGTAAATGTTGGTAATCCCGATGAGATTACCATTAAGCAGTTTTGCGAAGAAATCATCAAACTTACCGGTACCTCACAGAAAATAGTATATAGAGAACTTCCTCAGGATGATCCAAAACAAAGACGTCCGGATATTACAAAGGCCCGGGAAATTTTAGGATGGGAGCCAAAAGTAGGGCGTGCTGAAGGTTTGAGAATTACTTATGAGTATTTCAAATCTTTGCCGGCAGAGGCCTTAGAAAAGATAGAGCATAAAGATTTTACCACATTTAACCGTTAAGATGTCAAAAATATTAGTTACCGGTGGAACGGGATATATAGGTTCGCATACCGTTGTAGAGTTGCATAATGCAGGTTACGAGGTTGTCATTGTTGATAACTTGTCTAATTCGAATATTAAAATTTTAACTCAGCTGCATGCCATTACCGGGAAGTGGTTTGATTTTAATGAAATTGACCTTCGGGATGAAAATGCAGTTAAAGAATTTGCTGCAGCCCAGACAGATGTTACCGGGATTATCCATTTTGCGGCATCAAAAGCTGTCGGCGAATCTGTTCAGCAGCCCTTAAAATATTATAAAAATAATTTTTATGGCTTAATTAACCTGTTGACCTCATTTAACAGAAAGATTGACTTTGTGTTTTCCTCTTCCTGTACGGTTTATGGGCAACCCGATAGCTTACCGGTTACAGAGGCTGCCCCTGTTAAAAAGGCAGAATCTCCATATGGAAATACCAAGCAGGTTGCAGAAGAGATTTTAGCTGAAACTGCAGCAGTAACGCCAGAGCTGAATGTAATCGCTTTACGTTATTTTAATCCGGTAGGTGCACATGAAACGGCGTTAATCGGTGAGTTGCCAAATGGTGTTCCAGCGAATCTGGTTCCTTTTATTACGCAATCTGCTATTGGGAAACGCGGGCCAATTACAGTTTACGGCAATGATTATGATACTCCGGATGGTTCTGCTATTCGTGATTATATTCATGTGGTAGACCTGGCAAAAGCACATGTAGCCGCAATAAAAAAGCTAGAGCAGAAAGAAACTTCTTCAAATTATGATGTTTTTAATATCGGAACCGGAAAAGGATCTTCAGTTTTAGAAATCATTTCAGCCTTTGAAAGTGTTAACGGAGAGAAACTTGATTATAACCTTGGTCCAAGGAGAGCCGGAGATATCGTTCAAATTTACGGTGATGTAACAAAGTCTAATGAGGAATTAGGCTGGAAAGCATCTTTGGATATCAATGAGATGATGAGATCTGCCTGGGAATGGGAAAAATACATCAAGGCTAACCCGTTTTAGATGAAACTATCGGAGCACAAAGATTTAAAAAATGCAATAACAGACTTGCCCGTAAAGGAAAAAGACAGGTTATTATTGCGTTTAGTTGCAAAAGACAAAGTGCTTACCGAACACCTTCATTATAAATTACTGGAAGATAACATTGACCTGGAGAATAGGAAAGAGCAAATCAAAGCCGATGTAGAAGCACAAATAGCCGATTTAAAAAAGCTAAATGCGAAGGAAGGCTTAGTTAAAGTACGAAAAATGATTACTTCTGTAAATCATTTTTACAAGGTGACTAAAGATCCGGTTGGGGAGGTTGAACTGAAGATCTTTATTTTAAATATGGTGCCTTTTGATTTCAGAAAGTCTACATTGGGCTACCGGGATTATATGATTTTATTTTCTACATTTTACTTAAAAACGGTAGCTGTAACCATTAATAAGTACAAGAAATTGCATGAGGATTTACAATTTGATTTAAGTGAAGACTTAAATAATTTGCTCCATAAAATCTATTCTTCTAAATTAGCTTCATCGGCTGAGGCGTCAAATCTTCCAAAAGAAATAAATTAAGAACTATTGTGATGTTCGGATTATTTAAAAAAAAGAGAATAGTACCCGAATTTAATTTCTCCAATATTGGGGTAGATATGCATTCGCATATTATTCCAGGAATAGATGATGGAGCCCAGACGTTAAACGATTCTATTCAATTGGCTAAACGTTTTAAAGCGCTTGGATTTAAAAAGCTGATTGCTACACCTCATATCATGGCGGATTATTTCAGGAATACGCCTGATACTATTAATCGCGGACTTGATATTTTAAGGAAAGGGCTCAGCGATATCCAGCTTGATCTGGAAGTAGATGCTGCCGCTGAATACTACCTGGATGAAACACTGGAAAAGAAAGTAAGACAAAAGGAAGTTTTAACATTTGGAAAAGAATATTTGCTTTTTGAGCTTTCCTACATCAATGCGCCACCAAATCTTTTAGATTTTATTAAGATTATTCAGGATGCCGGATTTCAGCCTGTATTGGCACACCCGGAGCGCTATCCGTATTTTTATAATTCCATCGAAAGTTTACATCAAATTAGCGAAATGGGTTGCTTGCTTCAAATGAATTCTATTGCCTTAACCGGTTATTACGGATCTGGTGCAAAAAATGCGGCAGAAGAAATGATTGAATTCCACCTTGTGGATTTCATAGGCAGCGATATGCATCATCTCAAACATGCCGCTGCCCTCGAAGAAAGTTTGTATACGCCGCTGATGCAGCAATTGTTGAGTCAGCACCAATTAAACAATGTTTTTATTTAAGATATTGTTCTGTTCTTAAGTCAGTCGAAACTAAAATAACCGAGGCTTACTCGTATCTTAATGCCTCCACAGGGTCTAGTCTTGATGCTTTTTTGGCAGGATAATAACCCGAAAGAATTCCTACGCCAACGCAGAGCACAAATCCGCCTAAAATAAATGCCCAGGGGATGAGGAATGCTCCACCCATGGCCAGGGATATGATATTACCTAAAACAATTCCCAGGAAAATTCCTAATGCGCCACCCATTAAACAGATGACAACAGCCTCAATAAGAAATTGTCTGCGAATCACTTTAGGATTGGCGCCAATGGCCTTTCTAATTCCAATTTCTCTTGTTCGTTCGGTTACAGAAACCAGCATGATATTCATCAAACCTATTGATGCGCCAATTAAGGTGATGATTCCAATCGCTATTCCGCCTACAGCAACAAAAGCCAGGTTTTCAAATAAGGTCTGTGCAATGGCATCACTCTTCGTAATTTCAAAATTATTAGGTTCCTTAACCTTAACTTTTCGGATATTTCTAAATAAAGCTGATGATTCTCCAATTACATTTTCCTGATCATTATTGTCAGATACCATAACAGTAATCGTGTACGATGGATTGGCATTTGCATTAATCTGCTTCGCTTTTAATAAGGGAACATAAACCGCCCTGTCTCCGCTAAAACCCATGCTCGAACCTTTTTTCTCTAAAACCCCAACAATTTTAAAACGGTTATTACCTACGTTAATTAACTTATCCATAGGGTCGGTATCTTTGAAAAGCCGGGTTACCACTTCGCCACCTACAATGCAAACGTTATTTCCCATCTTTACTTCAGAAGCGCCAAAATTTCTTCCTTCAGAAAGATTTAAACCCTGAGATGCAAGACCATTTTCATCAATGCCTTGTACATTAATGTTAGGGTTGGTTTTTAAATTACCATATTTTATGGTAGAACCTCCACTGGCAACTACACTCACCGCAACAGTTGCAGGTGCATTTAAGCTGTCTTTAAACTTAATTGCATCCTCATAACGGATGGATTTAAAGGGTTTCGGTCTCTTCCCGTTTCCAATCCTGATACCTGTGCCACGGTTTCTAATCGTAAAAGAATTGGCTCCCATGCTGCTAAAAGCATCTGTCATACTTTTTTTCACCGCATCAAGAGTTGTCAGAATTCCAACGAGTGCCATTAGGCCGATAGCAATTATTAAGGCAGTAAGCATGGTGCGCAAACGGTTACCCTTAATGGATTCTAATGCCAGTCTGATGTTTTCTCTGTAGTTCATTTGCTGCGTGTAAAGTATTTAGTATGGGGATCAAGATAATTAATCTTAAACGCTATACCTATTCCTTAACTTCTAGGTGTAGAAATAAAAAAAGTCCCGATGTTTAGACAAGGGGACTATACTTTATGTTACAATAATATTTTTTTTATGCAGAGAAGCTTGTTCCGCAACCGCAGGTACTGGTTGCATTAGGGTTTACAAAAGTAAAACCACGTGAATTTAATCCATCCTGCCAGTCGATCATCATGCCCATTAAGTACATTTGATGCGCTTTATTCATAAAAACTTTAATCCCATCGATAAAAAATTCCTGGTCGCCATCTTTCTTTTGATCGAAACCTAAAATATAATTCATTCCTGCGCAACCACCGCCTTCAACGCCAACGCGTAAGCCATAATTCTCGCCAATCTCCTGCTGATCTTTTAATTTATATAGTTCTTTAGATGCTCCCTCAGAGAAAGTAACCGGTGCAAATGTGGTATCAACTGTTGTGCTCATATCTATTTAAATTTTATCTGTTACAAATATAAATAATAATGCACATTTTTGCTTTCAACGGTTAGGGAAAATTACCGTATTTAAACAATACCTATGAACATCCAACAGATCTTAACTGACGTAGTTATCTTATTTGCAGGCATTTTTATGGCCTTAATGGGCGTATATTACATTTTAAAGAACGATATACAGCGGTTTTTTAATTTAAAAGAAATTGAGTTAAACAAAGAAAGCAGGGCGCACCTGTTGCCTTTACGTTTACAGGCGCATGAACGATTAATCATTTTTACAGACCGGATCAATCCTGCTAATCTATTGGTGCGTTTACATCAGCAGGGAATTGGGATTTCAACTCTTCAGGCAGGTATATTGAATGAAGTAAAATCAGAATATCAACATAACATTACGCAACAATTATATGTTGATAGTATTACCTGGAATGTTGTTCGTAAATTAAAGGATGATACAATTGCAATGATTAATAATGCTGTTGGTGGTTTGCCTGCAGATGCGAATGGGATAGAATTAAGCAAAGCAATTTTAACACACATGGCTGGTATTGATGAAAATCCTTACGATTTAACCATCGAGTTGGTCAAAAAGGATATTCAAAGATTATTTTAATCTTTTGGTAATTTTATTGCCAGTTGATCTTTTAACATCAACTGTAACCCGCTGGCAAATGAGGAATTTGGCTGGTAACTAATGATCAATTAACCAAATATGGGCGATAAAAAACATACCACTACTTCTGGGATAGAAATTAAAGAACTTTATACTTCGGCAAAGCCACTGGAAGAAAAACCAGGTGAATTTCCTTTCACACGGGGCATTCAAAAAGATATGTATCGTGGCCGTTTGTGGACCATGCGGCAGTATGCTGGGTTTTCTACAGCCGAAGAATCAAATAAACGCTACCATTATTTATTGGCTCAGGGCACTACCGGCTTATCGGTAGCTTTTGATTTACCTACGCAAATCGGTTATGATTCCGATCATGAAATGGCCGATGGAGAAGTGGGAAAAGTTGGGGTTGCAATAGATTCGTTAAAGGATATAGAAATACTTTTTGATGGAATACAGCTGAAAGATATCACGACTTCAATGACCATAAATGCAACTGCATCTATTTTACTGGCAATGTATATCGCGCTGGCCAAAAAACAGGGAGCAGATTTAAAGCAAATTTCAGGAACCATTCAGAACGATATCCTAAAGGAATACGCCGCAAGGGGAACATATATTTATCCGCCTAAGCAGTCTATGCGATTAATCACTGATATTTTTGAGTTTTGTTGTCAGGAAGTTCCAAAGTGGAATACCATCTCCATTTCCGGTTACCATATTCGTGAAGCTGGTTCTAGTGCCGTACAGGAGTTAGCTTTTACCCTGGCAAATGGTAAAACCTATCTTAAAGCGGCGATAGAAAAGGGGCTTGAGATTAATATTTTCGCAAAACGACTTTCATTTTTCTTTAATTGCCATAACAATTTTTTTGAAGAGATTGCCAAATTCAGGGCAGCCCGAAGAATGTGGGCAAAAATTACAAAAGAACTTGGCGCTTCAGATGCAAAAGCACAAATGCTTCGCTTTCATACGCAAACCGGAGGTTCTACACTAACAGCCCAACAGCCCCTTAATAACGTAATACGCGTAACAAACCAGGCTATGGCTGCCGTTTTAGGCGGTACGCAATCCCTGCATACCAATGGTTACGATGAGGCACTGTCTTTACCAACTGAGGCTGCGGCAAAAATAGCCTTGCGTACACAACAAATCATTGGGTTTGAAAGTGGAGTCACAGATACGGTAGATCCCTTAGCGGGTTCGTTTTTTATAGAAAACCTCACAGACGAAGTAGAAGCTGCGGCCTGGTTGTATATCGATAAAATAGATGCAATGGGCGGATCAGTAAAGGCCATTGAAAGTGATTATATGCAAAATGAGATTGCAAGCTCAGCTTATCAATATCAAAAAGAAATAGAGACCGGAGAACAGGTTTCCGTTGGTGTAAATAAGTTTACCCAGCAGGAGGAAGGGATAACCGAAGTCTTTAATATTGATGATTCCATTCGGAAACTTCAGACAGATAAATTAACTGATCTGAAAAGTACCCGGGATAACATTGCTATTCAAAAGGCGTTAAGTTTGTTGGAAGTTGGTGCAAACGGAACTGAAAATTTAATGCCATTAATCATAGATGCAGTAGAAAAATATGCAACTCTTGGAGAAATTTCTGATGTATTGCGCAAAACCTTTGGAGAATACAGGTAGCAGAAATTGCTTATTTACAGGTGCAAATCAATATTTAGAAAAAGAAATTTTAAGCTTAAACTGTGTTTGAAAGATGAATAGAAAAAGAACTTTTATACCAATGCTTGATAATCAGGAGTTTGAGTTTTATGAAAGATAAAAACTACAAAATATAACAAATCTGATTTGAAGGTGGCTTGGAATTTGCTCCCACAATGCTGATTGAATCAATGATGGAATGTTAGCTTCTTTTATATTAAAATGTTGATAAACGATGTTAGTAAATAGTTATCAACATAAAAAATTGAGGTTAACTAGGTTAGGGTATTACCTGTCAGTAGGTTACGATTTATTTGAAGTTTTTGTTTAAAATGTTGATAATTTTCTCAATATTCGTAATCCCGAAACGGACCATCCAGTATAGTCCAAATGGCCCTGGAAATCAATAAATTATAGAAATCGCAATGGAAAAAACTTGTACAGAAGTGTGGAAGAACTGTCTTCAAATTATTAAGGATAACATCCCGACCCAAAGTTTCAAAACCTGGTTCGAGCCTATCACAGCCCTTAAATTAGAAGGTAAGGTTTTAACCATACAGGTGCCAAGTTTGTTCTTTTACGAATGGCTTGAAGAACACTACGTAGGCTTGCTACGTAAGACAGTAAAAAAACAACTTGGTGAGGACGGCAGGTTGGAATATAATATCGTTGTGGATAAATCATCTAATAGCGGTAATCCTTATACCACAAACATGCCCTCAAACGGAAATGGAGCAGAGGCTAAAGTACAGTCAATGCCAATTCCGGTTTCAATCAATAAGGACATTAAAAATCCTTTCATTATTCCTGGATTAAAAAAGCTAAATGTTGATCCACAATTAAACGCAAATTACACTTTTGAAAACTACATAGAGGGAGATTGCAACCGTTTAGCCCGCTCTGCAGGTTATGCTGTAGCTGCTAAACCAGGTGGTACATCATTTAACCCGTTAATGATTTATGGCGGTGTAGGTTTAGGTAAAACTCACCTTGCACAGGCAATTGGTAATGAGATTAAACGCAGCATGCCAGATAAACTGGTTATCTATGTAAGCTGTGAGAAATTCTGTCAGCAATTTGTAGACTCACTAAAAAATAATACAATTAACGATTTCGTTAATTTCTACCAGGCAATGGATGTGATCATTATGGATGATGTGCATAACTTTGCTGGTAAAGAGAAAACTCAGGATATCTTCTTCCATATTTTTAACCATTTACACCAGTCAGGCAAACAGGTTATTTTAACATCTGATAAAGCGCCTAAAGATTTAGCTGGTTTAGAAGAGCGTTTGTTAAGTCGGTTTAAATGGGGTTTATCTGCAGATTTGCAAATCCCTGATTTAGAAACGCGTATTGCTATCTTAAGAAAGAAGATGTATGCAGATGGTATTGAGTTACCGGGTGAAGTAGTAGAGTACGTGGCACACAATATCGATAACAATGTTCGGGAGTTGGAAGGAGCCATGGTTTCATTGCTTGCTCAGGCTACTTTAAATAAGAAAGAGATCGATTTAGCGTTAGCTAAACAGATGTTGAAGAACTTTATTAAAAATACAACGAAAGAAATTTCGATGGAATACATTCAAAAATTGGTTTGTGAGTATTTTGAGGTACCGGTAGATATGGTAAAATCTCAAACCCGTAAACGCGAAATTGTACAAGCCCGTCAAATTTCAATGTATTTGTCTAAAAGCCATACCAAATCATCATTAAAAACAATTGGTGCTTTCTTTGGTGGCCGCGATCATAGTACTGTAATTTATGCTTGCCAAACGGTAGAAGATTTAATCGATACAGATAAAAAATTCAAAGCTTACGTACACGATATTCAGAAGAAATTGAAAATGAGTTAGATTATACTTAAATCTAATGCTAATCGAAATATAGATTACAAAAAAAAGTCCTGATTTTCATCAGGACTTTTTACTTTATAATAATTTATAATTGCTTACAAACCCATTTTTTCCAATTCTGCCAGGCCATAGTGTAATGCAGACACGTGAATGCATTGGGCAATTTGGTTTTCTTTTAATAACTGTTTCACTTCATCAATTGAATATTCTTCAACATTTAAGATTTCATGTTCATCTAAATGTTGCTCATGGGTTTTAACTCCGCCAGTTAATACATAAGTGAAGGTTTTATTATTTGAGGTAGCGGGATTTGGATAAAGCTCCGCTACAAGTTTGCAGGTTTTAAAAGTATAACCAGTTTCCTCCAGCAACTCTCTTTTCACACCAGCCTCCGGGCCTTCATCACCATCTATTACACCACCCGGAACCTCCAGGGATATGATATCTGCCGCATGACGATATTGGCGTACCATAATAACTTTTCCCTCTTCTGTTAAGGCAACAGCGGCAGCCCAGTTTGGATATTCTAAAACGAAATAATCATCTTTAACTATTCCACCCGGAAGCTCTACCTCATCTACCCTTAAGGTAGCCCACTTCTCTCTCACTAAATATTTAGAGGCAATTTTCTGCCACTTTTCTATAATCATGTGTTCTTATATTGAAATAATAATCGCTATCACTACAGCTAGATATATTGTTATATAGTTTTCTGGCGATGTAAATTTACCAAATGTACAATCTTATGCTTATCTGCTAAAAATTGATAAACTAAATTTAGTTTTGGCGCAATAACTTTATTTCTTTCCGAACTGGTACCTAGCTCGTAATAAAGAAACTCGCTTAAGGAATCTAGTTTCTCTGGAGAGAGATTGCCTTTTTCCAGCCAGTTCTTGAAAATGGAAAAGTCATCGCTTTCTAAAATCTCTACAGGAAGCAAGAAATTCCTTTCCATAGTTTCATCAAAAATTATTTGAGCATCTTCCAGTTTCCCTTCGAGTTTTAATCCCATAATGCGGGCAAGTACTTCTGCTAATTTCTGAATTTCAGCTGTAATCAAATCCTTTCTATACATTCTCTTATGATGTTATATTTTAATAATGTCGATCTACGTTTAGTACTGTTTAAGTCTGGATAACTAAAACCAGCTACAATAATGGTAAACGACTTACGGACCAGTAACGAAAAACGATAGACGAAAAACGCCAAACGACCAACTTCTTCTCCTACCAGCTTCCGCTAGATCCGCCACCGCCGAAACTTCCTCCGCCAAAACCGCCAAATCCACCGCCGCCAGAAGAACCACCGCCTCCCCAGCCACTATTTCCTCCACGGCCACCGCTGCTTCCGAAAAGCATCCCCCAGAATAATGCATTAGATGCTCCGCGACCACCAATTACACTATTTCCACCACCGCCACCGCCTTTGCGCATGATAATAATAATCACCAAAACAATAAATATTACGATGAAAACACTCCCAATCCCACCTTTTTTTGAAGAAGATGCTTTCGGACCGTCGTTCTTATATTCACCTTTGGTGTATTTAATGATTGATGTTGTACCGGCATCCAGTCCGGCGTAATAGTTTCCGGCTTTAAAATTTGGCTTAATATCATTGTCTATAATTCTTTTAGCATAAATATCCGGGAGCGCCCCCTCAACGCCGTAACCGGTTTGTATAGAAATTTTTCGATCGCCAACAGCCACGACGATCATAATGCCATTGTTTTTGCCTTGTTGACCTACACCCCATTTTCGGCCTAATTCTACAGCGTATTCATTAATGTCATAATCGCCGACAGATTTTAGAATAGCAATTGCGATTTGTGTGGAAGATGAATCATTGAAGGTGACAAGCTTTGTTTCTAATGCCTGTTTTTGATCGGCTGACAAAACATTAGCGTAATCGTTAACGAGCGTAGTGGGTTTAGCTGGGAAATCTTGTGCAAAACCAAAAGTAAACAAGCAACTGAGGAGCGAAAAAAGGAATAATTTTTTCATTGTTTATTTAGTTTCGGGTTTATCCATAAATACTATGTTATTCGGCAATTCATTAATGTCGCCTTTTTGTGGAGGGAAAAACAAGGCTAGCTTTTCGCCAGCCAGCGCCACACCAGCAATAATTCCATCTGCTAAGTTACCTTTGGCAAAATGAGCGGTCATTGCAATTTTGGTCGTTTCCCAAAAATCAGTTGGTACCACTCTGTTTATCCCGGAATCGCCAATGATGGCAAATTTATGGTCTGCATGAGCAAGATAAATCAATACCCCATTTCTTAGCGATGTTTTATCCATGTTTAGTTTGGAGAAATAATCCGTTGCTTTTTCGTAAGGATCACCTTCACAATGTTTATCAATAGCAATCCTCAGCTCACCAGAAGTTGCTTTTTCTGCATCTGAAATGGCCTGAGCTATTTTATCTTGTTCAATATCTGAAAATAACGACATGATTTTGTTTTAATTGAAGTAAAAAGGGTAGTGTATGTTTATCATTAGATTAAACACACACTACCCTTAAATATTATTATTTAGAAATTAGAATTCTACTTTAGGAGCATCTTTTGCAGTGGCATCAGCCTCGAAATATCCTTTTGGTTTAAAACCAAACATACCAGATGTCAGGTTAGTTGGAAATGATCTGATTTTCCCGTTATAGGCCTGAACAGCATCATTAAAATCTTTACGGGCAACCGTGATTCTATTTTCCGTACTTTCCAATTGAGCGGATAAATCACTGAATTGTTGAGTAGCCCTTAATTCTGGATAAGCCTCTGTAATGGATAATAATTTACCCAATGCCTGGCTTAGCTGACCTTGTGCCGCCTGATATTTCTGAATATTTTCCGGCGTTAAATCATCCGCATTAACAGTCATTTGTGTAGCTTTTGCACGAGCTTCAACTACGGCAGTTAGCGTTCCCTGCTCAAATTTAGCTGCACCTTTAACTGTGCTTACCAGATTTGGAATTAAATCTGCTCTTCTTTGATATTGGGTTTGTACCGTTCCCCATTTTGATTTTACATTCTCATCAAGTTTAACCATGCTGTTATATCCGCATGAGCTCAAAGAAGTAACTGCAATTACAGCAGCTAAAATTCCGAATACTAATCTTTTCATTTTTATGGTTTTTGTCTTAAGTTGTCAAACTGATAATTTTCAATTTATAATCAGATCACAAAATCTGTTCCTTTGTTACAATTTAGGCTAAAAACTGACAACTTGTATGCGAATTATGTCGCATTTACATTGTTTAGCTATTCTTTTATACTTTTAGGCAGGTTAAGTTCGATTATTGCGAAGGATGAAAAGGCAGAAGTAGAAGGCGATATATGCAAGGAAATGGCCTAATTTTGATAAAAGTGATGACCATTTGAGTACATTTTTTAATCAAACTAAATTTATTCTTTTAAATACTAGGTAAGGTAAACGATAGATAGCTAACTTAAGCTGTTGTTCGAATATTAGATTTTCTATTTACCTTTGTGCTAATTCAGGATAAAAACCTGACTAATTTATGCAAAAAGATATCGAAATTACGTTGCTCCCAAATCAGGTAGAGCATTCTGATATAATTAAAACCAAACTTGCCGCAGTTTTAAAACTAGATGAAAGCCGTATAAAAGCTTATGATGTTTTGAAACGTTCTATTGATGCAAGATCCCGAAACGTAATTTTTCGCTTACAGGTTAGGGTTTTTGTAGATGAAATTCCGGTTCCGGAAATCAATACGGTCAATTATCCAAATGTAAGTGATGCAAAGCCCGTAATTATTATTGGCGCCGGACCGGCAGGATTGTTCGCCGCTTTACAATGTATCGAAAACGGTTTAAAGCCAGTTATTATTGAACGCGGGAAAGATGTAAAGCAGCGCCGGAGAGATTTAGCAGCCATTAATAAGCAGGGCATTGTAAATACAGAGTCTAACTATTGTTATGGAGAAGGTGGAGCTGGAACATACTCTGACGGGAAATTATATACCCGATCCAATAAAAGAGGTGATATTAATAAAGTGCTTCAGGCATTTGTAGATCACGGCGCAGAAAAAGATATTTTGATTGATGCCCGCCCGCATATTGGTACAAATAAATTACCGCATATAATTACCGCCATTAAAGAAACCATTCTGAATGCAGGTGGAGAGGTGATGTTCGATAGCCAGATGACTGATATTCTAATTGAATTTGGAAAAGTAAAAGGTATAGAAATTAATTTTGAAGAAAAATTATTAGCAGACGACATTATCCTGGCCACCGGTCATTCTGCCAGAGATGTATATGAATTGCTAAACAGGAAAAATATATTGATCGAGGCGAAGCCATTTGCTTTGGGCGTAAGGATTGAACATCCGCAAGAAATTATTGATTCTGCTCAATACCATTGTGATACACGGTCTGAATTTCTTCCTCCCGCTTATTATAGCTTGGTAGAGCAGGTTGGTGCACGTGGAGTGTTTTCATTTTGCATGTGTCCGGGGGGCATTATTGCACCATGTGCAACAGGCGATAATGAAATTGTAGTTAATGGTTGGTCGCCATCTAAACGAAATAATCCGTTTGCCAATTCAGGTACTGTTGTTCAGGTAACTTTAAACGATGTTTTGGGCTATGATCCATTGAGGATGTTGAATTTTCAGTCTGAAGTAGAAAAACTCGCTTTTGAAGCTGGCGGAGGAAATTTAGTTGCTCCCGCACAGCGGATGATAGACTTCGTTCATAACAAACTTTCTATAGATCTTCCAAAAAACTCCTATTTACCAGGTACAAAAAGTGTGATGCTGGATAATATCTTACCGGGTTTTGTTTCAGAAAGCTTAAGGGCTGCATTACCCGTATTCGGAAAAAAGATAAAGGGTTATTATACAAATGAAGCAATTTTGGTGGGGGTGGAGAGTAGAACATCTTCACCGGTTCGTATCCCGAGGGATAAAGAAAGCTATCAACATCCTCAGGTAAAAGGATTATATCCATGCGCGGAAGGTGCTGGTTATGCTGGTGGAATTATTTCTGCTGCAATTGATGGGATTAATTGTGCCAATGCCATCTCGAATAAATCATAAAAACTTTATTTTCTCAGACGTGTTATTTATTTATGCTTAATATCACAAACGAAATTAAAAAAGCCTTTAACGGCGATGCTTGGCATGGAAACCATGTAATGCAGACTTTAAATAACGTTAATGCGGATAAAGCTTTCGTACGTTTTATTCCAAATGCACATACAATTGCGGAGATTGCACTTCACTTAACGGCCTGGACTGAAGAAGTTACTTCACGTTTAATAGGGGCGCCTGCCGCAGAACCTGTAAAAGGGGATTGGCCCAACCCAGAAAGTCAAACAACACAATTCTGGGAAAAAATAATTTTTGATTTTAAAATAGCGAATGAAGAATTGATTCGTACGTGCGAAGCAATGGAAGGTAGCCAATGGGATGATGTAGTTGTAGACGAGCGTAATCCTGCACTGGGTACCGGCGTGACTAATTCGGAATTGGTGAGCGGATTAGTGCAGCATCATGCTTATCACGCAGGCCAGATTGCCTTATTATCTAAATTTTAATAGATTAGTTTAAAAATTTTTTTTATGAAAAAGACATTAATTATAGGTGCATCTCCAGATCCTTCCAGATATTCATATAAAGCAGCACATATGTTAACACGTTTCAATCATGATATTGTTAATGTTGGCATTAAAAAAGGTGATGTTGCTGGTGTTGAAATTGAGAAACCCAATCAGATTCATAATGATATTGATACTATCACCTTATATATAGGTCCTGCTTTGCAACCACAATACCATGATTATATCTTGGCAACAAAGCCAAAAAGGGTTATTTTTAATCCAGGAACCGAAAACGACGAATTAGAGAAACTCCTGGATCAACACAATATTGAACCCGTAGAAGCGTGCACCCTGGTGCTGCTAAGTACTGGACAGTATTAGTTAATTAATTTAAGATTTGATCTAGCGCTGAATGGATGGGCCTTTTTCTATATTCATGTCCTTTCCCTTTTCAGGGGATGGTGCCATTTAGGCGAGTAAGGGTCTTTTTGCCATCATGCTACGGGTCTTTATATTTAGCAGTGAACGCTTGCACTTAAATGCATACCCGCTACTAGCCTTCTAACCCCTTCCTAACCTTATAACCGTTCGATCAAACCCCTCAAAACACCCTTCTTTCCAAAATGTTTTACCTTTTTTAAATTTTTACCCGATGATTTCCAGCTGCTTACGGTTTTGGCTTCATTTTATCGGGGTATCGATTTGTGATGGTGGTAATTTTTGCTACCTTTGCATCCCGCTTCGGAGGAAACGGATGGGCTGAAAAGCAGGTTAATGATGTTGTG